>JBGPTH010000001.1:0-228378 GCA_041490525.1 Nitrospiria bacterium
AACACAAGCTGTACCTGCTGTATCCGGCAGGCAACTGGGTCGAAGTCAGCGAGGGCACCCCCTATTGCATCATCGGCGAATCCGGCTACGGCAAGCCCCTGCTCGACCGGGTGCTCCGCTATGAGTCGTCCATGGACCTGGCCCTGAAGGTCGGGTTTCTCGCCTTCGACGCCACCCGAACCAGCTCGACGAGCGTCGAGTACCCCCTCGACGTGGTCGCCTACCGGACCGACACCTTCGACATCGTCGAATCCCGCTTTGAGAAAGATGACCTCCTGAACAGCTCGGCCTGGTGGCAGGCCCGGATCTCCGAATCGGTCGATCAACTGCCGGCCAAGTGGACGGAACGCGTGCTCTCCCTGCTCTCCACCCACACCCGATCACCACGTCCTGATCACACTCCAGGCCCACCCTGATGACGTTTGGGGTTCGCCACACGACTCGGTACACCTACGGCAAGCCGGTGTTCCTGGAACCGCATCTTCTCAGGTTGCGGCCGCGCTCCGACGCGGCCCAGCGCCTCGTGCAATTCGACCTGTCGGTCTTTCCCGAGCCTGCGGGCCGCGCGGAATGCCTGGACCTCGATGGGAACTGTGTCTGCCAGCTCTGGTTCGACACCGTCACCGATCGCCTGGAGATCCGTACGGCGTCCGTGGTCGAGACCATCCGGACCAACCCCTTTGATTTCCTGATCACCCCCGCAACCGGGCTGACCCTGCCGATGCGATATCCCACGACGCTGGTCCCGTCCCTGAGACCCTACCTGGAAGGCCCGCCTTCCGTGCCGGACGACGTGGCGAAGTTCGGAACCGAGCTCGCCCAGGCCGTGGCATGGGAGACGCTCCCGTTTCTCTCGACCCTGACCACCCGCCTTCCTCAACGGTGCACGGTGGTCGTTCGGGAAGAAGGAGACCCGCTCCCGCCGGACGTGGTCCTGGCCCAACGGCAGGGATCCTGCCGGGACCTGGCCCTCCTCTTTATCGACGCGTGCCGTGCCGTGGGGCTCGCCGCCCGTTTTGTCAGCGGCTATCAGGAGGGCGATCCCGACCAGTCCAGGAGAGACCTGCACGCCTGGGCCGAGGTCTACCTTCCCGGCGGTGGATGGCGTGGGTTCGATCCGACCCTGGGGTTGGTCGTCGGGGATCGGCACATCGCGCTGGCTGCCGGTCCCACCTTTCGCGACGCCTCTCCGGTGACCGGCCTCTTCCGCGGGACCGGCGCCACAGCGACCCTGCAGGCCGATATTACGATCAGCGTCATGGCGAGCCCCCCACGCGAGTAACGAGACCGGCTCGCGCGACGTTCCGAGCCGGCGCAAAGACATCTAGGGAAACCGGGAGCGGTTGGTGTCCCCAACGCGGGAACTGAACAGTTTTGCACTCTACCTTTTCAAGGGGTTATTCGGGCAGTCTGATGAGCACTTCCCGAAAAAGATGGTTGCCAGCTTTATACAGCGCTCTCCTTGCTATATGGCTGGGTGTGATTATGCGGGAGGGTATTGTTGCCGTTACATTGATTTTTCTGGCAACGGTATTAGTAACACTGCACATCAGCCTTATATGGCCTAGATGGACGTTCTCCTTGCGTTCCGTCCGTTTCATTATCTTTGTTGTTGGTCTGCTCGGTATTGTTTTTGTCAATTATACAAAGTCATTGTATCTGTGGCCGACAGATATTGCGGTTGGTCTCAGGTATCCCAATGAACCAGGGTTCGAAAATTTCCGTGGCCCAAGCATCGAATGGGCCGATATTGACGGAGGCGAGCCGATACGCATCATTTTACCTGCGAGCAATTCTAGATTTGTGTTACGGCTAGGTATCCGCAACAAGCATCAGAGCATTGCTCTTGAAAACGCACTATTCTTTGTCACCTTTCTCGAAAAGCCGCGACAGGTTCGAGAAACTTTTCCCTGGCAAGTCCTAGTTCCAAATCAAACGTTCGTGTTCCAATTTTCTGACATTAACCCCGGTACTTCTAACAATGCTCAAATTCTAGAGATTGGCATAGACCACCCTGGCAGGTATTTAACGCGGGTCACCATTTCAAGCAAGAATGCAGGGCGGATTATCCGAGAGATACCGTTTGATATTACTCTGAACTAGGACATTAATCGAGAACTCGTCAACACCGTGTTCAATTACTTCTTCGGCTTCCACTCACGGGCAAGCCGTTGCGCCTCCTCAATCTGCGATTTAGTTATTTTCTGGGCAACCCTTTCACGGGCGTCCGAGGACTCCTTGTCACCTTTTGCTGCGGCGAGGTTCAACCACTTGTGCGCTTGCACAAAATCCTGCGGGATTCCTCTGCCTTTGTAGTACGTGACTCCAAGGTTGAATTGGGCATCGGCGTCCCCCTGGTCGGCGGCCAGGCGATACCAGCGGAGCGCCTCTTTGTAATCCTGCGGGACACCCTCGCCCTTTGAGTACATGAAACCAAGGTTGAATCGGGCATCGGCGTCCCCCTGCTCGGCGGCCCGGCGATACCAGCGCGCCGCCTCCTTGAAATCCTGCGGGATCCCCGTACCCTCGTCGTACATGAGCCCAAGGTTGAATTGGGCAGCGGGGTCCCCCTGCTCGGCGGCCAGGCGAAACCAGCGGAGCGCCTCCTTGAAATCCTGCGGGACACCCCTGCCATAGGTGTACAGGAGCCCAAGGTTGTGCTGGGCACGCGCGTCCCCCTGGTCGGCAGCCCGGCGATACCAGCGCGCCGCTTCTTTGGAATCTTGCGGAACCCCATTCCCGTCTTCATATAGGACCCCAAGGTTATGTTGGGCATGCGCGTCCCCCTGCACGGCAGCCAGGCGAAACCAGCGCGCCGCCTCTTTTGAATCCTGCGGGACACCCCTGCCATAGGTGTACAGAGACCCTAGGTTGAATTGGGCCTTGGCGTCTCCTTGCTCGGCTAAGGGGCGATACTCCTTCACAGCGGTTTCGTAGTCGCCACGCTTATATGCTTCGAACCCGGCAGCATAGTCAGCCCATGACAGCACGGGCGCGCACACAAGGATTATCCCTGCGAGGGTCAGGGTTCGAACTAGCGTTCTCATGTGACGGGTAGGCTAGGCTTCCCTTCGGAGGCCTGTCAAGCGGGGCGCGTAAATGCCGGGCGGGTGCCTGAGAAGTCTCACAGTCGCGGGAGTCCAGGACATTCCCGCTCACATGGCGGGCACCTCACAACGAAATGACCCAAGAGGGTGAAGCTATTCCGTTATGTGGGTGGGCCTAATAGGCCTAGACCCAGGCCTAGCCCAAATCCAGCGGTATTGAGAGATACAGATACAAACCGAATATCCTTATATCCGTTGTTATAAGATGCGGACGCCTCAACTTTAACGGTCTGGTCCAAGGTTTCTTCCTCCTCTCTCGGACCAGAAAGAATTTCTGCGCCTACTTGTACCACTTCACCAACTCTCAAAGGACGTTGCCCGATTGACGGAAACTTAGTAACCACAGCATGAAGTTTCACGCCCACCTCAAAAGAGAGTTGTACCTCCTCGCCATTTTTAGGACGCGGAATAGGTGCCTGCACAGTGTCTTCTTTTATATCTGAAATTTCTATGCTCTTCACAGATTGAACAAGACCTGGTAATTGGGAAGTATAAAACTCTAAATTACTCTCAATGAATTGTTGAAGCTCTGTTATCCTCCGTTCAAGAATTGATTTGATTTCTCGACGATCTTCCTGCCAAGCCTCAAAATAGCGACGCGTCATTCTCTCTAAAAGAATGCCGTACACTTCTTTTATTTCCTTATAGACTTGGATGCGGCCATTGACGGGGGGAAAAAACCCTAGCGCTTTATCGAACATTTGATCTCCCGCAATCAATGCTCCCTGATGCTCCGGATTCGCTTCTAGGTGATCTAACACTGAAAAAAGAATTACCGCATCCTTGAAACCTACACCCTTCGCCTCAAACGGGGGTATGAGTTTAGTCGCCATTTCATAAAGCACTTCCAAAGATCTGCTTGATAGAGGGATTACGGTTATTAAAAAACCTTCCTTTATGGTTTGGATTCGCTCTCTGTATTGGCGCCGTAACTCTGCGGTACCAGGCAATTCCACATTTATTGAGGGCAGACAATTTCTTGTTTGTCTATTGAAGTTTCCTACCCTTCCAGCTATTTCTTTTCCTGTCTGTTCAGTCTCTCTAATCCAACGTTCTTCCAATTCCATCTCCACGGCAAGAGGCATTATGACCCCAACACCGTGCATCCTTGCCATATGCATCAGATTCGTCAATTCCGTTGAAGGGCGCGGCCATCCTGCGGTAACAAGAATGCTACTTTCTAAGTAGATGGTGTTCATGGCCGCGCTGACGCCCCCCATTCTACGGCCTCCATAGAGGGACCGAAAGAGGGACCGTACGTTTTATCCCATCCAAAGGTGGTGTCCCCAAACGGAATTGCCGAAGGTGGACACTCTGATTTGACCTTTGATATTGCGGTGCTCGCGCTGGCGTCGTAAGATGTGCTCGTTGATAGTGCAATCGGAAAAGCCGCCAGCGGCATGGGGACATGATGGCACGGACTGATTGTACGCACCTCTATAGCCGCGCAGAGGACTGGCCGGATGCGCCCGAAGATTTACTGCCGGGAATGTCTGAGAATAGGCCCCGGTACGACAAGGATCTGATTGCGCACTGGGAGTGGTGGCTTTGGACGAAGTACCGGAAACTAGGCTATGGTTGGGAGCAACGCGCTTGGGAATTCTGGCGTCAACTCTCAGGCTGCGATGCGCTCTTGGATCTTTGCCTAAAGCGGCCCTCTTTGTGCGTTCACCAGCTCATCGTGCACCTCTTCTTCAACGCCCCGATCTTCGAGAAGCCCAACCGCGACCGCGTGCGTGTGTTCGGCATCGAGCGTGCGAAGTCCCCCGACTGGAAGAGGGAGCAACGAAAAGCACAGCGGGATGTCCGCCGACTCACGCACATGCAGGACCTCGCCGCCAGCTTAGATTTTCCCAAGCTCTATTTCAATCCAGGTATGTGGTGGCGGCCCGGAGAATACCTGGGTGAAATCTTCTTGGACCCTACCAGCCAGCGTGAGTTCTACCGCCCTGAGGAGACCCTTGCGACGTTCAACAAGATCCTGGCTGAGGCACGGCGGATTGCGGAGCTCCAGGCTTCGGAGGGCGCGGAACTGGAGGTCCCGCGACCGGCGCGACGGCAACGCAAACCAACATATTCTGGCGCGGAGCGAAACATTTACCTGACGCTGCTCGTCGAGTTCCTCCGCGAGGATGACACGAAAGACTTCCCATGGACAATCGCGGTCGAGATCCTGCAACAGTTCAATCCGATACTTCTCAAGGACCTGTTCAAGCCGAGACGCCAAGACGAGACCAACTTGGTCGGCCCCGCGATGCTCGCCGATCGGGTGAAGAAGTTTCGCGCCCCGAAAAACAGGCAACAACGAGCGCACATCGCAGAGTGTATTCAGTTCGAGAAGGCCTGGTTTCGGCAGCCAACCGTCTTGGCGATCTGTCCTGATCCAGACTTCTTGACGGCCTGACTGGCCCCCTCTCCTTCCACTCCCCCATTCTTTCTTGTCTACGCCGGTGTATGACCATGCGCGCCCGCCGGTGTCTGCCATCGGGAAATTATTCTGAGTTTGTCCGAAAATAATTTATATCCTCCTCTGGCCTATCTGCACACGCTTCCCGGAGAATTAGAGCGGCAGAATTTCTATTGTAGCTGATGATTCCAATCATCAGGGAGGATGGTATGACCAAGCTCATTTCTATCGGCGAGTTGGCGCGCCTCACGGACACGAGCGAGTGCTTCTGGCGAGGAAAAATCAAGCGAGGGGAACTGCCAGCCATCCGCCTAGGACGACGTGTGCGGATCGCGTCAGACGTGATCGACTTGATCTTCGCCAGCGGGGGCGTGTCTGGTCGGAAGTCGCCGAAGGCCGTAAGACCTCCACACAGCAAGACCGTGGCCGAGGGCGCACCCGTGAGTGAAGCGGACGCACGATAATGCGCTGGCACGAGGCAATAAAAAAGGGCCGCGTCCTGGAAACCTGCCCGGCGACCAAGACACGGCCCAAACTACTGAGGGCTGAGCATGGAAATCCTAGCGCGTCCAGTTTGTAAACGCAAGCGCATCACCGAACTCCTGCCGGATAGGCACGCCTTGGAGCGGATCGGCCCGATTGTGGGGCGGACTCTTGAGGCGATCGGGCGGCGGCGGCGCAGACTTGAGGCGGCCATGGGACCAGAGTTTGATCCGGCCTTGTCGCTGGCTCTGGACGGGATGCTGCTCGAAGTCGAGCGCCTCACAGAGGAGAGGGGCAGAGGAATGCGCCCATGACGAGCCTGCATCCAGATCACCTCGCCGACCTGCGCAAGTCCGGGCTCGGTGAGGAGACCATTGCCGCGATGCAGTGTGAATCGGTCCGCCCGCAAGATATTAAAAACCTCTCAGGGGTGAAGACCGCGTATCGGCTCCGGTACTTCAATTTGGACGGGAGTCGGAACTGTGTTGAACGCTGGAAGCTCTTCCCCTCGCGCACCACCGCCGACGGCCATACACAAAAGTATTTTCAGAAGGCGGGCTCAGACCCGCAACTCTACCTCCCGCCGATCGTCACGTGGAAAGACGTGGCCCCGACCCCCACGATGCCGGTGCTCATTGTGGAAGGCGAAAAGAAGGCGGCGGCCGCCTGCCAAGCGGGGCTCACGGCCAGCGGCGTCGGCGGAGTGTGGGCCTGGCGGGTGAAACTCGACACCGGCGAGCGGCTCGTCCTGCCGATCCTCGATCAGTTTGAGTGGCGCGGACGCCTCGTGGAACTTGTCCCGGATTCGGATGCGTGGCGACCGGACAAATTGCTCGATGTGTGCGGGGGGATGTATGCGCTCGGCATGGAGCTCATCTCACGCGGCGCGGCGGTCCAGTTTGTGCGCCTGCCGGAACCTGGGGGCGTGAAGGTCGGGCTGGATGACTGGCTCGTCAGGGTCGGCGCGGACTGGTCGGTGTCCTGGCCGAATCTGGAACGGATCGCCCTCGCGGACCCGTCGCTCAAGATACTGGCCTCCTGGTGGCAAGGCTGGCGGGCGACGCAGGCCGAGCACGAGGCCCTCCGACAGCAGCAGGTGACGCCCCCGGAGGTTCAGGAGGCCGGCGGGCTCTACACGGTCACCTTTGCCATTCACCAAGTACGCCTCCTCTTTGATAGCCTGCAAGAGTCACGCGGCAGCCTCAAGGCGGAACTCGCCGTCAACGTCGGCCCGGCCACGCCGCCCTTGGAGCTGATGAGCAGCACGGACATTAATCTCAAATCCGATACGGCGCGCAAGAATCTTGCGGCCACGCTCAAAGCCGTGAGTCCAGCCCTGCCCTGGCGGGGCCTCCTGTCGGACGCCTGCGCGGCCGTCATTAAGCACCATCGCGTGGGTGAGCCGCCGGTCCTGCTCTCGGCGGAGACCGTGACGGAGCCATTCTCGTATCAGGTCAATCCGTTTGTGCCGAAAGACAAATCGGGCATCCTGTTCGGCGACGGCGGTCTCGGCAAAAGCACGGTTCTGCTTGCGGTCGGCATCGCCTGCGCAACCGGCAGCGCGATTGCCGGATTTTCCGCCCTCCACGGCAGGCCCCTGTATCTGGACTATGAGGATAGTTTTGATGTCCATGCCCGTCGGCTCCAGCGCATTTTCGCCGCGCACCCGCACCTGGCAGGCGCGATCGTCCCCTACCAGTTCTGTACGCAACCCTTACACCTCATGCTCCCTCAACTCCGGCGTCGGATTGTCGCCGATGGCACGACGTTGCTGCTGGTGGATTCCATGCTAGCGGCCTGCGGCGGCAATTTACTCGATCCCGAAATGACGAACCGCTACTTCATGGCGCTCCGGCAGCTTCGGATTGGGAATTTGACCGTCGCCCACCAACCGAAGAATCTCGACGGGCGCGAGGCGTCGATCTACGGGAATGTCTTTCAATCGAACCTCTCGCGGACGGTCTGGGAAGTGCGCAAGCAACAAGAACCAGGGGAACGGGAACTGGTACTGGCCTTCCACCACAAAAAGGTGAACGACGACATGCTCAACGCCTCGTTCGGCATGACGGTCACGTACTCGCCGGACGCCAGCCGCCTGGAACTCACCACGGCAGATATCGCCGACTACGCCGACCTCGCCAAGGGGCTGTCCCTGCCAAAGCGCATCCGCCTCGCCCTCAAAGGCCGGGTGGCCACCTCAGACGACCTCGCCAATGAACTAGAGAAGGACGAACACCAAGTTCGCAATCGGCTCAACGAAGGACGCGGCAAATGGTGCCAGAAAGTCGGGGACGAATGGGCACTTCTCTGATCGTGGCGAAAGCATGGTTTGCACTGGGGTGTGCGGAAAACAGTGCGCCGCACTGGGGTGTGCGGGGAAATGCCTAACTCCGCAAAACGAAAGGCCGCACAGCAGTGCGCACAGGTGTGCAACTTCCAATCCGCACTGATTGCACCACCCCCCTGTAAGGGGGTGTGCAGTGCGGGGTTAGTGCAAAAAAAAGGATAGCTATAGATGGGCACAGGCACAGCACTAAAAAAAAGAGAGAAACCCCTCGATGCCAGACGGGAGAAATTCATCGCCATCCTTCGCCAGACCGGCAACGCGGCGGAGGCGTCGCGGCTGATGAAGATGTCCCCGAACCTCCCTTATACGTGGAAACGGCAGAGCGAGGCGTTCAAGGAGGCGTTTGCGGTGGCGCTGGCGGAGGGACATGAAGCGCTGGCGGATCGGTTGGAGTGTGCTTTAACCACCCGTGCGGAGGAGGGCTGGACAGAGGGGGTGTACTACAAGGGCGAAAAAGTCGGTGAGCAGCTCCGCTACTCCGATGTCGGGGCGATTGTGATGCTGAAGAGTCTCCGACCTGAGCGCTTCATCGAGCAGATGGTCGGCGTGAGCGTTCACGGCCAGCAGCTCACTGTGAAGATCATGAACTTCTCAGCGCTGCCGGCTCCGCCGCCACTGGCGGGACCTGGCGCGGGGGACAGCACCTCTCACGAGCGCCCTCCTTCGCCCAACGTGAGAGCGGCTCCTAATCCGGTGGAGGAGAGTCTTCAATCGTGAAGCCAGCTCTCCGCCACCGACCCCCACTACTGCCCGCGCCACTCGCCGATGATCTGGCAGGGATCTTGGCGGAAGCCCTGCTTGCGGACATGAAGGACTTCCCGACACTCGCGGAGAGTCAACGAGTTACCGACTCAATGGTGGTGTCCCCGTCGGGAACCCACCATGATGATCGACCGATGCGTGGGCGACACCCGCGACGGGATGCCGCGAGAGGGACACCATGATCGACGCGGTGAGGGACGAGCGATTCCGAGGCAAGCTGATGAGCGTGGGCGCAGGCCACACGGGACCTCCGCCGGAGATTCGACGGGTGCCGGGGGGGCCTTTTCCTTTCGGCCTGGCCTCCCGTCCCTATCCCCTCCCCCACTTCTCCGCACAAAAGAGGTCACGCGATGAGTAGGCCGGTCCGTCAGGCGGGTCGATTGCCGGAGGTGGTGCTGCCCTACCGCTTTGTGCCGCGCAGCTATCAGCTCCCGGCGTGGCGGGCCTTGGAGCAAGGGTGCAAGCGGGCGGTCCTCATCTGGCATCGCAAGGCTGGGAAGGATCTGTTCGCGTTGAACTGGACGATTACGCAAATGCTCACGCGGCCCGGTCTGTACTGGCATTTATTTCCTGACGGCGTGGAGGCGCGGCGTGCGGTGTGGGATGGGATCAGCACCGACGGGCGGGCATTCCTCGACTACTTCCCTAAGGACATTGTGCTCGAACAAAACGAGACAGAAATGAGCATTCGCACGGTGTCCGCGCAGGGAGGCACGAGTGTCTATCAACTGGCGGGCGTGGACAATGCGGACCGCTTGCGGGGCCCCAATCCGGTGGGCGCGATTTTTTCTGAACATCCGTATCAAAATCCGCAGGCGTGGGAGATTGTCGCGCCGATTTTGGCGGCGAACGGCGGCTGGGCGGTGTTCCCGTACACGCCGGCGGGGCGCAATCATGGCTTTGACCTGTATCGGCAGGCGTGCGCCGATCCGTCGTGGTTCACGGAAATTCTGACGATTGAGCAGACGCACAAGGATGCGCCGGGGGAAGACGGCTCGGCGGTCGTGACCCCTGAGGTGCTGGCGGCGGAGCGGCGTCGGGGCGTGGACGAGGATTTTATTCAGCAGGAATATTATTGCTCCTTCGAGGGCACGCGCAGCGGCTCCTACTACGGGGACGCCTTGCGCCGGGCGCGCGAGCAAGGACGCATAACCCGCGTGCCCTGGGATCCGACCATGGCGGTCGAGTGTTGGGCGGACCTCGGCCTCGGCGACCACCTGGCGTATTGGTTTACGCAATCGGTAGGCCCTCGGATCCACGTGATTCGATTTTGGCAGGGCACCGGCAGCGACTCGATCGTGGAGCTGGCGAAAGTGCTGAAGGAGCTGCCCTACGTCTATTCCACGCATCTCTGGCCGCATGATGCGGACGGGATCGAGCAGGGCACAGGGAAGACGCGCCGGGAGATGGCAGAGGCGCTCGGCATTCGCCCGATCGACGTGCAGCGGAAGGCGGCGGTGTCCGATGGGATTACGGCGGCGCGGGCACTCCTGGAACGCTGCTACTTCGACGAGGTGGCCTGTCGTCAAGGATTGGACGCGCTCGGCTTCTATCACCGCGACTGGGACCCCAAGCGGCAGACGTGGAAGGACGACCCGCCTCATGATTGGTCGAGTCACGCCGCCGATGCCTTTCGCACGGGCGCGATGGGGACTCGAGGAGGCGTGCCGCTCGTGGCGCAGGATCTGGTCGTCGAAAGTTCGTTCGCCCTGGGGGGCCGTCGCTTCGGGTATTGAGAGGAGGGTTGCATGATTATCGTCGGCGGTGTGAGCTTTGAGGTGAAGCGGGAAGGCACGGGGCGGACGTTGGTGGTGCAGGGCAACATCTACGGCGTCGCGGCGGATCTGACGGTGGAGAATTTGCAGCAGCTCAGCGCCGACCTCGCCGGGGAAGCTACGCGCTGGCGCGACGAAATGGACGCCGCAAAGCGAGACGCGACGAGGCGCGACTACTACGCGATCCTCGGCGTCGATCGGACCGCGAGCGAGGAGGAGATCAAGAAGGCGTACCGCCGGCTGGCCCGGCAGTTCCATCCCGACACCCATCCCGGCGAGCCTGAGAAGAAGGTGGCGGAAGAGAAGTTCAAGGAGATCCACGAGGCCTATGAGGCCATTATCCACAACGGAGGAGGGACAGCAGCATGAACAGCGCAGAGATCAAGCAACTATGCGGGGGGACGTTGAGCCAAATCCGGGGCCTCTTTGCGGGAATCGAGAAGATGCCGTTGGTCTTCGAGGACTTGGAGCGGCGTGAGGCGGCGGTCGTGGCGAAGGAGAATCGCCTAGAGGATCTCACTGCGGCCATCGCCAAGAAGGAGCGGCGCGAGGCGGAGGTGAGTGCGTCGCTCGCGCCAAGAGAGGCCCGATTGCTGGAACTCAACGAGCGGATCAGGACGACGGCCGCACACCCACGCCTTCAGGAACTCGACGAGCAGATCAAGGAGAAAACCGAGGCGCTCGCCGCTATCAGGGCGGACTATGAGGCGTTTCAACGGAAGCACGGGCTGGTTCAAACTGCCTGAGCGAGGAGGAACGCAATGGATGAGAACGAAAGCACCCCTGCCCGTGAGGCGGCGCGGGCCGAAATCCACGCGGTCATAACTGATCCGGCGCATCCGGTTCACGAGTCCTGGCGACACGGCAATAGTGCGGCCGTTGATCGGCATCTCAAGCCCTTCTACGACAAGGCTGCTGCGGGTGCCCCCTCTGTGGTTGTGGGCGACGAGCTCAGCCTCCAGGCCGGAGGGGAGCCGCCCGCGCAGGCCGTGGAGCCGAAGCCTGCTGTCAGTCCGTCGGCCCCCTTGCCAGCGCCGCCCGCACCAGAGGGTGTCGAGTGGTCGCCAGAGGGTGGGCAGGCGATTGCGGAAGGTATGAAGTTGTTGGGCATCTCGGCGGCGGACGCGAAGGAACTGACGCACTATTGCGTGGCCCGCTATCAGGCAGTCGAAGCGGGCGAGGCGCCGCCTGATCCGGCCGTGACAGAGGCGACGCTGCGGCGTGAGTGTGCAGCACGCGGCGAGTCCTACGAGGATCTGGTTCTCGCGGCCCAACTCGTCTCCATGCAGGTCCACCCGCGCATCCGAGAAGTCTTGCACTATGTTCCGGCGCTAGGCAACGATCCGCGCGTCATCCGGCAGTTGGCCGCACATGGGGGGACGATGGCGACAGCCTACCGGGAGATTCCGTCAGCGAAGCAGGTGCGTGACAAACTTCCCGTGGGCACCATGGCCTGGAAGGAGCAAGATCGAAAGGTCATAGCACTCTATGAGGCCGCGTATGGGACGCGGCAAATCGTGATCGACTAACCAACAAAGGAGGATGACGATGACACTACAGAGCAACCAGATCCTTGAGCAAGCGGACCGGCGCGCGGCGGGAACTGACGAGAAGGCGCAGCAGGCGCAGGCGGTCGCGGCGGTGCGCCAAGAGATCGGCCGGGCAACCTACGACACCGCCAAGCGGGTCCTGCCGATTATCGAGCGGGCGATCAATGAGGACTACCGCCCCTTCGTCGCGCGGGTGGTGGCGATCGCCCAGAAGGCCAACAAGCCAGTCCCCAATCAGCTCACTCACTGGTTGAATGCTATCGGGCGGAGCTGCGATTCCTGCCCCCAGACGCTCCGCGAAGGAATGGCCGCCTATGACCGGCTCTCGTTTGCGTCCATCGCCTGGACAGACGGCCGCACGATCGACGTGAACAACCGCGCGTCGGCGGTCGCGGAGATCAGGGCGATGCTCAGAAACCACGACGGCATGCTTTCCTTTTTGAAGAGCCAAAAGGGGCAAGCGGAAAGCTTCATTCAACAGAACGACTGGCCGCGTTGAACAACGGAGGCACCGGGGAACTGCACCAGTCGAGGACGAGCCATGATGCCGTTCCCCCTCCAAGCGCGATAGAAGCAATCCCGTGCCCAGACCTGTCCCCACGCCCGAAGACCCCGTAGAAAGCGTAGGTACGCTTTTGGCGGGCAATCTGATAGGATCGGTGGCCGCGTGCGCGAGCTGCGGGAGGCCCTTCACGGTCCGGCGGACGAGGCATCGGTACTGCTCCGCGGCCTGCCGCGTGGCCGGCTGGCACGGCACCCGCCAGGTCGCGCTGGCCTCGATCGAGACGGCATTGGTCCGCGCGCTCGAAGAAGTCCGCAGGCTCCGACAGATGAAATCCGGGTGAGGGCTGAGGGGACGTGATCGTGTCATGACGGCTGTCGAGTACCGCTGCGCCATCGTTGAACTAGTCGCACAGCTATTCCCCACTGAGGACCAGGACCGCTGGATGCTCACGCCGCGCTCTGCCCTCGATGGTGACTGGCCGGCCCTGGCGATCCAGAAGGGGAACGAGGAGGCGGTGTATAAGCTGCTGCGGCGGCTGAAGCAGGGGAACTGAGATGAATATCGTCTCTGCGGTTCTTGTCGTGGTGCTGCTTCCCGCTGTTGCCTTCGCCGACTTCTCCGGTCGTGTGGTCGGAGTGACCGACGGCGACACGATCAAGGTCCTGCACAACGGACGGGCCGAGAAGATCCGGCTCTACGGCATCGACGCCCCGGAGAAGGGCCAGCCCTTCGGGAACAAGGCGAAGCAGTTCACGTCGTCAATGGTGTTTGGAAAGACGGTCACGGTGCAGACGCACGGCCGGGACAAGTACGGGCGGACCCTGGGCGACGTGGTCCTGCCGGAGGGCGGCACCCTCAACCGTGAACTGGTGAAGGCGGGGCTCGCGTGGTGGTACAGAAAATATGCCCCTCACGATGAGACCCTGCGCGGGCTAGAAGATGAGGCGCGGGCTGCACGGCGTGGGCTGTGGGCGGACCCGGAGCCGGTCCCCCCGTGGGCCTGGAGGAAGGGCCAGCGCGACGGAGGGATCGCCCCATAGGAGGGCGAGATCATTCTGCGAGGAGAAGCAGGCCAAGCGTGACCGGGAGATCCGCCGACATCTTCACGCCGCGCTCACGTTCCTCGCTCCCGACGAGGACGCCGGGACGGGGGGGCGCTGAGGATGGGACGCGGGAATCCCACGGAGGAGGAGCTTCGTTGAGATGGCTTGGTTTAACCTTATTCCTCATGCTCATAGTCGGGATCGTCATGGAGCGGGAAAAACCGTCTTTCGGGGAAGCGCCATTGACGACAAAAGGCAGTGCGTCTTTTCACGCGAAGATCATCCTCGTAGGCTATCCAACCCATCACGTAGATACCCCAATTATCCACACATTGAAAAATTCTATTCCCAACTCCACTCATCGCATCCTTACTCTGGAATGTCACAGTGCTGGATTCTCCAGGTTGCAAGGTTATGTCGTGAATAGGATTCGCGGGGGTCTGACCTTCATAGGGTCTTTCCATCGGCAATCCAATTTGTTGCCAATGGACTATACAATGACTTTCGGTGATCTTTGCAGGCGTGTCACCTATATTGGCAACAGTCAACTGGCCCGAAATAAAGTAATTTGGAGAAAACAAAATCTGCGGCTGCCCGCTAGCATCTTTAGGAGGATGCACAACCACATTACGGATATGCACTCTAGGGCGATGGGTGGCAATAAATTCGGCTCGACCCAAATCAACACTTCGTTTCAATTGCCAGCCTTGCCAAATACCGATGAGAGCAACGACAACGGTAGCGATCACAAGCAACAGAGTAAACTGGGACAGGCTCTTGGTAAAAATGGACAGGTCTTGGGTATAGATGGAAAGTTGTCTCGTGTATTCGGCAATCTGCCGATCTATCTTCAGCTTTTCATCGGTGTGAGCGTCGGCTGGCTGTCGTGTGTCTTGTACTACTGCGGATTCACGTTGCTTGGCAGACGCAGGTGGATTCTTGGGGGCGGTTTTCTTTTGTTCGGATGTTTGCTCTTTCTGTGCGATGGGCTTGTGGTCACTGGATTCCTGTGATGACACATCTGTATTCCAAATCACTGTGGTTGCAAGCAAGATCAGAAGCCAACGCATGGTCAGCACGCCTTTTTCGATAGGAACAGTTCCCCCAACGGTGAGCTTATTTCCCTTTCGGAAGAATCCCCTTCCGTTCGAGATCCTCAATCCGAGCCTCGATCAGTCGCATAATCCATGCAGGTACACGCTGATGTTCGGCGGCAGCGGCCATGCGGATGCGGTAAACCAATTCGCTTGGAATCTTCCTTAGGTTTATAGCGGAGGTCTGGGGCTGGACTGGCTTCTTTTTCATAAGGCAGGAGCCTACCATATTCGTAAAGCTTTTACGATGCTGCTTGACACCTAATGATGCTATGTGATACATTGTTACAAATGAAACAACAGAGGAGGTGAGATTGTGAAATTGGTTCGAATACCTGTGCAGGTCACGAAACTGCAGAAGGCCTACCTTGATGTCTTGCGTTCCAAGGGCACCACGGCCAGCGGGTACATCCGGAGCCTGCTGGAACAAGCATTGACCGGACAGCCAGTGCAACCACTCGCCAAGCCTCAACGCAGGGGGGCGCCATGAATTCAGCCGTAGTAGTCCAGGAGACGGCCAGTCCGTACCTCCAGCGGATTCCTCGACGCGGCCCGATGCTGTTTGACCAACTGGTGGCGTTGTATCTCAACACCCACCTGGCGGGCCGGGCCTCGTATCAGACTGCGCGGCGGACCATCCGGCAGCATTTCGGGCATTGGCAGGGACGGCCCATCACGGCGATTACGAAACTGGAAATCTTGGAATGGCACCGGGACATTGGGCGGCGGACGCCGACCCACGCCAACTCCTGTCTCAAGATCCTCCGGAGCATGTTTAACCGGGCGATTGAGTTAGACCTCTGTACCGTCAATCCGACCAAGGGAGTGAAATGCTTTCCGAGGCCATCGCGGACGCGCTTTGCGCAACCCACTGAACTCCCTCGGCTCCTGTGGGCCATCACGACGGCGAGCGCACGGGATCGGGCCTTCTTCCTCATGTGCCTGTTGACCGGCGCGCGGCGGGGCGAAGTGCGCATGATGCGATGGTCCCATGTGGATGAAGTGAACCGGCTCTGGCATAAGCCCACGACGAAGAGCGGTCGCCCCCATTGCGTCCCGCTTCCGGAACAGGTGGTGGAGGTGCTGAGCCTGCTGCCTCGCAAATCCCCGTGGGTCTTTCCGGGCGCGCCCGGCGCCGGGCGCGGCGGTCGGGCCATTCATATTTCGACGATTTCCAAAGCCTGGGGGACGCTCAGGGCGGTGGCGCAGATCCCCGATCTTACCGTGCACGATCTGCGGCGGACCTGTGCCAGCCTCCTGGCGATTAAAGGGATCAATCTGCCGACCATTCAACAGGTGTTGGACCATACCAGTCTTCAACCCACGGCGATCTATGCCCGGCTCAATACCGCCGCCGTCGCTGCGGCCTTACAAGGGAACGCGGATGAGTTACTGCCGAGGGTGGACTCCCCCTACGTTACAACCCACGCCGCCCCCGTGAAGGGGCAGAAAGGACGGTGACGCCATGGAACCTGAAGACAGAGAAGACGGCGGGGAACTCGTCGATGTTGAGCTCGATGAAGAAACCTTGGCCCATTGCGAGGCGCGCGCCCAGGCGTCGGGCCGAACCTTGGAAGAGCAAATTAACTACGAGCTGAGAGTGAATCACGAGCTCTCCCCGCCGGACCCAGGGGACCAGGAAGCGGCCCAGCGCGGGGAACTCTTTTCGCGCATGCGCAACGGGGACACGCTGAACGGCTGAAACCAGGAGGGAGCCATGACACAGGATGAAATGAAACGGGCGGCCGAGCTTCTCGGCGAGTGGGCGAGAGACATCTACGAAGGGAACACGGTTGACGGCGAATGGTATGAGATGGTCGAGGGCTCCACTCAGATTCAAGATGACTACGAGGAGAGGCAGAGCTTGTCGGAGAAACTCCACGCCTACGCGATCGCGTAAGGGGGAGGCGTAAAGGAGGGTTGAGCGATGATCGCCGCGATCTATGCGAGGAAATCGACGGAACAAAACGGGGTCGGCGAGGAAGAAAAATCGGTGACCCGCCAGATCGAACACGCCACGGCTTACGCGATCAAGAAGGGCTGGACCGTCGCCGACGAGCAGATCTATTGCGACGATGGGATCTCCGGCGCGGAGTTTGTGAAGCGGCCAGGGTTCATCCGCTTGATGAATGCGCTGAAGCCACGCCCCTCGTTCCAAGTGCTCGTCATGTCCGAAGAGTCCCGGCTCGGCCGTGAGCAAATCGAAACAGCCTATAGGCTCAAGTCGATCATCGACGCCGGCGTCCGCGTGTTCTACTACCTAGAAGATCGGGAGCGGACGCTCGGATCGGCCCTGGACAAGATGATGATGAACCTGACCACGTTTGCCGCCGAAGATGCCCGCGAGAAAGCCGCGCTGCGTGTGTATGACGCCATGACGCGCAAGGCGAAGGCGGGGCATGTCACCGGGGGCAAGGTGTACGGCTATGACAACGTCGAAGTCCTCTCCCCGACGCTCGGCCCAGATGGGCGCGCGTGTCGGCTCCATGTCCTTCGGCGGATCAATCCCGCGCAAGCCGCCGTCGTCCGGCGAGTCTTTGAGCTCTACGCGAGCGGGAAAGGCTTAACGAGGATCGCCAAGTTGCTCAACGCGGAGGGCATTCCCCCGCCCCGGACGGTTGCCCACGGGTGGGCGCCGTCCTGCCTTCGAGAACTCCTCTACCGGCCGCTGTACCACGGGGAGATCGTGTGGAACAAGAAGCAGAAGATTGTCCGGGGAGGGACGAAGGCCCGCCGGCCACGTCCCGAAGCCGAATGGCTCTCCCTTGCGGCGCCGGATCTACAAATCGTGCCGTCTGACCGATGGGCCGAGGTCCAGGCGAAACTGCTCACGGTCAAAACGGCCTATGCCCGGACGCGCACAGGGACCCTCCTCGGACGCCCCGGCATGCGGGACTTCGACTCCCCGTATCTGCTCAGTGGGGTCGCCCGTTGCGGAGAATGCGGGGCCTCCATCGTGGCCCTCACCCGGACGATCAAAGGGGTCCGGCGGCGGGTGTACGGGTGCCTGTACCACCATAAACGCGGGGCCTCGATCTGTCAGACCTCAACGGTGGTCGCCTATGAAGTCCTCGACCGGCTGGTGCTCGATGCTCTGGCGCAGGCCCTCGATGATCGGGTGATCGAAGCGGCCCTTGACCGGGCTCTTCAGCATTTCCGGGGTAGGCAGGACACCCGCCTCGATCGGCGGACGGCGATTGAGCGGGAACTGTCCCTGATTGATGCCCACGAGCAACGGTTGATTGATACGTTGGCCCACGGCGGCGACACGGTCGCCCCGTTGATCGCCCGGCTGAAGGCGGAAGAAGCCCGAAAGAAGGCCTTGATTGTCGAACTCGACACCTTAGCCCAGGGGGCGCCGGTCGTGGTCCTGGACGAAGCCCGGATCAAGAAGGACCTCAGGGCCAGGACCGCCGACGTGCGAGGGCTCTTGGGGCGCCACGTGACGCAAGCCCGGCAAATCCTACGCAAGCTCTTGGTCGGGCCGCTCCAGTGTACGGCGGTCGAGGCCGATGGACAGCGGGGATTTCGGATTTCAGGGGAGGGCACCTATGCGCGCTTGATGCCCCCCGCCCTGTGTTCAACCCAAGTGGTGTCCCCAACGGGATTTGAACCCGTGTTGCGGCCTTGAAAGGGCCGCGTCCTAGGCCAGGCTAGACGATGGGGACAGTCCTTCGCTTTGGTAGTCTCGGGCGAGCCGTCTGGGAGAGCGCCCAGGATCTCCCGTGGAGCGGGCGGTGTATCCTTACATGGTCTCCGCGCGAAGTCAACGGCCTCAGCAGGGCGACGGGGTCCGTGCTCCCGGAAATCCGTTTCGGTCCGGGTCATTGTGGGCCGCGCAGGGGGCCGCCAGTTTCCGTCCCTCGAAGGCGAGGAACAAGCCGTAATTCACCATCAATCTCGGGGGGGCCGCGCCGAAGACCCCCTCCACGAGGTCCAGCTCCCGATCCACCTGGAACTCGGACCGGTCGAACACCAGAATCAGTTGCTGGGGCGCGATCGCCACCTCCGGGTCCCTCCGATCGAACACCGGCAAGCCCGGCGCCACGTCCACCCGGTTGAGATGGTTGGCGAGCACGAGATTGAGCAAGCGGCCCTTCACGAAGAGCGTGCCCGAAGTGACATCACGCCGATCGTGGGACCGCCGGTGCGCCACGTAAAACACGATGCGGTCCCGAGGCCCGGCCTTCTCCATCGCCTCGACCAGCGGGGGGACCACCCGGACCAGCGACGCCTCATCAAAAAGAGGGATCGGCTCAACCGGGCCCGTGAGGAGCTTCTGAATCCAATTGGCCTTGAACCGGACCCGGACCGACTGGAGGATCGCGGTGAGATCGCGCGCGGTCATCCGCACCGGATGATCGTACTCCGGCTTCAGGCCGGAGACGAGGTGCACCTCCGCTGCGTCCTCCACCGGAGGTACCGTGGCCACGTAGCCGCAGGACGCGGCCAAGCCGGCGACGACCGCCAGCAGCCAAAGGCGGTGAAGGAGCCCGTGCCCGGTCCCTCGCGTCATGGAGTCTCCTTGCTCTTCGTGTCGCTCTTCGGGGCGGGCTTCGGCTTCGGCTTCTTGGCCGGCACTTTCGCGGCGGCCTTCTTCTTCGCCGCGTCGAGCTTGTTCTCCAGACGGCTGATCTCGTCGTTCTTCGCCATCACGATGTCCTGCATCCCTTTGATGCGCTCCTCGAGGGCGGACACCTGGACCTCCAGCTTCTTGGCCGAAGCCAATTGCGCCGCCAGTCGTTTGGCCTCCTCGTCCTTGGCGGTTAATTGGGAACGCTGGGTTTCGACCTGACGGCGAAGATTCGCGATCTCCGCCTCCCGTTCGCTCAACGTTGGCCCTGAGGCACAGGCCGCAAGTCCGATCGCCAGCACCCCGCACAGTCCGACCACGCAGATCTTGGCTCTCATGATGGCTCCTTGGTTGTGACGGTCATTTCGATCCTCTCCAACGGGTTGTCATTACCGTCTTTCTTGACTTTCAAGATCGCCTCCACCGTGTCCATCCCCCGGACGACCTCGCCGAAGACCGTGTACTGCCAGTCCAGGCTTCCGCAGTCGTCGGCGCAGATGAAAAACTGCGACCCCGCGCTGTTCGGGTCGTTGCCGCGGGCCATCGAGAGCGTCCCCCGGCGATGGGGGCGGCTGTTGAACTCGGCCGGGATCGCGTACCCGGGCCCGCCGAGCCCGTGGAGGGCCCGGTTGGGGGTCTTGCTGTTGGGGTCGCCGCCCTGGATGACCTTGAGGCCGGGCGGATTTACCCGATGGAACGTGGTGCCGTTGAAAAAGCCGACCTCGGCCAGCTTGAGGAAGTTCTCGCAGTGCCGGGGCGCCACATCGAAATAAAACTTGAGCTCGATGTCCCCGTGCTTGGTGGAGATCACCGCCCGCGTGTCTTTCTTCTCAACCCGCGTCGCCATTTAATGGGCCGGCCCCACGGGCTTGCGCGCGGTCCCGATTCCCTGGTTCGTGGACGTCCAGCGCGTGCCGCCGTCTTCCGTCTTGAAGATGCCGCCGCTGGTCCCGGCATACAGCGTCCGGTCCTTGCCCACCGCAATCGCCTGGATCGAGCGCTCGGTGAGCCCCTCGTTGATCGCGGTCCAGCTCTTCCCCCGGTCCTCACTCCGGAACATCCCCAGGCCGGTCCCCACGAACCAGAACGCCTCGCCGATCGCCAGATCCCGAACGGACGCGTTTTCCAACCCCTTGTTGGCGGCACGCCAGGATTCCCCCCGATCGTGGCTGACATACACCCCGTTGTCGGCCGTGCCGGCGTACAGGTCGCCGCCGCCGTCCACCGCCAGCACGCGAACGAAGTTCTCCGGGAGCCGGTCCCGCGGGTGCGAGAGCTGCGCGGCCGTGATCCGGATCCACTTGGACGTTCCCGGCAGCTTGCGATAGATCCCCATCCCCGTGGTCCCGGCATACATCGTGCCCTGAGCGTCCACGGCCAGCGCCCGGATGAGCAGATTGCTCAGCCCCTCGTTGTCCGCCGCCCACCGGTCCCCCCCGTCCTTGGACCGGAAGACGCCGGAGCCGGTGCCGGCGTAAAGGATCCCCTGATGATACGCCAGGACGTGCGTTTCCAGGCGGTCCAACCCTACGTTGACCGGCGCCCAGGACTTGCCGGCATCCCGGCTCCGGAACACCCCTCCCCGGAGCGTGCCGGCATAAACGGCCTTGTCGGGCCCGACCATCACGACGTACACGAAGGGATCCGTCAGCCCGTCGTTGACGGCCTGCCAGGACCTCCCACCGTCTTCGCTTTTGAAAATTCCCTTTCCGAAACTCCCGGCGAACACCGCCCGCCCTTCTCCCAGCGCCAGGGATTGAACACTGACCAAGGACTCCGGCCCCAGCATCGGGACCTCACGCTCAGGCCCCGTTTGGGCCTGTGCCGCCCCGCACGCGAGGAGCCCGCCCGCCAAGAGGGAGCCGAGCAGAGGGAGCCTGGCGGTCGCCGGCCGTGTCATCAGACCACCCTCCTCCCCGCCGCCCCCACCGGGACCTCAGGAACCTCGCCGGCGAGCTCGTCCTCACCGCCTTTCGCCGGCGGCCGGCCGAACAGGCGCGCGCTGAGAATCCCGATCTCGTACAGGATCATTAGCGGCACCGCCATCAGGAGCAGGTTGAAGAGATCCGACGTCGGCGTGAGAATCGCCGAGAGGATCAAATTCACCATGATCGCATACTTGCGGTAGTGTGCCAGGAGATCCGGGGTGATCACACGCAGCCGGGACAGCACCGTGATGACGAGCGGCATCTCAAAGGCCAGGCCGAAGGTCAGTAGGAACTTGACGTTGAAGTCCACGTAGAACCCGACGCCGAGCTGCGGGACCAGCGACCGGTCGATGCCGAACTGGAGCATGAACTGGAGCGCGAGCGGGACGATCACGAAATTCGCGAAGACCACGCCCAGCGCGAAAAACCCCGAGGCGACGGCCAGGAACGGCACCAACCACCGGCGCTCGCCCGGCAGAAACGCCGGCTCCAGGAACTTCCAGAAGTGGTAGAGGAACACCGGCATGGAAACCGCCAGCCCCGCGAGGAGGGTGACCTTGATGGCGGCGAAGATGGCCTCGGTCGGCGTGTAGAAGATCAGGTGGTCAGGGTAGGGCTTCTTCAACCACAGAATCATGTCGCTGGCATAGGGGAAGGAGATCACGCACGCAACCAGGAAGGTCGCCCCGCACCAATAGAGCCGTCGCTTGAGGTGGAGGATGTGCCGCTGCAACGGGGTCCGGACCGGCTCCCCTGCCGCAGCCTGTTCCGTTCCGTTCACCGGTGAGCCCCGCCCCGTGATTCCCCCTCAGGACCGCCCCGTGGACGTGAGCCGGTTCTGCTTGCAGGCCCGCACGACCTCGGCCATCTTGTCCTTGGTCGCGAGCTTTTGAAATTGGATCTGCTTCTTGCGCAATTCCTCTTCGGGCGTCAGGATGTGGAGCTTCATCAGCTCAGCGAGTTGGTCCTCAAGGCGATGGTGGGTCTCTTCCAGGGTCCTGAACTCGTTGCTCTCCCTGCGGACCAACTCCAGGATGGCTGGGTCTTCACTCAGCATCGTGTCCCCTCCTTTCATCATCTCCAGAACCATGATCACGGCATCTTCGCGGGGATGGTTGTAATATCCCCGGCGAACGTTTCGTTCGACAAAACCGAGCTTGCGATAGAACGCGCGGGCGGCCGCGTTCGAGGCCCGCACTTCCAGCAGCGCGGTCCGGACGCCCCGGTCCGCGCCGACCGCGAGGGCCTGCCGGATCAGCTCCGTGCCGATCCCCTGGCGCCGGGCCTCCGGACGGACCGCCAGGTTCATCAGGTGCAGCTCCTCGAAGACCACCCAGAACATCACATACCCGACCAGCGCGCCGCCGGGGAGGCCGGGTCCGAACCCGGCGTGGCCCGCCCGGGCGACGAGATTGGTCGAAAAGGCATTGCCCTGCAACTCGCCGAGGAACATCTTCCGCGTCCACGGCTCGGTGAACGAGGCCTGCTCCAGCGGCAGGATCTCGTCGAGATCGCTCTCCCGCATGGGCTCCAGCTTCACCGTCCCGTCGGCCCTCATCGCCTGACCCTCGCGAGCGGGGACTGCATGAGCCCCTTGTCCCAGTTCATCTCGGCCTCGGTTCGGCGGACATAGACGGGCACGACCTCGGAGCCGGTCCGCTCGCCTCCCTCGAGTTGGCCCAGCTTCCGCAGCCCCAACCGCGCCACCACGGCCGCCGAGGGCACGGCGCCAAGCCCCTCCTCGGTCATGATCGCGCGAGCGCCCAACGCCGCCTGGAGGCGCTCCCGGTAGCGCGCCGCGCCGTTGCCGATCAGGTGCGCCTCGCCGTCGACGATTCCCAGGGTCGTGGCCAGGGCCTCGGGGGCCTGCACCACATCGACGCTCAGCCGTTCGAGTCGGCCGTTGCGGCGCCTGAACAGCGCCGTATACACCTCGCCCCGGTACGCATCCAGCACGGCGCAGATTATCGCGTCCGGAACGGGGTATCCCTCGGCCAGGACCTCCAGGGTGGGCACCCCCACCAACACGGCGCCCGTCCCCAGCGCAAGCCCCTTCGCCGTGGCCAGCCCGACCCGCAAGCCGGTGAAGGACCCGGGACCGACCGAGACCGCCACCGCACCCAGATCCCGCGGGGCCACCCCGGCCTGTCGCAGCACCTCGTCCAGCGTCGGCATCAGCCCCCCGCCGCGTGTTCCCTCCGAGAGATAGAACGCCTCGGCCACGAGACGGTCGTCTTCCACCAGAGCCACACTCTGCCGGGACGTCGCTGACTCGATTCCGAGCACCCGCATCAGCCCTCTCCCTTCATGCCGGTCAGGTCCGCCGTCGGCTCCGACCCGGAGACCCCCCAATCCAGGGGCGTCAGGTCCGGATTGGGGATGATCTCGTGAAACGTGAGCACCAGCTTGGTCTGTCCCCGGACCTCTTCCGCCCGGACCAGATAGGGCCGGCTTAACGGCCGCCCGCTGATCACGCCGACCTGGCGATAGTCCTGAAACGTGATCCGGGCCTGGAGCTCCCCGGATTCGCCGAGGTAATCGTGGCGGACGATCTCCAAGGTGCGGCGATCGATCCACAGCCGGCGCACCCCGACCGTGCCGACCTCGGTCGGGTACACATCCAGCACGTACTGGCCGTTCTCCTCCCGTAGACCGACGTGATCGGTGGACGAGACCGGAAAGTTGCTCAGGTTGCCCAGCATCGCGCGCAACCCCAGCACGATCGGCGTCCCCAGCGCCCCCTGGCGGTCCAGGTCGGCCACGTTACCCTTATGGGATTTCCCCTGCAAGGGAATCTTGATCTGGTAGTGGCCGTCCACCAGAACGAGATCGAAGACCGGAACCCCCATCCGGGCGAAGGTCTGGAGACGGACGGAGCCGGGGCGCTGGAAGACGAGCGCCGCTTCCATGTGATGGGTGCCCTTGATCGAGGCCCCCGTCGCGACCACCGAGAACTGGGCCTTCATGGTCCGGATCGCGGCTTCCCGCTCCCGGAGCACGGAGACCAGTTCCTCCGCCGTCAACGCCGCCGGGACATGCGGAACGGAAGGCACCACCGGCGCCCGGGCGCACCCGGCGATCAGGAGGATCCCGCCCCCCAGGCTCACGACCGCCCAGCCCACGTGCGGATGGCTTCGCCTCTTCACGTTCCCCTTACGCCAGGACCGCATCCAGGGCCTCTCCCACTTCGGCCACCCCGATCAATTCCAGGGCGTCCATGGGAGGCAGTTTCACCAGGTTCCGTTCCGGCAACAAGCACCGTTGAAACCCCATCTTGGCCGACTCCCGCAAGCGGGCCTCCCCTTGCCCGACCGCGCGGACCTCCCCGCCGAGTCCGACCTCGCCGAAGACCACCGTCGTGGGGGAGATCGGCCTGTTTCTTAAGCTTGAGGTCACGGCGGCCACGATGCCGAGGTCCAGGGCCGGCTCCTCAATCCGCAGACCCCCCACCACGTTGACGTAAATGTCCTGGCCGGAGAGGTTCAGGCCCATCCGCTTCTCCATCACCGCGACCAGCAAGGCGATGCGGTTGCCGTCCACGCCGTTCGCCATGCGGCGGGGCATGGCGAAGGTGGTCGGCGAGACCAACGCCTGTAATTCGATGAGAATCGGCCGCGTCCCCTCGATGCTCGCCACCACCACGGACCCCGTCGCCTTGTGGGGACGCTCCGAGAGAAACCACGCCGAGGGGTTGGCCACCTCCTTGAGCCCGGCATCCGTCATCTCGAAGACCCCGATCTCGTTGGTGGAGCCGAACCGGTTCTTGACGGCCCGGAGAATGCGATAGGCATGGCCCTTCTCACCCTCGAAGTAGAGGACCGTGTCGACAATGTGTTCCAGGGTGCGCGGGCCGGCGATCGCGCCGTCCTTCGTCACATGCCCGATCAGGAACACCGGCATGCCGCTCCGCTTGGCATAGAACATCAACTGCGCGGCGACTTCCTGGACCTGGCTGATGCTGCCGGGCGCGGAGGTCAGATGGCTCGTGTAGGTGGTCTGGATCGAATCCACCACCAGGGCGACCGGCGCCATCGCCTGCGTGATCTTCAGAATTTCCTCGAGGTTGGTCTCGGGCAGGATCACCAGGGACTCCGACTCGATCCCGAGCCGCTCGCACCGCATCTTGATCTGCCTGGGGGACTCCTCGCCGGAGACGTACAGGACGCGTTCGGGAGCGTCCGCCAGATGGGGAAGGATCTGCAGCAGCAGGGTCGTCTTGCCGATGCCGGGATCGCCGCCGATGAGGACGACCGACCCGGTGACGAGGCCCCCGCCGAGGATGCGGTCGAACTCGCCGACGTTCGTCAGGAGGCGGCTCTCATCCCCTGATTCGATAGCAGAAAGCGGGAGAGGACCCGTCGGGCTTCCGACCCCCCGGGGACGCCCCTTGCCGGTATCGGGCGCCCGCTCTTCCTGCATGCTGTTCCAATTTTTGCATTCGGGACATCGGCCCAACTGACGCGGGAACTGATACCCGCACTGCTGGCAGCGGAAGGTGGTTTTGGGTCGCGTCACAAAGGAGATTCCCCGTCTCCGGGTTCGTATAAATATGATACAAGGAACGTCCCAATAAGGTCAATCCGCGAGATCCCCTCACGCCGTATAGATCCGCAACTGGAGCCCGATATTGCCATGAAAAGTTGCGCCAGGGCCTTATAAGAGAAGACGTTTGGCGACATCGGACCAGTCCTTTGATTTAATCGCCTTGTCGGGCCACTTCTCCTTCGACGAGGCAGAGGGAGGGACCACGGCCTTCAATCTCTCAGCCAACAGGGCCTTCGCCTCGTCGGGCGTTCCCGCCAAGCCCCCTTTGATATTCCCCCACCCCGCGCGCCGCCAGTTCTCCATCTCCTTGGCCAGTCCCCGGGGCCCGGCCTTCACGGGAACGATGGGGCCGGCGGGCAGGCGATGGCGGTCCGCCCAACCTCGAAGCTCCGCCACGTCCAGCCGGTCCGCTTCCGTCAAATAGATCAGGTTCACCCGCCGGGACAGGGCCGTGAGCGCGTCCACGGCTCGCACCTCCGGATTGGGAGGGGTTTTCTCCTGATTAAAAAACCGAAACCCCTCGCCCGGTTTTTGGGATTGTGCGGTGAGCGCGGCCAGCGCGACCAGTACAATGGGACGGCGGCGGTCCCACACGAAGAGCCTCGCCGTCGCCTCAGAGGCCGTGACCCTCCGGGCATTCTCCAAGCGGACGGCCACCGCCGCAACCCCGGCGGCCTTCGCCACCAAGGCCTTCGCGGCGCGGCCATCGCCACCGGTCATCGCATGGCCCAATGACCGCCCGTCCAGCAGGAAGACTATCACCTCGCCCCCCAGCGGGGACTGGGTGAACACGCCCTCCTCCAGGAGGTCCGCGACGAGGGTGATCCGTTGCCCGGGCGCAGCGATCGAGTCGTAGGCAACCAGGCGGCCGGTCTTTTCATCTTTAGACGATGCCATACCCACGCCGGGCGATCGAGAAGGCGTCGAAGGCGGAGAAGACCCCAAGGGCCACGAAGGCCGCGTCGGCCAATTCCCACTGCCCGGTAAAATGCAGGTAGAGGAGGAAGAGGCTTGGCGCCGCGAACCAGAGTCCCCGCCAGAGGCCGAGGAAGAAATGGCCCAGGCCGGCCAGGACAAAGCTCAGCGCGGCAGCGAAAAGGGCTCGTCCCATCCCCGAACCATTGCCGCCTCGGCGCGGCGCCTCACCGCCGGGCACGGACGGCGCGCCTTCGCGTCAGGGGCGCCGCCTCCCGAGGGCGGGCTCCGGCGAGCCGGGCCTCAGCCAGATCGTCGGCGGCCTTGGCGGTGGTGATCCCCCGGGAGCGCGCCCGTTCGAACACTCGTTGCAGGGTCAGAGGGATGTCTTTGATCAGCCGCTCCGCCAACGCCGGGTCGTATTTCTTCCGCCCGGCTTGAAGCCCCACCGAGATGTTGATGATCCCGCCCGCGTTCACCACGTAGTCGGGCGCATAGAGGATACCGCGGTCCTTGAGACGGGTGGCGTCGGCGGGCTCTTCCAGTTGGTTGTTGGCGCTTCCCGCAACGGCCCGGCACCGGAGCCTGGGGATCGTCTTGCGGGTCAACACCCCGCCGAGGGCGCACGGCGACAGGACATCGCACTGCGCCTCCAAGATTTCATCCGGCTCCACACGCCAGGCCTCGAATTCGCGCCGGGCGAGCACCGCGCGCGACGCGTCGATGTCCGCCACGAGGAGGCGGGCTCCGGCCATGGCCAGCAGTTCCGCCAGATGATAGCCCACCTTGCCCACTCCTTGGATCGCCACCGTCCGGTTCCGGACCGACGGGTCCCCGAACACGTCCCGCAGGCAGGCTTCAATGCTGTAAAAGACGCCTTGGGCGGTAAGGACGGCGGGATCCCCGCTGCCGCCTTTCTTGGGGGAGGTTCCGGTCACGTATCTGGTCTCTTTGCGGATGACCTCCATGTCGGCGACGGTCATGCCCACGTCCTCGGCCGTCAGATAGCGCCCGTGCAAGCCGTCGATGGCCCGGCCGAACGCCCGCAACAGGCCTTCGGTCTTCAGCCGGGCCGGGTTCCCGATCACCACGGCTTTGCCGCCGCCCAGAGGAAGGCCCGCCATCGCGGCCTTGTACGTCATGGCTCGGGATAAGCGCAGGACATCACGCAGCGCCTCATCCGGCGAGGCGTATGGCCACATGCGGACGCCGCCCACGGCGGGACCGAGGGCCGTGCTGTGGATCGCGATGATGGCGCGAAGCCCCGAGGCCCCGTCATGGCAGAAGACCACCTGTTCGTGGCCTTCCCGGTGCATCTCCTTCAGGACATCCATCGCATCCCCGCCCCGCGCCGCCGATCGCCCGCTCGCCTCGATAAATCGGGCGGAGTATAGCACAGGGGAAGGTGGAATCTGAAGGCGGCGGAAGGCATCGTTTGACAATTGCGGGGCTCCCCGATAAACTGGGGTTTCGGTTCCACACACGATCGCCTAGAGACTCTTCCCCCATGACCAAAGGCCCCACATCCGAGCTCGAACACCTCTCGGAGGACGAACTGAGGGCCCTCCTGGACCTCGACCTCCTCCCCCAGCACATCGCCATTATCATGGACGGGAACGGCCGCTGGGCCGCCCAACGAGGCCTCCCCCGCATGGCGGGGCACACCGAGGGGATCAAGTCCGTCCGGGAGATGATCACCCTCTGCCGGGACCTGGGGATCCGAGCGCTGACCATCTACGCCTTCTCCCAGGAAAACTGGAAACGCCCGGTTCCCGAGATCAACGCCCTCATGATGCTGCTCGAACAGTACCTCCAGATGGAGATGGAGGCCCTCATCGAGAAAGGCGCGCGCTTCCGCGCCATCGGGCGGGTCAACAGCCTGCCCGAGTCGGCGCTGGCGTGGGTCCGCAAGGTGGAACGGGCGACGGCGCACCTCGACAAGCTGACTCTCACTGTCGCGCTGGGCTACGGGGGGCGCTCCGAGATCGTGGACGCGGTGCAGCGCCTCGCCCAGGACGTCAAGGACGGCGTGGTCACTCCCGCCCAGATTGATGAGGACCTGCTCGAGGGCTATCTGTCCACCCACGGGCTTCCGGACCCCGACCTGCTCATCCGGACCAGCGGGGAGACGCGGATCAGCAACTTCCTGCTCTGGCAACTGGCCTACACCGAGATGTACTTCACGCCCGTCCTGTGGCCGGATTTCCGCACGCGGGAGGCCCTGCTGGCCCTGCTCGACTATCAACGGCGGGAGCGCCGCTTCGGCCAGACCCGGGATCAACTCCGCGACCAACTCGACATCAACTTCGACAAAAGGCCGTCTTAGTGGATCGGCGCCGGGTCTACGTGGCCCTCGTCTTCTTTCCCCTCTTCTACCTGCTCGTGCGGCATCTCCCGGCGGCCGCCTTCTCCGTGTTCGTCGCCGCCGGCATCCTGCTGGCCCAGTACGAGTACTACCGCTTTCACTTTCCGGAACCCATGTCGCTCCCGATCGGCCTCGGCCTGGGGCTGGGGCTGCTGGTCACGGCAGGATTCGCGGCCCCCGGCGTATTGCCGGCTCACGCCACCGTCAGCGCGATCGTCGGGGCCGTCCTGTTGAGCCAGCTCTGGGGCGGGCGCGAGCCCAAGTCCGGCCTCCTGGACACGGCCGTGGTCGGGTTCGGGGTCTTTTACCTGGCATGGCTCCTCGGCCACATGATCACGCTCCGGCAGTTCACCGAAGGGCCGTTCCTGATCTTCTTCCTGTTCCTGGTGACGTGGGCCAATGACACCGGAGCGTACTATGTCGGAACCCTCTGGGGACGACACCCCCTGGCTCCGCGCATCAGTCCCCGCAAGACCTGGGAAGGGGCAGCCGGCGGGCTGCTCGGGTCCGTGCTGGCCGCCCTCGCCTGCCGGGCGTGGTTCCTGGACTCCCTGAGCATGGGTGAAGCGCTCGGGGCCGGCCTGCTGATCGGCCTTGCGGCCCCGCTCGGAGATCTCGCGGAGTCCATCCTTAAGCGGAGCGCCGGCGTCAAGGACTCGGGCTCGATCCTGCCCGGACACGGGGGCCTCCTGGACCGGATCGACAGCCTGATCTTCACCACCCCCGCATTCTACTATTACCTCCTTGCCGTGCGAACACCCTAAGGAGCCCGGCAGTATGAAGAAAATCGTCATCCTGGGGTCAACCGGGTCCATCGGGACCAGCACGCTGGACATCGTGTCCAAGTTTCCCGGCAAGTTCCAGGCGATCGGGCTCACCGCCGGGACGAACGCCGAAAAACTGGAAGAGCAGGTGCGGGCGTTTTCGCCGGCCGTCGTGGCCCTGGCCGACGAGGCCGCGGCCGCCCGGCTCCGCGCGCGCTGCCAAGGGCTCCGGACGACGGTCCTGAGCGGACCGGAGGGCGTGGGGAAGGTGGCGACCCTGGCCGAGGCCGACCTCGTCATCTCGGCCATCGTCGGCGCGGCAGGCCTCGTCCCCACCCTCACGGCCATCAGGGCCGGCAAGTCCATCGCGCTGGCCAATAAGGAACCGATGGTGATGGCCGGCCGCCTCATCCGGGACGAGGCGCGGAAGGCCCGGGTGCGCATCTTCCCGGTGGACAGCGAGCACAGCGCGCTCTTCCAGTCCATGGAAGGCCACCGGGCTGAAGATATCCGCCGGCTCATCCTGACCGCGTCGGGCGGCCCGCTCTGGGGGCTGTCGAAGGAGCGGATGCGGGACGTCACACCGGAGCAGGCCCTGCAGCACCCGAACTGGAAGATGGGCGCCAAGATCACCATCGACTCGGCCACCCTGATGAACAAGGGCCTGGAGGTCGTGGAGGCCCACTGGCTCTTCGACATCCCCGCCTCGCAGATCGAGGTGGTGGTGCACCGCGAGAGCATCATTCACTCGCTCGTGGAGTACACGGACCGGTCGGTGATCGCCCAGCTCGGGCTCCCCGACATGCGAACGCCGATCGCCTACGCCCTGAACTACCCGGAGCGCGTGCCGCTGGATCTCCCCTCGCTCAACCTCGCCGAAATCGGCACGCTCACCTTCTTCCCCCCCGACCACGAGCGGTTCCCCTGCCTCGGGTTCGGGTATGAGGCCCTGCGGATCGGCGGCACGATGCCGGCCGCGCTGAACGCCGCCAACGAGGTGGCGGTGCAGGCCTTCCTGGACCGCGCGATCGGATTCCTGGGGATCGCCGAGACGATCCGGCGGACGATGCAGGCGCACACGCCGGTCGAGGTCGCCACGCTCGAGGACGCGCTGCGGGCGGACGCCTGGGCGCGGGCCAAGGCCGGTGAGATCGTCGGATCGCTTGCGGCCTCTCCTACTGTGGTATAATAAAATCTTCTATGGAAGCCCTCCAGCACTACGGGTTCTACACCGCAGCCTTCATCATCGCCCTCGGCGCGCTCGTGTCCTTCCACGAGTTCGGGCACTTCTGGGTCGCCCGGCGTTCGGGGGTGAAGGTCCTGAAGTTCTCCATCGGCTTCGGGCCGAAACTCATCGGCCGGCAGATCGGCGAGACGGAATATCTGATCTCGGCCATTCCGCTCGGCGGGTACGTGAAGATGCTCGGCGAGGAACTCGGGGAGGACATCAGCGAGGAGGACAAGCGGCGGTCCTTCGCGCACGCCCCTTTGTATAAGCGCTTCGCCATCGTGGCGGCCGGCCCCGTCTTCAATCTCATCCTGGCCTATTTCATCTTCACCGCCTGGCTCGCCACCGGAGCGCCGCTGTTCGTGCCCTCGTTCGCCGACCTCGCTCCCGTCGTGGAGGCGGTCATGCCCGGGTCTCCCGCCGAGGCGGCGGGCGTGCGCCAGGGCGACAGGGTCCTCCAGATCGGCGACAAGCGCATCAATACCTGGAACGAGATGACGGACATCGTCAAGCGCAGCGCCGGCAAGCCCCTGCCGATCGTCGTCCAGCGGGAAGGCCGGGCCCTGACCCTGACCATCTCGCCGTCCTCCCGGAAGGAGAGGCTCGCCGATGGAACGGACATAGAGGTCGGCCAGATCGGCATCACCAAGGCCAACAAGGCCATACTGCAGAGCGAGAACCCCCTCCTGGTCCCGTTGGACGGCCTGCGGGCCACGTGGGGCTGGACCGAGCTCACCGTGCTTGGCATCGCCAAGATGATCACGCGGGAGATCTCGGCCGACAACATCGGCGGGCCCCTCACCATCGCCAAGATCTCCGGAGACGCGGCGACGCAGGGGGTCTCCAACTACCTCTTCCTGATCGCCATCCTCAGCGTCAACCTCGGCGTGCTGAACCTGCTCCCGATTCCGATCCTCGACGGCGGCCACCTGGCTTTCTTCACCCTCGAAGCCGTCCTGCGGCGGCCCGTCAGCATCCGGGCCCGCGAAGTCGCGCAACAGATCGGCCTGTTCCTGTTGATCTGCCTGATGCTCTATGCCTTCCGCAACGACATCCTGAACCTCTGGCCGAAGTAATGCGTCAGTCCCAGGTTCTGATCCCCACCCTCCGGGAGGACCCCGGGGAAGCGGAAATCATCAGTCACCGGCTCATGCTGCGCGCCGGCCTGATCCGCAAGGTCGCCGCCGGCGTGTACACGTACCTGCCGCTGGGCCTGCGCGTGATCCGGAAGGTCGAGCGCATCATCCGGGAAGAAATGAACAAGGCGGGGGCACAGGAAGTCCTCATGCCGATCGCCTCGCCCGCGGAGCTCTGGCAGGAAACCGGGCGCTGGGACTTCTACGGGAAGGAGCTCTTCCGCCTGAAGGACCGCCACGAGCGCGACTTCTGCCTCGGTCCCACGCACGAGGAGGTCATCACCGACCTGGTCCGCCGGGAAGTCCGCTCGTACCGACAGCTGCCGGCCAATTTCTACCAGATCCAGACCAAGTTCCGGGACGAGATCCGGCCGCGCTTCGGGCTGATGCGGGGGCGCGAGTTCATCATGAAGGACGCCTACTCCTTCGACGCCGACGAGGCCGGCGCGAAGGAGAGCTATCGGAAGATGTACGAGGCCTACATGGCCGTCTTCACGCGCTGCGGGCTCACCTTTCGCCCGGTCGAGGCCGACACCGGGATCATCGGCGGGACGTCCTCGCACGAGTTCATGGTGCTGGCCGACACCGGCGAGGAGGGCATCGCCGTCTGCGACGCCTGCGAGTACGCCGCGAACGTTGAGCGGGCGGAACTCCAGGAGCACGCGCACAAAGCTCCTCCGGAGACCCTGCGTGAAAAGCGGCGCGTTCCCACGCCGGGGAAAAAGACCGTGGAAGACGTCACGGCCTTCCTGAAGATGCCGGCCACGCAACTGGTGAAGACGCTCCTCTACCGCGCCGACGGCAAGACGGTGGCCGTCCTGGTCCGTGGAGACCACGACGTCAACGAGGTCAAGCTGAAGAAGGCGCTGGGCACGACGGAGTTGACGATGGCCGATCCGGCCGCGGTGGAGAAAGTGACGGGCGCGCCGGTGGGCTTCGCCGGCCCTATCGGGCTGCCCGGCGTGACGCTGATCGCGGACCTTGCCGTGAAGTCTCTGGCCAACGTCGTCGTGGGCGGCAACGCCGCGGATACGCACTGGGCGGACGCCAACCCCGGACGCGACTTCACGCCGGAGCGCTACGCCGACCTGCGCAACGCGATGGCCGGCGACGCCTGCCCCCACTGCGCGAAGCCGCTGCGGATCGTGCGCGGCATCGAGGTCGGCCACGTGTTCATGCTGGGGACCAAGTACAGCGAGAAGATGAAGGCCACCTATCTCGACCAACAGGGCCAGGAGAAGGTGATCGTGATGGGGTGCTACGGGATCGGCGTCGGGCGGAGCGCTGCCGCCGCGATCGAGCAGAACCACGACGCAAAAGGGATCATCTGGCCCGCCCCGATCGCACCGTTCCACGTGCACCTGCTGCCCCTCGGCGACAAGTTAGGGAAGGTCCTGGCGACGGCCCAGTCGCTGGAATCTGAGCTGGAAAAAGCGGGCATCGAGGTGCTGGTGGACGACCGGGACGAGCGCCCCGGCGTGAAGTTCAACGACGCCGACCTAATCGGCTGCCCCTACCAGGTCGTGATCGGCGAGAAGAACCTGGCCCAGGGCCAGGTCGAACTCAAGGAACGCCGCACCGGCACGGTCACCAGGCTCGCCCCCGCCGACGTTGCGACCAGGCTAACTGGACTCCTCAAGACTGTACTTACCTGAAGCCTCCCGTCTTCGTTTTTCCAGGCCAATGACCCCCATTTAAATAATCAGGTCAGGGCATCTTTCTCAATAGGGGTCATTATTCGGGAGGCAGCAAAGGAGGCAACGGTGTCCCCGCTTTTACGATCTTGACTCCCTGGGCAAACCGTCGATGGAACGTTGACTCCATTAAGGTGGTCGCGACGTTGATCGTGATGCGCCGCTTCGTCAGAACGGTCACCTTTGTCTGGCCTTCTGTCACTGGCTCGATCCAAGCACCCATAACCGCGCCCCACGATACTAAATTCATCCCACTGCTGGTGAGCATGTAACCATCTGTGCGATGCTCTTCGATGGCGTCAGTGCCTTCCGTGCGAAAAACAACTTTGGCGATCTCCCATGCCTGGTCGGGAGTCACCGGATAGACCTGAGTGGTCCCCTCCTCCTTTTTCCCGACCACATCTCCCATGGTGGAGCATCCCATTGCAGTCAACATAGAAAACACCAGCACAACCAATATCAGTTGGGTCCCCGGTTTACGCATGGTCGCCCTCCTTTCAGCAGAATATATTTGGTCAAGCAGGATGGCGAAAAGGCTAGACCTCTTCAGGAAGCGTGTCAAGCGGGGTACTTTGGGCGAAGGAAAAGCTCAGAGCAGAAGTCGTACGGGGGGATGCGCTTCCCCCGCATACAATTGACTGGACTTATTATTTCTTTTCTCCGACGATCAGGAGGTCGCCAACCCGGATGTCGTTGCCGGCCAGATCGTTGTACTCCTGCAGGGCTTTGACGTTGGTCTTATAGCGTTTGGCGATGCTGAACAGGGTCTCGCCCCGCTTCACCTCGTGATAGAGAAACTGCGGCTCGCCCTCGGCTTCCGGAGCGGCGGCCTTGGCTTTTTTCTTGCCGGCCGCCTGGCCCGTGTCTTCCGGGGCAATGGCCTTGGCCTTCTTCTTGCCGGTCACCTCGGCCTCAAGTTCGTCCAGGCGATCCGGAGGCTCGGTCGGCGCCGGGGCGACGCCCTTCCCCTTGGAGGCGGACGACGGTGCCCTGCGGGTGTGCTGGGCCTCTTCCTGGAGCCGGCCCACTTCTTCGAGAGATCGGACGATCTGCGACCGGGCGTCGGTGAGCTGGCTGGTCACCAATTTGTTTTGCGCCTCCAAATCGCTGGTCTGCTTTTTCAGGCGCGCGATCTCGGCGGCGAGGTCCGAACTGCGTTTCTCCTCCTCCGCCAGCAGTCGCTGGAGGTTGGTGGTGCGGTTAACCTGAGCGGTGTACGTTTCCTTGGTCACACACCCGGCTGTTGCAAGGGCGATCCCCAGAATCGCCACGAGGGCCGATCCCGTCCCTCTCCCTCCTCTGTCCCTGAATGCCATCCTTGCCCCCTTTCTCACGCTTTCTTTTGGAAGATCCCCGCGTCGCAGGTCATGTACCGCACCTGGCGCATCGGAATGATGATGACCTCCTTGGGAGTGTCGATCTCCAGAATTTCCATGTCGTCGCTGATGGTATGCCGAATCACGTTGTTGTACCGCAACTCCTCCTTGTCCGTCAGGACGACTTTGACCCAATATTCCACCGAACGCTCCTTTTCCCGCTCAAGCCGCCGCGGGGACCTGCTCGAACTCTCTTGCCGCCGGGTTGGAGAGATAGTCGCGGACGTAGATGCTCAGGTATCCGTGTTCCCAGAGCTTCTTGTCGGCGAGCGTGGTATTCACCTTGTGGAGCACCTTCACCCTGCAGCGGGCCTTCGCCTCGAACTCCGCCAGGGTCATCCCGCTGATATCGCAGTCGTTGCCGCGGGGGCTCTCGATGACGCATTTGGGCAGGTGCACCACCTTCTCCCCGTTCATCCGCTTCAGGATGTCGTCGAAGGTCAGGAGAATCGTGCAGTCGGAGTCCCCGCCGAGGGTGGCGTTGGGCACGCAGAGGAACCGCGCGCGGTTCTTCCGGTACATGGTCAGGATCCGGTACACGCTTTTGGCCATCACCACCGTGTCGTGCTTGTCCAATCCCAGCGAGTCGAAGAGCGTCATGATCTTGTGGCGGTTCAGGAAGGCGGTGATGTAGGGCTCGGTATGGATGGTCGAGATATTGGGCAACCCGGCCTCATAGACGCGGAGAGCCTCCTCAGGCAGGTGCCGCTTGCCCTGACGGCAGATCCGCACCGTATTCTCGTCCATGCCCTTGAGGGGCGTGAGGCATCCCATCCACAGGATGACGTTCGGGTTCAGCCGCGAGATGGTCGGGGCATCTTCCGACATCGTGCGCGCATCGAACGAGTAGAAGTTCGCGGAGGTGACCGCCGGCCCGTCGAGGACCTTCATGAGATGGCTGACCGACGGCGCGTGCGGCATCAGGGCCTTGCGATACTCCTTGTGGAGGGTAATGACCGAGAGCTCAAAATTCATCCGGTTCGGATATTGGGCCGCCAATTGATGGACCTTCGGGACATGCACGTACCCGACCGTGAACATCGTCACGTTCTTGTCCGTGTACTTGAGGAAATCCTCCAGCCATTCCATGGCCTTGGGATGGAGGAAGAGATCGGTCCACTCCATGTATTCGTTCCCGCCCCAGACCCACTGCTCGTTCGGCCGCGTCGGCTTCTTGCTGATGTAGTCGAGGATGAAGTTCCAGTCTTCCTGGGTCGTCTTCCCCGGCTCGTCGGTATGCCGATAGGCATGATCGATCTCGTAGCAGAACGTGCACTTCACGGGACAGGTCTTGCCGATGCTGACGGGAATCTTCCGTTTTTCCATCTCCTTGATGAGGACCTCCCGGGGATCCGCCGGACGGGCGTAGGTCAGCCGGGCCTCTGTCGGAATGACGGGAATTTCGGTCGCCATAGCGCGTACTCTACCTGAGAGGGAACAGGCCCCGCAAGCCCCGGCCCCTACTTGGCCCCAAGTTCGCTGGATCGCCTGGTGGCGGCCTCGACGGCCCCCATCAACGCAGCCCGCAGACGGCCCTGCTCCAGCGCGTACAAGCCGGCGATGGTCGCCCCTCCTAGAGAGGTCACCATCTCCTTGAGGTGCGAAGGATGCTGGCCGGTCTGCAACATCATCTGGGAAGCACCAAGCAGGGTCCGTGACGCGAGGCTGAGGGCCGCCTCGCGGGTGAGCCCCATCTTGACGCCCCCGTCTGCGAGGGCCTCGATGATGAGGAACATATAGGCCGGCCCGCTTCCGCTCAGGCCGGTGACGGCATCCAGCAGGCGCTCCTCGACCTCCACCACTTTCCCCACCGACTCGAAGACGGCGCGGGCAACCTGTCTGTCCTCCTCTGAAACCCGCGCGCCCCACGCCAGAGCCGAGACGCCGGCCAGGACGACCGAGGGGGTATTTGGCATGGACCGGACCACCCGGACTCCGGGCGTCAAGTGAGCGATCATCCGGGCGATCGGGTAGCCGGCGGCCACGGAAAGAATCAACTTGGATTCGGTCAATACAGGGTGGAGGTCGTCGAGGACCTGATCCAACACCTGGGGTTCGACCGCCAGGATCACGAGGTCGGCCCAGGCCGCAGCGGCGCGATTATCCGAACTCACCCGGATCTGATAGCGTGCCTTCAGGCGATCGAGCCGATCGGTCAGAACATCCGTCGCATGAAGCTCACCAGGGGTCGCCGCTCCAGCGGCCACCATCCCGGCCACCAGGGCTTCGCCCATGTTTCCCGCTCCGATGACGGCGATCTTCTTTCCGAGTGCCATGATAGGTTTGAGCCCAGGCTGTCTGCCCCCCAGGTCCCGCGCGTGCAGGGATGGGGAAGAATGTGTAAGCCTAGCGCAGGCGGGGCTCCGGGCGCAATCCCGGCTCACATATGCGGAAGTGTGGGGATACGAAGTCTGGAGACACGAGCGGTCAAAGGGGCCTGGTTGGACTGGAGTAGAAGGTGAGCGAACGGAAGGGGAAACGGATTCTGGACGACGGATTAGATATTCGGTGGGACCCTTGCCACTCCTTGCATCCATACCCTTGCCGTGGCGGTCCCGGGCTCAGGAGCCGGGGTCCGATGCTTCCTCGCCGGCACGGTCTTGCGCTTGGTCCCGCGCAAGGAGGTTGCGAGCGTCACTGTAACCGCCACGAGGCCCCCCAGGATGACGAGGTTCACCGCGAGAAAGGCCATGAGGAAGAACCCCAATTGCAGTCTGTCAACCAAAAGCTCCATACTGCTTCAACCCCGCACCGGGTGGGCGATCAGCCCCTCATTGCCCTCTTCCCTGACCGGAGGAGGACGCTCCCTGGCTGTGATCCATCACCAGCTCGCCGTTCCCTGTGACGATCCCCGCCCGTTCTCCCCCGTTCCCGTATAGGAGGGCCGACCCGTCCATGGAGCGATTGGCCCCCGTGAAAATCCCGGACTCAACGCTCTTGCCAGACCCTGCAGAGGTTGAGAAGGACGACGAGCCGGGCGCCGAGAAAACTTGCGGTCTGCTGGCTGTTTCCCGAACCCGCATCCCCTGCTTCACCCCAAGCTCCCGCTGGGAGATTTTTCGCCAGCTCATCCCGTCCTGGTGCATCTTGTAGAGGTCCGCCAGCGTCATGGGCACTCCACCCTTGCGAGTGACGACCTTCGTACTCCAGGGATGGGCCTGGTCAGGAGTGCAGGTTCCGCAGAGAGACCGGAGGATTTGGGCGTCTCCCGGATTGACCTTTCCTCCCGAGGGAGGCGGGGCATTCAGGAGGAACTGAAACTCACGCCCAAGATTTTTCTGCACCTCCTGGGAGGATGGGTTCTTAGCGGCAGTGGCAGTTGCCACAGTTGGAGTGGATATCGTCTGTTTGGCGGACACCCCCGCAGAGCCCGTCACGCCCATGGAGAGCAACAAACTGAGTAACACATCCATTTCACTTCACCCCTTTCCCGCCGACCGCGGGAATCTTCGCGGGCGGTTTGATCCGCTCACGCTCGTCCATGACCTTCACGGTCTGCAAGATAATTTCGGTGGCGGTGGCGCGATCCTTCGTGAATGTTCCCCGCTTGGCCACGACCCGCATGCGGGTTGTTTGAGGACTTATTCCTTCAAGCTCAATCTCGATATCGAGAGGGTTCTCCTTGTTGGAACCCTTGGCCTGGATATCTACGCCCGTCGAGGTCTCGTTGACGTTCTCGACAGGAAGACCCATCCTCTTCAAGGCCGTGGTGGTCCCTTGCCGGACTTCGGCCAGGGAGGCGGTAAAGGATTTATAGGCGATGCTGTCCAGGGTGTAGGAGACACCGGTCCCTCCCGAAACGCCGGCCCCGACCCCCAAAAGCGTGAGGCCAACGGCGGCACAACCCTCCATGAGAACACTCAGGGGAAGGAGAACGCCTAACAACCATTCTCCTCTCGGACTTCTCATGGCCCAGCCTCTTTCGATTTGGAAACGCCAATCTCCCAAAGAGCTCAAGCAGTTGAGATAACTTGAGACATCCCTTGCATCTCTTCGGAATTTCCCGTGAAGAACTTCATCCATGATGAGAATTTGCTCCCGGCGTGGGACCGAACTCAGGTCTGGTCAACTCGGAGCGTGGGTCAGGGAGGTTCATGGGAAGTTCCCCCCTATGGAAGGGTGCAAGCTCAATGCCGACTGGAGCGGAGACCGGCGGGGAAATTTAGCCTGAATGCCTCTAGTAATGTTTAAGAATTATAGGGCTTTAGGTCTATGCGGGAACGTCGGATCTGGCGAGGAATTCGGGGGAAGTCAAATAATTGACGTTTTATGCGATTTTCTTGTCAAATTTTTCGAATAACCCCAAAGGATTAGAAAGAACTTACATGGTCAACTCTCCATCATTTCCAGCCTGGCGTCGAACTCATGATTACACTGAGTGCAGCGAACGCAATCCCGTTCCACCATTCCCTCCTCCTCAACGGGAGTGGCCATCCCTCCACAATCAGGACAGCGCCTTAAATGTTCAGGCTTGTCATCAACCGTTTCGTACTTCGAGCCACGGAAACAGTACACCGGTTGGCCCTCGAGAACCCAGGGTCGCCCAGCGTTATCACAGACCGGTAGGGCGATGTAATGGTGCGCGGCATATTCTTCCCGTTCCCCTTGGGTGCTGAGTCCTTCTTTAATCAGCTTGCTCGTCCTGGCTTCATACAGCGCATCACCTTTCACGATCACTTTAGTCGGTCCCATAGGTCACCTCCGGATGATTTACCAAGATTAAGAAATCAGCGTGCCGGCTGTCTCCGCTCATCGCCTCCCTTCCGGGGGAGGCCAGTCCATTTCAGCCTGGCGCCCACAATAGAAACAGGAGAGCCGATACCGCGCCCTCCGCCGGGGGTTGGGCAGCGAGGTGAACACCACCGGCGTCTCATCGTTGGGGCACTTCGGCTGCTGGTGCATCAGGTGCTCATAGGCCATGTCCACCAACGAGGCCTCATCCCACGGAGGCGAGAGGGCCTCCCGGCCGGTCACCTGGTCCTGCCACCCGCACCGCTCGCATTTCAACCCGAACGTCTTGACCCGGTCGTGAAGCTGCGACTGGTCGATTGTTTCGACCGGCCCCGGGCACCCCGGCCTGCCACACGGGATCGGTTCCCGCTGGAGTGCCTTTACAAACTGCTGAGGAGCGATCCGGTCCGACGCCTCCATCGAGAGGCATTGTATCCCCGGCGTGCCTGGATGAGCAACTCCTGAAGACGATCCAAGGCCTTGCAGGCAGGGAGGCCCCTCGACCTAGCGCTCCTGGATCAGATCGTCGGGGAGTTCGTCGGGGTGGTCCCCCGGCCGTACCGGGAAATGTTCGGCCAGCAGGTCACCACACCGAGCGATTGACCGGCACATCGCTTCGGTCGGGCGCCCGTCTTTGAACCCTTGCACCAAGTCGTTCACAAGCAGGTCCCAGGTGTCGGGCGGCACCCTGCCATTGATGGCGTTGTCGGCGAGCACCTGCGCCCTCCGTTCCAGCAGGGAGACCATGATCAAAATGCCGGTCCCCTCCCGGGTCTTGTGAAGGCCGTGTTCGTAGAACGCCAGTTCGGCGCGCCGGCGCACTTTGAAGGCCATCCGCTCTTTCGAGGTGAAAAACCGGATGACCGGAGGGAGCGATCCGGCATAGCTTCCCATGACATATCCCACCAACACCCCAAGAATAACCCATCCCGGATGATGGTCGGTCCAGCCCCAGCTACCCCACCCGGCATCAAGCATTAAAAGAATCGCAAGCACGACTAGGCTCGACACCAAACCGACAAGGTGCGCCGTCTCCCGGTACCGGGCCGAGGAGACAACCACCATAGGGACGATCTCTCCCCGTGTCCGTCTCTCGGCGGTCTGTACCGCGTCATGGATTTTTCTCAGATCGTCCTCCGAAAAATGGATCATCTCACCAGCTCCCTGAGGCACCACCGCCCCCGAAACCTCCTCCGCCGCCGCTGAACCCTCCGCCGCCGCTGAACCCGCCGCCGCCGGAAATGCCTCCGAGGCCCCCACCGCCCCAGCCCCCGCCAAAGCCGGAATCATACCGTCGCCCCTGTCCCCCCGTGAGACCCGACAGCGCCATGATCAGCACCCACACGATGACGGCGGCCACTAACGCCAGTATCCATCCCCCAGAGAGGGCCAAGACAAAAGCGAGCAGGCCGCCGAAAGGCCCTCCTTTCCGCTTCCCACCCATGATGGCTCCCGCGAGGATGCCGACCACGACGGCCAGGAAGAAGATGCCCAAGGCCCCTCCGGTATTAGTGCCTGCTGTGACCGTTTTTCGCTCGGGAGGCGTGTAGGTGCCTTCGATCGTGCCCAGGATCGCTTTGAGGCCTGCTGAGATTCCTCCGGCAAAATCCCCGGCCTTGAATCTCGGGGCCATCTCCTCTCGGATAATTCGAGAGGACTTGGCATCCGTGAGCGTGCCCTCGAGCCCATACCCGACTTCAATTCTGATCTTGCGGTCGCCGGGGACCACGAGCACGAGCACCCCATTGTCGGTGCCCTTGCGCCCCAATTTCCAGGTGGTCGCCACCCGATGTGAAAATTCCTCGAGGGGCTCCCCTTCCAGGGAGGGCACGGTCAGGAGCACGACCTGGTTGCCGGTGCGATCTTCGTGAGCGGCTAACTCGGCCGAGAGCGAGGCAGCACGATCTGGAGGAAGAAGGTGAGCGTTGTCGACGATCCGCCCGGTGAGAGCAGGGACCTCAAGAGCGGCGGCAGACGAAATGCCCAGCAGGAAGAAGGCCCACAGAAAAACGGGGGCAAGACGGTAGGGGCACGGCATGCCCTGCCCCTACAATTCCCAAAACCTGGTCATGCGGTTAGAACTTGACCTCCGGAGGTTTGGCCACGGCCTTTTCATCGGCCACGGTGAAGTTCGGCTTCACGTCCATATGCAGGATGAATTTGGCGGTCAGATTGGTGGGGAAGAAGCGCACCAGCTTGTTGTATTCGGCCACCTTGTCGATGTATCGCTTGCGGGCCACGGTAATCCGATTTTCCGTGCCCTCCAATTGGCTCTGCAAATCGCGGAAATTTTCGTTGGCCTTGAGGTCCGGATACTTTTCGACGACCACCATCAACCGGGCGAGCGCAGAGGAGAGATCTCCCTGCACCGCCTGAAATTTCTTGAACGCCTCCGGGTCCTTGAGCAATTCCGGAGTGGCCTTGATGCCGGCAACCTGCGAACGGGCCTGGGTCACCGCCTCCAGTGTCTCCCGCTCGTGCGCGGCATAGCCTTTGACGGTGCTGACCAGGTTGGGAATCAAATCGGCCCGACGCTGGTACTGGTTGATGACCTCACTCCACGCGGCGTTCGTTTCCTCATCGAGCCCCTGGATGGTGTTGTACCCGCAGCCCGCCACGCCCGTCAGAAGAATCGAACACGCCAGCGCAGCAGCCAATCGATTTCCTAGACGCATGAGGAAGTCCTCCTTACTGGTATTGGGCCGACGTCACGGAAGCAGAAAAAGGTGAGGGAGTTGGTTGCGGGGGAAGGATTTGAACCTTCGACCTTTGGGTTATGAGCCCAACGAGCTACCGGACTGCTCCACCCCGCGACGGCATCCTAACAAAGGGGGTGGGTGAAGTCAAGGCAACGCCAAGTTGATTTCCCCCAAGATGCGTGTTAAAGCAGGCCACATGCGCATCGTCTTCATGGGAACCCCTGAGTTCGCGGTCCCCTCCTTGCAAGCCCTGTTGAAGGCTGACCCCGAAGCCGTCGGCCGGGTCGTGGGCGTGGTGACGCAACCCGATCGCCCCAAGGGCCGAGGCGGGCGCTTGACCCCGCCGCCGGTCAAAGTGCTGGCCGAGCAAGCCGGCCTTCCGGTGGTCCAGCCCCTCAAGATGAAAGACCCGGCCTTCCTGGACACTCTGCGGAGCTGGGCTCCCGACCTGATCGCCGTCACCGCATTCGGGCGGATCCTGCCGCCGGTCGTCCTCGATCTTCCCCCCAAGGGGTGCCTCAATGTGCACGGCTCGCTCCTGCCCAAGTATCGGGGTGCCGCCCCGATCCAGTGGGCCATCATCAACGGCGAGACCGAGACCGGAATCACGACGATGCTCATGGACCCGGGCATGGACACGGGTCCCATGCTGCTCAAGGAGCGCGTGCCGGTCCTCCCCACCGACACCGCCGGAGACCTCGCCGCCCGCCTGGCCCCCATTGGCGGCCGGCTGCTGGTGGAGACGATCGTGGGTCTGCAGACCGGCACGATCTCCCCGATTCCCCAGGACGACTCCCAAGCCACGCTGGCCCCCATGCTGAAGAAAGAGGACGGGGCCTTGGACTGGCGCAGCGAAGCGGCCGCGCTCGCCAATCGCATCCGTGGCCTGACCCCCTGGCCGGGCGCTTATACGTGCTATGGAGAGGAGCGCTGGCAGATCTGGCGCGCGCAGCCCGACTATCCAGGCTGCGCCTCTGCCGAGCCGGGCACCATCCTGGAGGCCTCCAAGGAGGCGATCCGCATCGCGTGCGGCAAGGGGTCGCTCGTGCTCCAGGAACTTCAACCCGCTTCGGGCAAGCGCCTCACCATCGGGCAATACCTCGCGGGGCATGCGGTCAGAGTCGGGGCCACGCTCACGAGCCCGCCCCGGGGCGCCCCGGCCTAGACGTGCCGCATCCCTCTTGCGACCGTCCGGGCGATGGACTATAGTACGGTTTTGATGGAATCCCGACTCAAGATCGCCCCCTCCATCCTGTCCTCTGACTTTGCGCACCTGGCTGATGAGATCGCCGCCGTCGAGCAGGCCGGCGCGGATTTGGTGCACGTGGATGTCATGGACGGCCATTTCGTGCCGAACCTGACGATCGGCCCCCTCATCGTCGAAGCGATCCGCAAGGTGACCAAGCTCCCGCTCGACGTGCATCTGATGATGACCAACCCCGACGACTTCATCGAGGAATTTGCCCGGGCCGGGGCCACCTATCTGACGGTGCACGTCGAGACCTGCCCGCACCTGCATCGGACGATCCAGGCCATCAAGGAAAAGGGTGTCCGCGCGGGAGTCACGCTGAATCCCGCGACCCCGATCGACAGCGTGACGGCGATCCTCCCGGATGTCGATTTGTTGCTGATCATGTCCGTGAACCCCGGGTTCGGGGGCCAGCGCTTCATCCCCCGCAGCCTGGACAAGATCCGGCAGGCGCGCGCGATGATCGATCGGACGGACCGGCCGGTCCTGCTCGAAGTCGATGGCGGCGTCAAGGCGGACAATGCCGGCGCGATCGTGGCCGCGGGCGCGGACATCCTGGTGGCGGGCTCCGCCATCTTCGAGGCGCCGGGAGGCGACTACCGGAAGGCGATCGCCGATCTGCGCGCGGCCGCCGCCCCCAATCTGAAGCCGGGCGAAGGCAACGGTCAACCTGCCGCCTCCAAAACGCAGGCCGGCGCGTCCCGCAAGGCCCGCCGATGACGGATTGGGCGGCCCTCGCCGAAAGCCTTCACCCCCACGAGGTCAAAGTCCTCACCGAACTTGACGCCGCCCCGGGCGAGGAGGGCCTCACCGAGGAGGCCCTGGCCAAGGGGAGCGGTCTCGAAGTGGCCCAGGTCAGCGCCGCCCTCGGGCGATTACAGGTGAAGGGCCTGGTCGCGATCCGCTCCGAGGTCACCCGGCAACTCGTGTCCCTCACCGAGACCGGCGAGCTCTACTTCGAACGGTATGCCCCCATCGTGCGCATCATCTCGGCCTTGCGAACCGCCGCCGAGACCGCCACGCACCTGACGATCAAGGACCTCCAGGCGCGCGAAGGACTCGATCCCGGCGAGCTCAGCGGGGCCGTCGGGGAACTGAAGCAGGAGAACGTGATCCGAATCGTGGCCGGCGGCGTCGTGGAGCTGACCGGAGCCGCCTCGCGCACGGCCGAATCGCTGCAACGGCTGATCCAGCGGGTCAAGGGCGTCCCCGCCCTGCTGTCCGAGTTCGACCCGTCGGACCGGGCCCTCATCGAAAAGTTCGCCCAGAAGCGTGGGAAGCCGAAGGAGCCGTTCCGCGTGGACGATCGGGTGCTCCGCACATACGCGTTGACGGCGGACCTCGGCAAGGCGGTGGCGCAGCAGATTCAGCGGGCCGGCGTGCGGGAGGAGGTCGCCCGCCTCACACCGGAGATGCTCAAGGACGGAAGCTGGCGCAGCACGCGCTTTCGGAAGTACACGATCGGGCTCAAGCCGGCCCGCATCCCGGCCGGCAAGAAACACCCCTATCGGGAGTTCCTCGATCTCGTCAAGGCCAAGCTCGTCGGCATGGGGTTCGAGGAGATGCGCGGCAACCTGGTGGAGAACGAGTTCTGGAACATGGACGCGCTGTTCATGCCGCAGTTCCATCCCGCGCGCGACATTCACGACGTGTACTTCGTCAAGGAGCCCCGGCACTCGGCGCCGATCCCGGAGCCCTTCCTCACGCAGGTCGCGCAGACCCATGAAAACGGCTGGAAGACCGGCTCCAGCGGCTGGGGCTACCGGTTCGACCCGATGCGGACGCGCCGCCTCGTGCTCCGCAGCCAGGGCACGGCCGTCTCCGCGCGCACGCTGGCCGCCGGACCGAAGATCCCGGGCAAGTACTTTTCCATCGCCCGGTGCTTTCGCTACGATCAAGTGGACGCCACCCACGCCACCGACTTCTTCCAGATCGAAGGCATCGTCCTGGGGCCGGACATCAACTTCTGCACGCTGCTGGGCCTGCTCGATTTGTTTGCCCGCGAGGTCGCCCAGGCGCAGGAAAGCCGCTTTCTCCCCGCGTACTTCCCGTTCACCGAGCCCTCCGTCGAGCTGCACGTGCGGCATCCCCGCCTCGGCTGGATGGAGCTCGGCGGCGCCGGTCTCTTCCGCCCGGAAGTCACCCGTCCGCTCGGGGTGGACGTCCCGGTGATCGCCTGGGGCCTCGGTCTCGACCGCATGGCGATGGTCGCGCTGGAGATTCACGATATTCGTGACCTCTTTTCGGCGGACCTGGAAATGATCCGATCCAAACGGGTGCAGTTCTGAACGCCTGAGCGGAGCGCCATGCCGACCATCTCCATAAATCGTCAGGACCTCGAACAGCTGATCGGGCGGCGCGCCACGGACAAGGATCTCGAGGCGTGGCTCCCGCTGGTCAAGGGCGAGATCAAGGATTACGACGCCGCCACCGGCGAGACCCGGATCGAACTTCAAGACTCCAACCGCCCCGACCTCTGGTGCGTGGAGGGCATCGCCCGGCAGATCCGCTGCAAGCTCGCCGGAACCCCGCCCGCCTACCCATACCTGAAAGCCGCGAAAGGCCGCCGCGACCAGGTGGTGGTGGAGAAGGGCCTGGAGGGCGTCCGCCCGTTCATCGGCGCCTGCAAGGCCCGCGGGTACCGGGTGACGGACGAGGGCTTGGCCCAGCTCATCCAGACCCAGGAGAAACTCGCCGACATCTTCGGACGGAAACGCCGGACGGTCTCCATCGGCCTGTACCGGCTTCCCTCGATCACCTTTCCGGTCACCTATGCGCTCGCCGACCCGGAGCGGACGAAGTTTCGCCCCCTCGGGTTTGACGCCCGGATGAGCCTGCGGGAAATCCTGGACATCCATCCGAAAGGGGTCGAGTACGCCCCGATCGTGGCGGGCCTCGACCGCCTTCCCCTGCTGCGCGACGCCAAGGGCGAGGTGCTGTCCTTTCCCCCCATCATCAACAGCCGGGACATCGGCGAGGTCCGCGCGGGCGACGCCGAGCTGTTCATTGAAGTGACCGGCACCGATCTCCGGATGGTGATGCTGGCCGTGAACATCTTTGCCGCCAACCTGCATGACCGCGGGGCGACCATCGAGCCCGTCGAGATCGTCTATCCCTCCAAGACGCCCCTCGGGCGCACCGTGCGGATGCCGCAGGCCATCGCCGGGCCGCGCAAGGTGACCCGAGCCGCCATCGCCGCGGCGCTCGGGACGGACCTCTCCCTCAAGGACATGCGGGCCAGCCTCCTTTCGTACGGGTACGCGGCGACGGCCGCCGGCCAGAGCCTCACGGTCACCTTGCCCGCCTATCGGAACGATTGCATGCACCCCGTGGACGTCATCGAGGACGTGGCCATCAGCCAAGGCTACGGCACGTTCCGCCCCCGCATGCCCTCGGCCTTCACGGTGGGCGGGCTGTCGCGGATCGAGCAGCTCTCGGACAAGGTGCGCGAGCTGATGATCGGCTATGGGTTCCAGGAGATCATCTCGAACATCCTGGGCTCGCGGGAGGACCTGGTCTCCCGGATGCGTCTGACCGCCGAGCATCCCGACTCCCGCCTGGTGGAGATCGACAACGTGCTCTCGCTCAGCAACGAATGCGTCCGCCAATGGATTCTTCCGTCGCTCCTGCGCGTGGAGGCCGCCTCATCCCGCAGCTTCTATCCCCATGTGCTCTTCGAGGTGGGCGAGGTCGCCCTGCCGGATTCCGGGACCGAGACCGGAAGCCGCACGGAGATGCGCGTGGGGGCCTTGCAGGCCCACGCGGGGGCAAACTTCTCGGAGACCCACTCGTATCTCGATGTCCTCTTCTTCTACCTGGGCAGACCGTACTCCGTGGAGCCGGTCGCCCATCCCTCATTCATCGACGGGAGGGTCGGACGGATCGAGCTGGGAGGGAAACCCGTGGGTCTGATCGGGGAACTGCACCCGGAAGTGTTGGAGCGGTGGCAAATCGCCATGCCGTGCAGCATGTTCGAGCTGGCGATCGCCCCGCTCTTGTAACCTCCCTCATGAAGACACCGCTGCTCGCCGGTCTCGCCGGCCTGGTCCTCCTCATCGTCATCCTCCTTTTCGCCCTCCCCTACCTCACGAACCTCGACACCATCCGGGGTCAGGTGGCCACGATCGCCTCCGAGACCCTCCATCGCCCAGTCGCCCTCCAACGCCTGAGCCTGCGGGCGATCCCCCGGCCAGGCCTCCAGATCGAGCGCCTGGGCATCGCTGATCACGATGGCACGCCCCTCGCGACGGTGGGCGCCATTCTCCTGGAGGTGAAACCTGTGCCACTGCTGTGGCGGGAAGTCATCGTGGACCGGGTCATCATCAAGCAGCCCGTCATGACCCTGACCCGCCACCCCGATGGATCATTGAACCTCACACTCCCGCCGGCCGGTCCTTACGCCCCGACACCCCCCCAGGCCCTCCCACCGGTGACCGTAGCCCTGAGGGAAGCCCGTATCGAGGACGGTGAGGTGACGATCCAAGAACAGGCCCATCCCGGAGGCACCCCGTGGGTCCACCTCCAGGGACTGTCCATCGTCATGGACGAGGTGTCCATCGCGCCGGATGTCCCCAAGCCTGGCGGTGCTCCGACGCCGTTCTTTCACCTCCTGACCGTCCGAGGCATCCTGGCGGTTCGAGAGGGGCGGTACCGGTCCGTCACGGCGGAGAGCCTCAACTCCAATCTCGTATTGAAGGACGGGGTGGCGCGTCTGGAGGGAATCTCGGTCAAGGTGCTCGGCGGGAAAGGCAACGGGCGGGTGGTCGCCAACATGAGCGGGAACGTTCCTGAGTACGAGACGGCCCTCAGGCTGGACGGGCTCCAGTTGGACCGACTCTATGACACGACGGGCCTCCCGCCCGGTCTTCTCTCCGGCACCGCCAGCACGCAGGAAGCGCTCACCACGCGCGGGCGCACCACGGACGAGTTTAAGCGTACCCTGACGGGCTCCATCCGCTTCGAGGTCAAGGACGGAGGGGTCCGAAAGATGGACGCGCTCGGGAAGATCCTCTCGATCCTGAACGTCAGGCGCTTGCTGAGCGGCCGACTGCCGGACCTCACGCGCGAGGGCTTGCCGTTCGACCTCCTCTCGGGAACCCTCCGGTTCAAGAACGGGCTCATGACGACCGACGACATCATGCTCCACGGGCCGGCCCTGGACGTGGCCGTCCGAGGCACCTTCAGCTTGCCAGACAACCACGCCCGGATGGTCGCCTCGGCCCTGGGGGTAGACTTCGACGTGGAAGGCCCCGCCGACAACCTGGCGGTGTCGTCCCGGGCGGGCAAAGGGCTCTCAGAGGGCATCGGCAGCCTGCTGGAGAAAGGACTGGGACTGTTCCGATGAAGTGGGGGGCACGGCATGCCGTGCCCCTACAAGGCATTACGCTCTCGCCATCTGTCCCTTAGCCGAGTCGATGAGCTTCGTGAACCCGGCGGGATCGCGGATGGCCATGTCGGACAGCACCTTGCGATCCAGGGTAATCCCCGCCCCCTTGAGGGCGTGTATGAACCGGGAGTAGAGCAGACCGTGCGCCCGGCAGGCGGCGGTGATACGCGCAATCCACAGGCGCCGGAAGTCGCGCTTGCGGTTGCGGCGATCGCGATAGGCGTACTGCTGGGCCTTGTCCACCGCCTCGGTTGCGGTCCGGAACAGCTTGCTCTTGGCCCCATAGTAGCCCTTGGCGAGCTTGAGTCTCTTCTTGTGACGTGCGCGGGTCTTGGTCCCGCCTTTGGCCCGTGGCATGGTGACGTTCTCCCTTTTCTCAGATGATCAGTTCGGCAAGAGCGCAGAGATCCGGTACACATCGCCCGGCGCGACATGAACCGGTTTGCTAAGCCGGCGCTTGCGGCCCGGCCGTTTGCTGGTCAGGATGTGCCGCTTGTTGGATTGATGGCGCATGAGCTTTCCCGTTCCCGTCCGCCGAAACCGCTTCTTGACGCCCTTGTGAGTCTTGAGTTTCTGCCTGGCCATGACGTTCTCCTACCTGATGATTGTCCGCACGGAATACGGTGAGGCGATCACTTGGGCGCGATCACCATGACCAGAAGGCGTCCCTCGAACCGGGGCGGCTGTTCGATCTGCCCGACCCCTCCCAACGAGGCGATCACCTTCTCCAACATCGTCCGGCCCATCTCTTGGTATGCCATCTCCCGCCCCCGAAACATCACCGTGACTTTGGTTTTGTTCCCCTCGGCCAGGAATTCCCTCATCTGCCGGACCTTCGTCTCCAGGTCGTGACGATCGGTCCGGGGCCGCAGCTTGACCTCCTTGAGATGGGTCCCTTTCTGGTGCTGCTTAGCGGTATGAGCCTTCTTGCTGAGTTCGTACTTGTACTTTCCGAAGTCCATGATCTTGCACACCGGAGGCTGCGCCGTGGGGGCCACCTCGACAAGATCATAACCCATTTCTTCGGCCTTCTTTAACGCATCCGGCGTGGCCAGAATGCCGAGTTGCTCGCTCTCCGGCCCGATGACGCGCACCGGCGTGATCCGGATCTCCTTATTGATTCTCAGCTTTGGAATTGCGATTGGATTCCACTCCTTTCAATCGGGTTTAGGGCTTGGCGGGGGCGTCACGGCCCCTCGCCGCGAGACGTCGTCCTTCAAATGGTCCAGGACCGCCTCCACCGTCATGGCACCGAGCGTCGCCCCGCCGCGGTTGCGGACCGACAGCGTCCCCGTCTGCACCTCGCGGTCCCCTGCGACGAGCATGTACGGCACCTTGGCCCGCTCGGCTTCCCGGATCTTCAACCCCAGTTTTTCGCTGCGGAGGTCGGCTTCGACCCGGTACCCGGCCTCTCTCAACCGACGCCCGACGGCGGCGGCGTACTCCGCCTGTTTGTCCGTGATCGCAAGGACCACGGCCTGGACCGGGGCCAGCCAGGTGGGGAAGGCGCCGGCGTAATGCTCGATCAGGATCCCGAAGAAGCGTTCGATCGATCCCATTAAAGCGCGGTGAATCATGATCGGCCGGTGCGCCCGGCCGTCCTCCCCCATAAATTCCAATCCGAAGCGTTCGGGGTTGTTAAAGTCCACCTGAACGGTGGAGCACTGCCACGCGCGACCCAACACATCCTTGATTTTGATGTCGATCTTGGGGCCGTAGAAGACCCCTTCGCCGGGATCGATGCTGTAAGCAACCCCACGGCTTTTCAGCGCCGACTCCAAGGCGCGGGTCGCCTGCTCCCATGCCGTTTCAGAGCCCACGGCTTTGGCGGGCCGGGTCGAGACGTACACCTGGTATTCATCGAATCCGAAGGTTTTCAGCACGAAGAAGGTGAAGTCCAGGACTCGGGCGACTTCCTCCTCAATCTGATCGGGCCGGCAGAACAGATGCGCGTCGTCCTGGGTGAACCCCCGCACGCGCATCAATCCGTGGAGGACCCCCGACCGCTCGTACCGGTACACCGTGCCCAGTTCGGCATAGCGAAGCGGCAGATCCCGGTAGCTGCGCAGGCGGGAGGCGTAAATCATGACGTGAAAGGGACAGTTCATCGGCTTGAGCTGATAGTCGCTCCCTTCCACCTGCATCGGCGCGAACATGTTCTCGCGGTAATACTCGGTGTGGCCGCTGGTCTTCCAGAGGTCCAGGCGGGCGACGTGGGGAGAATAGACCAGCTCGTAGCCGTGCTGCTGGTGCTGGTCCCGCCAGAAATTCTCGATCTGCAGCCGCACCGCGGCGCCCTTGGGAAGCCACAGGATCAGACCGGGACCCACCTCGTCGCTCACCGAGATCAGTTCCAGCTCCTTGCCGAGCTTACGGTGGTCCCGTTTCTTGATCTCCTCCAATTTGTGGAGATAGGCGTCCAGCTCCTGCTTGGTGGGAAAGGAGGTCCCATAGATTCGCTGGAGCATGGGGTTGCGCTCGTTGCCCCGCCAATAGGCTCCGCCGGAGGTCAGCAACTTGATGGCGTGGATGCGGCCGGTGGAGGGCACGTGCGGCCCACGGCAGAGATCCACGAACTCCCCCTGGGTGTATAGGGAGACACGCTCGTCCGTGAACCCCTGGATCATCTCGCACTTAAAATCCTCTCCCCGCTCCTTGAAGAACGCGACGGCCCGTTCCCGGCTCATGTCGGTCCGCTGGAAGGGCCGGTCCGCCCTGAGGATTTCCTGAATGCGCGCTTCGATCTTTTCCAGATCCTCCGGCGTGAACGAGCGGTGATAGGCAAAATCGTAATAAAACCCGTCTTCAATGGAGGGGCCGATCGTGAGTTTGGCGGTCGGGAACAACTCCTTGACCGCCTGGGCCATGATGTGGGCGCTGCTGTGGCGGTAGACCTCTTTCCCTTCCGGCATTTCAAAGGTCACGGGCGCGATGGCCGCGTCCGTCTCGAGCCGGCGGGCCAGATCCACCGGGTTGCCGTCCACAAGGGCGGCAATCACCCCCTCCGGCACCGTCCCGCCCGCAAGAGCCAGCGCTTCCCCCGCCGTGAGGCCCTGCGGCGCCGTTCTCCGGCTCCCGTCAGGAAACTGCACCACGATGGATGACGAGATCGGCTCTTCCGACACGACGGCCATTGCGACTCCGAACAAAAAAGGACCCCCTCTCTGGATTCCGTCGGATGGGAGGGCCCTCGAATAAACGTGGTAGGCGCGGACGGTCTTGAACCGTCGACCTCTACCGTGTCAAGGTAGCGCTCTCCCCCTGAGCTACGCGCCTAAACTGAGGGCTCATGCTAATATGCGGGCGGCAGGATTGTCAAGGTCTAACCCTGCATGGAACCAGCAAGATTTGCGCACGATCGGCGGGTTTGTCACCGCACAAGTCGGCCCCGCGCGCCCGGATTTGTCGGCAGGGGACCCCGGTGGCAGGTGTCACTCGGCTAGGCTCTCTTTGAAACGGGGATCTTGAGGTCTTTGATCTTCTTGCGGAGGGTATTCCGGTTGAGACCCAGAAGAGCTGCAGCCTGAATCTGGTTCCCGCCGGTTTCTTCCAAGACGAGCGAGATCAGCGGTTTCTCGACCGCCTTGATCAGCAGAGGATGCAGATCGGACCCCGCTCCCAGCTTCATCCGCCGCACAAAATCCCGAAGTTTGGTCCCGAAATATTCATCGAAGCCGAGCCCCTGAGGCAGCCGTATAGCTCCCCCGGCGGCCCGGTGGCCGTTGGACAGGCCCTTCACCGTCTCGGTCGCCCTGCGCAGGAAGGCTTTCGTCCCCACCAGCGTCATCTGAGGAGAAGAGTCTGCCGCTTCGTCCAGCGTCTTCATCTCGTTCATCCAGTCCTTCCGCGCCTCGACAATCACGGCATCAAATCCATGCTTGGGAGCTTTCCGGACAGCGGCGTCGGCATCCTTGGCGATGGTGACGACGCATTCAGGGCAGTCCTGGCGATAGAGTTCGACCAGGTCTGGATCAGCGGTGAGCAAGAGCAGCTGAACAATATGTCGGGCAGGCATGAAGGCTCCGGACGTTCCTGCAGGAGAGCGGCGTACTAATACCAGTCCGACCGGAGCGTGTCAAGTAGACGGCGACCTCGGGGAAAATTTTTCACGCCGCCAAAGAAGATGAGGGACGGGTCAAGAAAACACCAGCCGGTCATCCTCCGCATCCACATGGACCGTCTGCCCCTCCTTGAGGGTTCCCTCGAGAAGGCGAAGGGCCAATGGGTTCAGGATCTCCTTCTGGATGACCCGCTTGAGCGGACGGGCGCCATACACGACGTCATACCCGGCCCAGGCCAGGTGGTGCTTGGCCCGGTCCGTCAGCTCCAACTCGATGTGCTTCTCCTTGAGGCGAGCGCTCACTTGCCGGACTTGCAACTCCACGATCGCCGCCAGTTGATCCGGGGTGAGTGAATGGAAGATCACGATGTCGTCGATTCGGTTCAAGAACTCCGGGCGAAAGGTGTCCCGTAAGATTTCGAGGGCACGGCTCCGCACCTCCGCCGCCGTCCCGGTGGCGGCCGTCTCCTGAATCTCCCGGCTCCCGACATTGGACGTCATGATGATGACCGCGTTTTTGAAGTCCACGGTTCGGCCCTTGCCGTCGGTGAGCCGTCCATCATCCAGCAATTGGAGAAGCACGTTGAGCACATCCTGATGCGCCTTCTCAATTTCGTCGAACAGGATCACCGAATACGGCCGCCGGCGCACGGCCTCGCTGAGCTGGCCGCCCTCTTCGTAGCCCACATACCCGGGAGGGGCTCCGATGAGCCTGGCGACCGCGTGCTTTTCCATGTACTCCGACATGTCCAGCCGGACCATCGCCTGCTCGTCATCGAAGAGAAATTCCGCCAAGGCCCGCGCCACTTCGGTCTTCCCCACGCCGGTCGGCCCCAAAAAGATGAAGGAGCCCATCGGCCGATTGGGATCCTGGATCCCCGCCCGCGCGCGCCGGACGGCATTCGAGACCGCCACGATCGCTTCGTCCTGCCCGACGACCCGCTGCCGGAGGCGATCTTCCATCTGCAAGAGCTTCTTCGTCTCCGCCTCGATGAGCCGGGTCACGGGGATCCCGGTCCACTTCGCGACGATCCGGCAGATGTCCTCATCGTCCACTTCCTCCTTCAGCAGCCTCGTCTCACCGGGCACCTGCTGCAGGCGCGCGTTTTCTTCCTCCATGCGCTTCGTCAGCTCCAGGATTCGTCCATAGCGCAGCTCCGCCGCCCGGCCCAGGTCCCCCTCGCGCTCGGCGCGTTCGGCCTCCTGCTTGGCGTTCTCCATCTCCTCCTTGATCTCGCGGAGCTTTTTGATGGACTCCTTTTCGGCCTGCCACTGGGACGTGAGGGTGTCGGTCTCCGCCCGCAATTGCGCGAGCTCGTGTTCGAGCTTCTCCAGACGGTCCTGGGCGGACGGGTCCTTGTCCCGGCGGAGCCCTTCCCGTTCGATCTCGATCTGCCGGATGCGGCGCATGCGTTCGTCCAACGGGGTGGGCATGCTGTCGATCTCCATCCGCAGGCGGGAGGCCGACTCGTCGACGAGATCAATCGCTTTGTCCGGCAGGAACCGGTCCTTGATGTAGCGTTTCGACAGTGTGGCCGCGGCCACAAGGGCCGCGTCCTTGATCCGGACCCCATGGTGGACCTCGTACCGCTCCTTGAGGCCGCGCAGGATCGAGATCGTATCCTCCACCGAGGGTTCCGTCACCAGAACCGGTTGGAAGCGGCGCTCCAGTGCGGGGTCTTTCTCGATCCGTTTGCGATATTCGTCGATCGTCGTCGCTCCGACGCACCGGAGATCGCCCCTGGCCAGCGCCGGCTTCAGCATGTTGGAGGCATCCATGGCGCCCTCGGCCGCCCCGGCGCCCACCAGGGTGTGGAGTTCGTCGATGAAGAGAATGATCGTGCCGGCACCTTGTTCGACCTCTCGCAACACGGCCTTCAGCCGGTCCTCGAATTCTCCGCGAAACTTGCTGCCGGCGATCAGCGCCCCCATGTCCAGCGCCACCACGCGCCGATTCTTGAGGCCCTCCGGGACGTCCCCGTTGACGATCCGCTGCGCCAATCCCTCCGCAATCGCCGTCTTCCCCACGCCAGGCTCGCCGATCAGGCAGGGGTTGTTTTTCGTCCGCCGGGAGAGGACCTGGATCACACGCCGAATCTCCTCGTCCCGACCGATGACCGGATCCAGTTTGCCCTTTCGGGCCAGCTCGGTCAGGTCGCGGCTGTACCGTGCCAGGGCTTGATATTTCTCTTCCGGCTCCTGGTCGGTCACGCGTTGAGTGCCCCGGATCGAGGAGAGTGCCGCGAAGATGCCGTCCTTGGTCACACCCTGCCGCTTGAACACGCCGGCAGCGGACCCCCCCGCGTCGGCGATGGCGAGCAAGACATGTTCCGTGCTGAGGTATTCGTCCTTGAAGCGTTCCGCCTCCTGCTCGGCTGCGCTGAATACGGCCTGGAGGCGCGGCGTGGCGGTGAGTTGGCCGGTCATCCCGGACCCAGAGACCTGCGGAATCTTCCGAAGCTCCTGCTCGAGGTCACGCCCAAGGGCGGCGGGGTCGGCCCCCAACTTGTGGAGGAGACGGGGGATCAGCCCGTCCTGTTGGCGAACCAGGGCGACCGCCAGATGCTCCACATCGAGTTGCTGGTGCCCATCCCGTTCAGCGAGCTTTTGAGCCTCGATCAGGGCTTCCTGGGCTTTGATGGTCAGCCGGTCAAACCGAATCATGGACTCTCCTTTTTGAGGGTAGCATTAAAATGGGAATAAGGCGGAGGGAGCAGAAGTCAAGGAATTGGACCAGTTTTTCAATAGCATTTTCCCTCTTGACAAGGCCCCCAGGTTCAGGGTATAAATTCAATACCCATGTTTTCCTATCGATGAAGTAGGAAATACAAATGCACATCTCAGCAAAAGGGGAATACGGCATTATGGCTGCCCTGGATCTGGCGCTGGCCAACGGGACGGCCCCAATCCAGGCAAAGACCATTGCCGAGCGGCAAGGGATCCCGGTACGGTTTCTCGAACACGTTTTGAGAGAGCTACGCCATGCAGGCTTGGTCCAAAGCGCACGCGGGGCCCACGGGGGCTACCGGTTGGCCCTCCCGGCCAGCAAGATCCGACTGGGGGATGTAATTCAGGCGGTCGAGGGCCCCATCGCGCTGACGATCCATGGGGCCCCACGAGGGAGAAACGGAAACGGCCGTCACACCTTGCACGGGTCCTTGGTCCAGGGTGTCTGGGATGAGGTTAAAGTGTCGGTTCTGGAGACGCTCAACCGCACGACGCTTGCCGATCTATGCCGGCAAGCCCGTGACCTCGAAGAGCAACGCGTCCTGATGTATCACATCTGATGACGTAGGGGCGGGGGGTTGACCCCGCCCTCTTAGGAGCCCTGACCATGAAGACGCTATCCACCCAGACCATACAGACGGCCCCGATTCCGCCGGAGATCCTTGGTGAAATCGAGTCCTTTGAGGACGAAGTCGCTAAGCTGCTGAAGGGCGACGTGTCACTGGATATGTTCCGACCCTTCCGCCTCCAACACGGGATTTACGGCCAGCGCCAACCCGGCGTTCAGATGGTCCGCATCAAGATCCCCTTCGGCGGCCTGAACTCCAACCAGCTCCGCGTCATCGCCGAGCTGGCCGACCGGTACGCCACCGGCGTGGGCCACGTCACCACCCGCCAGGACATCCAGCTGCACTTCGCGCCAATCGAGGATTGCGGCACGATCATGCGGCGGCTGGCCGCGGTCGGCGTCACGACCCGCGAGGCCTGCGGGAACACCGTCCGGAACGTCACCGCCTGTCATCTGGCCGGCGTCTGCCAAGGGGAAGTCTTCGACGTGACCCCTTACGCCAAGGCGGTGTCCGCCCATCTCTTGCGCAACCCGCTGAATCAGAGCCTGCCGCGCAAGTTCAAGATCGCGTTCTCCGGGTGCCGGCATGATTGCGCCATGACGCCCATCCATGACCTCGGCTTCCTGGCGGCGAAGAAGGCGGACGGGACCATCGGCTTCCGTGTGACGGCGGGCGGCGGGCTGGGCTCCGCCCCACGGATCGCGCATCTCCTGCACGAATTCATGCCCATGGAGGACCTGCTCCCCACCTGCGATGCGATCATCAAGGTCTTCGACAACCTGGGCAATCGGAAGAACCGCAACAAGGCCCGCATGAAGTTCGTAATCGAAAAACTCGGGTTCGAGGAATTCAAGCGCCGGTTCGAGACCGAGTACGCTGTCATCCGCAAGAGCTATAACGGGAACCTGGACTTGCCGACGATCGCCGACGTCGCGCCCCAACTGATTCAGCCAGTCAAACCGAACGGCGGTAACGGCGCCAAAGGCAACGGCGGCCCGAGCAGCGAGTCCGAGACCCCGTACGAAATGTGGCGGCGCACGAACGTCGTCCCGCAGCGGCAGACGGGGTTCTCGGCCGCCTTCATCCGGCTGCCCATGGGGGACATCACCTCCGCCCAGATGCTCGCGGTGGCCGACCTCATTGACGAGTTCGCCAACGGAAACATCCGGACCACGATCCAGCAAAACCTCTGCATCCGCTGGGTGCCCGACGGGAAGGTCCAGGATCTGTACCACCGGCTCGTCGCCGCCAACCTGGGCGACCCCGGCGCCGAACTCGTCGAAGACATCATCGCCTGCCCCGGCACCGACACGTGCGGCTTGGGGATCACCTCTTCCAAAGGACTGGCCCGGGCCCTGGCCGAGGTCTTCCCCGCCGGTAAGGTTCCGGAGGAGCTCCGGAACGAGTCGGTGAAGATCAGCGGCTGCCACAATTCGTGCGCCCAGCACCATATCGCCACCATCGGACTCCACGGGGTCGGCAAGCGGATCGGCAAGCACGTGGCCCCGCATTACGAACTGCATCTCGGCGGCCGGATCGACGGCCAACCCCGGATCGGCCAGATGACCGTCAAGCTGCCGGCCAAGAATGTCCCGGCGGCCGTCTCGCATCTCCTGGAGGTGTGGCGGCGGGACCGCCGCGAGGGGGAACGGCTCCTGGACTTCATAGTCCGCGCCGGCAAGGTCACGCTCAAAGACGAACTCATTCCCTTCACCATCGTTCCGGGCTTCGAGGCGGATCCCTCCTACTACTACGACTGGGAGGGGGAAGAAGAATTCATCCTGGAGGACCTTGGCCCCGGTGAGTGCGCGGGAGGCGCCCTGGAGATGATCGAAAACCGAATCCTCGAAGCCGACCAGGAGCTGTACCAGGCCCGACTGCTCGAGGGGAAGGCGCAGCATGGAGCGGCGGTGAACAAGGCGTATCGGGCGGTGCTGGCCGCCGCCAAGGCGGTCCTGGTCACGGAAGGGATCGATCCGAACACCGATGCCGATACGTTCGTTGAATTCGAACGGCGTTTCGGCGCTTCAGGGAAGGCCCCCTCCGCATACGCACGACCCACGGCCGGCATCGGCGACCTCGGCCCCAAGGAGACGACGGCCGCGTTCGCGGCTGAGAAGATCACCTACGCCAAGGGCTTTGTGGAGGCGTGCCGGACCCTCTCGGAGGAGAAGAGCCAGGACCTCAAGCTCAAAGAGGCGTCCGCAGGCTTCCCCGCCCCGGAGACCGCTCCCCCCGCACCCGCGGCCGTCGCGGCCGGAAAGCCCGTCTCGACGCTGGACCTGCGCGGGGTAATGTGCCCGATTAACTACGTCAAGACGAAGCTCAAGCTCGAACTGATGGAGCCGGGCGAACTCCTGGAGGTTTGGCTGGACGCGGGCGATCCAATCAGGAACGTGCCCATGTCCTTGCGGAACGACGGCCAGAAGGTCCTGTCCGAGGTCCCCTCGGACACCTTCTTCAAAGTCACCGTGGAGAAGGTGGGATGACGACGCCGGCGGGATCAGCAGATCTCAAAGCGCTCAGCGACTCGTTCGAGGCACAGGCCCCCCACGAGATCCTCGCCTACGCCCTCGAGACCTACTTTCCCGACATCGTGCTGGCCAGCAGCTTCGGCGCCGAGGACGTAGTCTTGATCGATATGGTGCATCGGATCAACCCAGGGACGCCGATCCTCTACCTGGACACGGATTTTCTCTTCAAGGAGACCTACGAGACCAGGGACCGGCTGATCCAGAAATACGGGATCGCCCCCATCCAGGTGAAATCCCTCCTCACGCCGGAGCACCAGGCCGAGCGGTTCGGCGACAAACTCTGGGAGCGTCACCCGAACGAGTGCTGCAACCAGCGCAAGGTCGAGCCGCTGACACGGGCGCTGAAGGGCTACAAGGCTTGGATCTCGGGGATCCGGCGGGATCAATCGCCCGCGCGGGCGCATGCCGGGCTGGTCGAGTGGGACAGCCGGTTCGGGCTGGTGAAGTTCAACCCGCTGGCCCGGTGGAAGGTCGAGGACGTCTGGGGGTACATCAAGCTCCACGACGTCCCCTACAATCCGCTCCACGACCAAAACTATCCGAGCATCGGCTGCACGTACTGCACCCGTCCGGTCCAGCCCGGCGAGGACCCCCGGGCGGGGCGCTGGGCCGGCATGGCCAAAACCGAGTGCGGCCTGCATCCCAAATAATAACGTTATGGACACCCATCTCCGCCAGCTCGAAGATCAGAGCGTCTATATCTTTCGGGAGGCCTACAAGCATTTCGATCATCTTGCGATGCTGTGGTCCATGGGCAAGGACTCCACAGTGCTCCTATGGCTCGCCCGCAAGGCCTTCTTCGGGCACGTCCCGTTTCCGCTGATCCACATCGACACCAGCTTCAAGATTCCCGCCATGATCGAATACCGTGACCGCATCGTCCGGGAATGGCGCCTGAACTTGATTATCGGCCAGAACAAGGAGGCCCTCGCAAACGGGATGAACCACACCATGGGACGGGTCACCTGCTGCACGGCCCTCAAGACGAACGGCCTCAAGAACCTCCTCGCCGAGAAGGGCTACACCGGCGTGATCCTGGGGGTGCGAGCCGACGAGGAAGGGACGCGGGCCAAGGAACGGTATTTCTCCCCGCGCGACAAGCACGGCGACTGGAATTTTCGCGAGCAGCCGCCCGAACTCTGGGACCAGTTCAAGACCACCTTCCCCGAAGGGACGCACATCCGCATCCACCCGCTGCTGGACTGGACCGAGGTCAACATCTGGGAATACATCAAGGCCGAATCCATCCCGATCATCGACCTGTATTTCGATAAGGGTGAGGGCATCCGCTACCGGAGCCTTGGGTGCGCCCCCTGCACCGCTCCGATCAAGTCCACCGCCAGGACCGTCGACGAGATCATCGAGGAGCTGCGCCATACCACCGTCGCGGAGCGCTCCGGGCGCGCGCAGGACGAGGGGCGCGGGATGGAGCTGCTCCGCAAAGACGGCTACATGTGACGAACGCCATGCCGACCCTCACCCCACCCGCCGCGCGCGCCGGCGACCATCTCAATATCGTCATCGTCGGCCACGTGGATCACGGAAAATCGACGCTGCTCGGCCGCCTGTACGCCGACACCAACTCGCTCCCGGAAGGGAAGCTGGACAAGGTGCGGGACATCTGCCGCCGCCAGGGCAAGGAATTCGAGTACGCCTTCCTGTTCGACGCGTTCCTGGAGGAGCAGGAACAGGGCATCACGATCGATACCGCCCGCACCTTCTTTGCCTGGCGGGACCGGCACTACATCATCATTGATGCCCCCGGGCACAAGGAATTCCTCAAGAACATGATCTCCGGCGCGGCGCGCGCCGAAGCCGCGCTGCTGGTCATCGACGCCCAGGAGGGCGTCAAGGAACAGTCCAAGAAGCACGGGCATCTCCTATCCCTGCTCGGCGTCCGGCAGGTGGCCGTGGTGGTCAACAAGATGGACCTGGTCGGGTACCGACAGGACGTGTACGGGGCGATCGAGGCCGAATACCGGGCCTTCCTGGCCCAGTTTAACGTGACCCCGGAGCGGTTCGTCCCGGTCAGCGCGAAACTCGGTGACAACATCGCGAGTCCCAGCGTCCACATGCCCTGGTACACCGGTCCGACGGTGCTGGACACCCTCGGCCTGTTCCGGAAGGAGACGGCGCGGGAGCACCAGCCCCTGCGGTTTCCCGTGCAGGACGTGTACAAATTCGACGCCCGCCGGATCATCGCCGGGCGCATCGCCGCCGGGCGCATCAAGGTCGGCGACCGGCTCGTGTTCTCCCCGTCCAACAAGTCCGCCAACGTCAAGTCGATCGAGGGATTCAACGTGGAACCGGTCCCGACCGAGGCGAAAGCCGGCCAGTCCACCGGGATTACGCTTGACGAGCAGATCTTCATCGAGCGGGGCGAGATTGCCTCGCTCGAGGACTCGGCCCCGCTGGTGTCCACCACCTTCCGGTGCAACCTCTTCTGGATGGGCCGACGCCCGCTGGAGGCCGGCAAGAAGTATCTCCTCCGGCTGGCGACCCGCGAGGTGGAATGCGAAGTGGCCATCATCCACCGGATCATTGATGCCGCCGACCTGGCCGCCCGCCAGACCCAGTCGATCGTGGGGCGGAACGAAGTGGCCGAACTCACGATCCGCGCCAAGGCCCCTCTCGCTTTCGACTTGTATGGCGACTTAGAGACCACCGGCCGGTTCGTCCTGGTGGACCAGTACGACGTGTCCGGCGGCGGCATCGTCACCGAAGCGGTCCGGGACGAACAGACGGTGCTTCGCGAGGAGGCCCGCCGGCGGGACATCGCCTGGGTCAAGGGCGACGTCGGGCCCGATGATCGGGCCCGGCATTTCGGCCATCGCGCCGCCCTGGTGCTCATCACCGGCGATCGGCACACGGGCAAGTCCTTCCTGGCCCGGCGATTGGAGATCCGGCTGGTGGCCGACGGGCGCCACACCTATCTGTTGGACGGCGCCAATCTCAGGCGGGGCTTGGACACCGACTTGGTGGATGAGGACACGAAGGAGATGGTGCGTCGGTTCGGGGAAGTCGCCCGCCTGCTGATCGATACGGGGCTGATCGTGGTGTCGACCACCAACACCTTCGGGCAAGCGGACCACCAGGCGATCCGGACTCTCGTACACCCCGCCCCGGTGATCGCCGTGCACATGAGCAAGACCGAGGACGCGCCTCCCCCCAACACCGACCTGGCCTTCGCCGGGCCCAAAGACTTTGAAGCCATCGCGGATCGGATCGTCGAGGAGTTGAAGCGGCAGGGCGTCCTGGCCCAGGCCATCGGCGCGAAACAGCAGTTCCACTACTCGATCTAACGGCTCCTCTGCACCGGGCACGCTCACAGCCGAAACCCCCACCGTCCGCGAAACGGCGCTACTGGTCGGCGCAAGTCACGGAGCAGAGCAACGCGTTGGATCTGGAGCAAGGCGTCTTCACGCTGGCGACTCCAGAAGCGATCGCCCTTTCGCTCAAGCGATCAGCTGAAGCCAGCGCGCGCCGTAAGGGCACACCCTATCAGTCGGCCATGTCCATGCTGAATTTCTACATCAATCGGGCGGGCAAGAATTTGAGCGACAAGCGCATGCGCGTGCTCAAGCGTGCGAAGGTCGAGCTGCGGAAATTGTTCGCCCGGGACTAGAAGGAGCTGGCGCCAAGCCCAGTTCCACTACTCGATCTAGTTAGATCCAGCCGCGCACGTCAGGAAGAGCCCCGTGCTCCCGCATCGCGCACATCCTGGTATTAGAGGCGCGCTGGACGCACAAGTTCCGGTAGAGATGTGCTCGCTTGACGGGCGCAGTTGAGGCTCGCCCTGTTGCTGTCGAAGAAGGTCGCAGATAAGAGTTTATTGGGTCGGACCTCATTTCCAGTGATCTGATTTCTTGCCGCTCTGTTCTACTCCTCAATCGCCAACACTCGATGGAGCTGCCTCGCAACCTCTTCAATACCCACTTCCCAAATGACCGCCTTCTTGTTCGCCAGACTTGGGCTATATTTATATACTTCCTTTACATCGACACCATGCCAAACTGGTAAAACCACATTCGACCTTTCCAGTATTTCACGCGTGAACACTGACTCAAATTCCGTTCTTGTCCACCCCGTGTTCGATAGAAAATTCGGAGTGACAACCAATATGCACCTCCGACACTCCTTAATACCCTTCCCAATACTTTCTCTGAGATTATCGCCAACCTTCAATGAGTACTCGTCAAACCACACAATGCATCCTGGTTACTTACTTAACTTGCCTGCTAAAGGTCACGCGATCAAATCCTTGTCACGCGAATCATGCGAAATGAATGCCGCTGGTTTCTCTAGGACAGAAACCTCTTTAGCCCATTCAGGGCCAAAATACTCGATACTCAGACCACGTTCTGTGCCGATTTTCTCAAGCGTTGCTAGTTCCTCTGCTGAAAGGGAATTCTCAGAATAAATAAAAATTCGCCCGCAGAATTTAAGGTTAGAAGCATTCAGCTCTTTGCTTCTAGGGAAAGCTGATTGAATGATAAATCCACCGCACCGAGATAAAACATCCTGGATAACGTTCTCGTGGATCGCTTCTAAGATATACCCAAGTGGGTTTGGTACTTTACCCATGTAGAACGCTAAATAGATCGCACCTGAAGAAAAATCTAAGTACATCCTTACCCGAACCTTTGTATTCCCTGTCTTAGAAGACAATTCAGTCGTTTGAGTTACGGTAACTGCAGGCCGCTGATGCAAGAAGAAATAATCCTTCACCGTTCCCATAACCGATGCTACCTTTGTTATTCCTAGGAACCCATGGGCTCTGACCACATTGCAAGCGATAAGTTAGCTAAGATACTTTTTTAGCTGCTCACATGCTTCTACTGAAACAATGTGGAAGTCTGGTCCGATCTTAGCAATTAGTAGCTCAGCTTCCTGCGGTAGAAAACACTTGTGTCCTGTGACAAGCAGAATCCTCGCACTTTGTAGCTCTGGGTAATGGCGGCGAATTTGGACAAGCTCATAGAGCGCTTCCTGCGCCTTCACGCATGTGATCATCGAGTATGCACGCTGCGGGAGCACAGGGCTCCCCTGTTGCCGACGTGCCCATTATGATATGTTGGTTAAATTATGACAACCACGATGCAGGCCCTGATCGCCAAGGTCGGGAAAGGCGAGAAAGGGGCCAAGGACCTCACCCACGAAGAGGCCAAGGAAGCCATGCGGCTTCTGCTGGAGGGCCAGGCCACCCCGACACAGCTCGGGGCGTTTCTGCTCGCAATGCGGATCAAGTCGGAGTCGGTGAGCGAGTTGGCGGCGTTCACGGCGGTGGCCCGCACGTACGTGTCTCCCCTCGCGATCCCGGCCGATCTGAAACACGTGGACCTCCCCACCTACGCCGGCAAACGGGACAGCTGGCACGTTCTGCTGCCCGCCGCGATCGTGGCCGCGGCCGCCGGCACGACGGTCCTCCTCCATGGTTACGACGGCGTGCCGGGCCGCCTCTCGACGGCCGCCGTCGCGGCGCGTCTGGGCATCCCTGTGGATCTGCCTCCCAAGGAGGTCGCGGAGCGCGTCATCGGGACGGGGCTGGGGTACCTGGATATCGCATTGCTCCATCCCCCCGTGTACCGCATGTTGGAATTGCGGAAAGAGCTCGGCGTGCGGACCTTCTTTCAGCCGGTCGCGCGGCTCCTGAATCCCGGACGGGCACATGCTTCCATGATCGGCATGTCCCACCCGCCCTATTTCGAGAAGATCGCCGAGGCGATGCGGATGCTGGGAACGCCCCGGGCCCTGATCCTTCGCGGGCTCGAAGGGGAGCCGGAGGTGTCCCTGAGTTCGGTCACCAAGGCCATCGAAATAAGGGACGACCGGATCACCCCTATGACCCTGCAGCCGAAAGACTTCGGCATGGCGGTCGAGCGGGTCGAGGATCTGGCCTCCCCAGGCCTCGACGGCGAGGCCGCCCTCATCAGGAAGATCCTGAGCAACGATCTCCGGGGCAGCAGGCAGGACTGGGTCGTCATGAACGCCGCGGCGATTCTCTACGTCGGCGGGAAATTCCCCTCCCTCCGCGCCGCCGTCCCCCCGGCCCGAGAAACCTTACAGTCCGGCGCCGCCATAAAGAAACTCCTGGAGGTCGCCCAGTAAGAGGCCGCGAGGCGCAGGCGGGCTGCCGGATCGCGGCCCTCTTCCCGGAAGATCACGGCTCCCCGGTTCATCCCCGGCCGCCGGGACCCGTTCCTTCCAACGCCTCCCCTTCCCGCGGGCGTCGCTGGGTCTTCAAGGGGTTGATGGGCAGATTCACGAAGAAGGTCGTTCCGCGGCCCACCGTGCTCTCCACTTCCACGTAGCCCCCGTGCTCCTGGACAATTTGATGGACGATGGTCAGGCCCAGACCCGTCCCCTCCCGCTCCTCGCTTTCATGCTTGGTGGAGTAGAACGGGTCGAAGATGTGGTCCAGATCATCCGGAGCGATGCCGCACCCGGTGTCCCCCACCTCGATCTGGACCCAGGACTCGCCGGCAGGTTTGGCCAGCGGGCGCGTTTTCACGACCAGCAGGCCGCCGCCCTCTCCCATGGCATCCATGGCGTTGAGGACCAGGTTGAGAACCACCTGTTTGATCTGCTGGCGGTCCAGCATCACCCGGGGGAGGTTCCCGGCCAGGTCCTTCTCCAGAGTCACGGACTTGCTGGTGGCCTTGACCCCGACAAAATACACGCAGGAGTCGACAAGTTCGTTGACGTTTTCTTCGGTCAACTTGGGTTCCATGTACCGGGCATAGTCCAGGATCTCCTGGATCAGTCGCTCGATACGAGCCACATCCTCAGACACCACCGAACCGAAGCGGCCGATGAAGTCGGGGTCGTCCTTGCGTTCCGGCGTGAGCTGGATGAACGTCTTGATCGAGGTCAGCGGGTTCCGCACCTCGTGGGCGAACCCCCCGGCGATGGTCTCCAAAGACCGGAGCCGATCGGTCCGTCGCATGAGCGTCTTTTGCCGCCGAACATCCTCATGCAGCAGCGCGTTATCCAGCGCGATTGCCAGATTCTGCCCGAGGGCGGAGAGCAGTTCAAGATCCTCCTCCGAGTACATCTCGCGGTTGGATTTATGCCCGAGGTTCAGGAACCCGATCACTACTTCCTTGTTCACGAGGGGAATGCACAGCTCCGATTCGATTTGGGACAGGGTATCCAGGATCCCTTTGAGCTTGACGATATCCTGGACGGGGACGGCGTCCATATTGTGTTCCAATTCCTCTCGCAGGATGGGGCCGCTCGTGTCGAACAGGAATTGGACGAAGGGAACCCTTGAGAGGATCTTGACCTCCCGCAGGCGCTTCTCATCGACTCCGTGCCCAGCCGCGAGGAAAAAATATCCCCCCTCCTTATCCAGGAGAAACAGAGAGACCTTCTTGATCCCCATCACCTTCGACAGGGTCTCCATGATCTTCGCGTTCAGGGCCTGCAGGTCCAGGATGGCGACCATGGCCTTACTGAATTCCGTGAGCGTCTCATACGCATCATAGCGTTTCTTGAACAGGGCCTTCCCGATCGCCTTTTCCATCTTTTTCTGGAGATTCGCCAGCAGGTCTGCAAGGAGAGAAAAGGTGGCGACGAGGATCCCGGCCAACACGTACTGAGTCGTCCCGGTAAACAGGAAGATGAGCAAGAGCGTGAGAAAATAAAACGAACAAATGAGCGCCAGGGGACGGGTATAGGGCAGAAACTTCCGATTGGTGAGGGTCAGGGAGATGTCCAGCAGCTGGAATTTCAAAATCGCATAGGTGACCAGGCAGGCCCACAGGCTCACGAAGAGATAGCCCATGGGATAGGACTCGAACCCGTAATTCTGAACGAAGTCCAGGGTGGCGCCAAAGCCGAGGACGAAGGACCAGAAGATATATTTCAGCCTCCTCGCTTCCAGGGGGGCGCTCTGTTCCCTGGCTTTATACCCCTGATGAAGCCGGTGCAACGACAACCCGCTCACCATCGCGAAATAGATCAAAAACGAAGGATGCAGCACACCGGCTTTGGGATAGTGACCCCAGAAGTACGAATACTGGCCGTCCAGGAGATAGGTCGTCGGGACGAGCGACAGGAACGCCGTACTGATCAGGTAACACGCCCAGATCAGCCGGTTCCCTTCCTTGAGTCGGAGCACACTGACGGTGAAATGGTAGAAAAAGGCCGGGATATAGACCACGCCGACATACACAAATTTCCCCCAGAACAGGGCCTCCGCCGGCTCCTTGGAGGAATAGACCATGAAGAAGCCGAACAGCCAGAGGCACGCTCCCAAGCAGACCAGCCCAAAGGTAATGTGGGCCACCTCCCGTGGACTCTTGAACAGAACCCAGAGGCCGCAGGCGAAAACCAGGGTCCCGACCAAGAGAGGGGGCATCGAAGCGAGCATGGCCCGCTCGCTGATCACGATGGCCAGGTACGCCGGCACAAAGATCAGGCCGAGGAGCACGACGTACGTCAATCCCTTGTGGAGCACCACCGTGATGTCCATGAGACGGTAACGGACGATGGCGTACGTCATGATAATGGGATAAAACATGATGCCGAAATTTCCATACGGGTAGAAATCTATTCCGTAGATGGGCAGGTAATCCAGCGACCCCGTAAAATAGCCCAGGGAGACGGCTGCAAAGAAATATTTATACTGATTCCGTTTGAGGCCCGAGGCGAACCGGAAGAGCTTGAAGACCTGGTAATGCGCGTAGATGACAAGCCAAACCCACCATATGAAAAAGAGATGAAACAAGGCGGAGCCAGGAATCGAATAATAAAAGGAGGAGAACACGAAGCGGACCCCGCCGAAAAACCAGGGCGAGACCAGAATCAGAGGAAAGAACACCGCCCCGACCGCATAATTGACGAGGAGGAGCTTTCGTTGCCGCAGTTCGCAAAACGTCGTCACGAAGTGGAAGAAGAGAATGGGGATCCACACGACGCCGAATGCGAAGGCCACCCGCCACGCGAGGAGGGCCATGGCCTCGTCCCTCTCCAGGGCAATCCACATGCCGCCGAAGCCCCACACCGCGACCGACCCGGTAAACAGGAACCACAGCCTCTTCAGGTTGCTGGACCGGTCCGTGGAAAGGACAAAGATCCCCATGGCCAAGGAGCTGAGCCCGGTCAACAGCCCGGATAGCGCAAAGAGGTTCATGAATCCTCTTCCAGATTTCGAACGAGGGAGGGTGTCAAGGGAGGGGCGCCGGTCGGCCCCCTACGGGCCTGGGTGAGCTGGAGGGAAAGATCAGCCGCAAGGAAATATTTATTAGGCGAATGCATGCTCAGGGGCGTATGCCCAATAACATGCCTCCAACGCCCTGAACAGATACTCCAAACTCCGTTGGGCTGCATGCTCGACTTTTTGCTGCAGCTCGACGGAGGTCGCATGAAGCTTCATGACCTCGAGGGCCTGAAACGGGTGAAGGTCGTCATAGGCGGCATGGGCTTCCACCCAATAGTAGGCCTTCCTATCGAGAAACACCCCGTCCTTGCCGTGATATTTGTCAAACCCTTTGACCATAAACGTGGCAATCCCTTGAGTCACCCCCTCGATGGCGTAATTCGTGGCAGCGATCGCCTCGACAAAGCTGCCTCGGTTGGTGACGGACCACAACCAATGCGTGAGGGCCTCAACGTCAGGAAGGATGGGGGTCGTAAACAGCTCCTCCCTGGGCACGCCAAATCCCATCGCCATGTCAATCCATTGATCGGCATGTCTCTTTTCAACACGCAGATTATCAATGAGAAAGGCCCGGGAGACCGGGTCGGGGGCTTTCGCCAGAAACGTGGCCATGAACTGAGGGAAGTACTCGATGAAGGGATAGAGCTGGATATTCCATCCCTTGACTTGCCTGAGGCTTAATTGACCTGTCGAGGTCTCTTGAAGCAATTTCGTCTGCCAGACGGCCTGCCGGTAGGGCTCGAGGCGTTGGTCCATCTCGACGACCCACACGGGATCGGGAGTGAACTTCCGGCCTCTTGTGGATTTCCTCCTCTGAAGCTTGTAGACGGAGCCTGCGGTCGGCATCGGCCCGGAGACGGAGAACACCGGACGAGGCCAGCCCCGCCGTTCAGGAGCCTCGCCGGCGATATGGGCCGCCTCGACCGCCAAATGGTCCTCGGACACACGAAGCCGGAGCACCGACTGTTCCAACGTGGAGGCATTTTCTTTGAGTTCCTGAAGCGCTGAGCTTAAAATCCTTTCTTCCCAGTTGCGCAAGCTGGCAAATTTGATACCGGCGGCATAGGGGCCGGGCGAGGCAGATCCATTTGTTGAGTGACAAAAGACGACCTGTCCAGAAAGGTTCAGGTGACACACCTCACCAAACGAACATTGAAGGGCCAGCGGAGTGCCAACCCGCAATGCCGTGTCGCTCAGGACCAGCAGGCCTCCTCGAGTGATATCCCGGGTACAGCCTGAGACATTTTTCTCTTGTATCTGAAGGAGGACCGGAATGCGAAGGGCGTCCCGGTCATAGCGGCGCCCTTGAGACGCAAGACGGCGACGCTCCGGTGAAAAGGCGATCATCTGAGTCCGCCGCTTCGCGATTCGCTGATCCTTACATTCGATCGAAGCGGGCACCCTCCGCCGTTCGAAGAAGCTAGATATACTCATGGCGCTCCTCCACCCCCAATATTCTACAGGGAAGGCCCGGGAACACCCTTACTGCTCTGCCGCAACTCAGGCGGGCGCCCCCTATGCCCCCCACAGGCCGGTCCTCCCGATCCAGGCATCAGGGCCGATCAGCCCAAATGCCTGAGCCTTGGGGTAAATGTGTGAGATGTCATTATGATTAAAAGCGTAGTGGAAAGTAAAGGAGAAAATCCGGAGGCGGCAGGACAGCCCTAAACGTTAGTGATGCGGGGGGAGCGCTTCCCACGGAGGCGGGAAGCGCGGCGCTTACCTTTTTCGCTTGTCCAAATCCATCACCATGGCCGCAATGGCGCTGTGCGCGATGCCCAGCAAGATGGTGGCTTCCTCGAGGGTCAGGACTTCCTCGGGGTGGATCATGGGGTTGCGGTGCAGGAGGCGCACCTGTTCGAGCACCGCCAGGATTTTGGGGTCGGCATCGCTCCGCTTCAGGGCTCTGAGGTACGCCCCCCAGTCCCGCGAGACAGGCTTCGGACGGGTTTTCATCACGACCGTGTAGTACTCACGAATTACCGCCTCGACAGCCCTGAGAATGTGGATCCCCGCCGCAGTGGGAATGTCGAAGGCCAGGCATCGGCCTGCCTGGCGCAGATCGGCCAGTGCCTCGCCGGGAACGTTGTTCCTCACCGACTCCGGAAGGAGGTGCTCCGCCCGCTCGATGAGGTCGGGCGTCGAATAGATGCCCTTCCGGGGGACCAGGTAGGCGTCGAGGGCCTGGGCCTCGGCGGACAAGATCGTCTCGAACTCCCGGATGGCGTTGGTGAGGCTGAAGGCCATCCCATGGTCCAACTCCTTCTCCTGGCCTTGGGGTTCGCGGTCCTTGGGAAGAGCCCGTAAGAGTTTCGTGATCTCGGCCAGCAGTTTAAGCCCTGCCGATTTGCTCTTGACGAGCGGGACGGTGCGGTCGTTGAGGAACGACTTCAACTCGGTTTGGGCCTGGATCAGGGGCAGGAAGACCTCCCTCAGACTCGTTCCTGTTTTGATCTCGGCCAGCGGGTGCAGCGTGGCGCCCAACCGATAAAACAGATTCTCATCGACTCGTTGCATGCCCCCCCGCATCTCCGGAATGACGGCCGGTCCCCGATGTTGGGGCAGCCCTCCGCCTGTGTCAAGGGCGGGTTCACCCAGGAGGATGCGCTCGGGGCTGACCTGGACGATGCCGATCTCAGCCATCGCCTCCGGTTTCTCCACCACGGCCAGGTAGGCCTGGTTGGCGAACGTGGAATAAATTCTGGGGGGCACCGCGCCGCTGGCGATCAGCAACTGCGCCAGTTCCTGCTGATCGAAGGCTCGAAACACCCCTTCCCCTTCAGCCCGTTTCATTTTCCCCCACACGAACAGCAACTGCCTGGCTTCCTCGGCGACCTCCGGCCGGTCCGCTTTCTGCATAAGACCCCGATAGATCGAAAAGAACTCGGCGTGGGGTTTCAGGGTGGTGATGACCATCCGTCCTTTCGGGGAGAGCACCCGCATGAGCTCCCCCAGCGTGTACGAAGGATCTTGTACATGGCCGATGACCAGGTTGCAGATGATCCGATCGAACTGGTGGCTGCGAAAGGGCAGGGGCATGTTGAGGTCCCCGCACACCAGCGAGGCGTCCAGGACCGACGGGGGCTTGGATTCGGCAGGGACCTTGCCGCGAATGGCGGCGGCGGTCTGCGCAAGATTGAGCCGGGTCTGGATGAGCGCGCTCGAAAGAAAGTCCATCCCCACATAGCGGAGCCGTTCAGTAGGCAGAACGGGGGCCTTCCGGTGATGATACGCTTGATTGATCAAGAGGAACATGCCGAAATTTCCATGGCCGCATCCCGCATCCAGTATCCGCCCCCCCCGCTCAAGCCCCCCTGCCACCCGATAGAGGTGGTCCAGCAGTTGCCAGTACTCGGGCACATTCGCGATGGTCTGAAAGTGGTCTAGGCAGTCTCTCCAAAACTCCATCGCGTCGGCTTTCGTCAGGCGATGGCGGGCCCTGGCGCGGTCATCCTCGATCCGGATCTGGCGGCCGATCGCCCGCTGCGAGGGCTCCAGCATGCGCCCTCCCTGGGGCAGGCGAACCCGTTCCCGGCAGCAGGCGACGAGCTGCCGGCAGAGGGCCCGCGCCTGTCTCGAACGTTCACGGAAGGGAGGGAGCACGACCGACACGTGGGGGGCGTCGATCGCTTTGGCCCGGAGGACGGCCTGGACCTCTTTTACCGATTCCAGGCGAACCCAGGGATCACGGTCTGCCGTGAAGAAGGCGACCGGGACCGCGACCTGTTCCGCATCCCGGAGGGTCGCTCGCAAATCGGAATATCCCTCCTTGATCGCATCGCCCAGGAAGCGGTCCGCATCCACGTTCACCCCGAGGACATTGAGCACGCCGCGCCGAACCCCGCGCAGGAAGGTGATGATTAGGTCTTCCTGGTGGGCCGCCAACAAGGTGGCCTGAAGATCCACGACCCCGGCCAGAAGGATCGCCAGGTCCACCCAGGTTGTCTGCGAGACTCTCTTCAAAGCGACCCGTCCTGCCAGCCCCCTGGCCACGAGCACGATGGGGCTGGTCGGCCACATGCCCTTCGCATAATCGATGACGGCGCCGAGGTCCTGGTTCATCCCGCTCAAGGTCGCATTCACCGCATCGCCGTCACTGTCGCCCGGGTGATTAGTGTGGTCATAGCGCAGAACCTGAAACCCATTGCTGGCCAAGTAATACGCCAGCGCGACGTACTCCCGCTTCGTCTCTCCGAACCCGGGAGCGATGATGACGAGCGGAGTACCGGGTCCGGCCCCCTCGGGGCAGTCGTGGGAGGCATCGATGCGCTGCCCGGCGGCATTCCGACATTCCCTCTGCCCGCTGGTGACCGTGACGGGCTCAGGTTCTTCGCCCAACCCTTCCCGCGACGCCAGGAAATGCCCCACCAGGGCGACGAACCTTCTCTGGCTCTCGTAGTTGGGGTGGAGAAACCGCACTCCAAAGCAGAACATGCCGGACGAGGCAAGCCCGCCGCGGTCCTGCCGGGCCGTCGGATCGGGAGCGCTCCAGACGATTTCTCCCACGACGCTCCGGTCGCCGGCCTTCTCCGGTTCGTTCACCGCCCGGGGGACCGATTGCTCCGGCCAAGGGAGATACACGAGCACACGGCGGCCAAGCAGGTCCGGCGGCATATCCATCCGCAGGCAGACGCCGGTGACGCCCAGGTTCACGGTCAGGGCCTTGAGCGGTCCGATGTCGGGGAATGCTTCGAACGGTTCAAAGCTGAGGGGAACGGCCAGATTGACCCGAGGCACCAGCCGACGCTCGGGCAAGTCCGTTTCTTCCGCGCCTGGAGCCTCCGGCTGGCTGGCCTCGGGAGCGACGGTGACCGGTCCGGGAGCGACGGCGTCCGGGAGAAGGGTCGTGGTCTCGGTGGGGCTCAGGACCCCGACGATCTTGACGGTAATGGCCCGCTCTCGGAGTCCTTCCAGGAGAGAGGCGAGGATCCGGGTCTTCGTCGAATCAAGAGGTTCAAACTCCACGGCAATGCCCAGTCTTGGTTTCAGGCTGGCAGCCCCCTCCGTCCCGGGGATCTCGCGGAGACTCCGAACCCTCCCTCGAATCTCCAACACCCCCGCCTCCGTCAGGAGACCCACTTGGACGGGTTGATTGTCAGTGGCCGGTCCGGCGCCATCGAAAGCCATGAAGACCCCGCCCCCGCTGATGGTCAGCGCGGTCCCGTGCCAGGAGGTTTCACGAAGGCTCAATTGGGCCTCCAGGCGAACTTCCAGGCGAGGCCACCGACGTCGTTCGGGACGCGGTCCGGGTATTTCAATTTTCGGCATAAGCGACCATCGCGGGCACACACCAAACGTTGGGAATGAGCGCACTCGTTCATATCACAGAGGTCGTACCTTGTCCATGGATATCCCGGCGCCGGCCGTGTGTAAATACTTGAAAAGGTAGGACATCCTTAGGGAGCGCGCGCGAGCAACTTGTGTCGGCTCCCCAGGATAGTCCAAGAGGAGCGGCTTGCTCTTCAGGGGCCCTCTGGGACCCCGTCGTGGGAGCTCATGGTCGGAAGGAAAGTTGGGGCCTCCCGGTGAAGGAGGCCGGGCAAATCTTCGTTGGTCCCGGCCACGAGAAAATTTTACTTACATTGTATCAAGGCCGTCACATCAGGTAGGGACAGCGGTCGGTGGTCAAATAATAATTAGGTGTTGCAATTCATTATGGAAAAGGATATAGTTTCTATCCTGAGGACTGATTTGCTTACCCGGTCCCGTCATCTGAGGGGTCTCTCCTAACCTCTTCTAAGGAGCGGACGATGATTACTGATTCCGCGAAGTTGAGCATCCCCGACGAGCGCAAAGAGTCACTGGCCCGACAAGAGTCTCCCAAGCCCACCATCCTCATCGTAGAGGATGAGGCCGGCCCGCGAGAGGCCCTCAAGATGATTCTCCGGCCCTTCTTCAATCTCTATGCGGTGGATAACGCCGAGGTCGCCTTGCAAATGCTCAAAGAGCGGCCGATCGACCTGGTCACCCTGGACCTGAAACTCCCGGCCCTGCAAGGAACCGACCTATTACGGGAAATCAAGCGGGAGCATGAATTTGTGGAAGTGGTCATCATCACCGGGTATGGGAGCCTGCAGTCGGCCTTGGAAGGAATCCGGTGCGGGGCGGCGGCCTACCTGCTCAAGCCCTTCAACGTCACGGAACTGATCGACGTTATCAACAAGGCGCTCGAGAAAAAAAATCATCTCGACGGCTTGCGCGACACCCTCAGGACGTTCGGGAGCCTGTGGGCCACGGAACTGGATTCGACGACGGCCTGTAAGAATCTCGGGAGACTGCTCGAGGCCAAGGACCAGGAACTGGTCCGCCATTCCCGCCGCGTCGCTTTCTACGCCTCCCTGCTGGCGGAGCACTTGGATCTGACCTCCGAGGACCGGGTGGCCCTGCAGATCGGTGCCTTTTTGCATGACATCGGGAAGGTCGGGATCGACGACCGTATCCTGATGAACCCTAGCAAGTTGAGCGACCGGGAATCCGAACTGGTCAAATGCCACCCCGACATCGGCGCACGCATGGTGAGCACGCTGCCCTTGCCGGAAGCGGTGGCCCGGATCATCCGCCACCACCATGAGCAGTACGACGGCTCGGGCTATCCGGACGGGTTGCAAGGCGAGGGGATCCCCTTTCTCGCCAGGATTGTCTGCCTGGCCAACGTGTTCGATAAGCTGATCACCAACCCTCCCTCCCAAGGCGCCCTGACCATCGAAGAAGCCAGGCAATACGTGCGGCAACAGGCCGGGATCCTGTTTGACCCGAGGCTCGCTGAGCTGTTCGCGCAGGTCGTGTGATGACCACGCCGGGCGGATCGTTCGCACGATAGGGCATCGGTCGTATTGCCCGCTTAGCCCTCCGCCCTACGACATAGCACCCGCGGTTTTGTAAGGGCCTCGCGCCATTCCCACCACCCCCACCACCTCCTGTGCTGGTTTGCCGCTCCGGGGACCGTTAAGGGCCCTGGCCGGTCGTCCTGACCCCGGAGCCGATGGGGGGACCGCCCTGGGAGGGTCTGCATGAAAGGCCGACACGGCGACGCGAAGCGCTCTCCCGGTCCTCGCAAGGGCCGGATGGCAAAAAGCCGAACTCCTACCAAAGACCAGCTCCTCAAAGAACTGGCCGCCCTTCGAAAGCGGATGGCGGCCCTGGCCGCGTCGGAAACCCAGCAGGCCGAAGCCGCTCTCCGGACGGCCAAGGAGGAATGGGAACAGTCCTTCAACGCGCTGACGGACGATGTCTGCATCCTCGACCTTGCGGGTCTGATCCTCAGGGCCAACAAGGCCATGCGGGACCGGTTCGAGCACCTGCACGGAAACCTCATGGGCCTGGACTATCGCCTGGTGTACTACGGCACGGAGGCCCCGGACTACCATCCTCCGTGGGAGGCGGTCCTCTCGGGCGCCAGCTCCGTCGTGGTCGAACATTGGTTTCCGAAACTGGACGGGTGGTTTCAGGTCTCCTGCTATCCCCTCTACGATGTCGGGGGGAGACAATGGGGCGCCGTCTCGGTGGTCAAGGATATTACCGAGCGCAAGCGGATCGAAGAGGCCCTGCGCGACATCGCGCAACGGGCCCCCGCAGCCGGAAGCGCGGCCTTCTTCCGGTCGCTGGTCAAGCACCTGGCGAAGGCCTTGGAGGTCGATTACGCCTTCATCGCCGAGTTCACCGGCGGCGCGGGAGAGGACGTCCGCACGGTCGCGGTCTGTGCGCACGGCGAGATCAAAGAGAACTTCGTGTATCACCTGCCGGAGACCCCGGGCGCCAAGATCGTGAGCAGCAATCTGTGCTGCTACGCCAGTGGCGTCCGCCAGCAGTTTCCCAATGACCCCCTGCTGGCCGAATGGGAAGTTGAAAGTTTTATCGGCAGCCCGCTCTTCAACTCGGCCGGCCGGTCGGTGGGATTGGTCGTGGCGATGGACTCCGCACCCTTGCGCAACCGCCAGCTCGCGGAATCCATCCTGGGCGTGTTCACCGTGCGCGCGTCGGTCGAGCTGGAGCGCAAGCGGGCGGAGGAGGCCCTGCGCGACAGCGAGGAGCGGTACCGCGCCATTGCGGAAAACACGTACGATCTGATCTCGGAGACGAGCGAGACGGGCCAGTACCTCTACCTGAGCCCGAACCACAAGGATGTGCTGGGGTACGAGCCGCGCGAACTGCAGGGGCAATCCATCTTCGAGCGCGTCCATCCGGACGACCTTCCCGGGGTCCAGACGGAATTCGAGCACGGCATGAGAACCCTGAAACCGGGCCAGGCCGAATTCCGGTTGCGCACCAAGACCGGAGAGTGGCGCTGGTTTGACGGCACCGGCAAGGCGTTTCGGACGGCGACCGGCGAGGTTCGGGCGGTCGTCGTGTCCCGGGACATCACCGACCGCAAACAGATCGAAGAGGAGCGCCTCCGCGCCAGCAAACTGGAATCCCTCGGGGTCTTCGCCGGCGGGATCGCCCATGATTTTAACAATCTCCTCGCCGCCATCATCGGCAATATCTCCCTGGCCAAGCTGTCGGTCGAACCCGGCAATGAGTTGCACAAAAGCCTGGCGGAGGCGGAAAAAGCGTCCCTCAAAGCCAAGGGGCTCACCCAGCAACTGCTCACCTTCGCCAAGGGCGGGGCGCCGGTGAAGAGGCCGACGTCGATCGGAGACTTACTGAGAGAGTCGGCCGGCTTTGCGCTGCGAGGGTCCAATGTCCGGCCCGAATTTTCGCTGCCGGACAATCTCTGGCCGGTGGAAGTCGATGAGGGCCAGATGAGCCAGGTCATCCATAACCTGGTGCTCAACGCGCAGCAGGCCATGCCGGAGGGGGGCATCATCACGATCGGGGGCGAGAACCTCACGGTCGGCGCCGACCGGGCGGAGCAGGCGCTCCCGCTCCGGGAAGGCAAGTACGTCAAGCTCGCCATCCGGGACCAGGGCAGCGGGATCGCCAAAGAACACCTGCCCAAGATCTTTGATCCGTATTTCACCACCAAACAGAAAGGCAGCGGCCTGGGCCTGGCGACCTCCTACTCCATCATCAAGAACCACGAGGGCCACATCTCGGTCGACTCGGAGGTGGGCGTGGGTACCACCTTCGTCCTCTATCTTCCGGCCTTCCCCCTCCCGCTCCCGGCTCCGGTGGAGATCGAGGAAAAACCGCGGACCGGCCGGGGGAAGATCCTGATCATGGATGACGAGGAACCCATTCGAGACCTGCTGGTGCGGATCATGACCCATTGCGGGTACGAGGCCGAGACGGCCCGCGACGGCGCCGAAACGATCGCCCTGTATAAACAGGCCAAAGACGCCGGGCGCCCCTTCGAAGCCGTGATCATGGATTTGACCATTCCGGGCGGGATGGGCGGCAAGGACACGATCGCCAAACTGATCGAAATCGATTCTCAGGTGAAAGCCATCGTCTCGAGCGGGTACGCCCACGATCCGGTCATGGCCAACTACAAGCAATACGGGTTCAGGGGGGTGGTCGCCAAGCCCTATAAAATCACCGAACTGAGTGAAGTGCTTGAAACCGTCATCCTGGGCCGGGCCCAATAGCGCCGCGAGTCGGTCCCTCAGGGCTTGAGCGTCACCCTCCGCATCACATCCTGCTCCTGGATCTTCCCCAGCACCTCCAGCCCCTCCGCGACCTGCCCAAACACGGTGTACTTTCCGTCCAGGAACGGCTGGGCCTCCAAGCACAGATAAAACTGGCTGTCCGCGCTGTCCGGATCGCGGGTGCGGGCCATGCCCACTGTTCCGGCGACGTGCTTCCGTTCATTGAATTCCGCCGGGATCGTGCGCCCGGATCCCCCTGTCCCGTCGCCTGCGGGATCGCCCCCCAGGACCAGAAACCTCGGGATCACGCGGTGGAAGAGCAGGCCGTTGTAAAAACCCTTCTTCACCAGTTCGGTGAATCGGGCCACGGTCTTCGGCGCGACATCCGGGAACAGCTCGATGGTGATCTTGCCGCGGTCGGTCTCGATGAGGACTTGCGGGGAGGGTTTCGCCTGAGGGGTTCCGGAAGAGGATCCGCCCTTCTCAGGTTTCGGGAGCGGGGCGGCGGGGAGCGGGGGGTTCTCGGCCGGCATCGCGGTTCGGGCCGACCACGGGCTCAGCACGGCCGCCAGCAGCACCAGGCAGGCCAGGCCGGTGAACCGGCTGCGCCGTGGCGGGGTCATGGCTCGCCTCCGGCGTCCCCTGCCCCCTATTTCTCCACGATCGTTACGGTCATTTCAATCCGCTCGTTCGGCAAGTCATTCGCCCCGCGCGGCGCGTTGACGATCTTATCCGCCACCTCCAAACCTCGAATCACCTCCCCGAAGGCGGTGTACTGGCGGTCGAGAAAGGGAGAGTCCTTGACCACGATGAAGAACTGCGATCCGGCGCTGTCCGGATGATTGGAGCGGGCCATGGACACGATGCCGCGCTTGTGGGGCTTCTCGTTGAACTCGGCCTTCAGCTTGTGCGACGGGCCGCCCATTCCGTACTCGCTCTTCTTGTTGGGATCCTTGGTATTGGGATCCCCGCCCTGAATCATGAACCCCGGAATCACCCGGTGAAAGAGCGTCTCGTTGTAGAAGCCTGACTTGGCCAGCGTGATGAAATTCTCCATGTGCCTCGGCGCCAGCTCCGGGAAAAATTTGATCTCCATCTCGCCGAATTTGGTCTTGATGATCGCGTGGGGCTCCATTTTCCCTCCTCCGGTTGGCTTTTTGTCCTCGGCGGCAGATGCATTCCCCACGAAGGCCATGAGCAGCAACGCCAGCATGGCTAGACGGTTCTGGTATCGCATGGGTCCTCCTTGTCTCGTTTCAACGCCTCGAGGGCTTGCCTCGCAGCCCTCTGCTCGGCGTCCTTCTTGGTCCTTCCGTGACCGACCCCGTACCGTTGGTTCCGGATCAGGATCTCGACCTCGAACCGCTTCTCGTGATCCGGGCCCGTTTCCCGGATCGTCCGGTAGTGCGGGAGGACCTCAAACTCACGCTGACACACTTCCTGGAGGTCGGTCTTGAAATCCGTCTTACCGAACAGCGTCCGGTCACAGCCGAGCAGTTCCTCCCGGAACACGGCCGTCACGCACCCTCGCGCGGCCTCCAGCCCGCCGTCGAGGTACACCCCCGCAAGGACCGCTTCGAGCGCGTCCGCCAGGATGGACGCCTTCTCGTGCCCCTGGGTGACCCGCTCCCCGCGTCCCAGGCGGAGCGCCTCGCCGAGCCCGATCCGGCGCGCCACCCCGGACAGGGTCTTCTCGCTGACCAGCCGTGACCGCAGCTTCGACAGCTCCCCCTCGGCGGCGTCAGGAAACGCCGCGAGGAGATAATCGCTCACGACGAGATTTAAAACCGCGTCACCCAGAAACTCCAGCCGCTCGTTGTCGTGCTCCCCCGCTCCGCGCGCTTCATTGAGGTAGGAGGCGTGGGTGAGAGCCTCCACCAACAGGGGCTCCTGCCGAAACCGGTATCCGAGCCGGTGTTGAAGGGCCTCCAGCCCGCCCGCCGGCATGGGCCGTTACACCGCACAACGGGTAAAGACGAGGCAGGCGTTGACGCCCCCGAACCCGAAGGAGTTGGACAGGACGGTGCGAACCTCGGTTCGTCGGGCGACATTGGGGATGTAGTCCAGGTCGCACTCGGGATCGGGCACCTCCTGATTGATGGTGGGGGGCAGGACCCCGCGGTGGATGGCCAGGATGCTGAAGACCGCTTCGATCCCGCCGGCGGCGCCCAGGAGGTGCCCGGTCATGGACTTCGTCGAGCTGACCGGCAGGCGGCCCGCATGCTCCCCGAACACCTGCTTCAGGGCGACAGTCTCGATCCGGTCGGCCATCGTGGAGGTGGCGTGGGCATTGACGTACTCCACCGCCTCCGGCGAAAGGCCACCATCCGCCAGGGCCAGGCGCATGCACCGCACGGCCCCTCGGCCGTCCTCGGGAGGCGCCGTGATGTGATGGGCGTCGGCCGTCATCCCGTAGCCCACCACCTCGGCATAGATCCGGGCGCCGCGCCGGCGAGCCGACTCCAGCTCCTCCAGGACGACCACGCCGGCACCCTCCCCCAGCACGAACCCATCGCGTTCCTTGTCGAAGGGGCGGCTGGCGCGTTCCGGTTCGGCGTTCCGCGTCGAGAGGGCCTTGGCCGAGGCGAACCCCGCCACGCCCAGCGGGGTGATCGCCGCCTCCGCGCCGCCGGCGACCATCGCATCCGCCTCGCCATGCTGGATGATCCGGAAGGCATCCCCGATGCAGTGATTACCTGTGGCGCAGGCCGTGACCGCGCAGGAATTCGGTCCGCGCGCACCGAGCCGTATCGACACCTGGCCCGAGGCCAGGTTGATGATCACCATCGGAATGAAAAACGGGGAGACCCGACCGGGCCCCTTCTCGAGGAGAATTTTATGGTAATGCTCGATGGCCGGGAGCCCGCCGATCCCGGAACCGATATAGACGCCGACCCGATCTGCGTTCTCCTCAGTGATCTTGAGACCCGCGTCCTCCACCGCCATCAGGCTCGCCCCGACGGCAAAATGGATGAAGGCGTCCATCTTCTTGATGTCCTTCTTATCCATGTAGTCGCCGGGTTCGAAATCCTTGACCTCACCGGCGATCTGGCAGTCCTGGTCGGCGGGATCGAATTTCGTGATGCGGGCGATCCCCGAGCGCCCGGCGCACAGCGCGCTCCACGTCTTCTCGACCCCCGTGCCCAGCGGCGTGATGAGGCCGAGGCCCGTGACGACGACCCGTCTCTTCAGGATAGCGGTGCCCATACCGGCGTGAAGCGAGGCGGCCCCGTCAGATATTTTCTTGGATATATTCCACGGCATCCTTGACGGTCAGGATTTTCTCCGCCTTGTCGTCCGGGATCTCGATTTCGAAGGCCTCCTCGAAGCGCATCACCAGCTCCACGGTATCCAGCGAATCCGCGCCGAGGTCTTCAACGAACTTGGCGTCAGGGACTACATCCTCCTCATCGACGCCTAACTCCTCCGCAATGATCTTTTTGATGCGCCCCTCAACATCTGCCATAGATCTCACTCCCTCCTCCTTCCCGGCTCCTGCCAGCGCGAGGCCGAGACCGGCCTCACCCCATCATCATCCCGCCGTTCACGTGCAACACGTGCCCCGTGATATACGCCGCCTCAGGCGACACCAGGAAGAGCACGGCGTGCGCCACCTCCAGTGGGCTCCCCAGCCGCCCGAGGGGAATCTGCTTGAGGAGAGCCTCCCTGACCTCCCCGCTGAGCCCCTGGGTCATGGCCGTCTCGATGAATCCCGGCGCCACCGCGTTCGCGGTGATCCCCCGGCTGGCGTATTCTCGGGCCACCGTCTTGGTGAATCCGATCACGGCCGCTTTCGAGGCCGCGTAATTGGCCTGCCCGGCATTGCCCATGACCCCGACGACCGAGGCGATATTGACCATCGCGCCCCCGCGCTGTTTGGACATCGCGGGGAGCACGGCCTTGGTGCAATGGAACGTCCCCTTGAGGTTGACGTCGAGCACCAGGTTCCAGTCCTCCTCCTTCATGCGCAGCAGCAGCCCATCGCGCGTGATGCCCGCATTGTTGACGAGGATGTCGATGCGTCCGAACTCGGCCAGGACCTGGTCGGCCATCGCCTTGACGTCCACCCAATCGGCCACGTTGGCCTTGATCGCCAGGGCCCGGCGCCCGTAGCTCTTGACCGCCGACACCGTCTCCTGCGCGCGGGCCACATCCATGTCCACCACCGCCACATCCGCCCCCGCCCCGGCCAGGGTCTCGGCGATGGCCCGCCCGATCCCCTGGGCGGCCCCCGTCACGATCGCGATCTTGCCTTCAATTCGCATGACAGGCCTGTCGCCGTCCCTCCCAAAGCCGCTCAGGCGGCCAGGGCCTCGACCGTCGCCGCCAGGCTGGCCGGGTCTTGCACGTTGAGCAGCCGCAGCTCCGGGTCGATCCGCTTCGCCAGCCCCGTCAGGACCTTTCCGGGCCCGACCTCGACCAGCGTGCGCACCCCGATCCTCCGGAGGCCCCGCACCGACTCCTCCCACAAGACCGGTGAGGCAAGCTGCCGGACCAGGGAGGCCCGCACATCCGAGACCGTCCGGATCGGCTTCGCATCGGCATTATTGACCAGCGGGACGGTGAGGTCGTTCAACGGGACACACGCCACGTCGACCGCCAACCGATCGGCCGCCTCCCGCATGAGGCTCGTGTGGACCGGCACACTGACCGGCAAGAGCACGGTCTTCCGGCACCCTTTCGCCTTTGCCAGACGCACGGCCTCCTCGACCGCGGCCTTCTCTCCCGCAATGACGATCTGGCCGGGGCCATTGAAGTTCGCGGGCGCCACCACGCCCAGCGCCGAGGCCTCCCGGCAGACCTCCGTCACCATGGTCCCGTCCACACCAAGGAGCGCATAGACCAACCCTCTCCCCGCGGGCACGGCCTCCTGCATGTAGCGCCCCCGCTTGCGGACCAGCACCACGGCATCCGGGAACGCCAATCCGCCGGCGGCCACGAGCGCGGAGAATTCCCCCAAGCTGTGCCCCGCCACGGCGATCGGCCGAATACCCGCCCGGTCGAGGCCCCGCAGGGCGATCACGCTGACCGTCAGCAGCGCGGGTTGCGTGAACTCGGTCAGGTTGAGCTGCTCGATCGGTCCGTTGAAGCACAGCGCCGCCAGATCGAAGCCCAGCGCTTGTCCGGCCTGGGCGAAGACCGCCCGCGCCTCCTGATCGCGCTCATAAAATTCCCGTCCCATCCCGACGCCCTGCGACCCCTGACCGGGAAAGATAAAGCCGATTCCCGAATTCATAGGGCTACCATATGATGGAATCCCGGTCCCCTTGTCAACAGCAAACTGGCCCTCGACGGTTCCCCGCGGACACCGGCCGGAGGATCGCGCTACACGATGAATTCCCCGCCATCCACGCAGATGACATTGCCCGTCACCCACTGCGCCTTGGGATGGGCCAGCAGTCCGATCGCCTCGGCCACGTCCTGCGGGGTCGTGAGCCGTCCGGCCGGATTATTCCGCACCGCCGTCTGAAGCATCCCCTCCGACCCCGGAATCTTCCGGAGGGCCGGCGTGTCCGTGACCCCCGCCATGATGGCATTGACCGTGATTCCCAGCGGGCCCAACTCAAGCGTCAGTTGCCGGACGTGCGACTCCAGGGCCGCTTTGGCGGCGGACACCGCCCCGTACGTCTTCCAGACCCGCGCCCCGCCGGCGCTGGTCATGGCGAAGATCCGCCCTCCACGTCCCAGGAGCTTGCGCGCGACCAGATCCTGGGTCCAGTACACGAGACTGTTGGCCATCACGTCGAGCGTCATGTCCATCTGGGCCTTCGTGAGGCTGTCCTCCGGCACAGCCGCGATGAAGGGCTTCAGGGTTCCGAACGCCAGCGAATGAAGGAGGACCTGGATGGAGGTCCCCCCGCCGGGTCCGCCCCCCCGCCCCTGAAAGGCGTCCAGCACCTCTCGGCGCTTGTCGGGATCGGCGGCGTTCACATTGAAGAAGAGGGCCTCCTGCCCTTTCGCCCGAATGGCGGCGGTGATCCGTTCGACGTTTTCCACCGTCGACTTTCGGTCCAGGTGCACCCCCAGGATATGCATCCCTAGCCCGGCGAGTTCCAGCGAGACCGCCTCTCCGAACCCGCTGGAGGCCCCCAGAATCAACGCCCACTGCCCAGCCAACGGCGACACGCTTCGATCGACGTTCCCGGCCATTACACCTCCCCTACCACTTCACCACGGCGGAGGCCCAGGTCAGGCCGGACCCGAAGGCGGCCATGAGGATCCGGTTTCCCGGTTTGATCCGTCCCGCGCGCACCGCCTGATCCAACGCCAGCGGGATCGAGGCCGCCGAGGTGTTGCCGAATCGATCCAGGTTGGTGACCATCCGCTCCTTCTCCAGACCCAGCCGTTCCACCACGGCGTTGAGAATCCGCACGTTGGCCTGATGGGGGATGAACAGGTCCACGTCCTTCACGTCCATCTGGTTGGCGGCCAGGGCCTCCCGCGCCGTCGCTTCCAGCGTCTTGACGGCCACCTTGAAGGTCTCATGGCCCTTCATCTTCATGAACTGCTGCCGGTCGTCCAGCATCTGCTTCGACGCCGGCGCCCGGGAACCCCCGCCGGGCACGCAGACCAGATCCCACAGGTCCCCATCGGAGTGCAGGTGCGTGGAGAGGATGCCCCGGTCATCGGGCGAGAGTTCGATCAGGGCCGCCCCCGCGCCGTCCCCGAACAGGACGCAGGTGTTCCGGTCCGTCCAGTCAATGATCGCAGACATGACCTCGGTCCCGATCAACAGGACCCGCTGGTAGGTGCCGGAGCGGACATAGAGGTCGGCCACCGACAGGCCGAAGAGAAACCCGGAACAGGCCGCGGCCAGATCGAAGGCGCTCGCGCGGCGCGCGTTCAGATTGCGCTGGATCAGGCAGGCGGTGGAGGGCAGCGGCATGTCGGGCGTGCACGTGGCGACCAGGATGAGGTCGAGGTCGGCCGCGTCCCACCCACCCACCGCCAGGGCCTCCCGGGCCGCCTCGGTCCCGAGATCCGAGCTCGCCACGCCCTCGGCCACCACGCGGCGCTCCCGAATTCCGGTCCGTTCCGCGATCCACTCGTCCGAGGTGACGACCAGGCGCTCAAGGTCCGCATTACGCATGACGCGGGGGGGGACGGCCGACCCGGTGGCCACGATCCGGGCTCTCCTCATTGGGCCTCCTTGCCCTTGATCCCGTACAGCGCCACACTCTCCTCGATGTCCCGCTGGATACGCTCGTTGACGCGGCCTTCGTAGAATTCCTTCGCCACCCGGATCGCATTCTTGACGGCCCGCCCGGATGAGCGGCCGTGGGCGATGATGCAGATCCCGTTGACCCCCAGGAGGGGCGCACCCCCGAACTCCGCATAGTCCATTCGCCGCTTGTACCGGCCGAAGGCAGGCCGGAGCAGGGAATAGCCCATCCGGCTCAGGAACGATCCCGCGGCGATCTCCTTGATGAGCATCTTCTTCAGAGCCTCGGCTACGCCCTCCGTGATCTTGAGCGCCACGTTGCCGATGAAGCCGTCGCACACAACCACGTCAGCCGCGCCGGTAAAGATCTCACGCCCTTCGACGTTGCCCACGAAGTTCAGCGGGCTCTCCTTGAGTCGCTTGAAGGTTTCCTTCGTCACCTCGTTCCCCTTGGTGTCCTCCTCCCCGATGCTCAACAGGCCGATCGTGGGATGCGCCTTGTTCAGGACGTGCTGGGCATACTCGTGTCCCATGAGCGCGAACTGGATCAGATGGTGCGCGGTGCAGTCCACCGTCGCGCCCACGTCCAGGAGGATCGATTGTCCCGTCAGAGTCGGCAAGAGCGTCGCGATGGCCGGACGCTCCACCCCTTTCAGGACCCCGAGGAGGAAGAACGAAGTGATGACCGTCGCGCCCGTATTGCCGGCGCTGATGACCGCCACCGCCTCACCCTGCTTGACCAATTCGGCGGCGACCCAGATCGAAGAATCCCGTTTGCGGCGGACCACCTGGGACGGGCGCTCATGCATCTCGACCCGCTGCGAGGCGTGGTGCACACTCAGGCCGGGGAGACCGGTCAGGCCCTGGCGGCGCAGTTCTTCCGTGATCAGGCCTTCAACGCCGACGAGCACGACCTCCACCCCGTACTCGCGCACCGCGAGCGCGGCCCCCTCGACCTCGGCGGCCGGGGCGTGATCGCCTCCCATGGCATCCAACGCGACCTTCATGCCCAGCGCAGACCTCGTCAGGACTCCTTGACGGCGATGACCTCTTGGCCCTTATAGGTCCCGCACGTCAGACAGGTAAAGTGCGGCGGCTTCGGCTGGTGGCACTGGGGACACACGGACAGACTCTGCGGACGGATCCTGACCTTGGACGTGCGGCGCTTGTCACGCCGGGATTTGGAGTGCTTGTGTTTTGGGTTCGGCATAGGTCCTTCCTCTTGCCTCTTGGCATCGAACGGACGGGCTTATTTCTTCCTTAAATATTCCCGGAGCCCCGCCAGCCTCGGATCGGGCGGCGGTGCGCACGCACAGGTCTCCACATTGAGGTCCTGGCCGCACTGGCCGCACAGCCCCCGACAATCCGACCGACACAGGGGGCTGAATGGAATCGCCAAGAGCACCTCCTGGCGCACGAGATCGTCCAGGACGACCACGTTATCCGTATAGTAGTAATCCTCCGCTTCATCTTCGGGCATCTGGTGCTCCCCGGGAGCCGGCGGAGGCGGCCCGGGAAGGAATTGGGCGGCCACGGGGATGTCCAGCGGGGCGTGAAACGGGCGCAGGCACCGCATGCACTCAAAGGTCACGGGCGCGGTGAGCCGGCCGGTCGCGCAGATGGCCTCCCCAGCTTTGGCCAAGTGCAGCTCGCCAGAGACCCGCTCCCGAAAGCGCGTCCCCGGAGCGCTCAGGTCCAGATCTTCCGCATCCTCGGCGATGGAAACCCGGAGCCCTTCTTCCGGTATGTGAGTGACATCCACCTGGGTCATGGCCCCCCCTCATCAGAGAGTCACGACGAATTCGATCCCCTTGAGCCCAAACAGGGTGCGCCAAGCCTACCGCTCTTCAGCGAAAGCCACGAGCGCAATCGTCCGCGCGCGCTTGATGGCGATCGTCAACTCCCGTTGATGCGCCATGCAATTGCCCGACACCCGGCGGGGAATGATCCGGCCCCGTTCGGTAAGGAAGTTCCGAATCAGGTTGACGTCCTTGTAATCAATCGCGATCTTGTCGTTACAAAACCGGCAGACCCGCCGGCGCTGAAAGAATCGTCCTCGCTCCACCTACGTGACCTCCAAACCGGGCTTGCTTGACCCGGCGTGACCCAACGCAATATGCGGAATGCCGAATTCAGATCGCTTCGTCGGCCTCGACATGGCCGATTTCCTCGAGCGATTCCCTCGTGTCGCGCTCGCCGGCGTGGTCCGTCCGTTTCGGCAGGAACCGGACGTTCTCGGCGACGACCTCATGCTTCGTAACCTTCTGGCCCTCTTTGGTCTCGAATTTCCGCATCTGCAGGCGCCCCTCAATCAGAGCCCCGTTGCCCTTACTGAGGTACTGGCCGCAAGTCTCGGCCTGCTTGCCGAACACCACGATGTCGACGAAACAGACATCCTCGCGGATCTCCTCCCCCTGCCGGTAGCGGCGGTTGACCGCCAGCCCGAAATTGGCCACAGGAGTCCCGTTGGGCGCGTACCGGATCTCCGGATCCCGCGTCAGGTTCCCCATGAGGATGATCTTATTAAACCCTGCCATGCTCCAGCGCTCGGGCGGGTTCGTGTCCGGACGGGCGAGGGGGAAACTCCTTGAGCTTAACGGTCAGGAACTTCATCACGGCATCGTCCAGCCGGAAGAACCGCTCCAGGTCCGCGACGACGGCCCCGTTCCCTCGGTAATTCAGTTGGACGAAGACGCCTTTTTTTTCGTGTTTGACCTCGTAAGCCAGCTTCCGCTTGCCCCAGCTTTCGAGGCCCTCCACCGTCCCCCCGGCCTTTTCCACCGTTCCTTTGACTTTCTCGAGGACTTGCTGGACCTCATCATCGGGCAGTGACGGTCGGATGATGAAGACAGACTCGTAAAACTGCGCCATGTCGGCTCGCCTCCCTCATGGATCTAAAGCCCCGGAACCGGGTCCGGAGCAAGGTACCGCCAAATGGGCCTCACCGTAGCACAGCCTTCCTGCATAATCAAGGTGACGCGGGGTTAGACATTAAATCGGAAGAACATCACGTCTCCGTCCTTGACCATGTAGTCGCGCCCTTCCAACCGGAATAACCCCTTCTCCTTGACGGCCGCCTCGGATCCGCAGGCGATCAGGTCGTCGTAATGGTAGACCTCGGCCCGGATAAATCCCCGTTCCATATCGGAGTGGACCTTGCCGGCCGCCTGCGCCGCCTTCGTTCCCTGGCGAACGGTCCAAGCCCTCGACTCGGTCTCCCCCGCCGTGAAGAAGGTAATCAGCCCCAACAAGTCATAGGCCGTTCGGACAAGCCGGACGAGGCCGGACTCTCCCATCCCGAGTTCCCGGAGGTATTCCGCGCGCTCGTCCGGGTCCAGCGCGGCCACCTCGGCCTCGATGCGCCCGCAGAGCTTCACCAATTTGGCCCCACGGGCGCGCGCCACCTCTTCGACCAGGCCGACGTTCGGGTCATTCATCTGGTCTTCGCTCACGTTGGCCGCATAGATCACGGGTTTGGACGTCAACAGTTGATAATCGCGCACCCAGGTCTGCTCCTCCACGGAGAATGTCCGGAGGCCGAGCCACTCCCCCTTCCCCAGGCCATCGATGAGGGAGTCGAGGAAGGTCTTCTCCTTGGCCGCCGGCGCCTCCCCGGCCCGCACCCTTTTCTCGAGCCGGTCGCGCCGCCGCTCCAGGGCCTCCAGGTCGGCCAGGATCAACTCGGTTTCAACCAACTCCATGTCGCGTTTGGGATCCACCGGGCCCACGACATGCATCACATCGGGATCATGAAAGCAGCGCACCACATGCACGAGGAGATCGGCCTCACGGACCTGGCTCAGGAACTGGTTGCCCAGCCCCTCCCCATGGCTCGCCCCCTGGACCAGGCCGGCGAGGTCACGGAATTCGATCGTGGTGGGGGTGATTTTCCTGGATTTGAAGATCTCCACCAGCCGCGCCAACCGCTCATCGGGCACGGCCGCGACCCCTATGTTGGTCTCGATCGTGGAGAACGGGTAGTTGGCCACGGTGGCCTTTCCCCCCACCAGGGCGTTGAAGATGGTGGATTTGCCCACATTGGGCAACCCGATGATGCCGCAATTTAATGCCATCGTGTGTCTCGAGTCAGGGAAAGCGGCATGGCTACTTGGCGGGCGGGCGGTTGAACCGGTTCATGGCGACCTTCAGCCCCTCGGTCGCCCAACACCCCAACGCCTGGGCGGCCAGTGCGACCGCCTCCTCCAGAATCGCGCGCTCGCTGGCGGGGACGGGGGCCAAAACGTAGTCCGCGGGGTCCTTCCCTGCCGGAGGGCGCCCCACGCCGATTTTTAGGCGGGCGAACCGGTCCGTTCCCAGTACGGTGATGATGGAGAGAACCCCGTTGTGCCCGCCGTGTCCCCCGCGGCCCTTGAGACGCACGCGGCCGGGGTCAAGATCGAGGTCGTCGTGAACAACGATGACGTCGGAGAGGGCCAGCCCAAGACCGTCGAGGAGGTCGGCCACGAGGGGCCCGCTACGGTTCATGAAGCCCTGGGGCTTAGCGAGGATGACGTCCTCACCGGCCACGCGCCCCTGAGCCCTGGCGACCAGGCCGTGCCGCTTAAAGGTCAGCCCGGCCACGCCCGCCACCGAATCCACAACCCAAAACCCCATGTTGTGTCTGGTGTGGGCATAGGCTGGCCCCGGATTGCCGAGGCCGACGATCAGCCGCAACGCTACTTCTTTTTCTCCACCTTGGATTCCTTACCTTCCTTCGCTTCTTTCTTCTCCTCTTTGCCTTCAGCCGCAGGGGCCGGCGCAGCCACAGCTTTGGCGCCCGGCTTGGCCGCTGCCGCTGCCGCACCCTCCTCCGTCACCTCCTCTTCCTTGCCCTTTCCGATAACCTCCGGCTCCACCGCCCCTTCCCCGGCCGGTGTCGTCGCCAGGAGGGCTTCAAGTTTGGCCTCGGAAATCGGCGCGGCAATGCTGATCACCATCATCTCGGGATCGTCCAGGATCCTGATCCCGGGAGGCAGCGCGATCTCCTTGACGTGAATGCCCTGGTTGATCTTGAGCGGGGTCGGATCCACCACAATGGACGAGGGGATCTGACTCGGCAGGCACTCGATGTGCAAGTCGCGCACGTTGTGCTGCAGGATGCCGCCCTCGGCGACACCCACCGGAATGCCTTCGGTCGCCGTCACCGGCACGCGGACGCGGACCGGCCGGTCCATCGCCACCTCAAAGAGGTCGGCGTGTAGGATCGTCCCGGTGATCGGGTCCACCTGGTAGTCGCGAAGCATGGCCGTCCGCTTCATGGGCGGGCCGTCTCCGGCAATGTTGAGATTGAGCAACGTATTGGACCCGGCCTTTGAATGGAGGACCTTGCGGATCTCCCCGGGTTCCATCGTCAAGGCCAGACATTCCCCCTGGCCGTAGAGGATCCCGGGAATCTTGCCCTCTCGCCGCAGGGTTCGGGCCACGCCCTTCCCCACCACCGTGCGGCGTTGCACCTTCATGTCATACTGCATGTGACCCATTTCTCTCCCCTCGTCTCTCCGCGTTACACAAACAAGGAACTGACGGATTCCTCCTCGTGAATCCGCTTGATGGCCTCCCCCAGCAACGGCGCCACGGACAGGACCCGCAACATGGGACACGTGCGCTCCTTCCCGTTGAGGGGGATGGTATTGGTGACGACCACCTCCTCCAGCTTCGAGGCGTTCAACCGGTCCAGCGCGGGGCCCGAGAGCACGGGATGCGTGCAGGCCGCCCAGACGCGACGGGCTCCGTGCTCCATGCAGGCCCGCGCCCCCTGGGCGATCGTCCCAGCGGTGTCGATCATGTCGTCCAGCAGCAGGGCGTCGCGTCCGGAGACGTCGCCGATAATATACATTACGTGGGCTTCATTCGGCCCTTCCCGCCGCTTGTCGATGATCGCGAGGTTGGCCTGGAGGCGCTTGGCGAAGGCCCGGGCCCGCTCCACTCCTCCCGCATCCGGCGAGACCACGACCAGATCCTGCCCCCCCCGGCGCCCGACATAGTCCAACAGGACTGGGGCCGCGTAGAGATGGTCCACGGGGATCTTGAAAAACCCCTGGATCTGGCCGGCATGAAGGTCCATGGTGAGCACCCGATCCGCCCCGGCGGTGGTGATCAGATCCGCCACGAGCTTCGCGGAGATCGGCACGCGCGGCTGGTCCTTGCGGTCCTGGCGCCCGTATCCGTAATATGGGATGACCGCCGTGATCCGGTAGGCCGACGACCGTTTCAAGGCATCGATCATGAGCAGCAGCTCCATCACATGCTTGTTGACCGGGTCGCAGCACGACTGGAACAGGAAGACATCCTTGCCCCGCACATTCTCGTTGATCTGGATCCGGATCTCGCCATCGCTGAAGGTGGTCACGAGGGCGTCCCCTTGCTCCACCCCCAGGTAGTCGCACACCTCCTTCAGGAGCCCCGGGTTCGACAGCCCCGCAAAGACTTTTAGTTCATACACGGCGCCCCTCCGCCTGATGGGACCAGGCTCCTACCGGCTCCAGAAAAAATACATTATGAACATTCTTGAATTGGGAAGTCAAATGGAAGGCGCCTAGCTGCAGGGGACGGACCGTGTCTGCGTCACCCAGACACGCCAGCCCGACCGGCGATCCAATCCTTCGGCCGCCGCCCGGGCCGCCCTCTCCGAGGGAAACACCCCGAACACGGTTGAGCCGCTTCCTGAAAGCATGGCGGCCTGAGCGCCGCGATCAAGGAGCAGACGCCGGATGTCGCCGAGCACCGGGTATTCCCGTTCCATGACCGGTGCGAAATCGTTGGCCGCCAAGGCGAGCAGATCGCTCCACTTCACCGCCGGAGGGCTGTCGGGTTCCTGGGTGGAAAAGAGTAGGGCCGGGCGAAAAAGCTGGCCGGGCTCCTCCCCTGTCCGTGAGGCCGCCAGCCGCGCATAGGCCCACGCCGTGGAGATCGCGATGCCGGGATTCACCAGAACGAGCCAGCCTCCGCCCTCCAGGTGAAGCGGCAAGACCCGCTCTCCACGTCCCTCGACGAGCGCCGTGTGGCCGAAAAAAAAGAACGGCACATCGCTGCCGATCCCCTGCCCGAGGGCGGCCATGTCGGCCCGGGACCACCCCGTGTCGAAGAGGATTGCCAAGGCCCGGATGGTTGCGGCCGCATCGCTGCTGCCCCCGCCGACCCCGGCCGCCACGGGGAGCCGCTTGCGGAGGACGAGGCGAATGCCTCCCGGCCTCCCCACTTGTGTAAGGACCCGCTCCGCCGCGCGGTAGGCCAGATTCCTCGCATCAGTCGGTAGGTCCGCCCCTTCGCAGAAGAATCGGATCCCCGGAGCGCCCCTGTCTTCCTCGGCCACCACCGTATCCGCCAGGTCGATGGCCTGCATGATCGACCAGAGGTTATGGTAGCCGTCCGGCCGCCGGTCCAACACGCGAAGGACAAGATTGATTTTCCCGGGCGCGTCCACCGCGACACCGTGGCTACTCACCCTCGTCCCCCTCGTCCTCCTCCGGAGGCTCGTCCGACCCGTTCCCGCGTTTGATCCCGTATTTCTCCAGGCGGTAGCGGAACGACCGGGTATTGAGCTTCAGCAGGCGTGCCGCCGCGTTCTTGCGGCCGCCGCTACGCTCCAACGCTTTGACCAGCAAGCCTCGCTCAAAGCCGTTCAGCAGGCCTTCGAGGTCGAGCCCCTCCTGAGGGAGACTCGTCGGGAGCGTCGTCCCTGCCTCGGACGAGGGCCGGAGCCAGTCCCCAAGATCAGCGAGGGTGATCTCGGGCCCCGGCGCCAGTGCCACCGCCCGTTCCATTACATTGACCAGCTCACGGACGTTGCCCTTCCACTCATACTGCTGGAGCGCTTTCATAGCCTCAGGCGCAATGGTCAAGCCGGGCTTGTTCGCCCGCCGGCCGAAGTGCCCCAGGAAGTGTTGGAGGAGCAAGGGGATATCCTCGGGGCGCGACCGAAGCGGGGGGAGCGTGATAGGGATCACCTCCAACCGATAGTAGAGGTCCTCGCGAAACAGCCCCTGGGCCACCGCCTTGTTCAAGTCCCGGTTCGTCGCCGCGATGATCCGAACGTCCACTTTGATGTTGCGGGTTCCACCGACCCGTCGGAACTCCCGCTCCTGGATCACGCGCAAGAGCTTGGCCTGGATCCCCGGGGGAATCTCCCCGATCTCGTCAAGGAACAGGGTGCCTCCGCTGGCCACCTCGAAAAGCCCTTCCTTGTTGGACACCGCGCCCGTGAACGAGCCCCGCATGTGTCCGAACAGCTCGCTTTCCAGCAGGGGCTCCGGGAGCGCCGCACAACACACCGTCACGAAGGCGCGATCCCGGCGGAGGCTGTTGTTGTGGATGGCGCGCGCGGCGAGCTCCTTCCCCGTGCCGCTCTCCCCGCAGAGCAGAACGGTGCTGTTGGTCTCCGCCACGCGGCGGATGATGGCGAAGACCTTGTGCATCGCCTCGCTCTCCCCGATGATGTTCTCGAAAGCGCCCCGCCCCTTCAACTCCCGCTTCAACAGGAGGTTTTCGGCCGTGAGCCGCTTGGCATCGACGGCCTTGCGGACGATGAGCTCCACGTGGTCGTTGTTGAAGGGCTTGGGCAGGACATCGTAGGCCCCCAGCTTCATGGCCTCGATCCCGACATCGAACGTGGCGAAGGCGGTCAGCACCACGACCACCGTGTCTGGAGAGATTTCTTTCACCGTTTTGAGGACATCCATCCCCCCGATGGGGCCCGGCATTTTGAGGTCCGTGAGGACGACATCAAAGATGTCCGCTTCGATCATCCGGACGGCTTGCTCGCCGGTCTCGGCCAAGGCCACGCTGTGACCGGCACGCTCCAGGAAGGTACTCAAAACCTCGCGCATCCCTCTCTCGTCGTCCACGACCAGAATTTTCGCCGAGGCCGGTTCCATCACGGCGTCTTCACCTCCGCGTGATCCCGGATCGGCAGCAGGAGCCGCACGCGCGTCCCCTGCCCCGGCGCCGTGTCCACGTGCACTGCGCCCTCATGCGCATCCATGATCCGGTGCACCACCGACAGGCCGAGCCCGGTGCCGCCCTCCTTCGTCGTGAAGAAGGGATAGAAGATTTTCCTGAGATGGTCCTCGGGGATACCGCAGCCGGTGTCCTCGAACACAATCTCGACCCGCTCCCCCTCCAGCGTGCCCGCCGGGGCCGTCGCCCGGCTGGTGGTCACCGTCAACGTCCCCCCTTGGGGCATGGCCTGACAGGCGTTCAGGCCGAGATTCCAGCACACCTGGCGCATCTGATCGGGGTCCAGCATGGTCGTCGTGACGCCCTTCTCGGCCAGGCGGCGGACAAACCGGATCGACGTGTCGTAAGGAGGCGTCTGCTCCAGCATCCGGATGGTCTCGTCGACGAACTCGCTGACGTGGCACGGCTTGAGGTTCAACGGGCGGGGCCGGGCGTACTGGAGAAAACCGTTCACGATCCCGTTCAACCGCTCGGTTTCGCGCAGGACGAGGTCCAGCAGGGACCGGTTGGCATCCGCGGGGCGCAGATCCTTGCGGAGCACCTGGATCGCGCCGGACAGGGAGGCAAGAGGATTCCGGACCTCATGTGCCATGCCCGCCGACATCTCCCCGATCGTCGCCAGCCACTGTTTGCGACGCACCTCTTCTTCCATCTTCTTGAGGGGGGTGAGGTCCTGGAAGACCCCGACGAGCCCGGTGCGCACGCCCCGCTGGTGCAGGGGTGAGAGGCTCATGCCCAGGATCAGGCGGCTGCCGTCCTTGCGGCGTCCCATCTCCTCGATCCGACCCGGAAGATTAGACGGCTGCAGGGCTTTCGTGCTGATGGAGGCGGGCCAGCCGAAGACCTCCCACCAGAGGCGATCGCGGACCTCGGCCTCTGTACACCCCATGATCTCCTCGGCCCTCCGATTGAATGAGGTGACCAGTCCCCCAGAGCTGGTCGTGAAGACCCCGCTCTCGATGCTTTCCAGAATGCATCGGTGAAACTCCTGCAGCCCCAAAATGTCGCGGTCCTTCTCCTCTAGGCGCTCCCCGGCGCTCTGGAGTTTCCGCGCCAGGGTCCCGCTCAGATACCCGACCATCACGAACCCGAGGAGATTGATTGACAGGTTGTAGAAAATCTCGGGCACCGCCAGGCTGGTCGTCGGCAGCCACGACAGGGACGGGAAGAGATGATAGGTGACGCGATAATACTGCAGGTCGACGATCACCCCGTAGAGGATCCCGGCCGACGAGGCCACCACGAGGGTCCCGTTGTTGGACAGGAGCACGCTGGCAGAGATGATCGACAGGATATAGAGGAGCGAGAACGGGCTTTCCACTCCCCCGGTGACCGCCACCAGGGCGGTCTCAATCAGAATGTCGCCCGCAAGCTGGAAGTAGGCAAACGGCACCAGCGCCCGGATGCGGTTGATGACCAGGCCGTACACCGCGGTGAGCAAGGCGGTCCCGCCGATCAGGGCATAATAGACGGGAATCGAATGGGGGTTCTTGCCGATCTGGAAATAGATCGACACCCCCAGCGTCAGGGTCACGATGAGGACCCGGATGCCCATGAGCCATTTGAGCTTGCGGCGGAGAAGGTCCATACATTTCGTCGACCCGCACGGGCCCTCAGCCCACAACCGACGCCATCTTGAAAATAGGCAGGTACATCGCGATCACGATGAACCCGATCACGACACCCAGGAACACCATCAGGGCCGGTTCCAGCAGGGAGGTCAGACCGGCCACGGCCGCATCGACCTCGTCGTCGTAAAATTCGGCGATCTTGATCAGCATGGAGTCCAAGGCGCCGGTCGCCTCACCGACCGAAATCATCTGGACCACCATGGGGGGAAACACGTCGGTTTTTCCGATCGGGTCGGCGAGGGTCTTTCCTTCGCCCACGCTGGTCCGGGCCGCCAGGATGGCGTTTTCCACGACCTTATTGCCGGAGGCCCGCGCCACGACCTCGAGGGCGTCCATGATCGGCACGCCACTCTGGAGCATGGTCCCCAGGGTCCGCGTAAACTGGGCCACGGCGACTTTACGGATCAGGTCGCCCACCACCGGTATTTTGAGCGCATAGGTGTCGATCTTCAGCCGACCGTCTGGGGTGCCATAGTACCGCTTCAGCGCCCACAGGCCCACCGCGGCCCCCACGGCCATGAAGATGATGTACCGCTGCAGGAATTCGCTGAGCGAAATCACGAACTGGGTCGGCCCCGGGAGGGTCCCCCCGACCTCCGTGAACATCTTCGCAAAGATCGGAATCACCCAGACCATCAGGACCGCCACCACGATGACGGCCACGCTCACGATGGCGGCGGGATAATACATGGCCGCCTTGATCTGCGCCTTCAGCTTCAGCGCCTTTTCCATCTGCACGGCCAGCCGGTTCAGGATCGTATCCAGGATCCCGCCGATCTCGCCGGCCTGCACCATGTTGCAATACAGGTTGTCGAAGACCCGGGGGTGCTTCTTCAGGGCATCCGTGTAGGTCTTTCCGGACTCCACATCCATCCGCACGTCGGTCAACAGCTTGCCGAGGGACTTGTTGTCGCACTGCGTGGAGAGAATTTCGAGGCACTGCACCAGGGGCAGCCCGGCATCGATCATGGTGGCGAACTGACGGGTGAAGATCACCAGGTCCTTGTCCGTGATCTTCTGCTTCTTGTCGCCGAAAACCTTGGGCTTTTCCTTCTCTTCGATCGTGGCGACCGTGATACCCTGAGACCGGAGTTGGGAGATGGCCGCATCCCTGTCGGCCGCGCTGAGTTCCCCTCGGGCCGTCTGCCCCCCTCTGCCTCTCCCGGCGTACGCGAAAACTGCCATGAAGTCACCTCACTTGGTTGGCAACGGAACCCGGATCAGTCGGCTGCGGAGCAGGCTTCCACTTCGGAGATCGTCGTGGTCCCTTCCGCGATTTTGGTCAGGCCGCTCATGCGAAGCGTCTTGACGCCGTCCTCGATCGAGATCTTCTTGATCTCGTCCTGCGAAAGTCCCTGGAGAATGCCCGCCCGGATCCGTTCCGTGATGGGCATCACCTGATAGAGCGCCACGCGCCCCTTGTACCCCGTCTTGTTGCAATTCGCGCACCCTTGTCCTTTGTGGGGCTTGGCCACGGCGATCTCCGCATCCGTCATGCCGATCTTTCGCAGGACGTCCGGCGTCACCTCCGGATCCGGAATCTTGCAGTCCTTGCAGATGCGCCGCGCCAGTCGTTGGGCGATGACCAGGACCACAGAGGAGGAAACCAGGAACGGCTCGATCCCCATGTTCAAGAGGCGGTTGATAGTGGACGGGGCGTCGTTGGTATGGAGCGAGGCCAGCACCAAATGGCCGGTCAGCGCCGCCTTGACCCCGATTTCCCCCGTCTCGTAGTCCCGGATCTCCCCGATCATGATGATGTCGGGGTCCTGGCGCAGGAAGGCCTTGAGCGCCGCCGAGAAGGTCAGGCCGATGTCCGGCAACACCTGCACCTGGTTGATCCCCATAAAGTTGAACTCGACCGGGTCCTCGGCGGTGCAGATGTTCACCTCGGGGGTATTGAGGGCCTGCAGGGCCGAATAGAGGGTGGTGGTCTTCCCGCTCCCCGTCGGCCCGGTCACCAGGATCATCCCGTACGGAGAGGCCAGGGCGCTATTGAACTCGTTCCGCTGCATGTTTTCCAGGCCGAGCTTGGTCATGTCGAGCTGGATGGTGGCCTTATCCAGGATGCGCATGCAGGCCTTCTCCCCGAATAGGGTTGGCATGACCGAGACGCGGAAGTCCACATCGCGCTTGTGCCCCAGCTTCAGCTTGATGCGCCCGTCCTGGGGGAGGCGGCGCTCGGCGATGTCCAGCTTCGCCATGATCTTGACGCGGGACACGATCGCGCTTTTGACCTTCAAGGGCAGGTTCATGACCGTCATCATGTTGCCGTCCAGCCGGTACCGGACCCGGAAGACGTTTTCGTACGGCTCGATATGGATGTCGCTGGCCCCCGCCTTCAGGGCATTGATCAGAATGCCGTGGACCAGCTTGACGATCGGGGCCTCGACCTGGGTAAGGACCCCGGCGTCGTCCTGGTCCTCTGCCACCTCGACGGAGTCCAGGGCATCCCCGACGGTCTTATCGAAGTCCTCGACATCGACCATCATATTGTCGTCCTGCTGGCCGAGATCGGCCAGTTGGTCGTCCTGATCGATATCGGAGACCGTGTAGTCTTTGACCTCCAGGAGCTTGGACGCGGGCTTGGCCTCACCGCCCCCAAGCCCCATTGCGGCGCCCCCGCCGTAGTATTTCCTGATCGCTTCAACCAGCGCCGGTTCGCTGGCAATGACGGGCTCGATCGTGTAATTCGTCCGGAACTTCAAATCGTCGATGGCGAACACATTGGTAGGATCCGACATCGCCACGCTCAGTCGGGCTCCGACCCGCTTGAGCGGCAGAATCATGTGTTTCTTGACCAATTCGACGGGGACCAGCTTGATGATGGTGGGATCGATCGGGGGATGCACCTTGAGGTCCACGGCCTGAACCCGGTACTGCTGGGCGAGGAACCAGAGAAGCGTGTCCTCCTCGATGAACCCCATCTTGACCAGCATAGCCCCCAGCTTGCCGGTCCCTTTCTGTTGTTTTTGAAGAGCAATCGCCTCGTTCAACTGCTTCTCGGTGATCAACTTCGCCCCGACAAGCAGCCTGCCCATCCTGTCAGCAACTACGGCCATAGGACTCCCCAGTGATCAAAAACTTATCGGCTTTATGAAAGGATTATGCCAGGGATTTGTAACATAATTTTATTACAAAGTGACAATTATTGTCAATGAGAACCTACGAAGTCCCCTTCCATGCCCTGAGGCCCACCGGCCTTGCCCGCTTATGGCTCCGCTGGAGCACTAGACCAGGTCGGGATGGTAGGCTCGGATTCCCCGGTAAATATAGTGAAGTCCCGACGCGACGGTCAGGGCCAGCATGAAGTGCCTCAGCAAGATCAATTGGCCGAGGTCTTTCTGGAGGTAGATGAGGATGAGGGCCAGCACTAAGTAAGTGAGCTGGGCCATGGTGGTGCCTTTGCCGAGAACCGACGGAACGACCTCGATCGGCGTCTGGGTCATATGCAGGACCAGTGTGCCGGCCACGATGATCAGGTCCCGGCTGACGATCACGATTGCCACCCACCCCGGCATGAGGTGGAGGATCGACAGGGTGGCGAAGGTCGTAGCCAGGAGGAACTTGTCGGCCAAAGGATCGAGATAGGCACCCAGCTTGGTGCGCTGGTTCGCCAGCCGGGCGATGACCCCGTCGAGAATGTCCGTCACGCCGGCGACGAGGAGCGTCACGAGAGCCCACCCATAAAACCCATACATGAGAAATCCGACCAGGAACGGGATGAGCAGGATGCGGAGGATAGTGAGGGAATTGGGGAGATTCATCAAGTCTTGGGGAGCGTTGTTCCTACGGCGCTGGTACTGGCTATTGTAGGGGAGCATGCCTCCGGTGTCAACGTGGCTCTCGCTCCCTCGGTTCCTTGACAATCCGCGTCAATCTCCGATAAAGTATGGATTTTCTGAGGGTTCGCTATGGTTTGGGAACGGGAACGATGCGCGTTGTGATCAATGGAAAGGCCGAAGAGGTACTTGGCGGCACCGTCCTGGAGATCCTCAAGGCCAAGGGTGTAGAGCCGCACATGGTGGCGGTGGAGCTCAACGCCAAGATTTTGGAACGGGAGGAGCTCAGCCGGACCACGGTCAAAGAGGGTGACGCCCTCGAACTCCTCTTTTATATGGGCGGAGGCCGGTAGGTGACTCCCCGGTATTCAACCATCACCGAGCTGATCGGCAACACCCCTCTCGTCCGCCTCAATAGGATCTCCAAGGAGGGATCCGCCACCATCTATGCGAAGGTGGAATATTTCAATCCCGGCGGGTCGGTCAAGGACCGGATCTGCCTCAACATGATCAATGAGGCCGAGCGACAGGGGCGGCTCAAGCCGGGGGCCACGATCGTGGAGCCCACGAGCGGCAACACCGGCATCGGCCTGGCCCTCATCTCCGCCGTGCGCGGCTACAAGCTGATCCTCGTGATGCCGGAGAGCATGAGCATGGAACGGGCCAGCCTGCTTTCTTCCTACGGGGCGCAGCTCGTCCTGACCGCCGCCTGGGAAGGCATGAAGGGCTCCATCAAGGAAGCCGAGAGTCTGGCGGCCGCGAACCCGGAGTCCTTCATGCCGGATCAATTTTCGAATCCGGCGAATCCGGCCATGCACCGGAAGACCACGGCCGTCGAGATCTGGGAAGCGATGGAGGGCCAGATCGACGCCTTCGTGGCGGCCGTCGGGACCGGGGGAACGATCACGGGATGCGGCGAGGTCTTCAAGGAGAGAAACCCGAAGATCAAGGTCATCGCCGTGGAACCCGCCGGCTCGCCCGTCCTCTCAGGGGGCGACCCGGGTCCCCACCGGATTCAGGGGATCGGCGCGGGGTTCATTCCCAAGGTCCTGAACCGCTCGATCCTGGACGGCGTGATGACCGTCACCGACGAGGAGGCCTATCAGACCGCGAAGCTGCTGGCCAAGAAGGAAGGGCTCCTCGTCGGCATCTCCTCGGGGGCCAACGTCGCCGCCGCCCAGAAGGTGGCCGCGGAGCTTGGACCCGATAAGAATGTGGTCACGATCCTCTGCGACACCGGCGAGCGCTACATCAGCATCGAAAAATATTTTCATATCTAACGAAAGCATCTCGCATGCCCTTCTCACCGGACTCGGAAGAACAGCTCACCCGCTACAGCCGGCACATTCTCCTTCCGGAGGTCGGCGGGAAAGGACAGCAAAAGATCAGCCAGGCCCGGGTGCTCATCGTCGGCGCCGGGGGGCTGGGGTCTCCGGCGGCCTTTTATCTGGCCGCGGCGGGCGTGGGGACGGTCGGTCTCATCGACGGCGACGTGGTGGACCTGTCCAACCTCCAGCGGCAGGTGATCCATCAGACCGACGACGTCGGGCGGCCGAAGGTGGACTCGGCCCGGGCCAAGATTGAGGCCCTCAACCCCAACGTGGCGGTCGAGACCCATTACACGCGCCTCACGGCGGAGAATGCGCTGAATCTCCTCGGCCGCTACGACATCGTCGTGGACGGCGTGGACAACTTCTCGTCGAAGTTCCTCATCAACGACGCGTGCTTCTTCGCCCAAAAGCCCCTCGTGCACGGCGGCATCATCCGATTTGACGGGCGGGTGTTCACCATCCTGCCCGGAAAGAGCGCGTGCTTCCGCTGCATCTTCAAGCAACCGCCGCCCCCGGGGACGGTCGCGAGCTGCCAGGAGGCCGGCGTGATCGGCGCGCTCGCGGGCGTCATCGGCACCATCCAGGCGACAGAAGTCCTGAAATGGATTCTGGGCCGGGGGCGCCTGCTCACCGACCGGCTCCTGGACTACGACGCGCGCCAGACCCGCTTCCGCGAAATCAAGGTCGCCAGGAACCCGCGATGCGCCTTGTGCGGGGAGCATCCCGAGATCACCCGGTTGTTCGAGTACGAACCGGAGGCCTGCGCGGTCAAGACCTCGTGAGGATGCCATGACTGCCGCCAAGATCAAAGGGCTGGTCTGCCGCGAATGCGGCAAGGAATACCCCCCGGTCTCCCTCCACGTCTGCGAGATGTGCTTCGGCCCCCTCGAGGTCCAATACGACTACGAGGCGATCAAGCGGAGCATCTCCCGAAAGAAGATCGAGGCGGGACCCAAAAGCCTCTGGCGCTACGTGGACCTCCTGCCCATTCAGGGGGAGCCCACGGTGGGGCTCTATGCCGGTTTCACCCCGCTCATCCACGCCAGAAACCTCGGCGATGAGCTGGGCCTGGACAAGCTGTACATCAAGAACGATACGGTGAACCATCCGACCCTGTCGTTCAAGGACCGCGTGGTCTCGGTGGCGCTCACGCGCGCGCGCGAGCTGGGCTACGACACGGTCGCCTGCGCCTCGACCGGCAATCTCGCCAACTCGGTCGCGGCTCATGCCGCCGCCGCCAAGATGCACTGCTACGTCTTCATCCCCCACGACCTGGAAGCCTCCAAGGTCCTAGGCAACCTCGTGTACCGGCCCCACGTCGTGGAGGTCGAGGGCAATTACGACGACGTCAACCGGCTCTGCAGCGAGATCGCGGGCGAGCACAAGTGGGCCTTCGTCAATGTCAACATCCGCCCCTATTACGCCGAAGGGTCCAAGACCCTGGCCTACGAGGTCGTCGAGCAGCTCGGCTGGGTGGCCCCGGATCAGATCGTCATCCCGATGGCCTCCGGTTCGCTGCTGACGAAGGTGTGGAAGGGCCTGAAGGAACTCCATAATCTGGGCCTCATCGACCGCCTGACCACCCGGATCCACGGGGCGCAGGCCGAGGGGTGTGCCCCCATCGCGACGGCCTACAAGCAGGGCCGTGACTACTTCAAGCCGGTCAAGCCCAAGACCATCGCCAAGTCGCTCGCCATCGGCAATCCCGCCGATGGGTACTACGCGCTGAAAGCCACCGCCGAGAGCGGCGGGGCCATGGACGATGTGACGGATGAGGAGATCATCGAGGGCATGATGCTCCTGGCGCAAACCGAGGGCATCTTCGCCGAGACGGCCGGGGGGGTGACGATCGGTGTGCTCAAGAAACTGGTGAAACACGGGATCATCAAGCGGTCCGATGTCACGGTGGCCCTGATCACCGGCAACGGCCTGAAGACCCAGGAAGCGGTCGTCAACGCCGTCGGCCGCCCCACGCGGATCACCCCCAGCCTGGTCCAATTTGAGCAGACGTTCAACCTCGGCAAACACGCGGAGTAAACCGCCATGGTGAAAGTCCGTATTCCCACTCCCCTGCGTCCGCTGACCGGCGGGAAGGGAGAAGTGGAGACCCAGGCCGGCGACATCGTCTCGATGATCGAGTCGCTGAACGGGCAATTCCCCGGCCTCAAGGACCGGGTCTGCGACGAGAAGGGCGAGATCCGACGGTTCGTGAACATCTACCTGAACGAGGAGGACATCCGGTTCATGAAAGGCAAGGACACGCCCCTCAAGGCGGGCGACGTGGTCTCCATCGTCCCCGCGATCGCCGGTGGAGCCCCGGCAGGCCGCCAGAGAGGATTCAATTGATGGCCCATCTGCGCTTTCATCTGCGGTTTCCCGAAGACAAGATCAAGGAGCCGGTCCTCTGCCAGATCAATCGGGAGTTCCCCAAGGTCGACACCAACATCCGCCGGGCGGACGTTCGGGAGAAAACCGGCTGGATGGACGTGGAGTTCGCGGGTCCGACCGCGGAGATCGAGCGCGCCATCGAGGGCATCAGGAAGAAGGGGGTCATCGTGGACCCCATCGAGCTGAATGTCGTAGAATGATTGTGAGGAGGAGGAAAGGGTTAAACGTTAACCCTTAAACGTAAAACTGAATCGGAATTTCGTCCGTTTAACGTATAACGATTCACGAATAACGAGCAACCATGGAGTTCACGGACAAACAGATCGAGCGGTACAGCCGCCACATCATCCTGCAGGAGGTGGGCGGGAAAGGCCAGAAGAAGCTGACCGCCTCGAAGGTGTTCATCATCGGCGCCGGCGGGCTCGGCTCCCCCGCCGCCCTCTATCTGGCCGCGGCGGGCATCGGGACGATCGGGCTCATTGACGGCGATGTCGTGGACCTGTCCAACCTTCAGCGGCAGATTCTCCACACCACCCAGAGCATCGGCAAATTAAAAGTCGAGTCCGGGCGCGAGATGCTCGCCGCGATCAACCCGGATGTCACGATCAAGACGTACCCGATGACCCTCAATGCCGAGAACATCCTGGACCTCATCCAGGATTACGACGTCGTCCTGGACGGCTCGGACAACTTCACCACGCGTTATCTGGTGAACGACGCCTGTTTCTTCGCCCGAAAGCCGCTGATCTCCGGCAGCATCTTCCGGTTCGAGGGCCAGCTCACCACCATCAAGCCGCGGGAGGGCTTCCCCTGCTACCGGTGCCTGTATGCCGAACCCCCTCCGGCCGGCCTCGTCCCGAACTGCCAGGAAGCCGGCGTGCTCGGGGTCCTCGCCGGCACAATCGGCACGCTGCAGGCCGCCGAGGCGATCAAGGAGATCGTCGGGATCGGGACATCGCTGGCCGGTTTCATTCTGATCTATGACGCCCTGGAGATGACTTTCCGGAAGACCCGCATACCAAAAGATTCGTCCTGCCCGCTCTGCGGGCCCACCCCGCGCATCAAGGACCTGTCGGGCGACTACTCGGTGTCGTGCTCTCTCTGACGATCCCCAAAAAGATCCTTGCGGAGATGGTGGAAGAGGCGAGGAAGCTCGTACCCCACGAGTGCTGCGGGCTGCTGGCGGGGAAGGACGGACGGGTCACGCACCACTACAAGATCACGAACATCGTGGCAAGCCAGGACGCGGGGGTGCAGGAGATGTTCGACCAGGCAAAGGTGGCGCATCTGGAGCGCCTATCGCCTGAGGAACGCGCGGACATCGCCTTCTGGATGGACCCCAAGGACATGTTCGCCGCGCAAAAGGACATGCGCGCGCAGGGCACCGACATGCTCGCCAGCTATCACTCCCACCCGGTGTCCCCGGCTCGGCCCTCTCCCACCGATATCAAAGCGCTGGCCTCCTACCCGGACCTCGTCCACCTCATCGTGTCGCTTCAGGACGCCACCCAACCGGCCATCAACGCCTTCCGCATCGCGGAGGACGCCGCCACGCCGGTGGCCTACCAGACGAGCTGAGCCCCCCTCACCCTCCCCTCTCCCTCAGGGGGCGAGGGGTTTGATCAGCGCGGAATCAGCCGGAGCGCGGATTCTATCGCGGAATTAAGCGGATTCTATCGCGGAATTAAATGGATAGCGGAGGCTTTGATGGTGGCCGTGACGGGCGCGCCGGGGGCCAACCCCAGGTCCTGCGCAGACTGGCGGGTGACCAGCGCCGTCAGCGCAAAGCCGCAGTCGATGGACACGCGCGAGACCGGTCCGGCCGGATGGACGGCGGTGACCCGACCGGGCAGGTGGTTCCGGGCGCTGCTGCTCGGACCGGCGCCGGTCTCGACGGTCACGTCCTCGGCCCGAATGCACATGTAAAACTCCTCGCCCTTCCCGGAGGTCTCCAGGGCCCACAGCCGTACGCCCCCCACCTCCAGCCCCACCAGGTCCTCCTTGCGGTCGGCGAGCCGCCCCATCATCACCGTCTCCACCCCGACGATGGCGGCTACCTCGGTATCGACCGGCCGGCTGAAGACCTCCTCCGGAGACCCGGTCTGAAGCACGCGCCCGCCGGCCATGACCGCCACCTCGTCCGCCAAGGCCAGCACCTCGACCCAGTCATGGGTGACGCAGATGGCCGGGGTGCCCTGCCCGCGCAACAGTCCCCGCAACTCCCCCCGCACCTGCTCGCGGGTCGGCGCATCCAGGGCGGACAACGGCTCGTCCAGCAGCAACAGCCGCGGGCGGCGCATCAGCACCCTCGCGAGCGCCACGCGCTGCTGCTGACCCCCGGAGAGCTGGCTCGGGCGACGCTCTTCCAATCCCTTCAGGCGCAGGAGCCTGAGCAGGTCCTCCAGCCGGGCCTCGCGTTCCTTTCCGGAAATCCCCGTCCGCGAATAGGTGATGTTGCGGGCGACGGTGAGATGGGGAAAGAGCGCGTACTCCTGGAAGAGATAGCCGATGGCGCGGGCCTGCGGCGGCCTCATGACCCCGGATTCCGTGTCGAACCAGGTCTCGCCGCCAAAGCTGATCCGCCCGCGCGCGGGGCGTTCCAGGCCGGCCAGGCAGCGCAGCACCGTCGTCTTGCCGGCCCCCGACGGGCCGAACAGGACCGTCACGTGCGGCCGCCCGACCGGCATTCGAAGGGCCGCCCGGATGGTCTGGCCCCCGCCGTACACCATCTCGAAGTCGGCCGTTATCTCATCGGCCATACGGCCCACACGTTCCGGTTGATCGCATAGACGACCGACAGCACGAGAAACGAAAATACCAGCAGCACGAGGGCCGTCTGCGCGGCGCCGGCATAGTTGAGCGCCTGCACCTCGTCATAGATGTCGATGGAGACGGTGCGGGTCGCGCCGGGAATATTCCCGCCCACCATCAGGACCACGCCGAATTCGCCCAACGTATGGGCGAAGCTGAGGACGACGCCGCTCACCACGCCCGCGACCGACATCGGGAGCGTCACCCGGACGAACGTCGCCAGCCGGGACACCCCGAGCGTCCACGAGGCCTCGACGAGCTTCGGGTCCACCGCCCCGAACGCGGCGGTGAAGGGCTGGACGGCGAAGGGAAGACTGTAGAGGACGGAGGCGACCACGAGCCCCTCGAACGTGAAGACCAGGGGGTGGCCGACGGCCGCCTGGTACCATTCCCCGATCGGGCTCCTCGGGCCGATCGCCACGAGCAGGTAGAAGCCCAGAACCGTGGGCGGAAGGACCAGCGGCAGCGCGACGACCGATTCCACGAGAAACTTCCAACGCCGGCGCGAGTAGGTCAGCCAGTACGCGATCGGTAGCCCCACCACGATGAGAATCACGGCGGTCAGGGCCGCCAGCTTCAGCGTCAGGACGATCGCGCCCCAGTTCATGACGGAGGCTTTTCCGGCAGCAGGAAGCCGTACCGTTTGAGGACGGCGGCCCCGACCGGGCCTTTCACGAACTCCAGGAAGTCCTGCGCCCCTTTCGGGTTCTTCGCGCTTTTCAAGATCACCGCGCCCTGCTCGATCGCGGGGTAAGCCTCCTGCGGAACCTCATAGAAGTTCCCGAGTGGCTTGATCATCGGCGACACGGCCAGCGACATGGCGAGGATCCCGATTTCGGCCGAGCCGGACTGGACGAAATGCGCCGTCTGCACGATGTTCTCTCCCAGGAGGAGTTTGTTTTTCACCGCGTCGTAGATCTTATAGTGTTCCATCGCCGCTACCGCGGACTGGCCGTAGGGCGCCTGCTTTGGGTTCGCGATGGCGATTTTTTTGACCGACGAATGCTGGAGCGCCTTCATCCCCATGTACCGGACATCGATCGGCGACCCCTTGGGCACCCACAGCACGATCCGCCCGGTCGCATACGAGTAAAGAGACTTGGGATCGGCCCGCCCGGCCTCCACCAGCTTCTTCGGGTAGGCCGTGTTCGCCGAGAAAAAGAGGTCGAACCGCGCGCCGGTCGAGATCAGCAGGAAGAAGTTTCCGGAGGAGCCCAAGGAGAGCTTGACCTGATCGCCGGTGATCTGTTCGTACTCCGCCGCCAGGTCCTTGAACGCGAAATTCAAATCCGCCGCCGCCGCGACGGTGATCTCCCCCGCCTGGGCGCCGCTGCCCCCTGCGCCGACGAGGAGCGCGCTCAGCACGAGGGCCCCCAGAATGCCGTCAATCCATGTCCGCATGCATCCCCCTGCCGGCCCCTTCAGCGCTCCTTGATCACCATCACCTCCGTCGCCTTCATGAGGGCCACGGCCGTGTCCCCGACCTTGAGCCCCAGGTCATCCAGCGCGTCGCGGGTGATCACCGCCGTGATCTTGTGTTCGCCCACGTCGAGATTGACCTGGGCCAGGATCGCGTCCCGCTTGATCGACGAGACCCTGCCCACCAGCTTGTTCCGCCCGCTGACGCCTTCGCCCTCGGCCTTCTTCCCCAGCCACTTGTCAAGCAGGGACTTCTTGAATCGGTACCGGCCCCCGATCTTCGAGCTCGGGACCTTCCCCTGCCACAGGTAGCGGTAAAAGGTCGGCAGGCCCAGGCGCAAATACTTGGCGGCCTCCCGCGCGGTCAGGACGTCCTGGGGACCCTCGGGGACAGCACGACGACGTTTCCTCGACACGGGCATTCTCCAGTACAGGGAAATCAACAACCAATGTTAGGGGCAAATCCAAGAGAAGTCAACTAATCCGATGGCCTCTGGTAGTTCAATCTTATCGCGAAGGGATTGCCGGCGGGGCCTCCTCCGGCAGGACGAACCCGTATCTCTTGAACACCCTGGCTCCCTCCGGAGCCTTCACGTACTCCATGAACGCGCGCCCGGTCTTCGCGTTGGGGGTCCCTTTCAAGACCACCGCACCCTGCTCCAGACGCGGATAGGTGTCCGGCGGGATTTCCCAAAACGCCCCGCTCTCCCTCATCGTCGGACCCATCGCCAGGGACAGCGCGATGATGCCGATGTCGGCCGCCCCGGTCTGCACGAACTGCGCCGTTTGCGAGATGTTCTCGCCCAGCACCAGCTTATCCTTCACGGCGTCATAGACCTTGTAATGTTCCATCGCCGCGACCGCGGCACGCCCATAGGGCGCGTGCTTGGGATTGGCAATGGCGATCTTCTTCACCGACGGATGCTGCAGGGCCTTCATACCCAACGCTCCCGCATCAATCGGAGAACCCTTGGGCACCCAGACCACGATGCGACCGATGGCATACATGTAGAGCGTCCCCGGTTCCGCCAGTCCGGCCTCTTCCAGTTTCTTCGGGTAGCCGATGTCCGCCGAGAAAAACACGTCGAACGGCGCGCCGTTCGAAAGCTGGGCGTAGAAGTTTCCCGACGAGCCCAATGAGAGCTTGACCGTGTGTCCGGTTTTCTTCTCGAAGTCCGCGACGATCTCCTTGAACGCGAAATTCAAATCAGACGCCGCCGCAATGGTGATCTCTCCCGCTTGGGTCGGACCAACCCACAGGCCCTGGATGAGCCCTACGAGCGCGACCAGGACTCCTACCTTCAGGCCAGATGAGATTCGCGCCTGCATGCGTCCCCCCTTTTGCTCATTCAATACCTGAATTGGATCTGCGTCGTAAAGAAGTTCTTGTTGTTCGCGTTGGCGTTGCCGCCGCCCGTAGTGATGAAGGGTTTGCCCTCATTCTCGTCGTGCTTGAACTCGTAGTTCAAGGTGAATTTCACGTTGGTGTGGAGGTAGTAGTTGAATCCCACCGTGTGCCGGGTGAGCTTGCTGTCCGGACGGTTCGTATCCACCGTGAACTCTTCGTACCGATAGGCAGGCTCAAAACCCGGCAGTGAGGAGAAGGGCCGGAACAGCACGTACTGGTACCAGGTCCGGCGCCGAAAGCCATTGTCGTTTCCCTCGATGTATTCGCCCTGGAGCTTGAGTTCGGGCCATTGCGGAGGAATGTACGTGTACATAACCCCCTGGCGCGTCTTGCGCACGTCGCTGTTGAGGGGCAGGACAGCCGTGCCCGTGTTGGGCGCGGTAAAGAAGGAGGTCCCGGTATAGCCTGCGAAATATAGCTTCATGCCTTCCGTAGGAGTGAGGATCAATCTTGCGGTGAAGTCCTTGTCGGCGTTGTTGTCGTTGAAATTCCGGCCGGCCCCGTTGATCACCGCAACCTCCAGCTCCGGCTCCCACGGCAGTTGCGGCAGCTTGCCCGTCAACTCCACGCCTACGTCGAGTTGCTGCAGAAACCCAGTGCCGTTGTCCTTCCCGAAGGGATTGGTGGTTGGATCCCCCGCGCGAAAATCGACGCTGTTAAGCTTGAGGTCCGTGTAGTAGGCCCGGTTAATGAAGTCGAACAACCCTTGAGACGTTCCCTGCTCGATCCCGAACGGTTCCCGAAACTGGCCTACGCGTAGCTTACTGACGTACGGATAGAGGCTTTTGAAATACGGCATGTCCTTTGAGTAGAAGTCCACGTACATGCTGTTCAGGGCGATCTCATTCTGCCGCGCAAAGTCCACCTCCACATAATACGTGGACCACGGGGTGAGCCGTCCGGTCACGTAAAACTCGGCGGCGCGGATCCGAAACCCATTCTCATCCCGAATGGTGTTCTGATGGCTGTCCGAATCGGCCGTGGTCCCGGCGGGCTTCCGGTCCGTTGAATCTACGTTGTACTGCGCTTTGAGCGCCACAATTCCCAGGCTAACCCGTTCGTTGTGCTTGAGGATGCTGTCCAACGTCGTGAAGACGTTACGATAGTCGTTCTTTCTCAGATTCTCGATTCCGCCGGGCACACTCTCCAGGTCCTTGTAGGAACCGACAGGAGGAGGCGGGGCGGAAGGACTCTCCTGGGCCGGTGTGGCGGAGGCGGACGGCTTCGGCGCCTCGGCTGGCTCAGTAGAGGCTTCTTTCAGCACTTCCTCATACTCCGCCCGGCTGATGATCCCCTTTTTGAGCAGCAGGTCCAGAATCCGCCGGTCATCGGCCGAGGCGTTTCCCACCATCACACAGAGGCACATCGCGACAGAAGCCATGATCGCGCGTCTCATCGTTCTCCTCCCAGTCAGGTCCGGGTCCCATTTCACCAAGTGGGAGGGATGATATAATTCATATAATATAATTGTCAATACAGTAATTAATTTATCAATAAATCAAGCATATTAGCACAATGGTATCGAATGGCATCTATCCAGGGGGCACAGCCAGGGAGGAAATAGCGCGCGCTTGAGAGAGAAGATTGGGCGCAGGGTGAAGGGTTCAGGCGGGGTTCGGTTGTCTCCCCGCCTCAATCCGTGTATAAGTCACGGGCGCGGGCGGGAGGTCACGAGCATTCGATGCGCAAACTGATTGTTGCCCTTCTCCTCCTGGCGGTGGGAACCGGTTGTGCCGGCCCGACGATCGCCACGCGCGAGGTCCAACGCGAGGCAACCTGGTTTGTCCGCCTGGACACCTATGCGGATACCAAGGCGGCCGCCGGGCTCAATTTCGATCACCCCGCCACCTTGCCGGCCGAGGATGTAGCCGCCATCATGGGTCGGTTCCAGGTGCAGGAGCGCGTGGCGCTCCTCGAACAGACCCCGCCTCCGCAACCGTTTTTCTCCCCGGATGAAATCAGTCGACTGGCTCCTCCGGTGCAGAAAGCCCTCCGGACCGCCGGACCCTCCGAGTGGGTGGCGTTCTATGTCGGGCGCCCCGCAGGGACCACCCAGAACGTCTCATCGGGAGGATTCTTTCTGAAGGGTGGCCAACTCCACATGGTGTTCGCCAACAATCGGGAGCGGGTTCTTCCGGGTTCGGACAGTGCCGAGGCGGTCCGGGCCAATCCCATGCGCTCGCTGGGAGGACGCGCATTCCGCCTGATGTTCGATCCTCCCCAGTACGTTCTCACCACGCAAGCCAACTGGATGGGTGGGTCCTATGGGTCTCCGGCCAGCGAAGTGATACTGGACCACGCAGCCTTTCTCGCGGATGCGCGCCCCCCGGCGCCGGCTGCGCCCTCATTGGCCCCTCCAGCCCGCGCTGAGGTGGGGCCCGCCCCGCCCCCTACGCTAGCGTCCCCGTCCCCAGCTCCTGCAAGCGAAGGCCCTTCCCCGTCGCTCAGAGAGGAGATGCGCAAACTGCAGAAAGAAGTCGTGAGCCTGAGGCAGATGATCGAGGATCAGGAGACCGAGATAGATCAGCTCAAGGCACGGCTCAGCGAGATGGAGACCTCAAAAAGGAAACCGACTCCGAAAAAGCCCCCCTGATAGCACTCCCGCAAGGCCGTCGGCCTCGGAGTCAATGTCCATCACTTGACTTGCTTTCACGTTCCGGCCACACTATTCCTCATGATTGCGCAGGGAGTCAGTATCGTCGGCATCAAGGTCCGCGATCGCGGCATGATCAAGAAAGTCGGCACCTACGGGGTCGTGCTTGAGGACGGCGACCGGGTCATCCTGGAGGTGGAACAGGAGATGACCTATGGCGTCGTGTATGGGATGACCCACGGCACGCCGTTCGTTCCACCCATGCGGGCCATGAAAACGATTCTCCGCAAGGCAAATGCCGAGGATCTCGAAACCATCGCCAGGCACAACGCGCGCGCCGCCGAAGGCATGGCCTTCTGGCGCGAACTCATCGACCTCTACCGCATCCCGATGAAGCCGGTCGAGGTCGTCTGCGCCTTCGACCATCCGAAAATGATCTTCATGTACACGGCCGAAGAGCGGGTGGACTTCCGAAGTCTCGTCAAGGATATCGTGCGCCGGTTTCGCGCCCGGGCGGAAATGCGGCAGATCGGGGCCCGCGATGAAGCCAAACTTCTCGGAGGCGTGGGGCTCTGCGGGCTCGTGCTCTGCTGCGCCTCCTTCCTCACTGACTTCCACCCGGTGACCATGAAGATGGTCAGGGCTCAGGGACTGCCCCTCGACGACAACAAACTGCTGGGCCTCTGCGGCCGGCTCAAGTGCTGCCTGGCCTACGAATATGAAGAGGGGGAACGATTCATCCCCTCCCAGAATAACCTCCCGCTGATCCAGGTCACCCCGCTCTCTTCCGTTCCCAAAGCCTGACCCGTCAGCGAACCCGCTCCTCCCACGCAGTCTGAAACTCCCCGAACGAGAGGAAAAAGCGGCGCGCGAAGGCAGTGCCAAAAGATTGCCCCTCGGCCAGATCACTGAACAGCGTCGCCAGCGACAGGGGCCCGCCCCGCTCGAGCAGCATCTGGACGGCGAGGGCGCTCTCGGCATAGGCCAGGGGGACCTGCTCCGGAGGAAGATTTTGAAAGCTGCCCTCGAGTTGCGCCAGGGGGATCCGGGCCGGGGCCTGGCGCACGAGCCGCCTGGCCCAGGCCAGATCGCCCGGCTCGAACACGACCGCCAAGCCCTCGTTCAGCCACACGGGCACTCCGCGGGGCGCCAGGCTGTTGACGAGGGCGTGCGTGAACTCGTGCGCCAGGACTTTCTCCAGCTGCCGGGGATCGTTCAAGGCGCCCCGCATGGGCACGCGGATCTTGCCGTCGAACAGGCCGGCGGCCCAGGTGGGGCTGCGCGTGATGTCGCGGAATTGCTCGACCGTATAGAGGATCACCGTGATGATGTCCGAGGGGTACGCCAGGAGCGTGGTGCCGATCCTCCAATACGCCGCCTCCAGCAAATCAATCGCGGCGGCCGCGAGCTGCTGCTCGGCCGGCCCTTCGAACAGCACCGTGAAGTGCGGGCTCAGCGCCTGCTGGAACCCCTCGTGCAGCGCCGCTTCCTTGCGCCAGCGCTCCAGCCGCGTCCGGATCTGCGCGTGGTCCGGCGCGACCTTGAGCGCCTCCTCATAGGTCTTGATGGCGGCCTCCAGATCGCCCGCCCGAAAGGCGATCTCGCCCAACAGCAGCGACGCCGCCGTGAGCTTGGGATTGAGCCGCAGCGCTTCCTCCAGCGCCGTGCGCGCCTCCCCCTCCTGCCGCTGCAGATGAGCGGCCAGGCCGGCGCCCAGGAAGAACGTGGCCTCCTTGGGATTGGCCGCAATGGCCTCCTGGAAGGATCGCGCCGCCTCCGGGATCCGGCCCGCCTGAATCGCCTCCCACCCCGCCCGCCCCAGTCGGGCGCCGGGGGATTCCACGAGCGCCGGGGAGAGATCTCCGGTCCCGCTCCAAAAAATCATGACGGCAAGGACCGCAAAGCGGCCGGCGGCGGTCATAAGTACCGCCACCAGACATAGACCGCGCTGATGGTGACCTGGAGCAGCATGATCGGAAACGCGATCTTCAGGAACGGAAGATACCGGAACGGCACGCCGTTCCTCTCCGCGATGCCCGCCACCACCAGATTCGCGGCGGCGCCGATGAGCGTCCCGTTTCCCCCCAGGCAGGCCCCGGCCGCCAGCGCCCACCAGAGCCCGGTCAGTTGGTGGGCGGGAATGCCCGCGCCCTGAAAGACGGGCAGCATGTCCTTGACCGTTGGGATCATCGCGGCCACGAACGGAATGTTGTCCACGATGGCCGACATGATCGCAGCCACCCAGAGCACCGCCATCGTGGTGAGGGCGAAGTCCCCGCCCGTGAGGCTCAAGGTCCACTCGGCGATCATCTTCAGGAGACCCGTCTGTTCAACTCCGGCCACAATGATGAACACGCCGCAAAAAAAGAAGATGGTCCCCCATTCGACGCTCATGAAATATCGTTGGACCGCCTGGGCGGCCTTGTCCCGGTCCCAGGTGAGGGTCACCCATAACAAGAGGACTGTGGCGCTCCCCATGGCAATCGTGCCCATTTCCAGACGCAGCGCCTCAGCCAGCGCGAACGCGACAAGCATCAACACGAACACCGGCACAGACCGGGCGAGCAGCTTGCGATCGATAATCGCATCGTACTCGTTCAACGCCATCAGCCGCGCCTTGGCTTCCGGAGCGACCTTCATATGGCGCCCGAAGATCCACCACAAGGGAACCAAGGTGGCCGCGAACACGATGAGAATCAACGGGGCCAGGTGAAGGACGAACTGATTGAAGGTGAGGCCGGCGGCGGATCCGATCATGATGTTGGGCGGATCCCCGATCAGCGTGGCCGTCCCGCCGGTGTTCGCCGCGTTGATCTCCGCAAAGAGCAACGGATACGGGCTGACCCTGAGCTCTCGGGCGATCATCAACGTGACCGGCGCGACCAGCAGGACGACCGCGACATTATTGAGGAACGCCGACAGGCCCGCCGTGACCACCGACAGCATGACCAGGAGGCCACAGGGGTTGCCTCCGGCCGCCTTCGCCGCTTTGATCGCCAGGAACTGAAAGACCCCGCTTTCACCCATGATCGCCACCAGCACCATCGTGCCGATCAGCAAGCCGATGGTGTTGAAGTCGATCCCGTGGATCGCCTGCTCCTGGGTGAGCACGCCCAGCCCGACGACCAGGGAGGCGCCCACCAGCACCACGATCGCCCGGTGCAGCCGATCCACGATGAGGGCGGCATAGGAGAGGACAAAGATGGCGGTGGCCACCGCCATCGGGGGCCAGCCGAAGACCGTGTGCGAGATCGGATCCGTCACCGTCGGGTGAGGACCACCACCCGGCCGGCGTCGCTGAGGAAGGCCGTCACGATCCAGCTCACGACGCTGACTAGGAGAGCTCCGAAGATCGCCGCCCAGAACCCGTGGATGACAAATCCATTGACCACGAGAGAGGTGAGCCACAGGCAAAACGCGTTGAGGACGAACAGGAAGAGCCCGAGCGTCACCAAGGTAATCGGCAGGGTCAGAAACAGAAGAACCGGCCGAACCACGGCGTTGATGAGCGCCAGCACGAGCCCCGCCGCCACCACGGCCAGCCCCCCGCTGACTTCGATCCCCGGCACGATATGCGCGGCGGCGAGAATCGCCAAGGCATTCACGAGCACCCGGATCAGAAAGCCCATGAGACCCTCCCGATCGCGCCGTCCCCGAACGTGACAGAGGGGACGCGGCGCGACTTGTCCCGCCCCCAGGCCTCTGGCACTCGATAAGATGCGGCGAGGCGACGTTGGTGAGCCGGGTGGGACTCGAACCCACGGCCCTCGCCTTAAAAGGGCGATGCTCTACCGACTGAGCTACCGGCTCCCCAAACCCGACAGGCCCGCACTCTAGCACACCATCCGGAAGGCGTTCAAGAAAGCGGCGACGGTCAGGCCATCCTAAGTTGAGCGGCGGCGCGGCGCCTGGGGCGGAGGAGCGGATTGCGGAGGACGATCGTCTCCTCCCGGCGGGAGCCGGTGGACACGATGTCGATGGGGCAGCCCGCAAGCTCTTCGAGACGGGCCAGGTAGCGGCGCGCCTCGCGTGGGAGATCACGGTAGGCCTTCACGCCGGTCGTCGAGCGGGTCCAGCCCGGCCAGGACTCATAGACCGGTTCGGAGGCCGCGAGCCCTATGCTCTCCTGCGGCATCTCGGTCAGGGTGCGCCCCTTGAGCCGGTAGCCGGTGCAGACCAGGATTTCCTTGTACCCGTCGAGCACATCCAGCTTCGTGACCGCCAGCGACGACAGGCCATTGACGCGCACCGCGTAGCGGACCGTCAGCGCGTCATACCACCCGCAGCGCCGGGCCCGGCCGGTCGTGGCGCCGAATTCGTTTCCGCGGGTCTGCAGGCCCGCGCCGGCCTCGTCGTTCAATTCGGTGGGGAACGGGCCGCTTCCCACGCGGGTCGTATAGACCTTCGCGATTCCCAGCACGGCGTCGATCGCGGTGGGGCCGATGCCGGTGCCGGTGCAGGCCCCGCCGGCCGCCGCGCTCGACGAGGTCACGAAGGGATAGGTGCCGTGGTCCACGTCCAGATGCGTCCCCTGCGCGCCCTCTAGCAGGACCGTCTTCCCCTTGGCAATGGCCCGATGAATCAGGACGCCGGCATCCACAACCATGCCGCGCAGGCGCTCGGCGTAGCGCAGGTATTCCTGGAAGATCTTCTCGGCCTCGAAGCCCGGCGCCCGATAGAGGGTCTGCAGGAGCGCATTGGTCTCCGCCACATTGTCCTCGAGCTTCTGTCGGAAGTGCTGCGGGTCCAGCAGGTCCCCCATGCGGATCCCGATCCGCGCCATCTTGTCCACGTAGGCCGGGCCGATCCCTCGACCGGTCGTGCCGATCCGCCGCCCACCCTTGTGCGTCTCGCTGGCCTTCTCGATCGCCTTATGGTAGGGCATGATGACGTGCGCGGCTTCGCTCACGAAGAGGTTGCCTTCGATGCGCACCCCGCGTTTCCCCAGCGCATCTATTTCTTCGATCAGGGCCGCCGGATCCACGACGGCGCCGTTTCCGATCACACAGGTGGTCCCCCGGTACAGGACCCCCGATGGGACGAGGTGAAAGACGAAGGTGTCGCGGCCCTTGATCACCGTGTGCCCGGCATTAGATCCCCCCTGATACCGGACCACCATGTCCGCATCCCGCGCGAGAAGATCGACGATCTTGCCTTTGCCCTCGTCGCCCCACTGGGTCCCGACGACCACCAACGTACCCATGGCTTGCGCGCACCCCCTGACACGAAAAGAGCCCTGACCTGGTGGGCAGAGCTCCGGCGGGTTTCAGTCTAGGCATCCCCCCCACCCTTTGTCAACGGAGAACACGACAGGCCGGAAACTCAGGTCCCTGCGCTAGGTGGGTTCCTTGACACCCCCCATGGCGGATGTTAAGATTTCTCAAAACCGGCGGGGCTGTAGCGCAGTTGGGAGCGCGTCAGACTGGCAGTCTGAAGGTCGCGGGTTCAATCCCCGCCAGCTCCACCAAATTGAGCGAGCCCGACCCGCAATCGCAACACGCGCCGCTTCCCGATCCCACAACCCATCCCGGATCATGACGGAGAGCGCCGTAACAAGGAGGGCTGTAGCAATGCGTCTTTACCTACTCATCCTGTTGCTTTTCTTTTTGAGTGCATGCGCGACGGAAGACCGGTGGTACCAGAAAGGGAAAGCCGAGGCGGACATGGAGATCGACCAGTACGAATGCCAGACCACCTTACGAGACAAGTATGGCCTGTTTGGGGGCGATAAAAACTCGCCTGCGTACGAGGCAGATCTCCGACAGTGCATGACGGCAAAAGGCTATTCGGTCCTGGAGAAGAAGTAAATGCTCCAGCTCGAATCCGTCTCCAAGCACTTTTCGACCAAGGTCCTCCTCAAGGAAGCATCGGCGCACCTGCGCCCCGGCTCGCGTGTGGGGCTGGTCGGCCCCAATGGTGTGGGGAAGACGACGCTCCTTCGCCTGATTCTGGGGGAACAGGACCTCGACGGCGGCCGGATTCGTAAGCGCCCGCGCCTTCGCATCGGCTATCTGCCCCAGGACCTCGAGACGATCCCAGGCAAGACCGTGCTGGACGCCACGCATCGGGGGCACTACCCGGAGCATGAGGCCAAGCGCATTCTGTCCGGCCTCGGGTTTTCCGAGTCGGAGTTCAACCGGCCGCTGGAGACGCTCTCCGGCGGGTTCCGCATGCGGGTGGCCCTGGCGCATCTCCTCCTGTCAGCCCCGGACGTCATTCTTCTGGACGAGCCGACCAATCACCTCGACAAGGCCACCCAACGGTGGTTCGAGGACTTTCTGCTGCGCTCTCCCTTCACGATCCTGGTCATCAGCCATGACACGAAGTTCCTGGACCGGATCGCGACTCATATCTGGGAGATCCGCCACCACCGGATACTGGAATCCCCCGGGAACTATACCAAGTACCTCGCATGGCGGGAAGCCACCGAAGCCGCGCAGACGGCGGCGGCGAACCGCCAGGACAAGGAGATCGCGCGGGTCCAGAAGTTCGTAGATCGTTTCCGGTACCAGGCCACCAAGGCCAGCCAGGTCCAATCGCGGCTCAAGCAACTGGAGAAGGTCAAGCGGATCGAGCGGACGCGCGACCCCAAGCGCGTGCGTTTCCGCTTCCCCACTCCCGCTCCCTCAGGACGCCATGTCCTGGACCTCAAGGGCGTGGCCAAGGCTTACGGGGAGACCGTGGTGTATCGGTCATTGGATTTTTCCGTGGAGCGGGGCCAGCGGATCGCCCTGGTGGGAGAGAACGGCGCCGGGAAGAGCACCCTGCTCAAGATGCTCGCGGGGGTCCTCCCGCCGGACAAGGGCGCGCGCCTCGTCGGGCACGGCGTCGCCCTGCATTATTTCGCCCAGCACCAGGCCGACATCCTGAACCTGGAGCACACCGTCCTGGACTCGATCGCCGAAGCGGCCCCGCGCACGGAACTTAATTTCATTCGAGGACTGGCCGGCGCCTTTCTCTTCGAAGGTGCCAACCAGAAAAAGCTGATCAAGGTCCTGAGCGGCGGGGAGCGGAACCGCGTGGCCCTGGCCCGCATGCTTGTCGAGCCCGCCAATACCCTGCTCCTCGATGAGCCCACCAATCACCTGGACCCTCCCTCGGTGGACGTCCTGACCGACGCGCTCACGGACTTTCCGGGCACCCTCGTCTTCATCTCCCACGATCCCGTCTTTCTCGCGCGCGTCGCCACCCGGATCGTGGAGATCGAGGACGGCCAGGCCAGAGGCTACCACGGGGATTACGAGTACTATCTGTGGAAAAAGGCGCAGGAAGTGGGACCGATCAAAGGCAATCCTGATGAAGCAGCCGCCGCTGTTCCCACAGACGCCCCACGTTCCCAGTCGAGCAATAAGGACGAAGCGGGGCTCCCTCCCGCTATGAAGGGACCTGGGGGCCAGCGGCGCGATCTCACCAAGGCGCTCGCCCGCGTCGAGCGACAGGTCAGCCGCCTGGAAGAACAGATCGCCGAGGGAGAGCAGCGCGTGCAGGCCCGTGACCGGGAACTCGCCGGTGAATCCCTCTATCAGGACCACGCGCGGTGGAACACCCTGAACAAAGAGCGTGCGGCCTGGGTCAAGGAACAGTCGGAGTTGACCACCCAGTGGGCCGGTCTCTGCGAGGAAGCGGAACAACTGCGGGGCCAGCTCAAGGCCCTGGAAACCCCGGCCTGATCTCCACCCTTTGAAGGCTCCTGCTTTTAGCAGCGAAGCTCACTTACAGGTGCAGCCGCTGCCGTCCGTGCAGCCCCGGCAACAGTACTTCTGACCGTCCTTGGGGTAAGTGTAGCCATTTCCGGCGAAGGCCTTCCAATCCTTCTTCGGCATTTTGCACTTAGGGCATGTCTCTTCTGCCATAGCCGACTCCTCCTTGCGAATGTGAAAAAGACTGAACAAATCTATTCTAGCAGAGAACGACCTTGTGTGGTTGGCGTTTTTCGGGTGGAAAATCTGGAGCGAGATAGCCAGCCTAGTCTTTTTCTCCACTCTCCCCAGAAGTGGACGAGGGTCTGGTTGAGACTTACGAAGGCTTCTGCTTTTTCGGCCGATAATATTTCTTCTTGCCGAGCTTTTCAGGCAGGTGGGTCTGCTCCGTTTGCGCGGCGGGGTCCTCGTGCACGTACCGGTAGTCCTTCCCGTACCCGAGGTCGCGCATGAGGCCAGTCGGCGCGTTCCGCAAATGCAGCGGCACCGGCAGGTTGCCGTGCTCCCGCGCGTCCCGTTGCGCCTCCAGAAGTCCCGCATAGCTCGCGTTGTCCTTGGGGCAGGTCGCCAGATAGGTCGCCCCCTGGGCGAGATTCAGCTGGCATTCGGGCAGGCCGATGAATTCCACGGCCTGAGCGACCGCCGTCGCCACCACCAGGGCCATGGGGTCTGCGTTCCCCACATCCTCGGAGGCCAGGATCACCATGCGCCGCGCGATGAACCGAGGGGGCTCGCCGCCTTCGAGCATCCGGGCCATCCAGTACAGCGCGCCGTCCGGGTCGGAATCCCGCAGGCTCTTGATGAACGCCGAGATGAGATTGTAGTGCTCCTCCCCGCCCTTGTCGTACCGGAGGCTCTTTTTCTGAAGGGCCGCCGCGAGCGCCGGGCCATCCAATCGGATCCGCCCGTCGGTCCCCGCCGGCGTGTGCATGACCGCGAACTCCAGTGCGTTGAGCGCCACGCGGGCGTCCCCGTTGGCGAATTCCGCCAGGCGGCTCATCGCCTCGGGCTCCAGATCCACGCGGTAGCGCCCCAATCCCCGGACCGGGTCCCGGAGCGCCCGCTCGATGATCTGTCGAAGGGCGTCCTCCGAAAGGGATTGGAGGACCACCACCAACGACCGGGAGAGCAGCGGCGCGACCACCTCGAAGGAGGGATTCTCCGTGGTCGCCCCGATGAGGGTGAACGCGCCCGATTCGACGTGCGGGAGAAAAGCGTCCTGCTGCGCCTTGTTGAAGCGATGGATTTCGTCCACGAACAGAACGGTCCGCCGACCGCTGAGGGCGCGACGCTGCTCGGCGGCCTTGATCACCCGCCGCAATTCAGGAACGCCGCTCGTCACCGCCGAGAAGGGTTCAAAATGGCCCTTGGTGTACGAGGCGATTAGACGCGCCAACGAGGTCTTTCCGCTTCCGGGAGGGCCCCAGAGAATGACCGAGCTGAGGGTGTCCTGCTCGATCGCGAGCCGGAGCGGCCGGCCTGGGCCGACGACGTCGTCCTGGCCGACCAGCTCGTCGAGCGACCGGGGCCGCATGCGATCCGCCAGGGGAGCCAGGGCATCCTGATCTTCACGCTGTTCGGCGAAGAGATCCATCCCCCCCTAATAACAGAGGGAGGGACCGGACGCAAGGCCGCCGGAGGGGAGGGAAATGCCCCGACCCATTGATTGACAAACTCCAAGCGCCTGTGTTACGCATTAACCCTCGTCGTCAATCTGGGACCTTTCATCAATCACCTATATCGGAGGGAGGGCATCGTGGCTGTACAAGAGATAGCGAAAGAAATCGCAGTGGGCGATACGGCCCCTGATTTTACGCTCAAGGACCAGGACCAGAAGGACGTCACCTTGAGCAGTTTCCGCGGGAAGAAGAACGTCGTTCTGGCCTTTTATCCCCTGGACTGGAGCCCGGTCTGTACGGGCGAGAACAAGTGCCTGACCGACGATTTCCCCAAGTTCGAGCAACTGAATGCCGTCGTGCTCGGGATCAGCGCCGACAGCTTCTTCTCCCACAAGGCCTGGGCCGACGCGCTCGGGCTCAAGCAGACCCTGCTCGCGGACTTCAATCGGGAGGTGGTGAAGAAGTACGGCCTCTATTTCGAACCGCTGAACTGCGGCAAGCGGGCCACCGTGATCGTGGACAAGAACGGCCGGGTGGCGTACGTCAAGGTGCAGGAAATCAAGGTGGCGCGTGACGACAAGGACATCCTCGAGGCGCTCAAGAAGCTGAACTAAGCTTTCCCCTCACCCTCCCCTCTCCCCGCGGGGAGAGGGCCAGGGCGAGGGGTTCCCTGCCATGGACGATCTGATCGGGAACGTCACGGACGCCACGATTGACGACTACGTGGGGAGCCCCGCCGCGGTCGTGGTCTTCGGCATCGCCAACTGCGAGGGCTGTGCCTTCATGGACGGCGTCCTCGCCGACCTCGCTCCCCGCTTCGACGGCCGCGTCCGGTTCGGCAAGGCCAAGATGCACGTCCCGGGAGCCTGCCGCGAAATCAAAAAGCGGTTCACGTTCGAGACCTACCCCACGACCCACCTCTATTCGCGGGGAAGCCTGGTGGATAATCGGGAAGGAACAGTCGAGGCGGCCGACCTGGACCGCGCGATCCGGGCCGTGCTCGAGAAGACTCCGGGCTAGACTCCGCTGCCGGGTCCGCTCCGGCGGATCAATTCCAGAAACTCCTCGCGGGTCTGCTGCTGGCTTTGAAACACGCCGTGCATCGAACTCGTCACGGCCACGGCATTGGGGGTCTCCACGCCGCGCATCATCATGCAGAGATGACGGGCCTCCATGACCACCGCCACGCCCTGAGGATTCAGCGTCTGCTGGAGCGTCTCCGCAATCTGCACGGTGAGCCGTTCCTGTACTTGCAATCGGCGGCTGTAGACCTCCACCAGGCGGGGGATCTTGCTGAGCCCGACGATTTGGCGGCTGGGCAGGTAGGCCACGTGGCATTTCCCATAGAACGGCAGGAGGTGGTGCTCGCAGAGGCTGAAAAAGTCGATGTCCCGGATCACCACCATCTCGTCATACTCGATGGGGTACAACGCCCCGTTCAGGATGTCCGCCGGGTCTTCCTGGTAGCCTTGGGTAAAGAACTTGTACGCCTTGGCGACCCGCTCCGGGGTCTTCACCAGGCCGTCGCGGGTCGGATCCTCGCCCAGGAGAAAGAGGATCTGCTCGACAAGGGCCTGGATGGCCCCCGTGTCTGTTCCCGCCGTGTCCTTCTTCCCGTTCACGCCGGTCCCCCCTCGCGCCGTCCGGCAGGGCCGGAATATTCGAAGTAGTTGTCCCGGGTTTCGACCAGCCCGATCTTGTGCAGCGTGCCTGACGGGACGGCTTTCTCCAGCACATCCCAGATCAAGACGACGAGGTTCTCCCCGGTCGTCACCGACTGCGAAAAGGCCTCATCGAAGTTCAGGTGCTGGTGGTCGAACCGCCGGACGACCCGCTCCTCCACCGCCCGGTCCAAGCGGCCCAGGTCGGTGACCATGCCGGTCTCGGGGTTGACGTCCCCCTGCACGGTGACTTCCAGCGTGTAATTATGGCCGTGCCCGTTGGGATTGTTGCACTTGCCGAAGACCCGGCGGTTTTCCTCCTCGGACAGCGCCGGCGTGTGCAGGCGATGGGCCGCCGCGAACCGATACCGGCGGGTCAACAAGACCTCTGGGGCGTTCCGCACGCGTCGTCCTAGATAATCCACGGAAAGATCCTCCTCTTCAAAAAGCCGAAGGGCCGTCACCCGAGCTTCACGCAACTGCTCCGCGATCTTGTCCCAGAGTACCACCGCCAGATTCTCCGTGGTCGGGATGCGGTCCTTAAAATACGGCATGTCCTCGTTCAGGTTTTTGTGATCGAACTCGACCAGCACCCCCTCCAGAACCTGCTTCAGGTCGTACAGGTTGATCACCATTCCGGTCACGGGGTCCACCCCGCCGGCGACGGTGACTTCCATCAGGTAATTATGGCCGTGCCCGTGGAGATGATTGCACGGGCCGAACACAGCCCGGTTGCGTTGATCCGACCACGCGGGGTTATGGTAGCGATGGGACGCGCTGAACTCGAGCCGTTTGGTGAGGCGGACGTCGCTCATGTTGGATCGTATCAAGAACGGCGTAGGGGCGTACGGCCGTACGCCCCTACGAATCGTGAGAAAAACCGCGTCGACGGACCGCTTACGCGCTGAAGGAGCTTCCGCAGCCGCAGGTGGTCTTGGCCTGCGGGTTCTTAATCGCAAAGCCTGACCCCTGCACGCTGTCCACGTAATCCACTTCCGAGCCGGACAACAACGGGGCGCTCTGTGAATCCATGATGACTTTCACGCCGCCGGCCTCGACAATGGTATCATCGTCCCCGGTTTTTGTCTCGAAGGACATCCCGTACTGGTAGCCGTGACAGCCGCCGCCTTTCACATAGACACGCAGGCCGATGGCGTCCTTTTCCTCCACCAATAGCTCGCCGATCTTCTTCTGGGCATTCTCGGAAATCGTGACCATTATGGACCCTCCCTTCTTAGATCAGTTAACATTATAACATACACCATAACATACGCCATGGGCCGCCTCGGGCCCGTATTATTGAAGGCTACACGTGTTCTCGGCGACGGAGCCTTCCGGCGCCCCGGCGGTCTGCTTTTTCATCGGAACGTGAACGACCACGTCCCCTAAAATCTTCGCCTGACAACTCAGCCGGTGATGGGGCTCGGTCAGGTTCTCCCGGTCCAGCAGGTCCTGCTCGTCGAAATCGACCTCGGAGAGGTTGTCCCCCCCGGACTGCACCTCCACCCGGCAGGTGGTGCAGGACGCATTTCCGCCGCAATCGTGTGGCAGCGGAAAGCCCAGCACCTCGGCCGCCTGCAGGAGGGAGAGGTGGAGATCCACGTCCCCGCTCTTCCCTTCGGGATGCAGGAAGGTGACCCTCGGCATCAGGCCGCTCCCCCCCCCACCGCGACCGGTTGATAGGGGCACCGTTTCAAGGCGATGTGCTCTTCGAACTCGCGCCTGAAGTATCGGAGGCTGCTCTCCACCAGGACTGCGGCGCCCGTCACCACGGTACAGTACCCTCGCCCTTTCACGAATCCACAGAGCTGCAGCAACGCGGCCAGATCTTTTTCGGTGCCCTCTCCCTCCTCGACCTTTTGAAGCAGCGCAGCCAGATTGATGGTGCCCATGCGGCACGGAGGACACTGTCCGCAGCTTTCGACTTTGAAGAAGTTCCCGTACTTGAGCGCCGTCGCCACCATGCAGGTCTGTTCGTCCACGACGATCACCCCGGCCGAGCCGAGCCCGCTCCCGGCTTTCTTGAGCGCTTCAAAGTCCATGGGCGTATCGAGCATGTCGGCCGTCAGCATGGAAAACGACGGCCCGCCCGGAAACACCCCCTTGAGGGCCCTGCCACCCGGGATTCCGCCCCCGCAGTCGTACACCAGTGTGCGAATCGGGGTCCCCATGGGCAATTCATAGACGCCCGGCCTATTCACGGCCCCGCTGAGGGAGAAGAGCATCGTCCCCGGGCTTCTCTCCGTCCCCACCTGGGTGAACCACGCCGCGCCGTTTCGAAGCAGCAAGGGAACATTGCAGAGGGTCTCGACGTTATTGACCAGGGTCGGCTTCCCGTACAATCCGAAATCCGTCGGGTAGAAGGGGGGCTTCTGACGCGGCATGGCGGGACGGCCCTGCATGGACTCCAGCATGGCGGTCTCCTCCCCGGCCACGTAACTGCCCTGCCCTTCTACGAATTCGATTTCGAGGTCCATTCCGGTGCCCAAGACATTCCGTCCCATGAATCCCCGGGCGCGCGCTTGTTCGGCCGCCCTCCGGAGGTTGGCGAGCTCCTCGACATACTCGTGGTTGACGTACAGGAAGGCCGCCTTCGCCTTGACGGTGTAGGCCGCGATTAACGCTCCTTCCAGAACTTGATGGGGGTTGGTCCTCAGGAGATACCGATCCTTGAAGGTCCCCGGTTCGTGCTCGCCCGCGTTACAGACAAAATAGTGTTCGGCAACCCGATGGGTTAACACTTTCTCCCACTTCACCCCGGTCGGAAAGCCGGCCCCTCCCCGCCCACGCAGACCAGCCCGCTTGATTTCCGCGACGATATTTTCCCGCGTCCATTTGGTCGCACAGGACTTCAAGGCCTCATACCCCCCCTGATCCAGATAAGGCTGGATCTCCCAGGGGCGAGGGCCAAGGTCCATAACAACACGGGCCGTTGGGGTCACGGGATCATACCTCCGACCATTCTGGTCGGCTTACTATAAGGGAGAACCTGCGGGGAGTCAAGCCAGATTGGGAACCTAGGCCCCAATACCACTGGCCTAGGCCCTTTGATCCATGCGGGGTCTATACGTTAGCTGCGAGATTCACTCAGAAGCGAGTATGTTCCTAATCACTGGACCTTATGAACCTCCTGAACCCTATGGTTTAATGAGGAATCTCCCGTAGACTAGGCCGGCTAAGGTCCCGCCCACCAAGAGCCCGATCCAGTATAAGAGATGATTGTCCCAGTAGCCTGCTGCCAGTCCCGGGCCAAACGTCCGAGCCGGGTTCATGGAGGCCCGGGTCAGCGCCCTCCCATCAGAATTACATAATTTATATTATTCTGCCGTTGTCGCACCTAATTTTTCTAGAAGACTTGATAAATCGTCCGCATGTTCCTCTTCCATAGCAAGAATTCCCTCAAGCATCCGCCGCGTCGTCGGATCTTTGTCGCCGATGAACCGGACCATCTCGCCGTAGGAATCGATGGCTACGCGCTCCGCAATGAGGTCCTCTCTGATCATGTCGAGCAGCGAATCACCCTCCACGTACTCCGAGTGACTTCTGGTCGCCAATCCCTCAGGGGAGAAATTGGGTTCCCCTCCCAACTGCGTGATACGCGCAGCGATTAGATCTGCATGGCCCTGCTCCTCCGTCGCATGCTGCAAGAACTCCTGGGCGACTGATTGTGCATGAATGCCGCTGGCCATAAAGAAATGGCGCTTGTACCGTAAGACACACACGATCTCGGTGGCAAGAGCCTCGTTCAACAAGCCCACAATCACTTGCAGATCACCTCGGTACCCTTCGGTCACCGCCCCACGTTCGATGTGCTGACGCGCGCGCTTTCTGATCGTCTGAACATCCGTCAGAAATGAGCCTTTCTTCATATTCTTCATGGCTACTCCCTTAGGTCTCCGGGCCACGCAATGCACTACCCTAATCTGAGCTGAGATCGTTCAAGAGAGAAAATCGAGTCTCATCAGGGACCTTCGCGCTAGCCTTATAATTGGTGTGGTCGATCACAATCTCCACCGGGATTTGCAGGTTCCGCATCTCAGCCTTCACCGGTTCTGGAATCCGAAAACGGACATAGTGCACGGCGCTGATTTTGTCCTCCTTGCTTCGTCCTTGCTCAAATGCCCCGTAGAGGAAGTTGGTCCCTATTCGGAGCGCAACCGTGGCACCTCGGTCAATGCCCTTCAGGCCGTCGAGGACCTCTTTGACCTTCGCCGGATCGGTCACCTCGATCAGCAGGGTGGCGCTCAGCTTCCCAGCCCCCGGGATCTGTTCGTTATAGCTTTCCACCTCTTCGCGGATGCGCTCCGGAGCGAGGATCCGCTCGGTCCTGACTATCTCTTGGATCTGGAACAGGACGGTGTCCCGGTTCTCGAATACGAGGGTGATCAGATCGCCGACCGAGATGCGGCGCCACTGCTTCAGGTTGATGATGCGTTGGCGAAAGGCGTCTCGCTCGCGCTCGTATTCCTCGAGGGGCATCACATCGTGAACGGTCAACGGCTTCATATCCCGTACGCCCGCTTGATGACTTCGATAGGGTGCAGAGTCGGCTTCCCGCCGCCGGCCTGCGTGAGTTGGACTCCCGACAGAGGACAATCGGACACGACCAAGTCCGCTTGAACGGCCTCAACCTCACGTACCGCCTTCCCCGCGATCTTCATGGACAGGTCGAAGAACTCGACCTTGACCCCCCAGGTCCCGTCATGGCCGGAGCACCGCTCGATCACCTCGACCTGAGCCCCGGTCAGCTCCATGAGTTCCCTGGACTTAAACCCAATGTTCTGGTCCCGGAGGTGGCAGGGAATCTGATAGGCGATCTTGCCCGGACGGTTGGGAAAGTTGGTGTCGAGCTTCCCTTGCTTCTTCAGCTTCATAAGAAATTCACATACATCGAAGGTGCGCCCCGCCACCAGCTTGGCCTCCTCCGTAGGCAGGAGGTGGGGGTATTCCCGCTTGAGCATCAGGCTGCAGCTCGGGACCGGCACAATCACGTCATAGCCCTTGTCCACCCAGGGTTTCAGAGCGGACAGGTTGGCCCGGGCCTTTTTCAGGATCGACGGGATGTCTCCCGTGTCGAAGAACGGCATGCCGCAGCATTCCTGCTCCGGCCGGACCACCTCGACGCCGTTCTTTTCGAGGACCTCCACCGTCGCTCTGCCCACCTCCGCGGTGTGGTAATCGACGAGGCAGCTGGAGAAGAGGGCCACCCGCGCGGTCGGCGCCCCTTCGCCCGTCCCCTGGCGCCGACGTTCCGCCTGCCTCCGTTTCAGCCAACGGGGAAACGTCTCCGCCTCGAACGTGACCACCTTCCGGTCCCGATGAATCCCCAGCAGCCGGTGCAGGAGGCCCCGGACCCATCGAGTGGCATTGGCCCAATTGGTCAGCGGCGCCACGCGTGTGCCAAGCTTGCCGATCCAATCGGTCCGCACCAGCAGGCGATCGCGCCAGCGCACGGGCCGCTCCTGAGCCAACAGCTTCTTCCAGCCGATCATCAACCGGGGAAAATCGATCTCGTATTGATGGGGCGGGGTGTAGGGGCAATGGTTGTAGCAGAGCTTACAGTAATAGCACTCGTCGGCGACCTGTTCGTAGTCCTTGGGAGCCAGCTTGCTCACATCGCTTTCTACGGCATCAATCCGATCCAGGAGCGTGTTGAAAGATGGACAGAGGTTGAGACACCGGCGGCAGCCGTCGCAGACCTCGAAGATGCGCAAGGTCTCCTGGACGACAGCCGGCCGTTCCAGTTTAGCCGCCGTTAGATCGATGCCTTTCACCATTCCCCCATTCACCTTCAGCGATAGCCTTCAGCCCCGAATATAACACGGGGCGACCCGCACGAAGCGGATCAGCCCCCGTGCATGCGATGAGCGCCCGCTTGCCGGATTAGACGAGCTTTAAGCTTTCCAATCCCTTCGTAAACCGGTTCGCGTGCGACCGCTCAGCTTTGGCGAGCGTCTCAAACCACTCCGCCAGCTCTGGATAGCCCTCCTCACGCGCAGTCTTGGCCATGCCGGGATACATCTGGGTGTACTCGTAGGTCTCCCCTTCGACCGCCGACTTCAGATTCGCGTCGGTATTGCCGATCGGCACGCCTGTCACTGGATCGCCGACCTCCTTAAGGAAATCCAGATGACCAAACGCATGACCGGTCTCCGCCTCTGAGGTATCGCGAAAGAGACCGCCGACATCCGGATAACCTTCGATATCAGCCCGACGCGCAAAGTAGAGATACCGACGATTCGCCTGCGATTCGCCCGCAAACGCTTCTTTCAGATTTTCAAAACTCTTGGTCCCCTTTAAACTCTTGCTCATCATTACACCTCCTTGGAATTATCGAACCTCTCTCCACACCGCCCCCACTTCCTTTACAACGAGGCCTTCCCTTTGTCGCGACACCTTTTACAGTATCCGAAGAACTCCACCCGATGTCCCAAGATCGTGTACTGTCGCTCCTTCGCCGCCGACACCGACAGGCGATTCAGCGCCTCGTCGTACACATCGTTGATCTCCTGGCAGGAGACGCAGACCAGATGATGATGCCGATCCATGTTCGCATCAAACCTGGCGTGCTCGTGACCAAGATTTACCTCGGAGATCAGGCCGGCCTTCTTCAACGCCGAGAGCGTGTAATAGACCGTGTTCTGCGAAATCATCGGGTAAGCTCGCTTCACGGTCCGATAGATGTCCTCGGCCGTAGGATGATCGGTCCTCGCGGTCAACATTTCATAGATGGCGCACCGCTGGGGTGTTAACTTCAGCTCCTTGGCCTTGAACTGTTCCTTGATCTCTTGCTTTGTCGATCTCACGTGATTTCCTATGACCTACGTTTGTATACTACAATAGGAACCAATCCTAATTTATTCCCGTCCTCACCAAAACAGAATAGGCCAGCAGGAGCGGCTTTACCGCCCTGCCTCCTCTTTATCGGCCGCGCGGAGCGATTTTGTCATACCCTTCCCCGAACAGCGCTTTGAACGGAGACTTCTCCGAGGCTGTCCGGCTATCACCGGCCGCGTCCTTCCCACCGTCTGCCCTGCCTGCCGAACGACGCCGTAGCCCTCTCCGAAGAGCGTCCGGAAAGCCTGCCCGTCCCGGACGACCGCGCGATCGGGCACCACAGGGACAGGGGCCTCTCCCTTCTTCTGAAGGAACTCGTACCCTTCCCCGAAGAGGGTTCTAAACGGCCGTTCATCAGCGGAGGCTGGTCCAACAGACAGGGCCAGCACCGTCAGCCCACCCAGCTTGACTCGCCCGGCCTTCTACCTCAGATTTCCTGCGCAATACTGTCTCATAGTGAAACCCGCTTTTTGTTATGTTTAATACTATTTAGGTTTAGTTACTTTTTAATAACATACCTTAATTGAGGTGTCAAGAGGCCTTAAAAAAAATTAGGCCTTGACCGGAAGGCCAAATAACGAGCCCGTCTTTACCCTGAAAGGCAATCGTGCAGAGGGAGATGAAACCCTGCTGGGTTTGACTATGGCGTTTCCGGCTTGGGAGGGCAGCGGGGAAGATCGTCGGTAAGACTGCGATTCGCCAAGTGTGCCGGCGCGACCATCTCGTCCACATGACCGTCACGATTACGGTCTAGATACAGGATGTCTCGGGCAAAGTCCGCAATGGCAAATGGAAAGGGCTCCTCCTGGTCGTAACAGATCCTATAGGACACAGCCAGGCTGCCTTTGTATTCGATGCGATAGACGAGCATTCCTGAGAACGGGTTAGTCGTGACGGTTCGGGATTCGGTTGTCTCCATTCCGCGGTAGGGCGGAACTTGAATGTGATCAGCTCGGGCGAAGGCGCTTTGTGAAAGTAGCACGAGAAATATGACCCCCACCCGCGCCGTGAATCTGGACATTGGTCTTTGGTCTGATCTAAGGCGCTGAGGCCGGGGGCTGAACCTGGATGAACCCGGACACTGTGGTTGGTATCCGGTCCTCTTCAAACCGATCGGTCGCGGTGAAGACGGAGTACCGATAGGTCCCGGCTTGATCAAACCGAAGGCGGACTGTCGCACCGGGCCGAATGTAGGGCGGAAGCGGGTGCGTCTCGTCCCAATCCGGCGTGACCTTGATGCCCTGTCCGGTCAGATTCACCCAGGTCACTGTGTCGCCAATCTGGACAGTGGCCCTCTCCGGATCCAGAACCATGGCAGAGGCCATAACCTGACTATGCACGGTGATGGTGACGTCCGCCGCAAGGACAGTGGGCGAACCCCCCACCGCTAAAAACGCACTCAGCACGGAGAGGAACACCACCCTCCGGATCATTTCCTTATCTTTCACAACGGTCGAAGCAGGTCTGCGCTATTTAGGCTTCTTCGGTGTTTTGGGTGCCCCTTGTAAAAGAGATTGTATCTGCTCCTCCTTCGCTCGGAGTTCGCTTTCCTTGGCGGCCAGCGCCTTCCGACCCTCTTCCACCGACCCGGTCAGCCGCTTCACGATGTCGAGCAAATCGGTGACCTGGGTCTCCAGCACTTTCACCCGCTCGGTCAAGGTGCGTACCATGGTCTGCGCGTCCGTCAGGCGCTCGGCCAGATCCGGTACGGACCGCTCGGATCGTACCGCATCCGGAACACCCAGGCCCGTCGTTCCTTGACGAGCATCGACCGCAGTAGCCGTCGTCTTTTCAGGCGCTTTGCCGGCGTCCGCGAACAGCCGCCGGTAGTCGACCACAACCTCGGTCTCGGGAGAGGCAAAGAGCAGCGCAGCCGGAGTGATCTCCTGCTTGATCACATAGCTGCTGGGAGAAAACAGGAGCGCGAAATCGGGCCTGACCCTTTGGCTCGGACGGCCCCGGCTGAACGACGATTCATAGGGGCCCGGCAGGACCGGTTGCCGTTCCGGAGGGCTCCGATGGCGATGCAGGACCAGATGGAATCCCCCGTTTCGAATCCAGACAGCGCCGGCAGTCTCAGCTCCCGGCTGAGACGAGACGCTCTGTATGAGCAAAAAGGATACTCGTTCTCTCGGCGACGCCCGAGCGAGCGCTGATCCCAGTCGTGGGGCTAGCGCCACGACTTCCAAGTGATCGAACGCCGGTTCGCGGATCGGCCCGGAGACCAGGGACTTTAGAAGGCTGGGTTGGCGTTCGACCTCCATGCCCTTGAGCAGCATCGTCAACTGAGCCGTATCAAGACTCACAGGATGGTCGTTCTGCCCCGACGGCTCGGAGGTTGCGGTGGGGTCTGTTTCCAGAGCCACACGAAGCGCATCCCCCTCGTAGACAACCTCCGAAGCGACCCCGATTCTGGCACAACCCAGCAAGGCGAACGTGAAGAGCCCTACGCTAACAATGCGGTGTAGTGCCTGCATGTAACGACGCTGCTCCATACTGAGAATCAAAAAATCATATCACAGCAAGGTTATCTTGATGGAGAAATTGTGCATGGTCGCTCTCCGGAGAAGGGGAGGGACCGGCCGTTCGTCAGGCTAGGGAGAGGCTGTTCCCCATCAGAGACAGGAGGGTTTCCAACTCTGTGCCTGAGAACGACCGGCTATCGACGGGCGAGGTCACCCGCTTCTCCCCCCCCGGAAGGCCGCGAGCCTGGTCACACCCGAAGTGCCCGGGGTCTCCCACAAGACACGGATCTTCCCGGTTAATTAATCCACGAATAGGTTGCCGGCCATATGCGTCGCTTCATGAATGGGACAGAAATAGCGATACCGGGCGCCTAAATTGCGAGGCCCTTCCAAGCCGGTAGGGGCCACCATAATCTTCTTGGTCTCACCAGGCGCCAGCTTGATTCGGATCGGGTCCATCTTATAGGCGCCCTTCGGGCGATAGACCTCCTCAGCCCCCGGAAACAACTTCTCGAACGTTCCTTTCTCACCACCTTCCATCAGAATTTCAAACAGTCCGCTCACCGCGAACTCGTGCTCGATAGAGGTGGGGTTCTCAAGCACAAAATACAAAGGTTCCTTGAGATCGCGCTTCTGTTCAATGACGACCGTCGAGGGCTGCCAGATCGCGCCTTTACCAAGTTCCTGCGCCACAAACCGCAGTTCCGTAGCCAATGCCTCAGTGCCCCCATAGGCCATCATGATGACCAGGGCCAGGACTGTGATAAGACTCCTGCTCGCTGGATTGATTCGAATAGACATGACTCTTCTCATTGCGCCTCCCTCCTTCTCATACCAAAGAGTACCTGTGAACGGTGATGCGCTGTTGTCCTACCTCCGCACCATGGAACATCCTCTTCCTTATTGGACACCTAGAGGAAGGACGCTCTCTTAGAGCAGTCCTTCACCACTGGTAGCGCATCTCCAGGACGCCGACCGTCAGGTTGTCCGCGTTTCGGGTGGTCGGATTCGCACCGATCCCGACGGTGGCCGCGCTCGGCGCTTCAAAGAAGTTTCCGGCAAACAGAATCCCCCACCCGGCCGTGAGGCTCAGCTCTTTCGTGACCGCATAGCGCAGGAAGAGATCCACTTCCGTCCCGATTTGATCGCCTCCTTTGATGAAGACCGCGCTCCCGCCCGCAGACTGAATCGGCCGCTGGCGGCTGGCCCAGTTCTGCAGCACATCGACCTCCAGATTCAGCTTGGGCAGGGTCGGAGGCGTCACGCTGGCCGCGACCTTGACCGTAATCAACCCCGAACCGGCGAAGCAGCCCGGCCGGCCGCCAAACCCACCGCCGCTGAAGCTGGGACACGTCCCATCCACCGGTGCCGGGGATCGCGCGCCCACGTTCGTGGTGATGATGCCCAACGGAAAGTCTCCATTGATGCCGTTGATGTTAGCCCGTTTTCCGCTGGTCACATCGCCGGCATCCTGTCCGGAGCTGTACACCAAGGTCAGACCGAGATTTGCCGGACCGATGTCCGTGTCGGCGCTCGCCAGAAAGTTATGTCCCTGCAGCAATGCGCCTCGACTGGCCGGGTCCTTGACAACCCCGCGGATCAGATCCGCCTCAAAGAGCCCGTGGATTGGACCGGCCTTGGTCTCGCCCGTCAGCCCGAAGATGGCGGCCTCGGCGTTGGCCGTATTGGTATAGGCCGGCAAGGCCGGATTTACCTGAGAAATAAAGCTCGGCCCTCGATCCTTATAGAAACCGACGAAGGCGTTCAACGACGTGTCCTTGACAGGCTTGAAATTGAGATTGACGGCATACAGATCGGTGTCTCCGCCGGGGAGACCTTGCGTGCCGTTTCCGATAAAGACGCCGCCCGAGCCGGCCGCTCGCGTCGAGTCGAAAATCTTCAAATCTGCCAGCGTCACTTTGACCGGGCCGATGGGCACATCCAGCACGAACGCGTCCACCGCGTCCGCGACGATCAACCCCTGCCCCAGTTTGTAGACCTGACGGCCGGCGGCGAAGTTGGCGAAGGGGGTGTTCAACTTGATATATGCCTGGAGGAGCGTGAAGGTGTTCTGACTACAGGAAGTTGGAGTACCCGCACCACAAGTTGAGGCATTACTGCTGGCAGGGCCAAAGGCGAACTGACCGAAGCGAGAATTGCCGGTGCCGTTGAAGCTGGTGAAGTCGGTCGTGACCACCCCTTCGACGTTGATGGGCCCCGTCCCGCTCTTCGCCTCCAAGTTCAAGATAAATCGCTCGGAATTGAAGGCGTTGCTGTCCTTGATGCTACTGTTTGCATCAGTCAGGTTATTGTTGTAAAACCCCCGGATTCGAAAGTCTCCGTTGAGATTCAACTCCACGGCCCCAACAGGAACGGCAGGGAGCCAGGCAAAAACAGCCAGGATGGCGAAGACCAGGACTTTTTTGATGCCTTTCATAACAGGCTCTCCTCTCTTAAATTTTGAAGGCCTGACCTCAAAGCCTTTTGAGGAACAGTCGGATCACCCGCCCAGAGACAAAAAAAGCCCACCCGGGGTTCACCCCGAGATGGGCTTCTGAGCCTCAAATGGGCTTCTGAGTCTCGACGCCGATCAGGCGTCCCGCAATATGTTAGAACTCAGCGATGGTTTGAATCCCTACCTTCCTTCAGTTCCCGGAGGTTCACAAAGTTCATCTGCTGGCATCGAGGGCACTTCACTTCGACATGGGCGGACCCGACCATCTCCCACTTCATAAGCAATCGCCCGCATCGGACGCACCGCACCTCTTCGAGATTCGGACGGGCGCGCATGATCGTCCTCACGTTCCCTTACTATGGACTTACCGAGCGCGCTCATGGTCCTCGTCCCCAACCGGTCGGTCGAACGGATGCGTACCGATTTGGGGAACCACATCGCCGGACGCGTACCGGTACGGACGACCGGTGATCTTGGAGACCTTGTCTTCGTACCGCTTAATCAGATCATCCAGTTCGCGCTGCATCCGCTTCAACTCGATCATGTCCCAGTCGTAACACGTCTCATCGACGAGCTGTCGCATCTTGTCGAACCGGATCTCCGCCTCCCCGATCCGGCCGCGCAACTCACGCAGTTCTCCGCTCATAGCTGCTGCCTCTCCCGCTAACCGGCGCGTTGGACTCTGATCCACGCGTTGCCGTCGGGGAATTTACCGCCGTAATACGGATCCTTGGCAGAAGGCGATGGGATCCCCGGCGCCCGGAATGAAAACTCCGCCTTCAACTTCCCATCGCGGGAAACCGCCTCATAGAGGTCGTACGGCGGATCGACATGAGAAGTCTTCTTCGTGATGGCCCAGTTTTTTTCCAGGAGCTCGAGAAATTGCTTGAATTGGGACTCCGAGAGCGAAGTGAAGAGATTCTCAAAGTCGCTCCGCAGGTCGGTCCAGGCCACACCCTGCTCTCCCCGCTCAATCTTCCGCAACACTGCCGGCCCATCAAACCGGAACGACGCCACCACCCGGCCTTCCATCTTCATGGGCAAGGAAAGGGGCTGATACTCCTTGGCCTGAAACCAAACCATCAGCACAGAGTTGGGTTTTCCTGATTGAAGCGCCGCGACCGAGGGAGATTGGAGGGAGGCCGGCAAAGCGGGTGGCCCATGCCGCTCGATCATCTCCTGCGCCGTCTCTCCGGGGAAGGCGGCCGCCTGGGTTGCATTGATCCCCAAGACGGCCGCGACTCCGATACCAATGGCCAAACCAGGACCCTGCAGACTGCTCTTGAAGCTCCTGATGCTCATGTCGTTACCTCCCTTGCGCCTGTTCTGCACGCATGATCGGGGTGTCACCGGCTTGGCCATGTTTCCCGGCTGAACTTAAATGCCAGACGGCGCCGCCCCGATTTCCATCACCTGGCCCTTGTTATTCCAGTTCATGTACGCTTCGAGAGCATTCATCTCCTTGCTGCCCAATGGGCCCGGCTTGCCCTGGTTCGGGATGGCGATGCACCAGCCCATCATTTCCTGCACCGTTACCACCTTCCCAAGCTGAGGCTTGTACTTGGGATAGGTCTCCGGATGGGTCACCGACCCATCCGCATGACACATGTTACAGGCCTGTCCGTTGCCGCTCATCGGCAGGTCGCGGCTGTGCCAGAGTTGGTCCCCCAGCGAGATCATGGCCTGCAATTCCTTGCTGCCGGTGGCCACCACGTTCCGATCGATGATTTCCCCGCTCTGGGCATTCTTCCGCTGCCCTTCAGTGGCAAGCCCCGGCAGGGTCTGGGTATCCATCGCCCGCTGGGCATTGACCAGCAACGGCACCAGGAAGACCGCCGCGCCGGCGACCGCAAGAAAGAGAACTCGGCTCTTCGTTAGTTTTCTTTTCATAACCGCCTCCCCTCTCATGAAACGTTCTCTCGGGACCACTCCCGATACCCCACATCCACAGCACCAGCCCCGCCCACCTGCATCTTTTCCCACCCCAATCCGCCGAAGATGTTCGCCGGGTTAGCGCGAGGCATCATGGGCGAGCCGGCCGGGAGCCCGCTGGTGGGATAGGGATGCGGCCATCCGGTCGACAGGCTGGACGCGAACTTGATGTTGCCGATCTGATTTGTGACGATATGATGCACGTGGCCATGAATGACCTGTACTGTCTCGTATCCCTCCAGCAGAAGATGGACTTCCGGAGCATCCTCGGTCCAGAAGTTCCACGCCTTGTAGTAGTAATAGAGGGGAGAGTGGGAGAAGATGATGATCGGGGTGCTCTTCTTCACGTTTTTCAGATCATCCCGCAGCCACACCAGTTGTTTCTCGCCGACATGGAACGGCCCGGGCAACGGATGATTCAGGGTGCCGGCAATGCCCATCCGCTCATCCGCCGAGAGACCTCGGGCAGTCCAGAAGTCCCTGAGCATGACGGTCATCAACGCAATGAAGTGGACCCCGTTATGGTCCCAAGAATAGGTGGTCTTGCCATAGTGCTTGCTGTAGGAATCGCCCATGTCGAGGTACCAGTCGTGCTCGCCGGTGATGTACTTGATCGGCACCTTGAGGGGAGACAGGAGCTCATCGAAGAATTTCATCTGCTCATCTGAGCCGTCGTGCACCATATCCCCCAACTCCATGATGAAATCGGGCTTTGGATCAAGCTTGTTAATCTCCTGAACGCTTCGCTCCACCCGCAACTTCATGTAGTTGTTTTTGGGCCCCATCGTGTGCTGGTCAGCAATGACGGCGAACGTGAAGGGCTTCGCCCCCCCACCCAGCATCACCCCTCGCGCATCGGAGGGAGACAGGAAATCCAATGTGACTAGCCCCCCCAACGAGGCAGCAATGCCGGTGAAGGCTGACATCTTCATAAACTGTCGTCGTGACAACTCCGCCGTCATAAGACGGTCGAGAGCGTCTTTTTTCTCGCTCATATTGTTTCCTCCTCGTCAATCTGCAAAGCCTCACCATGAGGCCTTGACTCCCTGACTCCCTCCGTTGCACCCCTCTGCATCGGAGCAGTGCGCTCATGCCCGCGGGCGTTTTCTCAGTGCTCCCTCGGCCTCACCTCCTCTCCTGCCTGTCCATTGCGCGGACGGGTTGTTCGAAGACGTCTTTCGCCCCTATCCGGTAACATGCACTAAACAATCCAGTAACATGCACTAAACAGCCAACCTGTCAGTTTTATTCCTCTTTATTTCTCGAAAGTGGGAGGAGGGGCACGCAAGGAGAACCGCGTGAAGGGAGCGATCTCGGAGGACAGACGCCGAAGACACGAGCTACTGTATGAGGGACTCGACGGGACTACTACCCGAGGGAGAAGCGACCGGCGCGCAGGGGAGGCCGTCAAATATCTTGGTCGGCAAAGCCCTTGATTACTTGCTTTTGTTTCTCATCGCCATGACAAATCAGACACGCCTGCTTATTCACCTCCTGCTGATCCGACACAAAGACGTACGCGATTCCTTCTTGGGTCCAACTCAAACTCTGGAAGCCATGATATGTCGACTGGTGGAACCGCGTTTCTTTGAAGGTGAACTCCCGCCCGCCGAACAAATCCACCCCTTCCGCAGCAGTCATGACGAGAGAGAGGCGATGGTGTCCCATCTCATACGCCAGAAAGACGGCTCGTCCCCCCTGCAACTCAATCAGCCGCCCTCCCAGTAATTGCAAGTTCTTCACCGGTTCCTGCCCCAGGGCCACCGGGAAATTCGTGCGTTTCTCGAACCACCGGGTCACCTGAATGGGATCGTGACTGATGATATCGAGGGGCAGTTTGCCGGTCAGATACTCCTGGTGACTTTGCACCGCGACATCCACCAAAGCCGGTACCGGCTTCTTCTCAAAAAAGAACGCGCCAACCACCAGCACGAGAACTGCGGCGGCCAGCGCGAGGGACGGAACGGCGGCCTGTCGGAGCCGCTTCCTCAGCGGTTGCGCCTGCCCGGCTTCCGCCAGCACATTCCTGACCTTCTCTCGGAGTGACGGAGGAGCCACCGGCGCCGGAAGTGACTCCTTGATCAACTCGAGATAAAGCTTTTCATTCCGGTACAACAATGCGCAAGCAGCGCACTCATCCAAATGGACCTGCACATCCAGCGCTTCCTTGGCACTCAACTCATGGTCAAGATATGCGTGCATGAGGCGATGGCTCGACTGGCAATCGTGCATGGCTACAGCGGTCTCCCTGTACGGTTCTCTTGATGTTCTGTCTGACGCTCTCTGCCAGGAACGGCATAATCCCGTAACAGTTGCCTCAACAGGTCCCGCCCTCGCGACAATCTCGACATCACCGTCCCCATCGGGCAATCCAGTAATTGCGCAATCTCTCCGTAACTGAACCCCTCCACATCCTTCATCACGATTACAAGCCTATAGGCCTCTGGAAGGAGGCCAAGCGCCTTTTCGATGTCCTTTGTAAAAACCTCATTCCGCATACCGGTGGAACCCTTTGCGTGGACGACATCTTGCCAGAGGGCCTTATCCGGTCCTTCCTCGCCAGGACAGGGATCTGGACAGAGCACCATACGTGCCCGCTGTGGCGCCTGATTCAGAAAGATGTTCTTCATGATCGTGAACAACCACGCCTTGCAGTTTGTTCCATGCTTGTATTGGTGAAAAAACCGAAAGCCTCGTAGGAACGTCTCCTGAACGAGATCCTCGGCTTCATCCGGATGACCCGTAAGAACCAAACCGAAACCATAGAGCGCGTCCAGGTATGGTAGGGCCGCTTCTTCGAATAACCGACCCTTCTCCTCATCCATGAAATCCTCCTGGGTTTCCAGCGAGTACCGCGAACCCTCTTTGAGGAGACAAGGATACCATTTCCAAGCGCACACTCCCTTTTATTATAAAACAGCAACGAAACCGATTTTATTCCCCCTCATGAGACGAAATTCATCGTCTAAAATGCACAGAATAGTCAGGGCTTCGGCATGGTATACAGGCGGAAAGTTTCTTCCTCGCGTCCAGTCGCGGTGCCGTCAAATCGATGTCCTTCGCCGTCCGCCTTTTCTAAACGATGCTACCGACCTGTCAATGTAACACGAGGGCCATCCGGGAAGATAGGGGAAGGGTTCTACTAGGGCAGCGTGGGCGGCACCAGGGCCAGGTGCTCGCCGGTCAGGGCCTTCAGGAACTCCACGAGGTCTTTCTTCTCGTCGGCCGTCAGGTTCAAGGGGGTGATGAAGGGATCGAGCTGAGGATTCTTCCCGCCCCCCTTATCGTAAAAATCGATGACCTCCTCCAGGGTCTTGAACGCGCCGTCGTGCATGTAGGGAGCGGTCAGCGCCACGCTTCGCAGCGTCGGGGTCTTGAAGGCTCCGCGATCTTTGTCCTGGCGGGTGACCGCGTACCGCCCGAGGTCCTCCTTCAGCGGCCCGACCTGGGGGACGCCCAGGTTATGGAACCGATTGTCCGTGAAGTTGGAGCCGTTGTGGCAGAGGGCGCAGCGGGCCTTGCCGACGACGAGGGTGAGCCCACGCACCGCCGCCTCATTCATCGCGGCCTTGTCGCCCGCCTGGTATTTGTCGAAGGCCGAATTCGTCGAGACCACCGTGCGCTCGAAGGCCGCGATCGCCCGCGCGATCCCCTCCGCCGACACCTCGGTCCCGAACACATCCCTGAAGCGGGCCTTGTATTCAGGGACCGCCTTGAGCTTCTTGACCACGCTGGGGAGCATCTCGGCCATTTCGATGGGGTTGTGCATCGGCCCCAGGGCCTGCTCCTCGAGTGAGCCCGCGCGCCCGTCCCAGAACTGGAAGGTTTGGTAGCCGGTGTTCAGGACCGTGGGCGCCTGCCGCCCTCCCTGGCCGCCGCCCACCCCGATCGAGAACTGCCGGGCGTCCGCCCAGCCGGTCCCGGGATTATGGCAGAACGCGCAACTGATGGCGTTCCCTTTCGAAAGGCGGGTGTCGAAGAAGAGCATCTTGCCCAATTCGACCTTCGCATCGATCTGAAGATTGTGGGCGGGGATCGGCATTTTCGGCAGAGGCCCCAGCGCGGTCGATTCCTGCGCCCCCGTCTCGAGCGGCCCGGCCAGAATCCCCGCCATCACGAGCAGCATCGCCACTGCGCAGCCAAAGTTCCGTCTCATGACACCCCTCCTGACACAAAGGGCGAGCACAGGCCCGGCTGCGCTCGCCCTGCACTTGTTTTGGTTCGGAGTCTGACCCTATTTAAGTGCCGCTGGACTTCTCCCCCCTTCGACGCCGACCCCGTCACAGGGCTGCTCAGTCCGGCAATCGTCGGAGGACCTCTCAGAACAGCGGGAAATGGCTTGCGGTCGCCATGAAAAAGAGCATCGGGAACGAGAGCACGAAATTCGTTCGTGATGCCAGAAAGGCCACCCGCGCATGTTTGGCCATCTCCGGAGGCGTCGAGGTCTTATTCGCGGCGGCCTCGGTGGTCATCCGGATCACGACCTTCTGATTCGGCCAAATGAAGAGCCAGACATTAAGGAACATGATGATCCCGAGGCCGCCCCCAATGGCGATCGAGACCCCCCAGGAAGTTCCGAGAACCCCATGGCCATGCCCATGCATGAAATGTGACGCCACGATGATCAGGCCGGACAGGACCGTGGCCAGAGCCGAGTACCTGAACCACCAGAGCGCCCGCGGCACTAATTTCTGCACCACGCCGCTCTTGGTGCTCGCGTCGGTCTCTTTCATGAAAGGAACCTGGACGATGTTGAAGTAGTACAGGAGGCCGATCCAGGTCACGCCGGAGAAGAGGTGAATCCACCGCATCAGCAGGATGATGAACTCGTCAGCCTTGAATTCCATACCCGCTCCTTGGCTTATGATTCGGTGCGTGTGTATCGGTACCGGTCACTTTTGGTTAGTGCGCACCGATTATTAAGGGAATGTCTCCGAATGTCAAGAAACTAAGGAGTGCTACAGATAGCGATCCACGAGGGCGCAGAGTTCCTTGACCGCCGCCGCGGACTGGGCTAGGGCGGCCTGCTCCTCCGGGGAGAGGGGGAGCTGGACGATTTCCTCGACCCCGCGCCGGCCCAACTTCACGGGGACGCCGACAAAGAGTCCGTCCACCCCGTATTCGCCCCGGCAGAGGGCGGCGCACGGCAGGATCTTCTTGCTGTCCTTGAGGATCGCCTCGACCATGGCGACGATCGAGGCGGAGGGCGCGTAGAAGGCGCTGCCCGTCTTCAGCAGGGCTACGATCTCCGCCCCGCCCTCGCGCGTGCGCTTGACCAGGGCGTCGATCCGCTCCTGAGGCAGCCAGTCCCGCAAGGGGACGCCGGCCACGGTCGCGTACCGGATCAGCGGGACCATCGAGTCGCCGTGCCCGCCCAGCACCATCGCCTGGACGTCCTCGACCGACACCCGGAGTTCCGCCGCGATGAAGGACCTGAACCGGGCCGCATCGAGCGCCCCGGCCATCCCCACCACCCGCTCCCGCGGAAACCCGCTCACCTTGGAGGCGACGTAGGTCATGGCATCCAACGGATTGGTCACCACCAGGAGGACCGCGCCGGGCGAGACTGCCATCGCCTGCCGGACGACGTCCCGGACGATCCTGGCGTTGGTCTCGAGCAACTGCTCCCGGCTCATGCCGGGCTTGCGCGGGACGCCGGAGGTGATGACGACCACGGCCGATCCGGCCGAGGCCTTGTAGTCCCCGGTCCCTTCGATGCGCCCGTCCGACCCCACCAGCGGGCAGGCCTCCGTGAGGTCCAAGCCCTTGCCTTGCGGAACGCCGTCGATGATGTCCAGCAGCACCACGTCGCACCACCCGGTTTCCACCAAGCGCTGCGCGGTCGTGCCCCCGACGTTGCCGGCCCCGATTACCGTGATCTTCTCACGCGCCACTGGTTTCTCCCGTGTAATCGTTCATCGTTATTCGTTATACGTTAATCGAAGAACCAGGTTCATTTTCCCACGTTTAACGATTAACGTTTTACGTCCTCCCCTCCACTTTCGTCATCCTCGTGCGAGGCCCACCCGGCCACCTTGAAATTGATCGTGCACACGAAGTTGTCGCCCTGGTAGAAATTGAGCTTGATCTTCTTCTTCCCGTAGGTCTTCGCCAGAAATTCTTCGGGGTGGTCGATCAGGTCCTGGAACGCCCCCGGCTCGTACCGCCCCAGCTCGATGAAGCTCACGATCATCCCGGTTTTGACCTCCTGCAGGATCTTGAGCCAGCACAGGGGATAGATCTCCCAGAACTTCTGTTTGATGTCCTCCGGAGTCGGCTCGCGCTTGTTGGCGAACTTCGCCTGTCGCCGCACATAGGGATAGGCGTGCCCCGTGAACAGCTTGTACACCCACCCCGGGATTTGTCGTTCGCCGGCGCTCGGCTCCATCAGGTCGTCAACGTCCTATAGATGCGCGGCAGGCGTTCCGGCAGGGTCTGCGCCCGGTCGATGATGAGGTAGCGGACGTCCCCGTACATCCGGGCCAGGTACCCGCTGGCCTCCCGGTCCACCGTGATGCAGAAGGGGTGCACGCCCTGCGCCTTCGCCTCGCGCAGCGCCGCCTTCGTGTCCTCCAGCGCGTATTCATCCTGGTAGGCCGCATCCAAGGGGCGGCCGTCGCTCAGCAGAATCAGAAGCTTGACCCGGGCCGCCCGCGCGGCGAGTCGGCTGAGGGCATGGCGAACGGCCGCTCCATCCCGGTTCTGCGCCAGCGGCCGGACCGCATCCAGGCGGCGCCAGACGCGGGGCCCGTACCGTTCTTCAAAGTCCTTCAGGACCAGCACCTGGACCTCGCGGCGGGACTGGCCGGAGTATCCGTACACGGCATACTGGTCCCCGATCGCTTCCAGCGCCTCGCACAGGAGCACCAGCCCTTCCTTCTCCACGTCAATGATCCGGGCCCCGTCCGGTCCGATCTGTTGGCCGGTCGAGCCGCTCAGGTCCACCAGGAACACGGCCGCCACGTCGCGCTCCCTTCGGTCCCGGCGGATGTGGACGAATTCCGACGGGCTGGCCTTCGCGCGCCGATCAACCAGCCGCTCCACGGCCGCCTCGATGTCCACCTCCTCGCCGTCGGCCTGCCGCCGCACCCGTCTGAACGACGGGGGGCGGATGCCCTCGAAGTAGCGGCGGATCAGGTTAACCACCCCGCCATAGGCCTGCCGCGTCCGCTCGACGAACGCCTCCGATCCCTCGGCGGCGGCCTGCTCGATGACCCGACACCAGCGTGTGCGGTAATCCTGGATCGTCCCGTCCCATTCGTCGTAGAGGAATACGCGCGTTCCCGGCAGGTTCGGCAGGGCACGCCCCTCTTCCTCCCCGGCGGTCACCGTGACCTCATCCTCCATGGATGAGGAGCCGGTGGCGCCTTGGCCTTTCCTATCGTCCCCCGGCGCCTCGCGCCAGGCGCGGGGACCCCATGGGGATCTCTCCTCGGGCGATGACGTGGCTCCACCCTCGCGCCCCTGGTCCGGATGCGCCGAGTCCGGCTTCTCCTGCCCCGCGCGGTCTCCCGGCCCGCGAACACGGTCGGCGTCCAGTGGACCGCGGTGCGCGAACGCCGCCGCGGGGCGATAGGCTCCTTCCTGCCCTTCGCCCGCAGGCGGGGTCAGGTTTTGCCGGAGGTCCGCGGAGGCGTCCTCCGTAGATGACGGGTGCTCGCTGGCCGTGAGCTCCTCGATCAGCACGTACGCCCGATGGACCGCCCGGACCACCAGCTCGGTCGTCGCATGCGGATTGGCTACGGACTGCAGCAGCGCCCAGGCCCGGCTCACCACTTCCTCCAAGGCGGGGGGAACGCGGACCTGGCCCGGATCTCCGGCCGATAATAGAAGGAGCAGCTCCACCACCATCTCGCGGACCGACATGCCGTGGAGCAGGGATCGCTTGGCCACTTCCTCGCCCGCCACGGCCTCCATGTCGCGCCGCAAGCCGGGATATTCCCCCTTGAGACAGGCTTCGATGCGAGCGTCTTCTGCAAGTACCCAGAGATCCCGAATCAGAGCGGGATGCGGGTAGAGCCGGAATAACTCATCCAAGGACGACAACGAGGAGGCCGGCGGGCGCCCGTATCGGAGGCAGGCCTGTTGGGCGAGATCGGCCAGGCGGCTGACTTGTAGATCATAGGTGCCGTATTCGAGATGCCCGGCCTCGTGGGCGGTCAGGACCTTATAGACGCGGAGATTTTCCTCACGGGTGGGACAGCGCCCCATTCGGGCCGGCAGGCGGATCGTGTGGGCGGAGGCCAAGGCCTGCGCGGGGCTCTCTCCGCCATCGTTTTCTTCACGGGGACGAATCGTCACGGACCGTCCACTGAGCCCCTCCGCAAAGAGCTTGAGGAGTCGGGCGACGCTCTGCAACGACACGCTGCTCGTGGCGCGCTCGATCGCCTCCAGCGCCTGGCGGGTCTCGACGGCAAAGTAGGCGCGAGCCGCTTCGGGACTGTAGGCCAGCACCTCCATGCCTCCGCGGTACCACTCGTCAAACCGAGCCTCCTGAGCCCCCGTGTCTGACCCGGCGAGCGCGACCACCTCAGGCGCGCGGCGGAGGTACGCCAATGCCGCCTGTGCGTCCTGTTCCGCGACCAGCAGGCCGTACAGTAAGACTTGCTCCTGCCAGTGAGGCTCCTCGATCCGCCGCAGCACGCCGGCCGCCTCCCCCAGGAAGGCGATCGCCTGCTCAGGCGACCGGTCCGCCAGGACACTGCTGAACGCGAGGACTCTCCGGCGCACGGCCGGAGTCGCCAGGTCGTCCAACAGGACAGGGCTCGTCCGGAAGAAGGTCAAGGAGGCCATATAGTCAGGTTTACCCAGACTGTTGGGGGTCACCAACTTCACGCTGACGGCCGCCCAGTCCTTGAGGTCCTCCACCGAAAGGACCTTGAGAATCTCCGGCCCCCGGCGAAAGTATTCGATCCCGAGCACGGAGTCCCATTTCAATAAGTCCGCCCCGATCCGAGCCCAGATCGGCAACGCTTCGACCCCACCCGCTGCCGCCACCCCCTCGGCCTGGCGGAATCCTTCGAACGCCATGGTGGCGTCCTGTTCGGCCAGCTCCAGGGCCATGGCCAACGCCGGTCCGCGCGTCGCCGCCCCAATCAGGCCAAGAACGGCCGGGCTTTCCTTGCAGGCCTTCATGGCCGTGGCGCCGGACCGGACACTCAGCGACAGGATGAGATCAATCCACGCGACCACTTCGTCCTCAGCCAGCACGCCCAGCACCTCAGGCAAGGTTTGGATCATCGCTGCCGCGACCTTACGGGAGCCTTCCCGCACCTCGGCGAGCAACTCGAGCACGGCCGGCGCGCGCCGCAAGCCGGCCAGCCTGGCGCCGAGGGCCGCGGCAGCCGCCTGGTCAAGATCTTCGGCGAGGAAGGCGGTCAATTTTGCGGAGAGGGATTCCGCTGCCATGAGAGGTCCTTTTAAACGCTGCTCATGTGACCCGTTGCAATTGTCGAGCAACGGGTACCCCGACCTCGCAGCTACGGAAGCCGCAGGCGCCAAAACCGGCGGAATTATAGCACACAGGCTTATTTAACTAAATTGACAAGTCTGATCCTCACTCCCTAGAATGATCTTTTGCGTTCCAGGGAAGGAGCCGGCCGTCATGGGCGAGCCCAGCGACAAAAGCCTTGAGAAAATGCGAAAGTTCGTCAAGGGGTGTGCGGCGAAAAGCGGAACTGCCATGCACCCGAACCCCGCCGTGACGGAGGCGGTAGTGAAAGGGCTCGCGGCCCATGTGGATGAGTTCGGAAAACCCCTCTGCCCGTGCAACTTCTATCCGGACAAGAAGGCGGAGGTGAAACTACGGCGTTGGATCTGCGCCTGCGATGAGATGCAGATTTACAAGTACTGTCACTGTCTGCTGTTCGTCCGGGAGGACGGCCTTCCGATCACGGAGTACCTGCCGGAAGATCATGAGGGGAGGAAAACCTATGGCGTGGTGACCGATCCGACCCCGGAGAAGGGTCGCGCGCTGCGTCATCTTGCCCCCGGCGGGAAGGCGCAGGAAGGCGCCCCGCCCGCCGATGCCGTCGGCGCTCAAAAAGAATCCTGATTGTCGGCGTCCCCGCCCCTCGGCATCGCATCGAGCAGGTTGTCCCGCTCGGCGGCTTCGGGGTCCTTCAACAGCGCCTCGATCTGTTCCTTGGTCATGGGCTTCATGACCGGCCCCAGCGGCTTCCTCTTCCGCATGGCCAGGCGCTTCGCCTCTTCCGGATCGACCGCCTGCGCGTTGTCCGGTGAGTGATCCAGATCCTTATCGGCCTGTGGGGCCTCGGATGTCTTCTGGCCCTTTTCGTCGGGTTCCATAGTCAACCTCCCACCCTCATCCCCGTCAAAAGATCGCCGACACGATCTCCCGCAGGCTGCGCTGCATGTCGAGATCGTCCGTGATCGGGCAGATGATCGCCGCCTCGCAGGCCACCGAGGGAACGATCCCGGATCGAATCAGATTCCCCGCGTAGATCAGCAGCCGCGTGCTGACTCCCTCTTCCAAGCCGTGGTTCCTGAGGTTGCGGACTTTCTCCCCCACCTTGACCAAAGCCCCCGCCAGTTCCTTGTTCACCCCGGCCTCGCGCTCGATGATCCGAACCTCCAGATCGCGCGGCGGGTAGGTGAACTCGATCGCCATGAACCGCTGCTTGGTGCTCTGCTTGAGGTCCTTGAGCACGCTTTGATAGCCCGGGTTGTAGGAGATGACCAGGAGAAAGTCATCCACGGCCTCGATCATCTGCCCTTTTTTCTCGATGGGCAGGAGGCGCCGGTCGTCGCTGAGCGGGTGGATGATGACCGTGGTGTCCTTCCGGGCCTCCACGATTTCGTCCAGATAGACGATGGCGCCGTGCTTGACGCCCAGCGTCAGGGGCCCGTCCACCCACACGGTCTCGTCACCCTTGAGCAGGTACCGGCCGACGAGGTCGGACGCCGTCAGGTCCTCATGACAGGCCACGGTGATCAGGGGACGACCGAGCCGGTACGCCATGTACTGGACAAACCGGGTCTTCCCACACCCCGTCGGCCCCTTCAGCATCACGGGCATCCGCATCTCGGCGGCCGTCTTGAAGAGCCCCACCTCGCCGTTGACCTCGGCGTAGAACGGCTCCTCCCGGACCCGGTACTGCTCGACCCCCTGCTCCAACCCCTTGGCCATCATGCCCTCCTGAAACCTTATCATTATAGTGAGGGAGGACCCTATAACTCAAGGGCGCGCGGTCTGGTAAGATTAAGGCTCCATGGCTCCCATGAAACCTCTTTTGGGGAGAGTCGGATTGCTGGCAGGGCTGGTCTTCCTCTTGCCGCACCTGCACGGCTGTGCCTCCCAGTTGGTCCCTGCCGAGATGGAATCCCGGATTGCGCGGGATCTCTCCTTCGAGTCCCTCAAGGCCAGCCCGGAGAATTACAAGGGCCGCCTCGTCGTTCTGGGGGGAAAGGTCCTGAACGCCAAGGGGCTCAAGGAAGCGACGCAGATCGAAGTGCTCCAGTTGCCCCTCGATCGCTCGGACGGGCCGGTCACGACCCTCACGGAGTCCAAGGGCCGGTTCTTGGCCTACTCCACGGAATTCCTGGACCCTGCCACGCTCCCGGCCGGAACCTTGGTCTCGATGATCGCGGAAGTGATCGGCTCCAAGACCCAGCCCCTGGATGAAGTCGAGTACACCTACCCCACGGTCAAGATCAGCACGCTCAAGGTCTGGGCCGAGGAACGGTATGTCCGGCCGTGGCCCGGGCCCTACTACCCGTACTACCCCTTCTCCCCCTATTACCATCCGTTTTATGGGTGGGGCCCCTGGTATTAGCCCCACGCGGGTCCTGTCGACGAATTACCGGGGAACCTGTTGCTCCTCAAAGTGCAACGGGTCAATCGCTCGCGCTCCGCTCAGAAGCAAGCAAGTCGCGCTGCGCTCCGCCAGGGTCCCATTCGTCGCCACCCGCAAGAAATACCCGGGACAGTGGGATCAAGCAGGACTGACGATGAAGGATTCGACGAGCCGGACCGGGTGGTAGGCCAGCTTGGCGCGGCGGAGGCCATCTAGTCCTGAGTCGTCCATCGTGTTGATGAACTCGTAGGGCTCCAGCTCACGGCAGAATTCCCGGAAGATGAACTGCGACAGCCCCTTCACGGCACGGTCGGCGATTTCGAACAATATACAGAAGACTGACCCCTCACCCTCTCCTCCCTCCTGAGGGGCGAGGGATGTAGGGAGCGGATAGCCGAATGTGTAGGCGGCGAGCCTCCCATCTACTTCCGCCACCCGCCCAACGAGACCAAGCTCCGCGGCATGGGTGATGCCCTGACGATGGGCGGACTCCGCATCTGTGGCCAGGTGCGGGGCCAGATCGGATGAGGCATCCACCTTCACCCCTTCTTGCCATTGTCGATACAGCGCGAGGCACGCTTCTGTATCTTCAGGCCGAAAAGGCCGATACGTGGGACTCGATTGCTTGACGCAGTGATTGTAGGTGACACGCTGTCCCTTGTAGCGGTCCCCCCGCAACGCGACGAGGTCGGCCCGGCGGTACAGATAGTCCGGGCCTTTGGGCACGACCCGGTCGCCCTGCTCACGACACCGCGCGGCCAACGGCTCCGGCACGTTCTCGATGCGGGACACGGCCGGCGTCCGGTTCCGGGCGGAGAGAAATGCGAACGCCCAGGCCATCACGGGCCCGCACGGATCGGGACCGAGGGGGGGAAGCGCGAGGAAGCTCCCGTCCTGATTGCTCGCCAGTAAGCAACGGTGCCCTTCCAATTCCACCCATTCGTACGTGAACAAGTCCTTCCAGACAAAGTGGTAGGGAAAGGAATAGGCGGCAAGAGGGTCGCTGGGTTCCCCGGCGGCAATCAGGGCATCGAACCAGCGCCGGTCTTCCAGCGTGAATGGATGGACGACCGGAGCCGGCACGACCCTAACGTGCCGGTGGGAGGCTGGAGGAGCGTACCTCGCGGGTGAGGCGGTCGAGAGGTCTGAGGACGATGACGTCCTCCTGAAAAGAGCCGATCAACTGCGGATGTGACGCAAAAATCCTGACGGTGGCATCCGATTCAAGGAGCGCGGCGGTCCGCTCCACATACGACCGCGATTCAGGGCTTTGAAGGTTATCCCGGATGAACGGGCATTTGCTGTCCCACCCCATGAGCACCGCAGTCCGGGCTTCATTCCACATGACCGCGACCGGGTAGAGCCGGCAATCCAACGGACGGTCCTCGTAGATCCCGCACCGGCCGGTCGCAGGCTCGAACGCCGGGCACATGTAGCCCTCCCCGTGCGGCACCACCCTGACTTTCGAGCCCGCGTGATCCGGAAAGGCGTCGGGGGAAATCCCGCGGGCGATGGCGGCCTTAATCTCCTCTCGGGTGAAATAGGGCCGGAGCGCGCTCGTGGCCTCAGGGAACCGGCAGCAGACGTCGCAGGCGAAGCAGGCCGAGCTGGGCACGATCTGCTCGACCACCAGAGGGATTTCGCGTAGGTTCGGAGTCACCACGGCTATCCGCATTATACCTCAGGGCCTCTCCCCCGCCAACGGCCCCTTGTGCTGGTCCCCCCGCCATGGTAGGATTTTTGACTGTGGACACACCACATAGCCACGATGGCTCCGTGATCAGCAGGGTCCAGGACGCCATCAACGGGATCCGGCCGGCCTTGCAGATGGACGGGGGCGATTGCGAACTCGTCGAGGTGGCCACCGACGGCACGGCCAAAATCCTCCTCAAGGGCGCCTGCACGGGATGCCCCTCCTCCACCATGACCGTGACGATGGGCATCGAGCGCCGGATCAAGGCCAGCGTGCCTGAGATCAAGCGGGTCGTGGCGGTTTAGGCCCTCGAACGGGTGGTGATGGATCGCCCAACCACACTGGACGGAGACTCCCCTCCCGCTCCGGCCGCCGACGCAGCGCGCGAGCACGGTCGCCGCGTCCGGGCGCACCTCGTGAGCGCGGGCCTGCACGACGGCACGACCTGGCGCGTGTCTCCGACTCCCTTCCTTCTCTCCCCCGCCGACCTCTCGACCATCGCCGCGCTGGGGCAGCACCTCCTCACGTTCACGCGGGCCCTCAACCGCCTGTACTACGAAAGCGTGGGCGGCTTGCAGCCCGCGTGGGTCGCCGAGTACCTGGACCAGGGCAAGCCCGCGGACCTGATCGCCTATGCGCGCATGAACCGGTTTCGCGACGCCCTCCCCGGCGTAATCCGCCCCGACCTGATCCTCACCGAAGACGGCATGATGATCAGCGAGCTGGACTCCGTCCCCGGGGGGATTGGCCTGACCGGTTGTTTGGCGCAGGCCTATGCCGACCTGGGATGGCCGGTCATCGGCGGGCGGGACGGCATCGTCGAGGGGTTTGCCAGGATGATCCGGAGTGTCCATATGAGTCGGGAGGGGGCCCATCACCCGTTGCATTCGACGGAGCAACGGGTACCCGCGCCCCTCCCGAACCCACGAAAGGCGCACGATATTCAATTGGCTATCGTCGTCTCTGAAGAGTCCAAGGATTACCGGCCTGAAATGACCTGGCTCGCGGGCCGCTTGCGCGAAACCGGCCTTCCGGCGGAGACCGTCGCCCCGCAAGACGTGACCTTCACGGAAGAGGGTTTGTTCCTCGCGAACCACCAGGCGATCTCCGCCCTCTACCGGTTCTTCGAACTCTTCGACCTCAAAAACATTCCCAAGAGCGAGCTCTTTCTGTACGCCGCCAAGAAGGGCCGCGTCGCCCTGATTCCCCCCGCAAAGCCCTGGCTCGAAGAGAAGATGGCCTTCGCGCTCCTGCACCATCCCGTGCTGGAACCCTTCTGGAGCCACGAGCTGGGGCCCGACACCTTCGCGCTGCTTCGGCGATTGATGCCCCGGACGTGGATCCTGGACCCCCGCCCAGTGTCGCCGTCCGCCGTCATTCCGGGACTGACCGCGGGCGGGCGCGCGGTGTCCGACTGGAGGGATCTGGCCGCGGCCGGTCAGAAGGAGCGCCGGTTCGTGATCAAGCCGTCGGGCTTCTCGGAACTGGCCTGGGGGTCGCGCGGCGTGTCGGTCGGCCACGACCTCTCCCAGAAAGATTGGGCGGAGGCTCTGGAGCGGGCGCTCGCCTCGTTCCCCCGCGGTCCGTACATCCTTCAGGAGTTTCGCAAAGGGCGGCGGGTGTCTTCCCGGTATCACGACCCCGCGACGGACGAGATCGTCGAGATGCCGGGCCGCGTCCGGCTCTCTCCCTACTTCTTCGTGAGCGGAGAGACGGTGGAGCCGGCCGGGATCCTCGCAACCGTATGCCCCCTGGACAAAAAGCTGATCCACGGCATGACCGTGGCGATCATGGCCCCCTGCGCAATGGAATTCAAACGATGACCTTCTATCACGTCAGGTGGTGCCCCGAGTGCGAGCTCGTGCAGCGAAAACTGGATGCGCTGGGCCTCGCCTACGAGAGCGTCCTCGTGCCCGACGCGCACCCGCAGCGTTCGCAAGTGTACGAGGTATCGGGCCAGTATTACGTCCCCGTGATCAAGGACGGCGACACGGTGCTGACCGAGACGCCTGACATTCTGTCCTATCTGGACACCAAGAACGGCCAGAAGGCCGCGCGATCCAAATGACTCCCCCGTTCCCCGAGGGGAGTGACGGCACGCACACCAACCACCGGGAGGCACATACCGAGATGGAGACCTGGCGGCAGGCCCTGGCCGAGAGCATCATTAAGCCCGAGGAGCTGGCCACGCATCTGGACGTGGATCCGGCCGCCATCGCCGACGTGGTGGCGGAGTACCCCATGCGCATCACGCCGATGTGGATGAAGCTCATCAAGGAAAAGGGCGACCCGTTCTGGCGCCAGGTGGTCCCCGAGCCGGAGGAGCTGGCCGACGACAGCCCGGACGATCCCCTGCACGAGGACCTGGACAGCCCCGTCCCGCACCTCGTCCACCGGTATCCCGACCGGGTCCTGTTCATGGTCACCAACCAGTGCCCGATCTACTGCCGGTTCTGCACGCGCAAGCGCCTGGTGGGCAAGCCGGGCTTCCTGAAAAAAGGCGAGCTGGACCGCGTCGTGGAGTATCTCACGGCCCATCCGGAGGTGCGGGACATCATCCTCTCCGGGGGCGATCCCCTTCTCTTACCGGACCACCTCCTGGAGCGCATCCTCAAGGCCCTGCGGGCCATCCCGCACATCGAGCTGATCCGGATCGGAAGCCGCGTCCCCGGCAGCCTGCCGGAGCGCATCACGCCGGCGCTCTGCGAGATGGTAAAGAAGTACCACCCGATCTACATGAACCTGCACTTCAACCACCCGGACGAGCTGACGCCGGAGGTCAAGGCCGCGTGCGGGCGGCTCGCGGACGCGGGCGTGCCGCTGGGCGCGCAGACCGTCCTCCTGAAAGGCGTCAACGACGATCCGGCGGTCATGCTGCGCCTCGTGCACCAGCTCCTCCTGGCGCGGGTCAAGCCGTACTACCTCTACCAGGCGGACCTCACCCGCGGAACCAACCATTTCCGCACGTCGGTCGAGACCGGCCTGGAGATCATCAAGGCCCTGCAAGGCCACACGAGCGGCATGGCCGTGCCCCACTTCGTGATCGACGCCCCGGAGGGCGGAGGCAAGATTCCCTTGCTCCCGGGTGATTATCTCGTTAATCTCACCCCGGACGAGGCGGTCCTCCGCAATTACGAGGGTAACCTCTACTCGTATCCGCAGCCGGACCGGACCGACGGCGCCCCCGCCCGTTCGAACGGCAACGGGAACGGCGCCCGGCGCGAGCTGCCGATGGTCGCGGCTCCGTCCACCGGGTGCGGGATCGCCGACGACATGCTCAGGTAACAGGTAGAACTCAATGTCCGATCAGATCCAGAGCTTATTCCCAGAACTTGAGCAGGACCTCAAAAGCTTTACAACGGGCATATTGCCATCGCAGAGAATCAAAGAACTCGCCGCTAGTGGCAGAATTTCAGGTATCAATAAAATTGAAGAGGAACAAATCCAACCGTCTAGTCTTGATTTGCGATTGGGCCCCATTGCCTATCGAGTTCAGGCAAGTTTTCTCCCAGGACCGAATTCCACGGTTGAGAGCAAAGTAAAAGAACTAACTATGACTGAAGTCGACTTAAGACGTCCTACGGTTTTTGAAAAAGGTTGCGTATACATCGTTCCTCTAATGGAGCAACTTAATTTACCGAGTGACATTTCAGCAAAAGCCAATCCGAAGAGCAGTACAGGCCGGTTGGACATCTTTACGAGGATGATCTGTGACCATGGCAAGGAATTCGAGCGCATTCCTGAAGGTTATAAGGGCAAGCTCTACGCAGAAGTTGTGCCAAGAACTTTTACGGTAATCGTATGTGAGGGAGTAAAATTAAACCAGGTTCGTTTTGTTCGTGGATGCCCCCCACCCTCAGATACCAAACTCCAAGAACTAGATAAGGAAAAAACACTTGTTTATGACGAAGAAGACTGTCCGAAAGATCCCGAAATCTATAAAGGCTTAAGAATTTCAATCAATCTTCAGGGAGATAAAGAGCGTAATATCATTGGCTATAGAGCCAAAAAGAATGCTCCAGCAATTGATCTCAGCAAGATAAACTATTACGAACCTGATGCCTTCTGGGATGAAATTCCTGCTCCCCATTCAAAAGAGATAATTTTAAATCCTGATGACTTCCACATACTCGTCTCAAAAGAAAAGGTTCGCATACCACATAATTACGCAGCAGAGATGGTCGCGTATGATCCGTCAATAGGAGAATTTCGAATCCACTATGCTGGATTTTTTGATCCAGGATTTGGATACGGCTCAAGTGATATCAAAGGAACTTGCGCAGTTTTAGAAGTAAGAAGCCATGAAGTGCCATTTCTGATTGAAGACGGCCAGATTGTTGGTCGCCTTATATATGAAAGATTGCTCGCTAAGCCTGACAAGATCTACGGGATGAACATAGGATCTTCCTATCAGAGTCAAGGCCTAGCTTTGAGCAAACAATTTAAACGCTTCTCGCACTCCTAAAGGTTCCAATCGTGAGCAAGCAGTTCAAGCCGTACAGCGGGTAAGACGATGGACCAGCCCCTCAAGCCAGACGACCGCCGGCCCGAGGAGGAAGAGGAAGGCGAGGGCGAGCGCCACGTGATGGCGCTCCAGAAGTTCATCGGCTTCGTGATGATGGTGCTCGCGTGGCTCCAGCTCCTGGTGGCCGTGAGCAGCGGCTCGGAGGCGGACCATCTGCCGTTCATCCTGTATTTCATCGGCCTCGTCGTCTTCATCAACGGCGTGGTCACCGCCTGGTACAAATATCTGATCATGGGGGCCGCGTCGCTCACCGGCCTCACCCTGATCTACCACATCAAATCCATCGGGTCTGCGATGCGATGGGAGAAGGGCCTGGTGGTCTACGGCACCATCGTCGTCGTTGCGATCTTCATGTTCTCGCCCCATAAGCCGGCGCGGCGAATCCGGACGCCCCCGGATGCATGACCCTCTCGGTCATCATTCCCACCCTGGACGAAGAACGGACGATCCGCGAGACCCTGGCCCGTCTGCAGCGCGCGGCCTTCAGTGACATCCTCGTCGTGGACGGAGGCAGCCGGGACGGAACCGTCGCGCGCGTGAGCGAGGCGGCGACGGGGGCCAGGCTCCTGACCGCCGCCCGGGGACGCGCCCGGCAGATGAACGCCGGCGCGGCCGCGGCCACTGGGGAGGTGCTCTTGTTCCTGCACGCCGACACGGTGCTCCCCCCCACCGCCGCCGACGACATTCGCGCGGCGCTCAGCGATCCCGAGATCGTGGGCGGGCGGTTCGATGCGCGGCTGGATCGCGACCGCGGGCTCTACCGGCTCGTCTGCCGGATGATGAACTGGCGCTCGCGCCTCACCGGCATCGCCACCGGCGATCAGGCGATCTTCGTCCGCCGGAATGTTTTCGAGGTGATCGGCGGATTCCCGGACATCCCGATCATGGAGGACGTGGCCTTCAGCAAGCGCCTCAAACGGATGGGCCGGGTGGCCGCGCTGCGCACCTGCGTCGTGACGTCGGCGCGCCGGTGGGAGCGGCACGGCCCCGTGCGGACGGTTCTCCTCATGTGGGGGCTGCGCCTATTGTTCTTTCTCGGGGTGAGCCCGGACCGGCTGCATCGCCTCTACTCGGACGTCCGGTAAGCCCGTGACCTCCACCGCGCTGATCATCTTTGCGAAGGCGCCCATCCCCAGCGCGGTCAAGACGCGCCTGTGCCCGCCGCTCACGCCCGACGAGGCCGCCTCCCTCCACGGCTCGCTCGTGTTGGACGCCATCGAGCGGACGAAGGGCCTGCAGGGCATTACGCTGTATGTCGCCGGCGCGCCGGACCTGGCGCATCCGTTCTTCAAGGTGATGGAGGGCCGCTACGGGGCCCATCTCCTGGAACAGCGGGGGCCCGACCTCGGAGCCCGCATGCGGCAGGCCTTGCAGGACGTCTTCGACCACGGAGCGCAGGCGGCCCTGCTCACCGGGACGGACCTGCCCACCCTGCCTCGCGCGCGCCTGACGGAGGCGCTGGCGCTCATCAAGACCCACGACGTCGTGCTGGGCCCCACGGCGGATGGCGGCTACTATCTGATCGGCCTGCGCAAGATGAGTCCCGCCCTGTTCGAGGGCCTGGCCTGGAGCACAACGTCGGTGTTCGCGGAGACGAAAAAGAAGGTAGAGGCGGCGGGGCTGTCGCTGGGCCTCTTGCCGGAATGCCGCGACCTCGACACGCTGGAAGACCTGAAAGCGTTCATCGAGCTGTGCGGGAAGGATCGGGGGATGACCAAGCGCACCGAAGGGGCGCTCCGCCTCATCGCCACGCGGATCAAAGACCGAGGAGTCTAAGAGCGGATCCTGTCGCCTGCGGCTCCGGGGTCCTGTCGGCTTGGGTGGGGTCTGGCTCCATTTCCGGGGGAGGGGTCTGGCTCAATTTCTTCCGAGAAAATGTGCCTGACACCGGTTTTAAGTCACGGTTTAAATCAGCGGGTCCTGTCGGCGAGCAGCCCCGCTGAGCGGCGCCTTTCGGCGTAGCAGCCCCGCAGACTCGCCTGTAGGCGCCCTGGCTCAACGGGGCGCCCGCTCGCCGCCACCCGCAAATTCGATTTTTCTTCGCCTTCGGCGTATCCTCCTGGCGTTACCAATTGTAATGATTTGTCGGCAGGAAACCAGCTAGAAAGACGATAACAAATGCGGGATCATCTAGACATTGGGGCCATTTGGGAAGGCATCAAGAATCTTTCTTCTTCGAACGCAGGCTTTCTACTGAATTGGCTCTCGTATGTGGTCGAGCTGATAAACCCATCTCAAAAGCTCCAGCCTTCGCGTTTCTACAAGAACGATCCGGCTGGAAAAAATGCGAAACTTGTGGTGTTCGTTCACGGTGTTTTCGGGAGCGCAATTACCACCTGGGGAGACCCTGCAACTGAGATGTATTGGCCTGCTATGATTGCAGCGGATGGCCGTTTTGTGGACTATGACATCTATCTCTTAAACTATCACACGCCATACCTGAAGAATGCGCCCAATATTCACGAGACTGCAGGGATTGAACTCAGCCATTTGAAAGACTTGGGTATTTTCAAGAGATACACAGACATACATTTTATTGCTCATAGTATGGGGGGATTGGTGGTCAAGAGCATGCTAACGAGACTTAACAGTGGTTCAGAAGGGAGTATGCTTCGTCAAGTGAAGTCCGTCGTCTTCCTTTCCACTCCTGCTCAAGGCGCATCAATTGCCGGTTTCGGGTCATGGTTCTTACTGAATCCACAACTGAAAGATATGGAGAGAGCGCATCTTAATACGTATATCCAGAGTCTTGAAGACACGTGGGTAACATTGATAACAGATCGCGACATGGCGAAGGTCCGGTTCCCCCGCGTCCATTGCGCCTATGAGACACAAGAGACGTTTGGTGTCCTCGTTGTTCCCCGGGAAATGGCAAACACGAGGTGTGATGGCACCCTTCAACCTCTACCGTTCCATCATCATGGTGTGGCAATCCCGACGAGTCGGGACACGGATCCGTATCTCTGGGTCATGGCTAGGGTTCTTGAAGTAAACGAAGAAGCCAAGATGAGAAGGAATGCCGATGATTTGCTGGCCCAAGCTGCGCGACTGAGATTATCCAATGATTATGAGCGATCCAGGGCGGCGTATAGGGACGCGCACGGCCTCTACAAGGCGGTAGAGCATCGGCTCGGTGAGGCCGATGTGCTCAGGGGCCTAGGTGACCTGGAACGCATGCTGGGCCGTAACGACCAGACGCGGGCGGCGTATACGGAGGCGCGCGCCCTCTACAAGGCGGTAGAGCATCGGCTTGGTGAGGCCAATGTGCTCTTGGGCCTGGGCGGGCTTGAGCGGACGCTGAGTCGTTACGACCAGGCCCGGACGGCATACACGGAGGCGCGTGCCCTCTACAAGGCAGTGGGGGATCGGCTTGGTGAGGCCAATGTGATCTTGGGCCTGGGCGACCTGGAGCGCATGCTGGGCCGTAACGACCAGGCCCGGACGGCATATACGGAGGCCCGCGCCCTTTACAAGGCGGTGGGGGATCGGCATGGGGAGGCCAATGTGCTCTTGGGTCTGGGCGACTTGGAACGTACGCTGGGCCGTAAGGACCAGGCCCGGGCGGCGTATACAGAGGCCCGCGCCCTCTACAAGGCGGTGGGCGATCGGTTCGGCGAGGCCAACATGCTCTTGGACTTGGGCGAGCTGGAACGCACGCTGGGCTGTAAGGACCACGCCCGGGCGGCGTATACGGATGCCCGCGCCCTTTACAAGGCGGTGGAGGATCGGCTCGGCGAGGCCAATGTGCTCTTGGGCCTGGGGGAATTGGAACGTATGCTGGGCCGTAACGACCAGGCGCGGGCAGCGTATACGGAGGCCCGCGTCCTCTACAAGGCGGTGGAGGATCGGCTCGGCGAGGCCAATGTATTCAAAGGCCTGGGCGGGCTGGAGTACATGCTGGGCCGTAACGATCAGGCGCGGGCAGCGTATACGGAGGCCCGCGCCCTCTACAAGGCGGTGGAGGATCGGCTCGGTGAAGCAAATGTACTCAGGGTCCTAGGTCGTATTGAATCAACTTCAAATCCTGGTCTGGCGAGGCAGTATTTATTTCAAGCCGCAGGCCTTTTTGATGCGATTGGAAATAGAGAATTGCATGAGATCGTCTTAAATGAGGCTAGACAGGTTCCCCATTAACCATTGGTAAGATCGGCGAAGAACGATAAATTTTCGAAACCCGGCGGTCAGGCACATTTTCTCAGAAGAAAATTGAGCCAGACTCCTCAGTAGCAGCTTTGCGATGAGCTGATTATTTCCCTTTCTTGCTGTCTTCTTTCGCGCGATATGCCAGTGCCTTTCTGAGTTGTTCGACGGCCTTCCGGGAATCCTGGATCGCGGCGGCCTTATGCCCACCGAAATCGTGCGGCGCGGCCTCCATATACTTGATTGCCTCTTCCAATTCGTGGATTGCCCTGGCAATCCGGGGATGCTCGACTTTTTCTTCTGCCATCGTTTCGGCAACAACAGTTTGGGCTGCAACCAGCGAGGTCGCAAGCCAAAGCCCCATGGCAGCAACAAACACCGCTCGCCTCATAATACCCTCCTTATGGTGACGGAAATGGTGAAAAGCCGGCAAACACACCCACGCTTCAATAAAGATAAAACATTCAAAGACACCGGTAACACGTCGATTTTTATTTGCTTCAGGCGTATCCTCTGACGGGTTCAAATACAAATGGAAAAAAGCAAATTTACCTTATTGGCGCTGTCCCACTTTGTTCCCCGGCATCTGCTCGTCTTCCTCATAGGAATTTATGCCCTCGCCGTGATCTATCCAACCCTCGGCTTGTGGATCCGGAATACCTCCTTCGGCGAAATGACCATCTTTCAAGACAAGACCCATGTCTCACTGCTGCTGATCATGCTGTCGTTACTCATGTTCAACGCCGGGCTGGGCGTGAAGACATCGCACTTGAGAACCGTCATGCAAAAGAAATTGGTGTTGTTCGCCGGACTGACGGCCAACTTGGTGATCCCCATGGCCTATATCTTTGTGATGACCCTTGTGATGCGGCTCTGGTACGAACCAGTCGAAGCCCAACACATCCTGGTCGGCTTGGCATTAGTCGCGGCCATGCCGATTGCCGGGGCTTCAACGGCCTGGGTCCAGAACTCCAATGGGAATCTGGCATTGAGCTTGGGATTGGTACTCTTTTCGACCGTCCTCAGTCCCATCGTCACCCCGGTGGCTCTTCAGGTGTTCGGTGAGATGGCAGCCGACGAGTATGAGGTGGTTTTGCAGGGACTCGCTGCCTACGGTTCTGTTTCCTTCCTGACCCTCTGGGTCGTTCTGCCATCGTTGCTTGGTCTCTTTGTCCGGTTGATGGTTCGGGAAGCTTGGGTCACCGCGGTCATGCCCTCTATCAAATTGATCAATGCCATCGACTTGCTGCTGTTGAATTACTCGAATGCCTCGGTGTCTCTTCCCCAGGCCCTGGCCGACCGCGATATTGATTTCCTGGTCGCGACCCTGGTCATTGCGGCGGGATTGTGCCTCACGGCCTTTGCCTCGGGATATGGACTGAGTCGCGTGTTCAAGTTGGACCAGGCTGAAACCGTTTCGCTCATGTACGGATTGGGAATGAACAACAACGGGACCGGATTGGTTTTGGCGTCTCTCGCACTGTCCGCATACCCACGTGTCATGGTTCCCATCATTTTCTACAACTTGGCTCAGCACATCGTAGCGGGAAGTGTGCATGAGTTCACACTCAGAAGTTCACGATTCGAAAACCCGAGTGTGCGAAGGGGGCATTAAATGCGACGAAGGGGACAGGCAACTTTCGGAAAAGTAGCCAGTCCCCTTTTCCCGCCTGCCATCTAATGATAGGCATGGAGAACCGCATGCCCGCGGCCCCGGCTGATGAGCCAGCGGTTCACCGGATACGCCGCGACGAAGGCGAGGGCGAGGGAGAGCGCGAGGCTGCTCCAGAACAGCAGGTCCGAGAGGCCGGCGTCCATGGCGCCGGGAATGGCCAGCACCACCGCGTTGTCGACGATCTCCATGACCGTGATCGAGAGCGTGTCCGAGGCGAACGCCAGGCCCAGCGCGGTCCGGAACCCGACCCCGCCGGCGAGCAGCGGGCGCAGGGTGAGCGCGTAGCCGAAGAAAAAGGCGAGGACGGTCGCAAGGACGATCGAGGCGGTGTTCCCCCAGTTGAACGCGGTTCCGAAGACCAGCCCCAACACTTCCCCGATCGCACAGCCGGTCAGGCAATGCACCGTGGCCGAGAAGGCAAGACGGTTGAGCGAGGCGGTCTTGTCCAGCATTGACCCAGACCCCTCCCCCTCAGTAGCAGCTGGTGATGACCTGGCCGCCGGACATGATGCTCTGGCAGTTCGGCGCGCGTTTGAACTGCGGCGGGGGCATCCGGTTCTGGTAGTACTGCTGCCACTGCTGCTGGAGGAGGTGGTCGAAGCGGTGCTGCTGTTGCTCGGCCCAGTACCAAGCGGGGGGAGTCTGCGATCCCGGTCCAGTCGCCCCCTGCAAAGAGTCAGGGGAAATCGGGACATCCACTGCTGGGACTTTGGGCTGGAGCTTGAAGCCGTCGAATAAGGCTTCGCCCCAATAGATGTAGGCGGCCGCCAGGGCCTGCCGCTTCTTCTCCAACTCCGTCGCAGGGGTGGTCTTTTGCAACTCCTCCGCCGCCTTCAGAGTCTCGGGATCCCAGGGACCGCGCTTCATTTCCGGGCCGAACACCGACCCTTGTAAGGCGGGCGCCCGCGTGGGAGCGGGCTCGGGAGTCGCGGCACAGCCCACGGCCATCAACCCAACGCCCACGACGAGGCTGAACACGACGCCCTTCATCGGATTTTCTCCTGACCAGTTATATTTATCTTGGCGCCTGTCCGTTGATTTCGTCAAGAGGAGATGAGTTGCCTTGCGGGTGACACCGCATGGGCGCCCAGATGCAGCGCGGGGCGTACAGCCGGGTCTGCGGGGCCTCGACGGCGATTCGACCCGTTGCAGATGGAGTGGGTGGCGGCGAGCGGGGCGCCCCGATGAGCCAGGGCGTCTACAGGCGAGTCTGCGGGGCTGCTACGCCGAAAGGCGCCGCTCGGCGGGGCTGCTCGGCGACAGGACCCACTCCGAGAGCAACGGGTTCCCCGGCTGCGATGGGCTATGCGGGGGCAGGACCCGCTCCAGACCCCGCTCAGGTCTTGCTGTAGAACTGCTTGATGGTCTCGACGACGTAGGCCTGTTGGTCGGCGGTGAGTTCGGCGTAGATGGGAAGCGCCAGCGTCTCCTTTGCCGCCCGCTCTGACTGCGGGAACGCCCCCTCGCGGTAGCCGAGGTCCTTGTAGCAGGGCTGCATGTGGAGGGCCGTCGGATAATAGACCTCGGTCCCGACGCCCTTCTCTTTCAAAAAGTCCCTGAGCTGATCCCGCCGCGGGACGCGGATGACGTACTGGTTGTAGACGTGGCGGTTCCCGGCCGTCACCGTCGGCAAGGTCACGCGGTCGAGGAGGTTGGCCTCTTTGAACAACCCCTCATACCGCGCGGCGTTCTTCTGCCGGCCCTGAGTCCACCCCTCCAGATGCGTGAGCTTGACGCGCAGCACGGCCGCCTGCAGCGCGTCCAGGCGGCTGTTCAGGCCGACCAGCTCATGGAGGTATTTCTCCCGGCTGCCGTGGACCCGCAGCATGCGCACGCGGTCGGCCAGGGCCGGATCGTTCGTCGTCACCATGCCCCCGTCGCCGAACCCGCCCAGGTTCTTGGAGGGGAAGAAGCTGAAGCAGCCCATCTGGCCGAGGGTGCCGGCTTTCTTGCCCCGCCATTCGGCCCCGATCGCCTGCGCGGCGTCCTCGATCACCGGCAGCTTCCGCTGGCCGGCGAGCTTCATCAGCGGCTCCATCTCGGCGCACTGGCCGTACAGGTGCACCGGCAGGAGCGCCTTGGTCCGCGGCGTGATCGCCGCCTCGACTGGCGACGGATCCATATTGAAGCTGTCCGCCTTGATGTCCACGAACACCGGCCTCGCGCCCAGGCGCGAGATGGACCCGGCCGTGGCGAAGAACGTGTACGGGACCGTCACGACCTCGTCCCCGGGCCCCACGCCGCAGGCCATGAGGGACAGGAGAATCGCATCGGTGCCGGAGGCCACCCCGACGGCATGGGCCGCGCCGACGTAGCGCTGCACGTCCTGCTCCAGATCGGCGACGCGCTTGCCCAGGATGAAGGCCTGCTCGTCGCAGGTGGACTCGATCGCGGCCATGATCTCCGCGCGGATCTGGCGGTATTGGGCTTTTAAGTCAAGTAACGGGACCTGCATGAGGTTCGGCTCCTTCGTTCAGTGTTGAGGCCTTCCGGTGAACCCTTCCGAGCAGCCGGTCGTATTCACGTTCCAGCTGCCGCACCATCTCGTGGATGTCGAATTCCTGGGGAAGCTCCCGGCCGTTCTGCGCTATTCGCCTGGCTTCTTCCGGATGCTCCAGCAAGTATAGCACGCGCCCCCCCAGGGCCTGGACATCCCCCGGCTCGCAGAGCCAGCCATCAGCGCCCTCCACGATGGCTTCGGCCGCCCCGCCCGCCCTCGTCGCCACGACCGGGAGCCGGCTGGCTCGCGCTTCGAGAAGGACCCTGGCCAGCCCCTCCCAATGCGACGTCAGGAGGAACAGGTCCAGCGCCCGCATCACCGCCGGGATATCCCGTCGCCATCCGACGATCCGGACTTGATCCTCCAGCCGAGCGGACCGGATGGCCTCTTCCACCGCGCCCCGGAGTTCGCCGTCCCCGACCAGCACGAATCGGACCGACGGCTGATGGATACAGACGCGGACCGCCACCTCCACGAAATCCAGCGGGGCCTTCTGCGGCTTGAGGCAGGCCACCATGCCGACCAGAACCTGCCCGGGCCCGGCGCCGAGCTCCGCGCGCACCCGATCGCGCTCCGACTGGGCGAGCGGGGCCCGATACGGGGCGGGATCGATCCCGGGACGGATCACGGTCGCCGCCGGCCGGGAGAACAACCCCCAACGGACGCCGGCTTCGATGTCAGCCTGCGCGACCGCCACCCAGTGCGTCGTGACCAAACCGGTCAGGCGTTCCGCGCCGATCAGCAGGCGCCGAAGCCAGGCCGGCTGGCTCGGCGTGATGCCGTACCCGTGGATCGTGTGCATGATGATGGGGACGCCCGCGAGCCAGGCCGCCCAGCGGCCCACGATGCCGGCCTTGGAGCTGTGGGTGTGGACGATGTCCGGCCGCACGCGGCGGAGCAGGCGCACGAGCGCGACGAAGGCGCGGAGGTCACGGAACGGCCGGATCGCGCGGTCCAGAGCCGGGACGACGTGGACCTCGACGCCGGGCAGCGCTTTCGCCTCCTCCGTCAGAAGGCCCCCGGGCCCGGTCACAAGGATCGGCCGGAACCGCGCGCGATCCAGGTGGGACACGGTGAAGAGGGCCACCTCCTGGGCGCCGCCCAGTTCCAGCTTGGTGATGATGTGGCAGACCGTGTGCACGCGCGCGTTCACCCGGCCGCCAGGAGTTTCTCGGCCATCTTCTTCCCCTGGGCCATGGCGTCCTCCATCGAGGTGTGCTCCCAGCGCCCGTACCGTCCGATTGAATGAATGCCCCGCCGCTCCAGCTCCTCTAGAATGGCGGGCAGGGCCCGCGCGCGGTGCTTGTCGAAGAGGACGTAGGCGTATCGGATGTCGCGCACGTCGGCCGCCACGATGTCGTCATCAGGGCGGAAGATGCCGGCCAGCTCCATCCCGGCCCGGACTTGCTGGAGCAGAACCGTCGGCGGGAGGACGTTGGTCGGCTGGTGGGCGATCTCCACGTACAGGGAGCTGCATCCGGGCGGCCCCAGCGCGGGCGAAAAGTTCATCGGAAAGCCGGCTCGATAGAAGGGGAACTCCTTCTCCGGGAAATAGATCCAGTGCTTGTCGGAGACTCGTTCCCGCGCCACCCCCAGGTTGATGTTGTACACCGACACGCAGCGGAGCCCGGCCGCGGCCTCCCGGATCGCCGGGGGCAGGTCCGTGCACCGGCGGACGAGTTCCGGGACCGGAATTGTGGACACGAGCGTCTCGTACTCGATCACGCGCCCGTCCTGGAAGGTCGCCCGCCGCCGGCCCGTCTCGACCTCGGCGAGCTCGCTGCCGTATACGATCTCCCGGACGCCCGGCAGGAACGCCTCCGGCAGGACACTGATCCCGCCCCGCGACGGATACAGGAACGACGGGTTGTAGCCGAAGGCCTTGTCCTTGATCCCCAGCGCGCCGTTCACCACGTCCTTGAGATCGGGCTTGGGTACCAGCCAGGAGACCCAGTCCGAGGTCAGCTCGTCCAGCGGTACCTGCCACAGCTTTTCGTTGAACGGCACCATGAAATGCTTGGCCATCCCCTCGCCGAGGTTCTCCAGGATCCAGGCCTTGAAGGAGCGATCCTCCGGCGGGGTCGCGGCGGGAGTCGTGAGCGTGGCGATGAAGCCGAGGAGGCACTCGCGGACCACCGCGGGCGGCAGCCCGTAGGTGTTGACCTGGAACGGGTACTCCGTGTAGGTCCGGTGCGAGTAGATGAACGACCGGCGCGCGTGCTTGTCCAGGCGGCCGGCCAGCAGGCGCTCGACGAGGGCCTTGATCTCGGCCTGGCGGAAGTGCAGGAGGTGCCCGGTCAGATCGAAGGTGAACCCGTCCTTCTGATAGGACCGGCAGAGGCCCCCCGCCTCCTTCTCCTTCTCCGCCACGCAATAGGGGCGGTCGCCGAGATGATACGCGGTGCTGAGCCCCGCCAGGCCGGCCCCGACGATCAGGATCATGGCACCCTCCGCGCTGGCTCCACCGAGGGCGATCTCGGCAGGGCGTCCTCCGACCGTTTCGACATGTCGATGCGCTTGAGCCAGGCTGCGCTGACGACCCCCAGGGCCATCATCGTCCCCATGAGCCCGAGCGCGGTCTCCATGGACACGAACATCGCCGCGACCGCCACCCCGCCCAGGAGAAACGCGACGACATAGCTCCCCACGACGATCTGAGGGACCGTCAGGGCCCAGTGCCGCAGCCGGATGGCGAAGTGGTCCGGACTCCCGAGAAAGACGGGGATGCCCCGCAGCCACCGGACATACATGACGAACAGGGTGTCGAACACCGGCACCCCGAGGATCAGGATGGGCGACAGGAGGGCCACGGAGTTCCCCTCCGTGTACTTGCCGATCATCGCCAGCGCGCCCAGCATGAGCCCCAGAAAGAGGGAGCCCGCGTCTCCCAGATAAATCGACGCGGGGTGGAAATTGTACCGGAGGAACCCGACGAGGCTCCCCCCCAGCGCCGCCAGCATCACGGCCACCGTCGTGTCGTGGTTCAGGACCGCCACCACGAAGAGCCAGGCGCAGGCGATGGCCCCGACTCCCCCGGCCAGCCCGTCCATAACGTCGATGATGTTGACGGCGTTGATGATGCCGATCATCCAGAACGCGGTCAGGGTGATGTCAAGCCAGTCCGGAAACGCGGCGATCTCGATGCGGATCCCGCTTCGAATCAGGACGAAGACGGCGATGAGCTGCCCGAACAGCTTCGACATGGGCGAAAGGACGCCGAAGTCGTCGATCAGGCCCACCATGACCATGAGAGTGCCCGCCAGCACGAGCCCCAGGACATCCTGGCGGAAGTCAAAGGTCAGGGCCAGGCTGACCAGGAACGCCAGATAGACCGCAAGCCCGCCGAAATACGGGACCGGCTCGGCCTGGTGTTTGAGCCGCCCGTCCGGCCGGTCCACGACATTGAACTGGAGCGCGGCCCGGCGCGCGATGGGCACCCCGTAGAACGCCAGCAGGAAGGCCAGGGTAAAGGTGAAGAGGTACAGTACCATGCGACGTCAGTCCTCGATGGCGGTCCAAACGGTCTTGATGGCCTCGAAGGCGAAGGTCTTCGCGTCCCGCCGGCGCAGCCACCACCCATTCGGGTCAAACAAGCCGTCCCGCGCGGGGGAGGCCAGAAATCGCGGCCCCGCGGGCCCGGCGACCCTCTCAAAGATCCGCTTGGCCCTGGCCGTATGATAATTGGAGGTCACGAGGATCACCTCTTTCAGGCCTCGGCTTTGAAGGAACGGGACCACCACTCCCGCTTCCTCCCGCGTGGAATCGGCGTTGTGCTTCACGGCGAGAATGCGCGCCGCCGGCACGCCCAGGAATTCGGCGTGGCGCTGCATGACCTCCGCCTCATGCGTGCGGAACCCCATCGGCGTGCCGCTGACCACCAGCAGCGGGGCCAGCCCGCGCATGTAGAGCTTCACGGCATGCGCCACGCGATCGCCCTCCCGCGACTCTCCGCCGAGCACCAGGATCGCGTCGGCCGGGTGGAGCGGGTCCTCCGTGATCAAGGCCCTGCCCGCGGCCTCCAGGCCCAGCGAGGCGGTCAGGACCGCCACGCCGAGGATCCCGCCCCACCAGAGCAGCCGTTTCAGCCACCGCGAAATGGTCATCCCTCCATCCGGGCATAGAGCTGATCGAGATGCGCCCGGTACCGACCCTCGGAGTGGCGCTCCGCGACGCGTTGCCGCGCCGCACGCCCCAGACGCTCGCACCGCTCCGGATCCCGCAACAGATCGGCCGCCGCCCGCGCGATATCATCCGGATTCGGCTTGACCCGGACTCCTGTCGTCTCGTCCACCAGCTTCCACGTGAGCCCGACATCCGTGGCGACGGGCACTGCGCCCGAGGCCATCGCCTCCAGCAGGCTCTGGGAGGGGTAATTGTCCTGCCGCTGGAGCGATACGAACACGCGGGCCTGGCCGAGGATCGGCGCGAGGTCCTGACGGAAGCCGGTCTCGACCGACCCCCGCAGGCCCATGCGCTCCAGGACCTGCCCGACCGCCGGCCCCAGCGGGCCCTCTCCCAGCAGAAAAATGCGTGCATGGGGCGCCTCGCGCAGGATGGCCGGCAGCGTCTCGATGAAGAGCAGCGGGTTCTTCTCCTCGACCAGACGACCGGCGAAGACCACCCAGGGATGTTTCTCCGGAGCGGGCTGAAACCGGTCGAGGTCCACCGCGCTTCCGGGCGACACCAGAATCTTGTGACGGGGGACCCCGCGCCGGACCAGATCCTCAGCGGCTCCCTCGGTCAGGGCATCGATGACGGTGCAACGGAGCAGGGCGAACCGGTACACCGGCAGCGCCCAGGAAGCGCCGACCATCAGCGCCAGGTCGGCGCTCACGGCCGAAATCACGGTCCGATGGTCCGGGCGAAACTCCATGAGCGGGAGGCCGACGTACGCGCCGCCCAGGACCAGATGGAACACCCCGTGGGGCGCCAGCGCAAACCGGGCCAGCAGTAGACACGCAAACAGCACATAGTCCAGCTTGCGCAGCCAGAAGGCCAGCGCGCCCTCCCGCAGCCCCATCCGCTCCGCCAGTGTGCGACAGAGTTCCGGGAGCCGCCAGACGCGCGCCTCCCGGCCGGACACCACCCCCGCGGCGATCAGCTTGTCCCAAAGCCCCGCGTTGATGACCAGGGTCGCGCCCGGCGTGGCGTCGGCCATGCCGGCGAAGAGGCGGCCGAACCGCCGCTCCGCTCCGCCGATTCCCGTGTTGTTGATCAGGACAAACGTCCGGCGCATGGGCCTTGGTCCAAGAAGCAGCGGCACCACAGTTCCAGGTTCAGCCACCGCCAGATCGTGAAACTGATGTTCTTCCGCCCAGCCACATGGTCCTCGAATTCACGCAGCGCGGCGTCCACATTCAGGTAACCGCGCGCGCGGGTCCGCGAATCCGACAGTACGTCTCGCGCCATCTCGCGCAGGGACGTGCGGAACCAGACATCCTCCGGGGTCACAAACCCCATCTTATCCGTACGCCGGCAGACCTCATCCGGCAGAATCCCCTCCATGGCATCTCGCAGGACGGCCTTGGTCCACCCGTTATGAATCTTCAATCCGGCGTCCAACCCGTGCAGAAACTCGACCACGCGGTAATCCAAAAACGGCAGCCGCGTCTCGACCCCGAAGGCCATCGAGTTCCGGTCCTCATAATGCAGCAGCGCCCGCAGGCCGTTCCCCGTCAGGAGCCGGCGCTGCATCGCCTGCATGTGCGAGCCGGTCCGAGCCGGCTCGGCCGCACGGGCACCCCACTGCCGCCGGAAGTCTTCCGCCATCCAATCGCCGCTGCCCGTCAGCCAGCCGCGCAGGCGGCCGACCAGCGGTGCGGGGAGCAGGGCGCGCGCGAGGGTCGCCTGGGCATACCGCGAGAGCGGGCCGTGCAAGCGACGGTAGGCGCCGAGCTCCCGCAGCAAGGTCACCCCCCGCCCCTGCGCGAGCAGATCGGCGAAGTACGCCCCGAAAAAGCCGTGATAGCCCGCGAGGAGTTCGTCCGCGCCCTGCCCGTCGAGGAGCACCTTCACACCGTGCTCGGCCGCCAGGCGCATGACCGTCCATTGGGCGAAAATGCTGGTCGAGCCGAACGGCTCGTCCTGCTGCCACACCAACTGCGACACCGTCGCGGCCAATTCCTGTGGGTCCGGAACGGTATAGTGCGGCTTGGCGCCGGTCCGCTCGAGGACCGGCCGGATGAATCGTCGCTCGTCATAGGCCGGCTCCTCAAAGCAGGAGGAAAACGCGTGCAGCGGATCGGCCTTGTCCTCCGCGATCAGGGCGGCCGCCACGCACACGATGGAGGAGGAGTCCAGCCCGCCGCTCAGGCACGTCCCCACGGGCACATCGCTGCGAAGGCGAATCCGCACCGCATCCCGAAACAGATCGCGCAACCGCTCGACGGTTTCAGCCGGCCCCTCGTCCCGGTCAGGCTCCTCGCGCGGCAGGTCCCAGTACCGCGTGAGGGTGAGGCGGTCCCCGTCTACCACGAGCCGGTGCGCGGGCAGGAGTTGCCGGACGCTCTCGAAGAACGTCCCCTCGGAATCATCGAGGGCGCCGTGGTCGAGATAGTCGTATATTGCCCGCGGGCTGGGCGAGGGACGTAGGCCGGCCGCGAGGAGGCCCTTGATCTCCGAGGAGAACATGAAGCGCTCGCCGTCCCAGTGGTAGTAGAAGGGCTTCACGCCGAGGCGGTCCCGGGCGCAGACCAGCCGGCCGCGCACCCCGTCCCAGATCGCGAACGCGAACATCCCGTTGAAGCGCGTCACGCAGTCCTCACCCCATTCCCGGTACGCCGCCAGCAGGACTTCGGTGTCGGAGGCGGAGCGGAACCGGTAGCCCTTGTCCCGCAGCTCGTGACGCAGCTCGACGTGGTTGTAGATCTCCCCGTTGTAGGTCACCCAGCACCGCCCGTCCTCCGTGCCCATGGGCTGATGCCCCCGCTGCGACAGGTCTATGATCGCAAGCCGGCGATGCCCGAGGCCGATTGAAAAGGGGCCGGCCGCCACCGTGGCCGCCGATCCGCCGCAGACCGTGAGCGGCTGCACCCGGCCTTGCGCGTCCAGCAGGACGTACCCCTCCCCGTCTGGACCCCGATGGGCCTGCGCCGTGATCATCGCCTCCAGGCCACGGAACTCAACGGGCCTGCGAGTCGCGCTGTATATGCCGGCTATGGCGCACATGCTAATGTGAGGGACTGGTAGCCCTTTAACAGTTTTTCCGATTCGGCTTCCCAATTATAGAGAGTCCGGGCCGCCGCCAACGCGTTGCGTTTCATTTCCTCCAGTCGGCCCTCGTCTTCGAGGAGGCGATTGAGGGCTCGCGCGATGTCCTCGGGGTCCTCAGGGTTGAAGACGACGCCAAGATTCTGTCCGAGGATGATCCTTCGTAACTCGGGAAGGTCGCTTCCCCCGACCGCCAGGCCCGCCATCATGTACTCGAATAACTTATTGGGAAGGCAGAAGCGATTATTCAGGCAATACCCTATGTACGGGATCACTCCGATATCGGCGGAACGCGCGGTCCGCACCAACTCCATCATGGGAACCGGGGGCGCAAAAGAGATCCGATCCTCAAGCCCTCTCTCCTTGACCAAAAGCCTCAGATCGCTTTCAAGGTCTCCGAATCCTCTCAGCATGACCCTGCCGGATCGCAGAAACCGGGCGCTCTCGATGAACTGCTCAAGCCCTCGATCACGCGAATATCCCCCGTGATAGAGGATGATCTTTTCGCGCCCCGGGCTTCCCATTCCTATCGGCACTGCCTGGTACGGCGGGGCGTTTCTCACCGTAATCACCCCGGCAAGGCCATACCGCTCGGCCGCAAACTCGGCGATTGACTCGCATACGGTCACGCGAAGATCGGCCCGCTTGGCCAAGACCCGCTCGAGCAACCCAAAGAACTTCCCCCAGAGAGGGGTCTTGACACCTGCCCTATATTGCTCGGTGAAGAGCTCATGGAAGTCATAAACAAGCTTTTTGCCCTTCCAGCGAGAGGCCAAGAAGCCGGCCAACAGGGCGTTGAGGTCGTGCGCGTGATACATATCGGCATGATTCTTCGCCGCCGCCCTTGCCATCACAAGGTTAATCCAAATGACAAAGCCGATATTCAATACGTCCGCACGGAGTTTAGCGAGGACGATCCTGGGAGAGGTGTTCTTGCGGATCCATTCTGGGGGGGAGATTGGAGGCGGCTTCACCCGTTTTCGCCGATGGAGCCGCGGCAGCGGAATACGGACAACCTGGTATCCATCCATCCACTCCTCTGGACTGCTCCCTTCGGTCCTTATGCCAATTACCACCACCTGGTAACCGGCCCTCACAAAGGTTTCGGCTTCCCGTCTCACACGCGGGTCATTGGTGACCGCATTGATCACGAGCATGCAGATTTTGTGAGTCATGACTTAATTACAGACCTACGCGCTGACAAGATCGCCGTAGAGTTTCACCAGCACGTGGCGCTCCTTCTCCCAGTTGTAAAGAAGCTGTGCCGCCCGACGGGCATTGTCTTTCATCTTTTCAAGATCGGGGTCATTCCCCAGAAGGCTGTTCAGGGCGCGTGCGATGTCGCGGGGATCATGAGGCTCAAAGAGAACGCCAACATGGTGGCCGAGGACAATCCGCCGCATTTCAGGGAGATCGACGGATGCGACTGCCAGCCCCGCCATCAGATACTCGAACAGCTTGTTCGGAAGGCAAAACTGGGTATTGAGACAGACCGGCAGGAATGGCGCCACCCCGATGTCCGCTTCGCTCGCCGCTCTGACCAAGTCGGTCATCGGCACCGGAGCAGCAAACGACACCCGATCCTCCAAACCCTTGGCCTTCACCAAGGTCCGAAGTTGATCTTCACAATCTCCATAGCCCCGCAGGACGATTCGCCCCCCCTCCACATACTGTGCACTTTCGATCAGTTGTTCCAGGCCGCGGTCCCGGAAATACCCTCCATGATAGAGGATCACCCTGTCTCTCCTGCCGGTCCGCGTAACGCGCGGCACGCTCTGGTAGGCCGGCACGTTTTTGAGGGTGATGACGCTCTTGACCCTATACCGTTGGGAGACCCAGGTTCCGAGTGAATCGCAGACGGTCAGCGCCTGGTCGGCCCGCTTCGCTAAGATGCCTTCCAAGAGGGAATAGTACAGACGCCACGCCCAGGTTTTGGTTCCCTTTCTGAACTGTTCGGTGTAGAGCTCATGGAAGTCATAGACCAGCTGTTTGCCCGTCCGCCGCTTGACGAGAGAGCCGGCAAGCAGTGTGTCCAGATCATGCGCGTGACACACATCAGCCGCATGTCGGACCGCCTCCTCGGCGAGGGCCAGGTTGAACCAGATCATGCTCAGGATTTCCCGACGCTCAGCGTTGAGCTTGCTCAGAAACCCTCGGGGAGCCGGAGGTCCCGGCATGACAGGGTTCCGCTCCATTCCGCTGGTGTGTGAATCAGCGTCCTGCTTCTTGCGGATGGACCTGTACAATCGTCTGAGCCTTTCGTAGAGGTTGGGTGACGTGTCCTTCAGCCATAAAACAAGGAGCGTCGGACGACGGAGGTGTCTGAGCGTCTGGTAGAGCCTGGGCGCCGTCTTCTGCAGCCAAGACAGAAAGAAATTTGATTGATGAAGGCGGATGACTCTGAACCCATCCATCCATTCAGCTTCGCGGTAGCCCTCCGCTGCGGCGCCGATCACGACCACCTCGTAGCCGGCCTCGGTCAAGGTGAGGGCTTCCCGCCGCACGCGGGGGTCGTTGCTCACCGGATTGGTCACAAGCATACAAATCTTTATCGGCATGGCCGTCTCAATCAATGAATGTCCGAAACCACAGCTCAGTCGTCAGCCAGCGATAGATCTCCCAGCTGGCATCAATCTCGCCCCTGCAGTGTTTCTCAAAGCGATGCCTGACGCCGGCCGGATCAAAGATGTGCCGCTGCGCAAGTTCGGCGGAACAAAGGACCTCCCTGGTCTTCTCCCGCAGGCCCTCCCGAAACCACCGGGCCATCGGCGTTGGGTACCCCTTCTTGTCCTTGCGTTCCACAATCTCTCGCGGCAGGTCGTGTTGCAAGGCGTTCCGAAGGATGAGTTTCGTCGTCCCTTCCCGAATCTTGAGGTCAGGGGAAAGGCCCAGACAAAATTCCACCAGCCGATAATCCAAAAACGGAGTCCGCGCTTCGATGGAAAAGGCCATGCTGTTCCGATCCTCGTAATGGAGCAGGGCGGGGATGCTTTGACGCGTGAGATGCCAGTACAGCACATTATTCAGGTCGTCCTCGAAACGATCGGGGTATTCCCGGCGGATCTCCCGGTCCTTCACCGACTCCACAAATTCGTGATGGAGAATAGGGGGAGCGGTCCCGGTTGCCCGGCCCCCCAGTGTTCGGGCAAGCCTTCCGGCCCGATGGAGCATTGCCGCGGCCTGAGTCGGCAACGCGTTCATCAGGAAGGTCCGAACGACCTGAGGCGAGGTCAAGCGGCTGACCTGCCGGATCGCACGAATGAAGGCCAAGAGGTCTCCCACGTGGTGGGTCGCAAGAAACCTCTTCAGCAGGTCCGCCAGGTGGATCGGGAAATAACTGAAATACCCACCCAGGAGTTCATCCCCGCCCTGGCCATCCAAGAGGACTTTGACCCTTCCATGCGCTTCCTTCATGACATGCCACTGGGAGTACAGGCCTGGCCCCGCCGTGGGTTCATCCTGGTGCCAGACGATCCGAGGAAGGACATCGAACAGGTCGTCTCCTGACGGGGTGACAGGATACGGATCGGTTTTGCAGTAACGATTCATCACCTCGACGTAGGTTGCTTCGTTGCAATCCTGGTCCTGATAGAGACACGAGAAGGTTTTGATCGGGTGGTCCATCATCCCGGTGGCCAGCGCCACGATGGAGCTGGAATCCAATCCTCCACTCAGGCAGGTCCCCACCGGCACATCACTGCGCAACCGCAATTTGACGGCGTCCGCGAGCAGATGGCGAAACGTCGTTTCCGGACAGGAGTAGTCGTACTGGCTCCGTGCCGCCGCCCCATCGTATTGCCAATAGTTCTTCAGGTGTTGGCTTTCGGAATCGATCACCAACGAATGCGCCGGGAGAAGCTGATGGATCCCGTCGAAAAAGGTCTCATCGCCGTCGTCCAGCGCGCCCGAGCCCATGAAATGATAAAGATAGGGGTAGTTGGGGGTCTTCTTCTGGGGCACCGCAGTTAAAAGCGCCTTGATCTCTGAGGCAAAATAGAATGTTCTCCCCGCCGTACAGTAATAGAGGGGCTTGACCCCGAATCTGTCTCGGGACAGGAAGAGCCGGCGCTTCTTGCTGTCCCAGATGGCAAACGCCCACATGCCGTTGAACCGATGGACACACTCCTCTCCCCACTCCTCGTAACTGTATAGGAGGACTTCTGAATCCGATCGTGATTTAAAGGAATAACCTTTCTTTTGCAGGATCGGAACGAGCTCAAGATAATTGTAGATTTCACCGTTGAACACCAACCACAAGGAACGGTCCTGATTGGTCATGGGCTGGTGTCCGGCCGGAGACAGGTCAATGATGGAAAGGCGGCGATGCCCGATAGCGAGGGCCCGGTCCAGAAAAACCCCCTGGCCGTCAGGCCCGCGGTAGTCCATCACATCAAGCATGCGTTGGACGACCGGGACTGGAACCGGGTCGCCGGCGAGATTGAAGGCTCCAGCTATGGCGCACATGGCCGACCCCTTCCCATCGCTACCCTCGAAACCGCTTCCATATCCCTCGGAGCCCGAGAGCGGTCCGGACCAGTTTTGAATTCAGGAGCCGATGGGCCTGCTCCAACTCGGCCTGCTTCTTCTCAAACTCGTGTCTCAGAAACTCCAGGTCGTGATTCCGGCCCTCATTCTTCAAAGAAGCAGCGCTGTCGCACTTTCTTTGCCCGGCTTTGTGGATCCACCACGGCGGAATGGTCGCCTGCACCTGATGAGCCTCATGGTTAAAAAAGGGATGCAGGCAATACATTGCCGTGCCGTCGGAGAGAAAAAGAGCCAGAGGAGAGTTCTCCTCCGCAGGCCATGGAGATTCCACTATCCAGTCGAAGCCGGACGCGAACCGGGCCTCCCACGGCAAGGCGAGGAAGAGGTACTGCGCCTCTGGTTCCGACACGAGCTGGGTAATGGACACGTCCCGATACTCGTCTGCCGCCCCCGAGACGACAATGCGAGCGATGGCATAGTATTGATCCTGCGCACTGAACTGGCCTTCCAGATTAAACAGAAACCCTTCAGTCGGCGGAGCAATCGAAGAGGGCACGATAAAGGTCGTCTCTTTCCATTGCCCGTCCTTCTTGTTTTCCAATTGGCCCAGGCGGAGATAGCCCTGATTGTGGTCATAGGCGAAGAGTCCCACGGGGTCGGAGGCCATGTCCTTATAGGACAGGGTCACGGTAAAGGGATCCTGCGTGAATTTGGGTATGACGAAAATGGCGTGACGCTCGGGATCGGAGGAGTACAGATAATTCCGGACCATCCTTCCATCGAGCACATAGCTCTTGCCCCAGACGGACTTCGCATTCCTGCACAAGTAGGAGCGCCGGGTTGGCGAGCCTGTCGAGGCACGCACGCCATCCGGGCTCCCCACATCAATATTGACCCGTTTCTTGAACCGCAGACGGATCTTCGTGGCGCAGAGAAGGTCGCGCGGAATGGTCACGGGGCTCAGGAGGCAGGCGGGCAGAGCATCGATTCCGGATGCTTGGGCCGTCATCGCGGTGGTCAAAAAGCTTGCTCGCGCACTCTCCACATCTCGTCGTGCGAATAAGGCGGCGACTTCGCTTTCAGGGGGGCTCTGCTCCCAGGCGACGGACTGTTGCCCCATGACCGTCAGATTGAGGTCGTCCAGTAGGGCCTTGATGGTCTCGGCTTTGCCGGTCGAAGGCCTGACCTTAGGTTTTCCTCCACACATCGGACAGACAGCGAGAGGCCAACGACACCATTCATCGGCCAAGTGCTGTCTCAATTCCCACACCCTGGAATCATATTGCAGCCAAGGCGTACCCCAAAAGGAATAGGTCAGCAGCCGATATTCTCCGCCCAACCATTGTTCCAGGTCCCGCAGTGCCACGGACCGGACATGATAGTTCATGTGGTAAATGCACCCGCAGTCATCGCATTTAACCTGGCTGAAGGCGAGATTCTCGTTATGGGGAGAAACGATCAGAAGGTAGGCCCGCGACACCCGCATGGCTTCTCGAATCGTGTCGGTTAACACGGATTCCGGAAGATGCTCTAAGACATCCGAGAGGAGCACCAGATCGACCGATCGGTCTTTGAAGGGGAGAGTTGCGGAGCTGCTCCGCAACTTATCGGTCCCCACCTGGAGCAGGGCCTGTTGGCTGGAATCGAGGCCTATGGTTCGAAAGCGGGCGGCGAGATGGTTGGCGACCGATCCATTCCCGCACCCAACATCGAGGACGGTTTTAATATGGTTTGGGATCAGTGAATCGATGACGTGAAGGCGCTCGGAAAGGTTCTCTTCCTCATGCGCCCAGAGCTCCGGCTGTTCGTAATAGGCGCGAGACCTAGTCTCCATGCTGGTGCTCCCAACGTATGGGCTGCAAGACGAGGCCGAGATCAATGGCGCAGTCGACCAACGGTTCTATCGAGAACTCGTACAAGCGGTCGTGAAGGTCATACGGGGTCGTCCCCAATTTATCCAGTACATCAATATGCGGGAAAAGCCCGACCGATAGGACATACTGCCCCGGGCCCAAAAGTGGATTATCAAACACCACATTCACCACTCCTTCGCCATCCAGTTTGCCGAAATGCACTCCGTCTCGCACCGAAATGGCTTGAAACACCGTAATCCCGTCCATCCGATAAATCGCCGCCACAAACACCGGATCTGAGACAGGCCTCTGTGTCTTGTATCGAATTCGGACCGTAAAGGGCTCACCCACGCTGTATATTTTTTGCGGACTTCCTTCTCGGTTCACACAGGTCACCTCGATGATCAATGCTTCCCCGCTTCCAAACATAGACCCTCGTGCCCGAAGGCCCTGGGGGTCTTGAAGAACGGCCTCATGCCTGAGGCGGATCTCCTCTTGACTGCGTATGGACACCGCGTAGGCCTTGAGCACGTCCAAGGGAGCACCGTCCATCACCAGTTTGCCTTGATCGATCCAGAGCACGCGGGAGCAGAAACGCTGAATCGAGGCAAGGTCATGGGACGCGATGATCACCGTTTTCCCTTCCCTCGTTAAGGAGGACAGAAGGTCAAAACACTTTCGACTGAAATAGGCGTCACCGACCGCCAGCACTTCGTCAATGAGCAGGATATCGGTCGTGATCGAGGTGCAGACCGCAAAAGCCAACCTCAATTGCATACCCACCGAGTAAGTTCTGACGGGTTGGTGGATACAGTTCTCCAGCTCCGAGAACGCGACGATCCCAGGATAAACCCGGTCGATCTCCTTTTCAGTCATTCCCAGATAGGTCCCGCTAATGTAAATATTCTCTCGGCCGGTCAGATCCGGATGGAAGGCGGTCCCAATCTCAAGGAGCGCCGATACCGGCCCATCCATGCGCACCACTCCCGTGGTCGGAAAGCTATTGCCCGCCAGAATTCTGAGCAACGTACTCTTTCCGGACCCATTTCTGCCGATGATCCCGACCGTCGTTCCGTTGAGAACATCAAAACTCACATCCTGAAGAGCGCAACACTCCTTTTCCTGCCACCGGTTTCCAAACATCGGGAGCAAGAAGTCCAGGAGCCGGTAGGGATGCCAACGATAGAGCTTGTACCTCTTGGAAACGCCACTGACTGAGACCGCCACCCGGCTCATCACACAAAATCCGGCAGGACGCGACGAAGATGCATGAAGTACCGATGGCCGGCCCAAAAGACCAGGGTCGCGAAAACCCCGAAGGCTGCCAGTCCTCCTAGGCTCGGTCGATCGGTGACCAGCAGGGCATGTCGGTATCCTTCGATCAGATAAGACAGAGGATTCAGCTTGAGCACCCAAGTGAATCCCTGCGGGACCAGATCGGGCGTGTACGCGATGGGCGAGACGAACATGAGAAGGACCATCAGGAGAGCCATGACATGTGAGGTGTCGCGGTAGAGGACGTTCACACAGGAAAGAAACCACACAACGCCGATGCTCAAGAGGATTTGGACAACGAGAAGGAACGGCAGCATCAAAAGGTTGATTCCAAGCATTCCACGGATACCCAGGATCACCAGAAGCAGAGCGGTGCCACAAAGCTGTCCCACAAGACCGACGCAGACCGCCGTGACCGGCACGATCTCCATGGGGAACACTTGGCTCTTCATAAGATTTCGTTGGGTAAGGACGGATCCGGTGCCTCGTGTCACTCCCTCGGAGAATCCCATCCACGGCAGAAGACCACAGGCCACGAGGAGACCGTAGTCCAAGCCGGTCACGGCGGGACCAGGCTGGACTCGCAGGATCTTCCCGAACACCAACAGATACGCCCCCAGGACCAATAGAGGGGCCAGCACCATCCAGAGCAGGCCCATCCGGGAGCCTGCGTAGCGAACCTTGAAATCAAGCAAGGTGAGCCGCCAGATCAAGTGACGGTACCGGAAAAGCATAAGAAAACAGGTCATGCCACGCCCCCCCGGGGATACTCCCCCACAATCTCTAAGATGGCCTCGGCAGCATGGCCGTCGCCATACGGATGCCCCGGTTCGGGGGGAACCCCTGTGAGACACCGGTGAGCGACCGCCACGATCGCATCCGGGTCCGTTCCAGCTAAGTGGTTCCACCCTGCGTCCACGGTTTCCACCCATTCCGTTTCGGTGCGAAGCGTGATACACGGCACCCGCAACATGAACGCTTCTTTTTGAACCCCTCCGGAGTCAGTCAAAATCAGCCGGGCGTGCCGTTCAAGGATCAACATCTGATGGTAAGAGAGGGGGGAGACTACGCGGACCTCGTCGGGAAACTGGGCCATCCCCGCCGCATCCAACGCTGCCTTGGTACGGGGATGCAGGGGAACTACAATAGGAAGCCCGACGCGGGCGAATGCCAAGAAGAGGGCGCGCAAGGTCTCCAGCCGATCGGTAGTGTCGGCCCGATGAACTGTGGCCAGCCCGTATTCGCCCGGGGCCAGGCCCAATTCGGTCAGAATTCCCATGCCCTCTTCAGCCCGCTTTAAATGATAGAGAAGGGAATCGTACATCACGTCTCCGACCTGGTGGACCCCGGTTACGATCCCCTCGCAGCTGAGGTTCTTCACGGAGCGTCCCGTCGGACAGAAAAGCAGAGTCGAGAGGTGGTCGGCGACCACCCGGTTGACCTCTTCGGGCATCCTCCGATTGTAGCTCCGAAGCCCTGCTTCCACGTGAGCCACCGGCAAGTGAAGTTTGCTGGCCGCCAGCGCCCCCGCCAGCGTGGAGTTCGTATCGCCGTAAACCAACACGAGGTCCGGCCGCTCTCTCTCCATCACGCGCTCAAGCCCTTCCAGCATGCGTCCGGTTTGCTGTCCGTGAGGCCCTGAGCCGATCCCCAGGTGATCCACAGGCGGAGGGATGTTTAATTCTCGGAAAAAGACGGCCGACATGTTGTCGTCGTAATGTTGTCCCGTGTGGACCAGGATCTCGTGGATCTGGCGGTTACGGGCACGCTTCGCGTTGAAGATCGGGATCGCCCGTGAGATCACTGCGGCCTTGATGAACTGTGGGCGCGCCCCCACGACCGTCAGGAGCTTCATCCTGGCTCCCCCTCGCCTAAACCGCCGGGCCCGAACCGATATCTGTAGCCACAGACTTCGCACGAAATCCGCTTTCGGGTCACCTTCACCGGGAGCTTTAGCTTGATCCCGCACTGGCACATCCAGCCCTGCTGGCGCCCGGGATTGCCAGTGATCAGGGCGAAGTCCGGGACGTCGCGGGTCACAACGGCGCCCGCGCCCACAAAGGCGAACCGCCCGATGGTGATCCCGCAGAGAATGGTCGCGTTCGCCCCCAGGGTGGCCCCCTGCCGGATAAGTGTCGGCCGAAACTCGTGCTTGCGCGAAATGTGGCTGCGGGGGTTGATCACGTTCGTAAACACGACCGACGGCCCGCAGAACACGCCGTCTTCTAGGGTGACGCCCTCGTAGATGGAGACATTGTTCTGGATCTTGACCCCGGCGCCCACCACCGCACCTGGAGCCACGTACACGTTTTGCCCGATGGAACAGCGGGGCCCCACCCGCGCCTCCTTGGCGATGTGGGAGAAATGCCAGACGTGCGTTCCCTCCCCGATCCCTCCGGGATCATCCACGCAGGCCGTCTCGTGGACCCAATAGGGGCGGTCTCCGTCCATGCTCATCCCTTCACCGAGACCGGCGCCCCGTCCAGCTCCAGGGATTTCTGGGCCGCCGCCAGGGCCTTGATCACCTGGAGCCCGTGCACGCCGTCGCTGTGTGGGGCCGACCCGGACCGGATGCAATCCAGGAAATGCTGGCATTCCACACGCAGCGGTTCCGCATTGCCGATGTGGGGAATCAGGATGTCCCCGAAGCGCACGTGAAGATAGTCTTCGTAGGTTTCGACCTGCCGCCGGATCTCCACTCCCTTATCGTAGATCCGGACCTTGTCGGTCGGCTCCATATCGTCGAAGACGACCATCTTCCGGCTTCCCACCATAGTGGTCCGCCGGGTCTTGTGGGGATCCAGCCAGCTCAGGTGGATGTGCGCCATTCTCCGCTGCGGAAAATGCAGGGTGACGAAGACCACATCCACAATTCCCTTCTGCAGATACGCCTCGCCCTTGGCCGTCACCACCTCCGGTTCGGCACCGAACAGGTGCACCGCCACGGCGACGTCGTGGGGGCCGAAACTCCAGAGGGCATTTTCATCCTTCCGGACCGTGCCGAGGTTGAGGCGCTGACTGTACAGGTAGAACAAATCGCCGATCTCCCCGGATGTCACCAACTGCTTCATTTTGACCACCGCGGGATGATAGAGGAGGAGGTGCCCGATCATCAGGCATCGCCCGGCGCGGCGGGCCGTGTTAACCAATTCTTCGGCTTCCGCCGCGGCGAGGGTCATGGGCTTCTCGACCAGGACGTGTTTGCCCGCTTCCAGGGCCTGCCGCGCCTGGCTGAAATGCTGGGACGCAAAGGTGGCGATGACGACGGCCTCCACCGAGCGGTCCTGCACCACCTCGTCATAGTGGCTCGTCGTCCCAACGGCGGGAAACTGAGCCCGCACGTGCGCCAGCCGCTTCTCGTCTAGATCGCAGACCGAGACCAGTTCGGCCCCGCGGAGCTGCGCGAAGGTCCGGACATGGTTTTTCCCCCACTCCCCTGCCCCCACAACGGCGACGCGGACCGGCTCCTGCTTTTTGATCATCATGCGCGTATCCTCATTATTTGAAATCCCTCCGCTGGAAGATCACGCAGGCTAGGACCAGTATGCCCGCCCCGTAGGTGAGCCCATAAGCCATGGCCCCCAGGAGGTAGGACGGTTCGACCGGGATGCCATGCACTGCCTGACCCTTGAGGTTCAAATTCGAGAGATTCGGGAGGGCGTAGTACAAAAAATTTAGGCACGTCTTGGCCAGGCCATCTGGAAGCTTGCCCGCCAAGGCCTTGAGGTTATCGGTCAAATGGCCGATGACAAATACCGCCAACGTGAAGGTGGCGCTCAACGTGGGGGTGGTAAAAGTGGAAAACATCACCGCCACGGCGGTCAGGACCAACAGCTCGACGAATATCAAGAGAATGGCCTCCATCAGTCCGGAGTCGGGGACCATCTGTCCGAGAAGAAGGATGAGAAAGAACCCCACCACCATGATTGAAGTGTTCACGAAGAGGGTCAGGACCAGCCCGAAGTACTTGCCGAGGAGGAACTTGTACCGCGGAAGCGGCTTCGCGATGATCGTATAGATGGTCCGCCGCTCGATCTCCTTGCTCACCAGTCCGATCCCCACGAAAATGGCGATGAGGGTCCCGAACAAACTGATGCTGGCCAGGCCGATGTCCTTGATGATTTTGGCCTGCTCGCCGATGGTCAATGTGCTGAGAAGAATCGAGCTGCCGATCAAGAGCAAGCCAAAGATTACCAGATTAAAGAGAATCTTGTCCCGCAGATTTTCTTTAAAGGTGTTAAGCGCGATGACGGTGATTTGGCTCATGAGCGATCGGCCCCTACCTCTTTGAGGAACAAATCCTCCAGTGAGCGCTTGTGCGGCACGACCGAGATGAGCCGGCCCCCGTGGCGGCGGACAAGGGCGAGAAAGTCATCGACGCCTCTTTGGTTGTCCAGCCTGACCAACACCTGGTTTCCGCTTCTGACCACTTTTCCGCCCTGGTTTTCAGCCTCCCGGACCCCCTCCTCGGCCACCCCCTCCACTACCACCTCGATCGACGTCACCGCGTCGGCTCCGATCAGATCGTGAACGGCCCCGGCGGCTCTGAGGCGTCCCTTCACGAGGATCCCCACCCGATCACAGATCATCTCGACATCGGGGAGAATATGCGAGCTGAAGAAAATCGTCTTCCCCTCCGCCCTGAGGCGGAGAATGATGTCCCGAACTTCCCGCCGTCCAATGGGATCCAGTCCGGACATCGGCTCGTCCAGGATGACCAGTTCCGGGTCGTTAACTAGGGCCTGCGCGAGGCCGATCCGCTGGAGCATCCCCTTTGAGAACTTTCTGAGGGGGAGGTTGCGAGCCTCAGTGAGGGCGACCATCTCCAGCAACGCCTCGATTTTCATTACGAGTGCCGCGCCGCCGAGGCCGAAAAGCTGGCCATAGAATGTTAAAAACTCTTCGGCGGTGAGATACTCATAGAAATACGGAGCCTCTGGCAAAAAGCCCACGTGTTGTTTAACGGCCACGTCCTCGATCGGCCGCTCCAGTATCCAGGCTTTCCCGGCCGTGGGGAACAGGAGACCCATGAGGAGCTTCAGCGTGGTGGTCTTGCCCGCCCCGTTGGGGCCGAGAAATCCGAAGATTTCGCCCTGCTCCACTACAAGATCCAGCCGGTCAACCGCCACGACCCGCTGCCTGCCGAGGCCGAGACGAAACTCCTTGGTCAGACCCTCGATCCGGAGCGGCGTCATCGCGGCATCCCGCGTCGGTACACCTTCATCCGTTCCTTCACCTCACTGCTCCGGACGGTCTGCGTCTGGGGATCGTAGAGGTACCGGCCGCCGAACGGCTCGGTGGGCAGCTCTCGCAGGATCCCCTTGCGCACGAGATCCCTGAGATCCTCTGGCGGGCTCCTAACCGTTTGCCGATACCGGCCGATGGCCTCCTCCAGCAGAAGGAGGTCCCGTTCAACCACTGCCTCCTTCAACCGTTGTTCCAAGACCCGTTTGACGTTCTCATCCGTGGTCTGGGCATACACTTGAGCCAGAAAGTCGATGGCGATCTGCGGGGTCTTGGCTGAAACAAAAAGTCTGGCCGCCAGTCTTGGGAGATACTCCGGCGCCCCGGGAAGCCGGGAGGCTCTGGCGATATACTCGGCGGCCTTCAGATCATCAGAGAAGTCAAAGTAGTAGTTGAACCCAAGAAGAAAAGGGAGCTTCCAGACTTGCGGGTTGTTGATAATTCCCTTCTCCAGTAACCTATTGCTTTCCTCAGGCAGGTGAACGAGCGTGGTGAGGGCGATGCCTCCCACCTCATACACCAGACCAAACCGAGGGTCTAAGGTCGTTATGACGTTAAGGGTGCGCGCGAGCCAGGCACCACTCTCTTCAGAAATCTTCCGTTCTCCCATCGCTTGGATGGCCTGAATCCAAAGGAAGTCGGCCGCCATCTGCTCGTAACCCAAGACCGCAATTCGTAAATACTCGCCCTGGGGCAAATACAAAAACCCCTGCAGCTTTGGAGTGGCAGCCCGCTGCTGGTCAAGGTGTCCCTGAAGAAGAGGGACAGCAACGATGAGGACCATCCCGATCGTAGTCAGCGCCGTATTCCGCACGATTCGGGTCATGAGGCAGCCTCCGCGGCCAACGCCCGACTCAGGTGCTCGTGCTCCACCTCCAAGAACTGTCGCTCAAGGGTATTTAGCGCTCGCCCTTTATAGCGCTCCTTGATCTTGAGGATCTCCTCATATTCCGACACGGCATTCTCTTTCCGACCCGCTTTCAGGAGGAGCTCGGCGAGTTGGACCCGCGCAGGAAGGAAATTGGGTTCGAAACTCGTCGCCTGCCTAAACCAGGCCTCGGCTTCCTCCAGGCGCCCTTGTTCCCGTCGCAGCTTGCCGAGCTCGAGGTAGTTGAAGGGGGAGTAGGGATCCAATTTCACCGCCAGCTCGAAGTGGGTCTCGGCCTGGTTGATCATCGCCGCACGTTCGGATTCCGTTCCCGCGCGCTGCGCCAGGAGCAGGTAGAGACTCCCCACCCGATTCGCCAAGCGGCCATCCAAAGGGTTCAGCTCAAGGCCGATCTTGAGTTCGCTGACGGCCCGGTTTGCCCACCCGACGTCGCCGGTTCGCTGAAACAGACGCGCCTCAGTGAGCGCCACCGCATCATGATAGGCGCTCGTGCCGGGGTCAATCAACGTGGCCCACTGAAACGAAGCCAAGGCCGGTTCCATCTTCCCATCCACTATTTCCCGCTCGCCCTTCTCAAAGGCATACCATGCGGCGACGGGTCGGATCATGATGAACGTGAGCAGAAAGGCCAAGGCCCCGACCAAGGCGACGCGGGCGGGATGATAGGGAAACGGAATCACCCAGACGGCGGCACGCTCAGCCCCCCTCAGGCGTTTCAGCACCAGGATCAGGCCAACGAAAATAACGTTGAGCATCACGAGCGCGGGCTCATGAAACACCGAGTCCGCCCCTGCGTGGACCAGCATGCCCAGGATGCTTCCAGTGCATCCTATCACGAGACCTCGCTCCCAGGGCTCCAGTTCGCCGGTCAACGTCTTCCGGATTTCTCTTCCCAAGAAACCGACCCCCACCAGAAAGATCGCTACTCCCGCCACTCCTAACTCCACTCCCATCTGAAGATATTCATTGTGGGCAGATTCTGCCCGCTTCGCATACCGTGCGATGGCGTTTTCGATCGGGAACCGGTACTGGAATGACGTGTATTTATAGACTCCCATTCCGACTCCCCAGGGGTGATCGGCGACCCGCTGGAGTGAATTCTTCCAGATATCCAGCCTAGTAAAAGCATACGGGTCTCCCGCCCCGACGGTCAGGATCCGCTGCTGGAGAGGATTCGGGATAAAAGAGACCAAGAGCAAAGAAAGCAAAAGGAATGCCAGAAATGACTTTCCAAACCTATAGAGACCGACGAACGACACCGCCATGCCCAGGGCCAACAAGGCACCCCTTGATTGGGCCAGAACAAAGGCGAGCCCAATCAATCCTGTCGTGACCCAGAGGACCAGCTTTTCCCATCTCCCAGAAAGGGACCCTGCTTTCTGGCCTCCCTCCGTCCTCCTTTGGCCGAAACACAGAAGGCTGAACGCCACCGAGAAGACTGCCACTTCATAGGTCGCAAAGAAATTTGGATTGAAGAACGTCCCCGTGGCCCTGACGGAGCCCAGCCACAAATATTGGTAGATTCCGACGGCGGCCTCGAAGAGCCCCATGACAAGGATCACCCTCACCAACCATCGGACCTGCCGGACGGATTTAACAAACTGCATGACCAGAAACAACAAAGCGGCATAGGCAAGGATACTGATAAGCCATTGGAGACTGACCGCCGTGTAGGGAGACCAGAAGACTGAGAGAGCGGCCCACCCGGTAAAGACCCCGACGGGGAGGAAGAGCGGATTTTTTTTGATCGTGATGATACCCGACCCCATCGAGAGGAGAATCCAGGCCGTCAGGGCGGCGAGAATGGCAAGTCGGATGATGAGAACGGGAAGGTGAGTCGTCCCGCCGTCGATCAGCGGGGAAAAGGCAAAAAGCCCGCTCAGAAAAACAAGCGGGCCGTAGGATCGGATGAATTCAGGGGCCACAGCATGATGAAGAAGGGTCACATCTCGTTGATGAGGTACTGGAGGACTCCTGCTGGTCTTTCTGCTATGGGAGGCGGGGAGCCTCAGAGGCTCCCCGCCTCGTGGTAACTCTGGAACTGCTAGTTATGGTTTACAGACTCACATCGTTGTTCGGATTGCTGAGATTCCGAGCATCGTTCATGTTCCACTCATCACACGTGGGATCGGAATCAACATTCCCTCGGGCTCCGGCTGTAAAACCTAGCGCGGCCGGAACAGTATCAGCATGAGGCGGAATAACCGTCGTGGGTCCTAAACAGGCTCCTAAGGTCATTTTGGCATTGGCCGCATTAATGACCTGACCTGAGCCCACCACCTCCCCATAGGTAAATTGATAAAGGGGAGTCCCCGCCGGGGCGTAGCTAAGGCCGACGGCACCATTTGTCGGTTGATAAAAGCTATTTTCAGCAAAAAACGCTGTGGCCGACGTGAAAATGGCTCCGAGTCCGACTTTCGCCTCAGTCTGCTTGGCCTTAGCCTGGTAGGTCAGGAAGTTCGGGATGGCGATTGCCGCCAGGATCCCGATGATCGCCACCACGATCATCAACTCGATCAATGTAAAGCCCTTTTGCCCCTTTACTCTGAACATTGTCTTGCCTCCTTATGGCTGAAAGTGATTCTCTCTTTGACCGCACCCACCACCCTCATCCATGGGATATTGCGGTCGCCATCGATTTGACTGTATTACAAAGCAATCCAGATGCCACGAAGAAGAGTATGTTAAAGTTTATGATTTTGCTTGAAATTATAACTTTCTATCAGGAGCAATTGCGTTTCCCATCACTGAAAGAAACAATTTCTGTCACTCCAATGCCACTAATCTGACATAACCGGACGGCTTCTTAACTTGTGACATCGTTGCTCGGATTCTCAAGAGCCCGGGCGTCGTTGATGCTCCACTCGTCGCAGGTCGTATCATTATCGATATTGCCTTTAGCCGTCGCCGTGAACCCCGTTGCGGTAGCGCCGGGGGTAACAAAGGTCGTAACGCTCGACACATCGCAGGGAGAGTTCGAGGTGCTGCTTCCGGGGACCGGAGTTGGGATCCCTCCGACATCATACCAAAATGAATATTTCGTGGTACCGGTCATCATAAAGGGAAGTTGTCCAATGGTCGTGACGGCATAGGTCCCGTTGTCGAGCAGCAAGACGGTAGTGGCCGCGGTAAAGATTGCTCCCAGTGCAGCCTTGGCCTCTGCCTGCCGGGCCTTTGCCTGGAACATCAAGAAGTTCGGGATGGAGATCACCGAAAGGATGCCAATGATCGCCACCACGATCATCAACTCGATCAGCGTAAAGCCTTGGCGGTCTTTCAATCGTACATCAGTAGTTTGCTTCATCATGGTCGTCTGGTCCTCCCGGGATCAATGACCCCCTTACCTGCCCCGGAATCCAGCAACATCAATGCCAAACCATGAACTCTCCTGACAACAATTCAATCATAGGGTTAGCAGACCGAATTCCCGCAATCGAGCCGAGGAGGGACAGATTGTGTCCCCATACCGTCAGAGCATTGGCGTGAACGGCTGTAGGTAGGACTGAGTAGAGGTTGTGATTCGGCGTCTAGTTCTGGGAGAGCCGTTGCTGCGCTTTGCGGATTCGGTCATCCGTGGCGGGATCGCCGAATCCCTGGGCCTTAAACCGGCTCGCCAACTTGTTGTTGGCCGGATCGAGCTCCAGCGATCGGAGCCATGCTTCACGGGCATCCGCCAACAGGTGGTGGGTGAGGAAAATCTCGCCGAGGTGCTCGAAAAAGACCGGATCATCGGGGACTACTGCCACCGCCCGCTTCATTTCGACGAGGGCTTCCTGAAACCGCCCCATCTTGAAATAGGCCCACGCGAGACTGTCGAGATAGTATCCGTTCTGCGGCTTGATCACGAGGGCCCGCTGAATCAATCTGACCGCCTCCTCCAACCGCATGTCCCGTTCCGCATACGTGTAGCCGAGGTAGTTCAGCGCATCGGCGTGCTTGGGGTCCACACGGATGGCTTCTTCCATCTCACGGACCAACTCCTCGAACCGGCCCATTTTGTCGTAGGCCGTACCCAGATTAAAGTGCAGATCCGCGTTGTTGGGGTTGTTGGTAAGGCCGTCGCGGAGTGCGCTCACCGCTTCCTCGTACCGGGTTGCTTGAAGCAGCGCCAGGCCCAGAATCAGATAGGCCTCGGACATCTTGGGATTCAGCGCAATGACGCGGCGGAAATGCGGGAGGGCCTCCTCAGTCCGTTTCAGCCGGTACAGGAGATACCCCAGATGGAGATGGGCGTCGGCGAACTGCTCATCGGCCTTGATGATGGTCTGGTATTCGTCGATCGCGCGATCAAATTCTTTGGCTTCTTCGTAGAGATAGGCCAAGTGGTCGCGCACCCGAAGTTCATGCGGGCGCAAGGCCAGCACGAGCTTCAGCTGCTCCACGGCCTTTGCGTTTTCTTTCATCTCCCCATAGATCAATCCGATCCTGAGCTGGGCCTCCACATCTTCAGGAGACTCCGCGACAACCTCACGCAAAACCCCCAGGGCCTCTTCGTACGCTTTCTCCGCCAGGAGCAGCCGGACGAGGCGCTGGCGCACATCCCGATTGCCGCGGTTGACCTCGCGGAGAACCGAGCGGTAGGCCGCGAGGGCCTGGGCCGTTTCGCCCTGGGCCTCCAGCGCCGCCCCCAAGCCGAGATACGCTGGCTCAAAGGAGGGGTTCACGGCCAGCGCGTCCCGATAGGCCTGCGCCGCCAGGCCCCAGGCTTTCTGCTCGCTGAAGATGCGGCCCAGATAGAGATAGCCCATCGGCGCGGACACGGACGAGACCGCAATCCCTCGCCGGATGATCCGCTCGGCCTCCTCATACCGCTTGAGCGCCGCGTAGACCGTTCCCTGCAGGAAATACGCTTGCCCCTCCTGAGGACGCAGCGCGATGATCTTCTCGTAGTACTCGAGGGCCCCTTCCGGGCGGCCAGTGGCGACGGCGACGTTGGCGAGGAGCTGGAACGCCGGGACATGGGAGGGATCCTGGGCCAACGCCCGCTCGGCATGGCCCTGAGCTTTTGCGTACTCCCCCTTGCCATAGTAGAGGTTGGCTGCCCACAGGTGTATCAGCACGGACGTGGGATCAAACAAGAGGGCCTTCTCGTACTCCACCACCGCCGCATCAGCCGCATTGCCCAGTTCGTTCCGGTACCCGCGCAGAAAATGGTAATAAGCCCGCGGATCCGCGATCCCGGTGGTCGCGGAGGGGGAGAGGGAGCCGCCCTCCCGCTCGGTCGCTGGACTGTAGGAAGGGATGCAGCCCACCAGGGCCAGGACGACCAAGGTCCATCCAATCACGCGCGGCGAAATCTTGGCAGACAGTGACATGGGCACCTTATCCATGACCATCACCCGGAAGACGTCTCCACCCTTCAGCGACACGGCTCTGGTCAAAAGCGGTCATCTAGGCGAAATTATAGGGGTGCCCCCGCAGGGTGTCAAATCGCGTTCGGGTTCTGATAGTTCGCAAACTTGGCGTACTCCGGCAGGAACGTCAAGAGGACCTTGCCCGTCGGCCCGTTCCTGTGCTTGGCAATCAAGATTTCGGCTGTCCTCTCCCGGCCTGCCTCCTCCTCCCTCTCGTCCTGCTCCGTGACATATTGATCGCCCCGATAGATCATCATGACCAGATCCGCATCCTGCTCGATGGCGCCGGACTCCCGCAGGTCGGCCAGCACCGGCCGTTTGGAGGGGCGATTCTCGACGGCGCGGCTGAGCTGGGAGAGCGCGACGATCGGGATATTGAGCTCCTTGGCCAGGGCCTTCAGGGACCGGGAAATGTTCGAGATCTCCTGCTGGCGGTTTTCCGCGTCCCCGCTTCCGGACATCAATTGGAGGTAGTCCACCACCACCAGGTCCAGACCGTTCTCGATCCGAAGACGCCGGATCTTGGACCCCGTTTCCAGCACCGAGATGGCCGGCGTGTCGTCGATAAAGATCTTGCTCTCATGCAGCGCGCTGGCCGCCGTGGTGAGATGCTGCCACTCGTCTTTGTTCAGATGGCCGGTCCTGATCCGGTGCATGTCTAGATGCCCGGCCGCGCTCAGGAGCCGCATACACAATTGCTCCTTCGACATTTCGAGACTGAAGATGGCCACGGTGAACGGCTTCGGTTTGCTCAAGGCGGCATGCAAGGCGATCCCCAAGGCCAAACTGGTCTTCCCCATGCTCGGCCTCCCGGCGATGATGATCAGGTCGGAGGGATGGAAGCCCGCGGTCTTGTCATCCAGGTCCACGAACCCCGTCGGGATCCCGGTGATCTTCTCCTTCTTGTTATAAAGCTGGTCGATGCGCGCCACCGTGCTGAAGACGACCTCCTTCATCGAGCTGAACGACCCCCTCACGCGGCGTTCCGCGATGCCGAAGATGCCCCGCTCGGCGAAATCCAACAATTCATCCGCGCGCCGGTTCCCTTCCAAACCACGGGTCACGATCTCGGTGGCAACCCCGATGAGGGCTCGGCTGATCCCGGTCTCATGGATGAGCTTCGCATGGTGGGTGACCGCCGCCGCCGTCGCGACGGACTGGGCGAGATCGGACAAATACGCACTCCCGCCGATCCCCTCCAAAGTCCCCGCGCGCTGGAGATGTTCCGTCAAGGTCACGAGATCGATGACCTGGTTGCGGTCCACCAGCTCGATCATGGCCTCGAAAATACGTCTGTGCGCGGGCCGGTAGAACTCCTCGGCGGAGAGGACTTCGAGAGCCTTGAAGAGCGCTTGATTGTCCAGGAGGATGGCGCCGAGCACGGCCTGTTCCGCAGCGAGGTTCTGCGGGGGCAGTCTGACGGCTGCCGGGTCGGCGCGATCGGAGGGGCCGCCTGGTTTCATCGGCGCCCTCCTTTCGAGGCCCTTCGGAGCGGCACCCGACGGGCACGGGCCCCTGAGGCGCCGCCGGCCGACTCGCTCTGCCCCGCCCGAAGGTGAAGCAGCCGGTCCAGATCGAAGGCGAAGCCGGTCGAGGGGATCTCACGGCCGAACCGCCCGATCAGGTGGTCGTACCGGCCGCCGCCGCCGACCTCGGCCCCTAACCCGTCCACGTAAATGTCGAAGACCAAGCCGGTGTAATACTCCATGCGGCGGATCTCGCCCATATCCAGGAGGAGATGCTCGCCCAGGCCGGCCGCCGTCATCCGGTCCCACACCTCGCGGAGCCGCGCCAGGGGACGGCGGCAGTCCTCGGTGCGCGGGGCCAGGCGGGCTGCCACGTCCAGCACTTCCTGGCGGCCGAAGAGTTGAGGTACCGACAGGAGGGCCTTGGCCATCGTGCCCCGCACGCCGGCCTCCCTCAGCACCGTCTCCATCCGACCGATATTCTTGCGGGCCGCGGCCTCCCGGAGCGTGCGCTGCTGGGACTCCGACACCCCCGCGCGGTGGAGCAGCGCATTGAAGAAGGCCCCCTGGCCGATGGCGATCGTATAGGCGGTGATCCCGAGACGGCGGAGGCATTCGGCCGCCACCATGATCGGCTCGACATCCGCCGCCGTGCCCTTGGCTCCGATCAGCTCGATTCCGATCTGAAAGATCTCGCGGTCGCGCCCTGCATGCTCCGGCTCATACCGAAAGACGTTGGCGCTGTAACAGAGCCGGAGCGGCAGGGCCCCATCGATCATGCTCATGGCCACCATCCGCGCAATCTGGGCCGTCACATCCGGGCGCAGCACGAGGATTCGGCCGGTGCCCCGGTCCACCACCTTGTAGGATTTTTCGATGAGGGCGGCATCAAGGCCGGGAGAGAGCACGTCCAGGTATTCGAAGGTCGGGGGGATCACCTCCCGGTACCCGCGCTCCGAGAAGACCGCAAAGACGATCTCCTCCACCGCGCGCTTCTCGCTGGCCGCGACGGGGAGAAACGTGGCCACGCCTTGGGGAACTTGGGAGCGGGTTGGAGCGTTCATGAAGACCCGGGCCGGGCCGTCGGCCCGATTATAACCGGACGACCTTGACCGACACGATGTTCTTGGCGACTTTGATGGCGCGAAGAACTTCGGGGGGCAGTGGGGCGTCCACCCCGACGATCAGCAGTGCCTGGCCGCCTTTTTCCTCCCGCGAGCACTGCATGCGCGCGATGTTGATCTGATGCTCACCGAGGATCTGGCCGACCTGCCCGATAACCCCCGGCCGATCCTCATTCAGGATGAAGAGCATGTACCCGTCCGGAACGATTTCGACCCGGAACGCATCCAATTGCACGATCCGTGGGTCCCGCCGGCTGTACAGCGCGCCCCCCATCCGGCTCGTCTTCTTGTCGCCCTCCACCTGGAGCAGGATCAGGCTGGTGAAGTCCCCCGCGTCGTTGCTCTTGACCTCTTTGACCTCGATCCCGCGCTCCCGCGCGATCACCGGCGCGTTCACGTAGTTGACGGTCTCCTCCAGGATCGGGGTCAGGAGCCCCTTGAGGGCCGCTATGGTCAGCGGGGCCACGTTCACCCCGGCCACCTCGCCCTTGTACTCGATGGTCACCCGCTCGATCCCGCCCTCGAAGAGTTGGGACTGCAACAGGCCGAGTTTCTCGGCCAAGGTGATGTAGGGTTGGATCCGCGGGAGCAGGTCGGCCGGCACCGACGGGACGTTCACCGCGCCGCGCGCGATGCCGCGGGTCAGGTAGTCCACGATCTGCTCGGCGATCCCCACGGCCACGTTCTCTTGCGCTTCGGCCGTGGAGGCGCCGATGTGCGGGGTGCAGATGAAATTGTCCAGGCTCAACAAGGGATGGCTGGGGTTGACCGGCTCCTCCTCGAACACGTCGAAGGCGGCCCCGGCGACTTTGCCGCTCTTGATGGCCTCCACGAGGTCCTTCTCGTTGATGATCCCCCCCCGGGCGCAATTGATGAGGCGCACCCCGTCCTTCATCATGCCGATCGTGTCCGCGTTGATGATGTTCTGGGTCTCGGCCGTCAAGGGGGTGTGGACCGTGATGACGTCGGCCCGGCGGAACAATTCGTGCAGCCCCATGAGTTCGACCCCCAACTTGCGCGCCCGCTCTTCGGCCAGGTACGGATCATAGGCGATCACGTTCATCAGGACCCCTTGGGCCAGCTTCGCCAGGTGACTGCCGATCTGTCCCATCCCGACGACACCGAGGATCTTGTTGTACAGCTCCGTGCCCATGAACCGGTCCTTCTCCCACTTGCCGGCCTTCATGGAGGCGTTGGCCTGGGGAATCTTCCGGGCCAGGGCGAAAATCATGGCCATGGTGTGCTCGGCCGTGGTGACGGTGTTGCCACCGGGGGTGTTCATCACCACGATGCCGCGCTTGGTGGCGACCGTGGTATCGACGTTGTCCAGGCCGGACCCCGCGCGCCCGATCACCCGGAGCTTGTCGGCGGCGGCGACCACATCCGCCGTGACCTTGGTCGCGCTCCGCACGATGAGGCCGTCGTAGTGCTTGATCTCCCGGAGGAGCTCCTCCTTCGCCATCTTGGTCTTGACCGTCACGGTCAGGCCGGCCTTCTCAAGAATTTCGATGCCGGGTTTCGAAAGATTGTCGCTGATCAGGATCTTCATTTCGCGAGCAGCAGCTCCTCGGCTCTCCCCACTCCCGACCCCAGCTTCACAGGATGCCCCAACCCTTTGAGCACCATTTCGGTCGCGGCCAGCGCCTGGATGACGTCGAAGCTGTCCATATAGCCCATGTGCGAGATCCGGAAGATCTTGCCTTTGAGGTGGTCCTGGCCCCCGGCAGCCGTCACCCCGTAGTGCTCGCGGAGGTTCTTATAGACCGCCTGGCCGTCCACGCCGGGGGGCGCCGAGACCACCGTGAGGGCATCGCTGGGGTTCTGCTTGGGAAACAGCGAGAGGCCCGCGGCCTTCATGCCTTCCCGCATCGCCTGGGCCATCCGGGCGTGACGCGCGAACACATTGCCGAGACCCTCGGCCTTCAGCATCCGCAGAACTTCCCTGAGGCCTACCATCAGAGACACGCCCGCGGTATAGGCGGTCTGGTTCTTCTGCTGGGCCTCCCGTTCTTTTTTGAGGTTGAAGTAGAACGCCGCATTCTTGGCCTTCTCGGCGAGCCGCCAGGCCTTGTCGCTCACGCTCACGAAGGCCAGCCCCGGGGGCAGCATGAGGGCCTTCTGGGAGCCGGCCACGAGCACATCGATGCCCCACTCATCGGTCTTCAGGTCAAAGACGCCCAACGCCGTGATGGCGTCCACCACCAGGATCGTGTTCTCGCAGGACCGGACGATCTCGGCGATCGCCCGGGTATCGTGGGCCACGCCGGTGGAGGTCTCGCTAGCCTGCACGAACACCGCCTTAATAGAGGGGTCCGCCTTCAAGGCATCGACCACCGCCTGGGGATCCACTGCATGCCCCCATTCCACGGTGAGTTCCACCGCGTTCACGCCGAAGGTCTTGCAGATTTTCCCCCACCGTTCGCCGAATTTGCCTCCGTTCACATACAGCGCCTTCTCGCCGGGAGAGAGGAAGCTCGCCACGGCCCCTTCCATTCCGCCGGTGCCGGAGGAGAGCAGGGTCACCACGTCATTCCTGGTCTGGAAAAGCCATCTGAGATCTTCACGAATCTCGGCGAAGAGCGCGGCAAACTCCGGAGCTCTGTGGTGTATCATCGGCCTGGCCATGGCCAGCAGGACCTCCGGGGGGACTGGCGTCGGCCCCGGGGCCAACAAATACCGCTTCAGCATGCTGCGGGTCTCCTTAACACTTGGGATGAGGGGGCTGGACAAAACTTCGTCACGCTATCACACGATGGGGGGCCTGTCAAGGCGCCCAAGAGACCTCAAGTCGATGAGATTTCAGCCGATTAAAGAGAAGAGGGGCCCTCGTTTCCCTCGGTGCGCCGACCCTCATGACGAGGTGGCGGGGGGGGGAATCTTGCTTTCGGCCGTCCGTTCATCTATAGTTACTGGTTTAGGGGAGGAGCCATGCGTCTGGCGTTTAGCGTGATGATGCTCTGGAGTGGGGTCGGAGCCTTGACAGCCCTCCCGACCGAGGCCTGGGCTTTGACCTCCGACCGGTACGGCGTGGACATGGGCCTTCACCTGAGTTACCACGCCTCAGAGTCTGCTGACACTGCCTCCCAAGAACCGGACGCTGTCGAGGCCTTGGTCGGCGCTGAACCCTTGAATCCGTCCGTGTCGATCACCTCCCCGGCCGGAATCACGCTGGACCTCTCCGCTCTCAAAATTTCCCAAACCGCTGACCCTGTCTCCAACCCGGTGTCCCTTGACGACGACTCGATTGAGACCCTCGACTTCGACGTTCCGATTGTTCGGACCCCCAGGGTGGACCGGCACGTGCACTTCTTCACCTTCCAGATTCGGGATCGGTTCGAGATGTGGCTGGGCCGCCTGGAACGCCACCGCGGGATGGTACAAAGCATCTTTGCCGAGTTCAACTTACCCAGTGATCTGGTCTTCCTCTCGCTCGTCGAAAGCGGGTTCAGCACCAGTGCGGTGTCACGGTCCAAGGCCGTCGGACCCTGGCAGTTCATCAAATCCACCGCCAAAATGTACGACCTCCGTGTGGACAACTGGATCGACGAACGGAGGGATCCGGTCAAGTCCACGCTGGCCGCGGCGCGATACCTGCGGGACCTGTACCATCTTTTCGGGTCGTGGCCCCTCGCGATGGCGGCCTACAATGCCGGCGAGGGAAAGGTCGGACGCGCCCTCGCGCGCACCGAGGGCGCCGACTACTGGGACCTGACCGATACAAAGCTGCTCAAGCGCGAAACCAAGGAATATGTGCCACGGTTCCTGGCTGCCGCTTTGATCGCCAAGGACCCTGCCCGGTTCGGGCTCACGATCGCCCCGCAGTCCCCGATGGAATACGAATCGGTGGCCATCTTCCGGCCCCTGAATCTGAGAACGGCCGCCAAAGCCGCCGGTGTCTCTTATGAGGCCCTCAAGGTCCTGAATCCGGAGCTGAAAAAGGATCTGACGCCGCCGGATCTGGTCTACCACCTCAGAGTCCCCGCCGGGACGAAGGACACCTTGCTGGCGAATTTGTCCAAATTCGAGGATGGGAAACGGGTCCAGGCGATCCGCTACCAGGTGCGCCGCGGCGATACCCTGGCCCGCCTCGCCGCACGCCACCGGACCACCGCTGAGTCCATTATGGAGGGCAACGCCCTCGACAAGTCCTACCGGCCCACGCCCGGAGACTGGCTTCTCATTTCCAAGCCGGCCAAGGCTGTGGCCGTCGCCTCCCGCGCATCGACCGGTTCGCCCCGATAGGCTTCCCGCCTTTTTGAAGAAAACTTTTATTTGGGTGAAGGAGAGACTGTCGTTTCCGGCGCGGACGGCATCGACGTCGGGGGAGGCGTCTGCGCGGCTTTCCGGGCATCGAGGGTCTTGACCCGGACGGCCGCTTCATTTGAAAACGGCGATTTCGGGTGCTCCTTCATGAGTTCCTGGTAGCGGGCGAGCGCCCCTTCGGGCCTGCTCGACAGCTCCTCGATTCGGGCCAGCTCGAAGAGGGCCTGGTCCTTGTTGGGCGCGCCTTCGAGACTCAAGATCGCGGACAGGGTCTTCTCAGCCTCGTCCTTCTTGCCTTGGGAAAGTTGGACATACGCGAGCCGTTGGTACACCAGAGGTACCAACAGCCGCTGGTCTCCATACCGGGCCAGAAAGTCCTGATAGGCTTTGACGGCCCCGTCCCACTCTTTCAGATCACTGAGGGCATTGCCAAGCAGGTAGGCGGCCTGGGCGGCGGCGGTGCTGCGGGGGTACTCGGCCACCACTTTCCGCAAGACTTCGACCGCCTTCTTCAGCTCCTCCGGCCGGCGCGGCAGGGGGCCGCCGGACCGTTCGGAAAAGAACCGCGTGCCTTCGTTCAGCAAATCGGCGGCGGCTCGGTCCTCCTGCTGCCGCATCCAGAACACCCCGCCGACGACCAACCCCGCCACGAGGGCCACGGCGATCCCCCCGATGACCCACGGAAGGTGTTCGCGCGCGACGCCGGCCGCCTGTCCGACCGATTCGACGATCTGGGTCGGATCGGTGACCCCGCGCCCCCGGTCTTTTTTGATTTTGTACATCCTTCGTTCCAAACGGTGCTCGTGTCGCGGTCCCTTATACGCACGCCCCGGCCAAATGTCAATTCCAGCGGGAGGGGGCCCCGCTGACGCCCCTCCCGCACCCACTTCCAACGGGAGGGGACCCCTAGGGGCCTGATTGACAGAGCGCCCGACGAAGGGTATAGGAGGGCCGATGTACCGGACCCGCCTGGAGACTCTGGCCCGCCGCTCGCTCCTCCGGCAACTCCACGTGATCGACTCCGCAACGGGCCCCGAGGTGGAGATGCAAGGCCGGCGGGTGCTGCTGTTCTCCTCCAACAACTACCTGGACCTCGCCACGCACCCGCGAGTGATCGAAGCCGCCATCCAGGCCGTCCGACGGTACGGAGTCGGGGCCGGAGCCTCCCGGCTCGTCTCGGGCACGCTTCGTCCTCATCGGGAACTCGAGGAGGCCCTGGCCGCCTTCAAGCGCGTGGAGGCGACCCTGGTCTTCAGCACCGGCTATCAGGCCAATCTGGGATTGATCCAGACGCTGGCCGAAGACCGGGCCGTCATCTACGCGGATCGTCTGTGCCACGCGAGCCTGATCGACGCCTGCCGCATCAGCCCAGCCGTGCTTCGGATCTATCCCCACCGGGACGTCTCCTCACTGCGGCGTCGCCTGTGTCGTGGCGCTCTGCCCCGACCGGCCCTGGTCGTCACCGACGGGGTGTTCAGCATGGATGGCGATCTGGCCCCTCTGCCGGACCTGCTTCATGCGGTCGAGGCGAGCCACGCGGTCCTGGTCGTCGATGATGCCCATGGCACCGGCGTGATGGGCCGGGAAGGCCGGGGCACCGTCGAGCACTTCGGCCTGGAGGGCCGCCCCATCGTGCAAATGGGCACGCTCAGCAAAGCCCTCGGCGGGCTCGGCGGGTTTGTCGCCGGCTCCCGGGACTTGATCGAGTACCTTGTGAATCGGGCTCGGCCGTTCATCTATACGACCGCGCTGCCGCCTGCCGTGGCGGCCGCCGCCAAGGCGGCGCTAGAAGTGATCGAGGCTGAACCGGAGCGGCGCGCGCGGCTGTGGGAGTTGCGGGACCGTCTTTTCAACGGACTCAAGCAGATAGGGTTCGAAACGCTGGACAGCGCCTCGCCGATCATCCCCATTCTGGTTGGCGAGGCCGATGCGGCACTCCGGCTCGCCGACCACCTGTTCAACCACGGCATCTACGCCCCGGCCATCCGTCCCCCGACCGTGCCTCCCGGGACCAGTCGGATTAGGATGAGCGTGACGGCCGGCCACACGCCGGACCAGATCGACTACGTCCTGGAAATTCTTTCAAAGGTGCGGAGGACGGATGTGGGTGCGGGAGGGGCGTCAGCGGGGCACCCTCCCGCTAGAAAAGACTTGAAGGCGCGACTTACATCCCGCCCGGACGCGAAGGAGGCGCGGGAACGGCGGGGACGCCTGTTGCCCCCTTGAGGGAATAGCCTTCCAATTCCTCGCTGACGTACGTCACCTCTCCCCGGGTCTCCTGCATGGGCGGGGACTCGATCGTCTCGACATATTTGAGGAGCCCCACGCCGCGGGCAAACCAGCTGGTGATCTTGTCCGTGCTCACGATCACGCGCCGGTCCTTGGACAGGGTGATGATGATGGTCATGACCGCCTCGATCTGAAGCGCGTTGGGAAAGGTCCCAGCCCCCACCGTCAGGGGCGCATATCCCGTCACCCGAACATTGGCCACCACGTCCGCCCGCTCGGAATGGCCATCCCCGTCCAGGTCGGATTGCATGTCGACGCCCTTCTTGTTGAGTTGCTGGAAGAAGCCCTCGACGACCAGTGGAAACACGAGCACCTTGTACGGGACCAACTGCTGCTCGAACGGCGTGGTGGGTTGGCTTCCGTAATAGGTGATGCCGGTCTGGTCGCGATGGAAGAACCCGTCGGTCGGCCCCTTGTTCCCCTGGTTCGTCTCGCGGAAGATCTTGACCGTCACGCTCTTCATGTTCGAGGTGCCGATGGTGGACACCTCATTGGTGAACATCACGTCCGCGACACGCTCGATCGTCTCCGTGCGGGTTCGCCCCGTGTACCGCCAGACACTGCCGATCTCGTCCGGAAAATACTGCTCGGTGTGCTGCACCACCTCGGCGAGAGGGTCGCTCCCGATGGTCTCGGACCCGATCCCCAGGAGACCAAGGAGCGCCAGCCCGGACACCACCGTCCGGCACAGGATTCGCCTCTCCCTTCGAGCTCCGCTGTGATGCATCAGTTCTCCCTGAACAAACTCCGTACCGTAACACAACCCAGCCGGACCATCAAGGCGTGCTATAATCCGCGCGCTTCCACGAGGGACACGGCAGGCGCCAATGGAATGCGGGGCAGGGAAGAAAGAGCACCGGGTCGTCCTGGTGACCGGAGCTTCCAGAGGGCTCGGGCGCGCAATCGCCGTGGGGTTCGGGCAGGCCGGGTATCGGGTCGTCGTCAATTTTCGAACAGAGGCCGCTGAGGCCGCTGAAACCGTCCGCGCCATTGAAACCGCCAGCACAGGATCCGGAACGGCTGCGTTCGCTTGCCAGGCTGACGTCCGGGAGGCCAAAGCCGTGGAGGCCATGGTGACCGACGCCGTCGCCCGCTGGGGTCGGCTGGACGTCCTGGTCTGCAATGCGGCCATCGCCGAAGAGGGCTTCGTCGTCCGTTTAGCGGAGGACGTCTGGGAGCGGGTCGTCGCCACGACGTTGACCGGCGCCTTTCACTGCCTGCAGAGCGCGGGGGCGGTCATGCAGGCCCAGGGCCACGGAGCCGTTATCCTCATCGGATCGCTCTCGGGTCTCCAGGGGCGGACCGGCCAGGCTCCGTATGCGGCCGCCAAAGCCGGCCTGCTCGGCCTCATGCGGAGCGCAGTGCGGGAATGGGGGCCGGCCCACGTGCGCGTCAATATGATCCTGCCGGGCTGGCATGCCACCGCGCTCACCGGATATGACGACGATCCCGCTTCCGCCCCATTCGGTCCGGTCCTGGGCCATGGCACGACGATGGACCACGTGGCCCGATTTGTGGTCGCGCTTGCCGCCATGCCGGACGTCTCCGGCCAGGTCTTCACCCTCGACAGCCGGATTACCCCGTTGTGACCCCGCGCGGCATCTTCATCACCGGGACCGACACCGGCGTCGGCAAGACGATCGTCACCGCCGCCGTGGTGACCGCGCTCAAGGCGCAGGGAATCGACGCGGGGATCATGAAACCCATCGTGACCGGCGTGCCCGCCCGCGGCACCGGGGCGTCGGATCCGCAATGGCTCCTCTCGATCAGCGGCGTCGGCGATACTCTGGATGCCGTGAGCCCCTACCGCTTTCACACTCCCGCAGCCCCATTGGTGGCCGCCGCCCATGCCGGCGCGCCGATCGACCTGAACCGCATCGTGAACGCATTTTCAGTCCTCGCGGCGCGCCATGAGTGCGTGATCGTGGAAGGTATCGGCGGCGTCCTGGTGCCGGTGACCCCGGACCTCTTCGTCGTGGATCTGATCAAGCAGTTGGAGGTGCCGACCCTCGTCGTCGCGCGCTCGGGCCTTGGGAGCATCAATCACACACTTCTGACGTTGGAATGCCTGCGAAGCCGCGGCGTGCGGATCCTCGGCCTGGTCTTCAACAACCCGATGGCGCCAACCGAGGAGGCATCCGTCCATGAAACGATTCCGACCATCCTGCGGGTATCGGGGGTTCGCTCGTTCGGCGAATTGCCCTATTGCGAAAGCCTCCCTGCCACATGGGACCACCACCGGGAAACGCTGATCGGCCACCTGGATGTCCAAGGACTGCTGGAAACGCTGGGCCTGAGAGGGCAGGCCTGAAAACTCCCTCCCTTTCAGGGGAGAGGGATTTTTTTCGAAATAGGCACGAGCGGGTGACGCTGAACAGGGGCCCCCGTCGCGCGCAGCGTTTGCACCCGTTGCAATCGAGGAGCAACGGGTAACCCGCCACTGGGGGATGGGTGGAGCGAGCACGACGGGGAGGTTCAGCGGCAGGACCCGTGTCGTCGAAACGAAAAAATGAGCGGGTATAAAACCCGCCCCTACTCGGAATCCGTAGGCCCGATCAGCTCCTTGATCTTGGCGCCGATGTCCTTGGCGGTCATGAGGGACTCCCCCACCAGGATGGCGCGGACCCCGGCCTCAGCGACGCGCTTGACGTCGTCCCGCGTAAAGATCCCGCTCTCGCTCACGATCAGTTTGCCAACAGGAATGCGCTTCGCCAGCTTGAACGTCACCTCGAGCGATGTGACAAACGTGGTCAGGTCGCGGTTATTGATCCCGATGAGGCGGGCCTCGGGGATCCGTTCAAGTACAGTATCCAGCTCGCGCTCGTGATGGACCTCGATCAGGACGTCGAGGCCGAACTCCTGCCGGGCGAGGTGATAGTAGTCGATCAGTTGCGGGCGGTCGAGCGCCGCCACGATCAGCAGGACGGCATCCGCCAGATTGGCCCGCGCCTCGTAGAACTGGAGCTCGTCCACCATGAACTCTTTGTTGAGCGCAGGCAGAGGCACCGCTTCCTTGATCGTCCTGAGATCGTCGAGGCTGCCCTGGAAATAGGCCTTGTCCGTGAGGACCGAAAGAGCCGTCGCGCCGTGCTCGTGATAGAGGCGCGCGATCGCGAGCGGGTCGAACTCCTCGCGAAGGATGCCCTTGCTCGGAGAGGCCTTCTTGACCTCCGCAATCAGCCGAGGCGTCTCGCCCTTCGGGATGAATGCGGGGCGGCTGGGTCCGACTGCGGGCTGTAAGGGAAGGCCCGCCAGCGCCCGATAGAAGCCCATCGGCGCCGGCAGGTCGCGGATCCTGGTTTTCAGGTCCGCGAGATAGCGGGCGGTCTTCTTCTCCTTGATCTCCCGCTTCTTCGATTCAAGAATCTCATCGAATATCATGGGGTGACGACGATTACCGATTGGTCCACCGCACGAGGCTCTCCAGCTTCTCCATCGCCGCCCCTGAGCGAATGGCCTCCTGGGCCCGCTTGACCCCATCGAGCAATGTGGCGGCCTTCCCGCAGGCCACCAAGGCCGGCGCGGCGTTCAAGAGAACCAGCTGCTGGCGCGGCCCTTCGCGCCCGCCCAGGATGTCCCGGATGATGCGGGCGTTCTCGTCGGCGTCGCCGCCGGCCAAATCTTTGAGCCGAGCCCGCTCGAATCCGAAGTCGCGGGGCTCGATGAAATAGTTCGTGATCCGTCCGCCTTTCCCTTCGGACACGCGCGTGCGGTCCGTGACGGTGATCTCATCCAATCCGTCCATGCCATGGACCACGTAGCAGTGCCGGCTGCCGAGCTTCACCAGAACCTTCGCGAGCGTCTCCGTCAGGGCCTCGTCGTACACCCCCAGCACCTGGATGGACGCCCCCGCCGGATTCGTCAGCGGCCCTAACAAATTAAAGATCGTACGCACCCCGATCTCCTGGCGGGGTCCCATCGCGTGCTTCATGGCGCCGTGAAAGAGCGGCGCGAATAAAAACCCGATCCCGATGTCGTTCACGCATTCCTCGACCCGTTCGGGCGGGAGGTCCACGCGCACCCCGAGGCTTTTCAGCACGTCCGCGCTGCCGGACCTGGATGAGACCGCCCGGTTGCCATGCTTGGCCACGGTAAGCCCCGCGCCGGCCACCACGAAGGCTACCGTGGTGGACACGTTGAAGGTGGCCGCTCCGTCCCCGCCCGTGCCGCACGTATCCACCACCATCGGATCATTGACCCGGATGCGCGTGGCCTTCTCCCGCATCGCGCGGGCGGAGCCGGTGATCTCCTCCACCGTCTCCCCCTTCATGCGAAGCGCCGTCAGATAGGCCGCGATCTGGGCCGGAGAGTCCTTTCCGTCCATGATCTCGTGCATGACGGCCTCGGCCTCGGCCTCCGTCAGATTCTGCCGGTCGACGAGCTTGGCGATGGCGTCTTTGATCATGGCGGGAAATTACAGGGTCAAAAAGTTCCGGAGCAGGTCCATGCCCGGCCGCGTCAGGATGGATTCCGGGTGGAACTGCACGCCTTCGACGGAAAGCGTCCGGTGGCGAAGCCCCATGATCTCGCCTTCGGCGGTCTCGGCCGAGATTTCCAGGCAGGCCGGAAGGGTGTCCCGGCGCACGATCAGCGAGTGATAGCGCGTGGCCTCGAAGGGGTTCGGCAGGGACCGGAAAATCGTCTTTCCGTCGTGCCGGATCAGGGAGGTCTTCCCGTGCATCAACCGGGCAGCCCGGACGACCTCGCCGCCGAAGGCCTCCCCGATGCTCTGATGCCCCAGGCACACGCCCAGGATTGGGATGGTCCCGGCCAGGCGGGTGATGGTCTCGACCGAGATTCCGGCTTCCTTCGGCGTGCACGGGCCCGGCGAGATCACGATCCGGTCCGGCTTGAGGTCCGCGATCTCGTCCACCGTGATCGCGTCGTTCCGGAACACCCGTACCTCCTGCCCCAGCTCGCCGAGATACTGGACGAGGTTGTAGGTGAACGAATCGTAGTTGTCGATCACGAGCAACATGAGCGTTAATCGTTATTCGTTAAACGTTAAACGTAGAAGATTCCTGGTTGCCGATTAACGATTAACGTATAACGGTTTCCTCCCTCAATCGAGGCCTCGTTCGGCCATGTCGACGGCGCGCATCATGGCCTTGGCTTTGTTGCAGGTCTCGACATACTCGGCCTCGGGATCGGAGTCCGCCACGATCCCGGCGCCCGCCTGAATGAAAGCCTGGCGGCCCTTGACCACCACGGTCCGGATGTTGATGCAGGTGTCCATGTTCCCGGAGAACCCGAAGTAGCCCACCGCGCCGGCATAGGGTCCCCGCCGTGACGGCTCCAGCTCCTCGATGATTTCCATCGCGCGGATCTTGGGCGCGCCGGAGACCGTCCCGGCCGGAAAGCACGCACGGAGCACGTCGTAGGCGTCCTGATCGGGCGCCAGCCGGCCTTCGACCTGCGACACCAAATGCATGACGTGCGAGTATTGCTCCACGACCATGAACTCCTTCACGCGAACGGTCCCTGGCCGCGCCACCCGGCCCACGTCGTTGCGCCCCAGATCCACCAGCATCACGTGCTCCGCCCGCTCCTTGGCGTTGGCCAGCAACTCCTCGCGCAGAGCCCGATCCTCCTCCTCGGTGGACCCGCGGCGGCGAGTCCCGGCGATCGGCCGCAGTTGTACCCGGCCGTCCTCGCAGCGGACCAGCACCTCCGGCGACGAGCCCACCAGTTCCACGCCGGGGAATCTGAGATAGTACATATAGGGCGAGGGATTGATGACCCGCAGGGCACGATAGATGTCGAATGGCCGCGCCTTGATGGTGGTCTGCCAGCGTTGGGAGAGGACCCCCTGGAAGATGTCGCCCGCCTTGATGTACTCCTTCGTCTGCACGACCATCTTCTCGAAGTCAGCCTTGCTCATGTTGGAGGTGAAGACGAGCGGGCGGCGGGCGGACGGACGGCTCTGGAGCGGGCGGCGCCCTGTGCGCAGGCGCCTGATCATCCGGTCGATCCGGCGGATCGCGTCCGCGTACGCCTTCTTGGAATTGCCGTTGGTCACGCGGGCGTTCGCCACGACCTTGATGGTCTGGGCCACGTTGTCGAAAACGAGGAGCGTGTCGGTCAGCAGGAAGCACACGTCAGGGAGGCCCAGGACATCCTTGCGGAGCGAGGGAAGGCGCTCGAACTGCCGGACGATATCGTAGCTCAGATACCCGACGGCGCCGCCGCAGAATCGGGGCAAGCCGGCGACGGACACGGGGCGGTACCCCGCCATGAGGTCCCGGAGGCTGGCCAGGACATCCCGTGTGACCGGGATCCGCCGACGGCGGCGCCCCTCGGAGACCGTCAATTCCCGCTCGTTGCCCTGAATCGTGACCGGCGAGCCGCTCCCCAGAAAGGAATACCGCGCCCATTTTTCTCCGCCTTCGACGCTTTCCAAGAGATAGGCGCAAGGGCCTTCATCGATCTTGGCGAACGCCGAGACCGGGGTTTCGAAGTCGGCTAGGACCTCCCGATACACCGGGATGAGGTTTCCCTGTCTGGCCAAGGCGCAGAACTCTTTGAAATTGGGAGCGTATCCGTTGGCGCGCATGGAGGTCACCGTACCACAGGCCTCCGCGGCGAGTCAACGGAAGGAGATTCCATGGTTCCACCTAATGGTGAGGGCCCCTTGGATCCCATCAGGTGCCTGAGGCGTACGACCCTATGTTATGATAAAAAAAGTGGACGATCAGCTCTCATGATTGCAGTCGACGTCGGACATTCGGAGGACCCTCGCACGGCCTACGCCGCGCGGGCTGCGGCCGATCAGGCGATGGCGGCGGCCGGCGTGGACCGGGCCGACCTGATCCTCGTCTTCGCCACCATTCCTCACGCCCCGACGTACCCGGTCATGGTGGAGGCTCTCCGCGCCGCGACCCAGGCGCCACACCTCATCGGCTGCAATGCCCTGGGCGTCCTCACCACCGCCGGTGAAATCACAGGCGCCCCCACCATCGCGGTCCTGGCGCTTCGGTCCCCCGATATCTCGTTCACGCCCTTCCTGGCCCGCGACCTCAACGGGCGGGACGAGGGCGTCGGCCAGCGCATTCGGTAGGACGCTCAAGGCTTCGGTCGACGCGTCCTCCTTGCTCACCATCCTGCCCGATACGCTGAACCTCCAGGGGGGGAGCCTTGCTGGCCGGGCTTCGGCATGAACTGGGAGCGGTGCCGATCGTCGGCGGGGGCGCCTCCGAGGACAGAAGCTCGCGGCGCACCTTCGTGATGTGCGGCAATGAAATCGAGCCGAACGCCGTCGCCGGCCTCCTCTGGACCGGTCGATTCACCCATTCCATCACCGCCACCCAGGCCTGTACCCCGATCGGTCGGCCCTGCGTGGTGACCAAGGCCTCCGGTCACACCATCGAAGAGCTCGAGGGACGACCCGCGGTGGAGGTGCTGGCCGACCTCCTTCGGCAACATCCCGATGGCGCCTCACTGGGACCCGGGACCCTCTTTCTCGGCGTGCCCGCGGATCGGGCCCAAACGGCCCTCGTCAACGGTGAGTACCTGGTCCGGAACATCCTGGGGATCGATCCAATCCGGGGAGCTTTGACGGTGGGCGAAGAAATCGTGGAGGGACAAATCGCCGGGTTCGTGGTGAAGGGCTCAGAGCCGGCGCGCCAGGACCTCGCCCATGCCCTGGCGGATGCGGCGCGGGTCCATCAGGGATGCCGCCCGCCTTTGGTCTCTACTTCAACTGCTGTGGACGAGGGGCGCCCCTCTACGGGGAGGACAATGTGGACGTCACGGCCATCCGGAAGACGTTCGGCGACATCCCTCTGATCGGATTCTCCACCTATACCGAGATCGGGCCCATCATGGGGGTCCCGCACCTGCTCACCTATACGGGGGTCCTGACCCTCATCGGGCCTCACCCGGCCTAGCTTAACTGTGCTCGTAGAACTCCCTATCCGGCGGTTCGTCGAATTCGGCCTCACGCGACCGGCCTCCCCCCTCACCCTCTGAGCGGTCCTCAAGATCCGATAGGCGCGACCACAGCGCATCCACCTTTTCATCCAAGCGCGCCAGACGGTCCGCCAAGGCCTTGTCCTGATCGCGCCGGGACGCGGCGCCCTCCCCTCCCGCAGCGATCCGCTTGTTGAGCTCCGCCCTGAGCAACTCCACCTCCTGGGCGAGCCGTTTGACCTCAGCGGAAGGGTCTGCCGCCCCTCCACCCCGAGGCCCTTTGGCGAGCGGTTTGGCTCCCACTCCTTTGTCCTTCCCGGCACCGACGGCCTTTTTCGCTTTGGTCCCTGTGGGGGCTTTTTGCGATTTGCTTAGCTTCGCAGGCATTGCTGCCTCTCCTCCCTTTTCAAGGCTACGGCGTCAGCCAGCCCTGGTCCGCAAAACTGAAGTATCGGATATCTCCGATGATGACATGATCCAAGACCCGGATCCCCATAATCTCCCCGGCTGACACGAGCCGCTGGGTCAGCGCCCGGTCTTCGGGACTGGCCTCCGGATCCCCGCTCGGGTGATTGTGAACGAAGATGACGGCGGCGGCTGACTCCCGCACGGCGGGCACGAACGCTTCTCTTGGATGGACGATACTCAGAGTCAGGCTCCCCTCCGACACCGTGACGTCCTTGATGATCGTGTTCTTTCCGTCAAGCAGAATGACCTTAAAGACTTCCCGGCGCAGATCCCGCAAGAGGGGCCGATAGTACCCGAACACGTCCCGGCTCGAGGTCACCCGCTGCCCCGTCGTCAGAGGGACCGACGTGGCCCGCTTCCCGATCTCCAGAGCGGCCTTGATGACGGCGGCCTTCGCCGGTCCGATGCCCCGCACCGCACAGAGTTCGCGGATCCCGTCCTGGCCCAACCCCTGGAGACCGCCGGGACGGTTGAGCAAGGCCATGCTGATGTCCAGCGCAGTCCCTCGCGCATGACCGTTTCCCAGCAAGATGGCAAGAAGTTGCCCGTCTGTCAAGGTCTCCGGACCGTACCGGAGCAATCGCTCTCGGGGACGTTCGTCAGGAGGCCACGTTGCGATTCCCATCGTCACCTCCGTGCCTGCCCCGCCTTTTCCATACCTGGTTCCTCAGAGGACAGAAAATGGACTTTTTAAAACAGGGGGTCGACATTTTTGACACAGCGATGACCCTTTTCGAGTAATGAGAAAATTAAAAATTCATCAAATATGTTAGAAATTCAATGAAACAGGAAATGGAGAATCGAGTGGCACCACTTTTGCTTGAAATAATTCGCCACATATGAATACCATCGGCACGGCGACCCCCAAGGAGATCAGATCGATGAAGTGTAAAAAATGCCAGGGCTTTATGGTGAGGCAAGAATACTCCGATTATTTCTTCCTCGTGATCGCATGGAAGTGCCTGAATTGCGCCTCGATCGTCTACCCGTCCTTTGCCCACGACCAACGGAAGCATCGCGAAGCCAGGACTGCCGACACCGTCACTCGTTGACCGACCTAGACCACCCCTGTTAATTCCTCTGTCTCGACGGCTGAGGCCGCGAGGCCACGCCTCGATGCGGTGTGCCAGACGTGTCGAGGCGGCTTCGACCGCTAACATACGAGTCTCAATTTGACGTATGATAATGATGGCGCTTTGGGATCATCAAAACCGGGGACGGAGGTCCGAGAGGGCGGCGCATGCGGATCATCGGCGGCACCTCGCGGGGACGCCGGCTGGCCGGGGCACCGGGGACGAAGGTGCGTCCCACTGCCGACCCGGTCAAAGAGGCCCTCTTCAATATCCTCGCGGACCGCATCCCCCAAGCGCGCTTTCTCGACCTCTATGCGGGAACCGGAGCGGTCGGCATCGAGGCGCTGAGCCGGGGGGCCAGCCGCGTGACCTTCGTGGAGTCCCACGCCGGGACCCGCCGCCTGCTCCGGACCAATCTCAGCCGGTGCGGCTTTGAGGCCCGCGCCGACATCCAGGCGACCACCGTCGCACGGTTCCTCACAAAGGCGGCCGGCGAACCGTACGATATCGTCTTCCTGGACCCGCCGTATCACACCGAGGACGGGAAACGAGTCTTGCCATCACTGGGAGGCGGTGCTATCATACATCCGGATGGTGTGCTGGTTATCGAGCACTTCCACAAAACCCACCTGGAAGATCGTATCGGACAGCTGACCCGGGTCAAAACTTACCGATACGGGGATGCCCTGCTCTCGATGTATCGGCATATTCCGCGTGAGGATTCGCCATGAGAATCGGCGTGTACCCCGGCACTTTCGATCCGATCACGAACGGACATGTGGACCTGATCGCCCGGGGCCTCCGGCTCTTCGATAAGATCTACGTGGCCGTCGCCCCGAGTCCGCGGAAGGCTCCCACCTTCGACCTGGCCGAACGGGTCGAGATGGTCCGGCTGACGACCAAGGACCTCCCGAACGTGGAAGTGGAACCCTTCCACGGACTGCTGGTCACCTTCGTCCGGGAGCGGGGGGCCCATGGGATCATCAGAGGGCTGCGGGCCGTGTCGGACTTCGAGTACGAATTCCAGATGGCCCTCATGAACCGGAAGCTGGATCTCGACATCGAGACCGTCTTTCTCCTGCCGAGCCAGGAGTACATCTTTCTGACCTCCACCATCGTGAAAGAAGTCGCCAGCCTCGGCGGGGACCTGTCCGGGCTTCTGCACCCGGAGGTGAGCCGACGGCTGGTCGCCAAGCTGCGGGGCCCGGGCCGATGAAACTCGCCAAGCGGGTCGGCCGTATCTCGCCCTCCCCGACGCTCAGGATCACCAGCGAGGCCAAGGCGTTGGCCGCGCGGGGCGTGGACGTGATCGACTTTGCGTCGGGCGAGCCCGACTTCGACACGCCCACCCTGGTGAAGGAGGCCGGAATTGCGGCGATCCGCAGCGGATTCACCAAGTACACCGAGTCCGCCGGCATCGTGGAGCTCAGGAGTGCGGTCGTCGACAAGCTGCGCCGGGACCAGGGGCTCACCTACGACAAATCGCAGGTCCTGATTTCGTGCGGGGCCAAACATACCCTGTATAACGTGGCCCAGGCCTTGTTTGAAGCCGGCGACGAGGTGATCATTCCCGCTCCCTATTGGGTCTCCTACCCGGATCAGGTGCTGCTTAACGACGCGACCCCGGTGTTGGTCCCCACGAGCGAGGCGACTGGATTTCAATTGACCGGCGACCTCCTGCAACGTCACGTGACGGCGCGGACGAAGGCCCTCATCCTGAACACCCCCTGCAACCCGACGGGAACGGCCTATGATCGGCGGGCGCTCGAAGCCATCGCCGAAGTCGCGCTCCGCCACGGGCTGCTCGTCGTCTCCGACGAGATCTACGAGAAACTCCTCTACGATGGGCGCACCCACGTCAGCATCGCCTCCCTGGGACCGGAGATCTATGCGCACACGGTGGTGGTGAACGGCGTGTCCAAGGCCTACTCGATGACGGGATGGCGGATCGGCTACGCGGCGGGCCCGAAGGACCTGATCGCCGCCATGGCCACCGTGCAGAGCCAGAGCACCTCCAATCCCAACTCCATGGCGCAGAAGGCCGCCGTCGTGGCGTTGCACGAGGGGGAACCGTTCATCAAGGAGATGGTCGCGGAGTTTGAGAAACGGCGCCGGTTCATGGTGGACCGCTTGAACACGATCCCGGGCATCCGGTGCTCGCTGCCGCACGGCGCCTTCTATGCCTTTCCTCACGTCGGGAACCTCTTCGGCCGCCGCTCCCCGGACGGCCCCATCGACACGGCCAACGGGCTGGCCGCGTATCTGCTCAAGGAGGCGCGCGTCGCCATGGTTCCCGGTGAGGCCTTCGGGGCGCCCGCCCACATTCGATTTTCCTACGCCACGAGCATGCCGAACATTGTCGAAGGACTGGACCGGATCGAAGCGGCGGTCAACCGGCTCACTTAGGTTGAGGGTCCGGGGGCTTGACGGTCCGGCAAAGTAAGGTTATCCCTCCTTCACAAGGACCTGGTCCACAGGGAGTGTCTGGATGCCGATCTATGAGTACGGGTGTGAGGAAGGCCACCGGTTCGAGGTCAAGCAAAAGCTCAGCGACGCCCCGGTCACGACGTGTCGGGTCTGCAACCGGCCGGTGACTAAACTGGTGTCGGCGTCGGCCATCATGTTTAAGGGCGCGGGCTGGTACGTCACCGATTATTCCGACAAAATGAAGGTCCCGGCCGCCGAGGGGACGTCGAAGGACACCCCGAGCGCGGCCCCCGACTCCAAGAAAGACGGACCGGAGAAGCCCGCTACCCCACCGCCGTCACCATCCGCCTCTCCCGCCACCTCTCCCGCCGGATCCAAGTCGGAGCCGACGCCTTCCTCCTCGACCCCGTCCGGCTCCTGATCGCCGTTTCGGCCCCTACTTCCGGCCTCTTCCAGACCCCGCCGGCTTCATCTTCGCCAACTTGGCCTGGGCCTCATCCAGCGCCGCCTGCAGTTGATCGACGTGAGCCTTCAACTCCCCGTTGGCTTGTAGGAGTTGGGACCGTTGGGCGTTATGCTCATCCACGGCCTTGGTCAGCTCGCCTACCTTGGCCAGCACCTTGATTCTTTCCGCTTCCTGGGCCTTGACCTGCGCCTCCAGCCTTCCGATCCGTTCCTGAAGAGCGGGCGGCCACCAGTCACAGCCGGTCAACCCCGCCAAGAGACCCACCACCACCACCATCCCTGCCACACGCCGCGCTTTGTCGGTCATCCGAACCTCCTCCCTGTTGAGTCTCTCCGATCCCGTCACGCCCGAGATTCCTGCCCGTCCGGCTCCTCTGAGGGAGCGCTCCGTCCGGCAGCGGGCCCCCGCCCGATCTGAAACTTCTCCAGCCGGTATTGCATGGTCTTGTAGGACAGCCCCAGGATCTTCGCCGCCTTGGCGATGATCCCGTTGCTCCGGGCCATGGCCTTTTCCAACAACTGCCGCTCGAACTCCTCCAAGGAAAACCCCTCGCTCGGCAGCTCGAACTCCATCCGGTCGAGCAAGGTGGTGCGCGCCCGCACCTCCGGCGGAAAGTCCTCGACTTCCAGGCGGTCCCCCTCGCAGAGCAGCACCGCCCGTTCGATCACCGACTCCAGCTCCCGCACGTTGCCAGGCCAATGGTATTCCATCAGCACCCGCAGGGCATTGTTGCTGACTCCCTTGACGGTCTTTCCCGAGGCCGCCGCAAACTTCTTGAGGAAATGCTCGACGAGTTCGGGGGTGTCCGTGGTCCGCTCCCGCAGCGACGGGAGGGGGATGGTCACGACGTTCAGCCGATAGAACAGGTCCTCGCGAAAATTCCCCTGCTTGATGGCCGCCGCCAGGTTGCGGTTCGTGGCGGCCACCACCCGGACGTCCACCTTGATGTCCTCCCGTCCCCCAATGCGCCGCACCTCCTTTTCCTGCAGCACCCGGAGCAGCTTGGCCTGGAGGGGCGGGCTCAGGTCCCCGATCTCATCCAGAAACAACGTCCCATGGTTCACCGCCTCGAAGAGGCCGATCTGCCTGGCCTGGGCGCCGGTAAAGGCCCCCTTCTCGTATCCGAACAGCTCGCTCTCGATGAGCGTCTCCGGAATGGCGGCGCAGTTGAGGGCCCGAAACGGGCAGTCCCGGCGGGGGCTCTCGGCGTGAAGGGCCCGCGCAACCAGCTCCTTCCCGGTCCCGCTCTCCCCGGTGATCAGCACGGTCGTCTGGCTGGGCGCCACCTTTCTGATGAGCCGGAACACCTCCTGCATGAGTGGGTGGTGACCGATGATGCTCTCCACCTTGAACGATTCAAATAGTTGCTGCCGCAGCCGCCGGTTCTCCTTGATGAGAAGGATCGTTTCGAATGCCCGCGCCACGGTGATCAGGAGCTCTTCCCGATCCAGAGGCTTGGTGAGGTAGTCGAAGGCCCCCTTCTTCATGGCCTGGACGGCCGAATTGACGGTCCCGTACGCGGTGATGACGACCACGTGGGCGTCAGGGTCCAGCTTCGTCAGATCATCAAGGAGGGACAGCCCGTCCCGCTCCGGCATCGAGAGATCGGTCAACACCAGGTCCGCGGGGCGGCCCCGATAGAGACTGAGGGCCTGCGGGACATTGGACGCCGTCTCCACGGTATAGCCCTCTCCCTCGAGAATGACCGTGAGGATATCCCGCTGCGACTTCTCGTCATCGACGACAAGGACGTGTCCGGCCGTCATACCGCGACCTCCGCGACGCTGTCCGCCGGCAAGCTGATAATGACGGCGGTCCCCTCGTGCAGCCGGCTCCGGACGCTGATCTGCCCCCCGTGCTCCTCGACGATCTTCTTGGTGATGGCCAGCCCGAGGCCGATTCCCAGCTTTTTGGTGGTGAAATAGGGATCGAAGATCTTCGCGAGGTCCTCCTCCCCGATGCCCGGTCCGGTGTCCGAGACGGTCACCTCGACGGCGCCGGACGAAGGCGGGCCGTCTACGCCCTCCCGCACGCCAGGCCGAAGGGCGCTTACGATCCGGAGCCGCCCCCCGTTGGGCATCGCCTGGATCGCATTGAGGACGACGTTCATGAGACACGTTTTGAGCTGGACGGGATCTGCTTTGAGGCCCTGGAGTGATGTCTGACCGGAGACCACGATCTCGATGCCCTGCTCCACCGCCTTCTGCTGGGCGAGCCCCACCACATCCCGCACCAGGGCCCCCAGGTCCACATCGCTTTTGTTCAGCGTAAGGGGCTTGCCCACCGTGAGGAAGTTCTCGACCATGCCATTGAGCCGATGGATCTCCTCCTTGATGTTGGACATCAGGGCCAGGGCCTCGGCCGTCCCCTCGACACGCCGGCTGGTCAACCTGGTCCGGATGTGGTCGATGCTGAGACTGATGAAGTTCAACGGGTTCCTGATTTCATGGGCGATGCCGGAGGCCAGCTTCCCGACGGCGGACAGCCGTTCCGCTTCCCGGAGGCGTTCCTCCAGCTCCCGGTGCTGGCGGAGCTTCTCCACCATCTCGTTGAAGCTGCGGGTCAGTTCGGCGATCTCGTCCTCTCCCTCGACTTCGATCGTCTTGGTCAGATCGCCGGAGGCCACGTGCTTGGCGGCCTTGACCACGTCATGGAGCGGTTGGGTATATTTCCTCGCCAGGTACAGCGAGACCAGAATGCCGAGCGAGAAGATCGCCACCGTCACGGCGATGCGCTTGTAGAGCGTCGCCTTGGTCGACTGGGCCAGATCGTCGAGAGTGAACGTCACGTGAATGAATCCCAACACGTCCGTCCCGTCCACCAAGGGCGCGGTCACGTTATATTCCCGTTTTCCTCCCGTGGTGGGCGTACTCTCGATCTTCCGCTCGGGTTGAGGCGGCGTGCTGACGATGACTTCCTTCTTCACGTCCAGGAGCTTGATCTCCTTCACGCCCTTCTTGATGAACCGGCCCATCAGCTTCTGGAACTGGGCGGGGTCCGGGTCGCCGGATAATTGTTCGAGGCTGACGGCCGTGGCGTTCGACATCGCGTTGATGCTCTCCTCCATCTCATCCACCAGCGCCTGCCGGGACATATAGGAGAGGAGGACCGAGGCCATGAGCGAAAGGACCAGGAGCGTCAGCATCATGATGACGAGCTTGGTGGTCAGCCGCAGGTGGTGGAAGATCCGGTTATTGAAGGAATGGAGGTACGTCAGCATGGTCAGGCGGCCAATGATCCGATGATGGACCGCAGCGCCGCGCTCGGCACCCGTCCTTCCCGAATGAGCCGCGGCGGCGTCACGGACGTGTCCAGCACGGTGCTCGGCAGCCCGCCGGGAGTCGCTCCGCCGTCCAGGATCACGTCCACGCCGACCCCCAAGGCCCGCCGCACGTCCTCCGCCGTCGTCGCAGAAGGATCCCCCGTGCGATTCGCACTGGTCCCGGTGAGGGGCCCACCGACGGCCTCGAGCACACGCTGTGCGCCCGGATGAGCCGGGAGGCGGATCCCGATGGTCCCGGTTCCGGCCGTGATCACGGCGGGGACGGCGGGGGCCGCCCGAAACACGAGGGTCAGCGGCCCCGGCCAAAAGGCTCCCATGAGCCGCTCGGCTGCCGGGGTGATCTCGGACACCAAGGATTTCAGATCGGCGCGGGAGCGAATGAGCACCAACACCGGGCTGGCCGTCGTGGAACGGCCCTTCAGGTCGAACACGCGGCGAACCGCGTCGGCGTCGAAGGGGCAGGCGCCCAGGCCATAGAACGTGTCCGTCGGGTACGCGATCACGCCCCCCGCCCGGACCATGTGAGCAGCCTCGCGAAGCGAAGCGTCGGACAGGTCACGGCAAAGAATTGTCTCGGGCATAACCCTCAGGGAGCCTCCACCTGCTTGGACGCCTCTTCGACCGCAGCGGCCATGGCTCGCTTGTGCTCATGCAGACGCTTGGCCAACTCCCCGTCCTTCCGAGCCAGGATCTGTGCCGCCAAAATGCCGGCATTCCGGGCGCCGGCTTTCCCGATGGCCATGGTGGCCACCGGCACGCCCCCCGGCATCTGCACCGTCGCCAGCAGGGCATCGAGTCCCTTGAGCGCGGAACTGTCCAGCGGCACCCCGATGACCGGGAGAATGGAGCCGGCCGCCATGACCCCGGCCAGGTGAGCCGCGCCGCCGGCGCCGACGATGAGGACCTCGATGCCCCGTTGCTCGGCCGTGGCGGCGAGCCGCTGGGCCCGCTCCGGTGAGCGGTGGGCGGACGCCACCGCCACTTCGCACTCAACCCCGAACTCCTTCAGGGTCTTCACGGTTTCTTCCATCACGGGGGCATCGGACGCGCTGCCCATGTAGATCGCGACGCGTGGCTTCTTCATATCTGCCGCATTATACCACCGCCCCTCCAGCTTTCAACGCGGGAACAACGCCCGGGCGCCGATGTCGGTGCGGTAGTGCATCCCGTCAAACCGGATCTGCCGGACCCCGGCGTAGGCCCGGTCACGGGCCGCGGCGAGGTCGTCCCCGAGGCCCGTGACCCCAAGGACGCGCCCCCCGGCCGTCACAAGACCCTGGGGCCCCAACGCGGTCCCGGCATGAAACACGAGGAGGTCGTCCTGCGTCCCGATCTCGGGCACCCCCGTGATCGGGGCCCCTTTGACCGGCGCGCCGGGATAGCCGGGGGCCGCCAGCACCACGCAGAGCGCCGCGCGCCTCTGCCATTCGACCGCCAGTTGATCCAAGCGGTGCTCCACCACCGCCATGAGGATGTCCACCAGATCGGTCTTCAAGAGTGGCAACACCACCTGGGCTTCCGGATCCCCCATCCGCGCGTTGAACTCCAAGACTTTCAATTCCCCCCGGACCATCATCAACCCGGCATAGAGGACCCCGTGAAAGGGACTGCCGATCTGGGAGAGCCCCTCCACAATCGGCTCCAGGATCGTGCGGCGCACCTGGTCGAGGAGCGAGGGATCCGCCGCCGGCACCGGCGCGTAGGCCCCCATGCCGCCGGTATTGGGGCCCGTGTCCCCGTCCCCGACACGCTTATGGTCCTGGGCCGGCACGAGCGGGACGACCGCCTTCCCGTCCGTAAAGGCCATGACCGTGAGCTCCTCGCCTTCGAGGAAGTCCTCGATCAGCACGTGCGCGCCGGCCTCCCCCAACGATTTGTCCTCGAGCATGGCGCGCACAGCCTGGCGGGCCTCGGCCCGGCTCGCGGCGACGACGACGCCTTTGCCTTGGGCCAACCCGTCCGCCTTCACCACGATAGGGAGGTCGCGACGATCGAGATAGTCCAGGGCCGGGCCCACCGCCGCAAAGGTTCTGGCCTCCGCCGTGGGGATGCGCAGCCTGACCATGAGCTCCTTGGAGAAGGTCTTGCTGGATTCGATCCGCGCGGCCGCCTTGTGCGGGCCGAAGATCGGCAGCTTGGACTTGCGGAACTCGTCGACGATCCCGGCCACCAGCGGGGATTCCGGTCCGACGACCGTCAGGTCTACGCGCCGATCCTGTGCGAAGGCCCGCAACCCCCTGAGATCGTCGGCCGCCAGCGGGACGCACTCGGCCACGCGCGCGATGCCCGCATTCCCAGGGGCGCAGTACACCTTCCCCACCCGGGGACTCCGGGCGATCATCCACGCGAGAGCGTGTTCCCGACCACCTCCGCCGACGAGGAGCACCTTCATGCGTGGACTCGAGGCTCGCAATGAGCGGTCACTAGAACCTTTCACTGCATTCGGGGCGACACAGACAGGAAGGTGTTCAGTTATCCTCTAGTGGCGGAAATGCCGCATGCCGGTCAGGACCATCGCCATCTTGTGGTCATCAGCCGCCTTGATCACCTCTTCGTCGCGAATCGACCCGCCGGGCTGGATGACCGCGGTAATCCCGGCCTGAGCCGCGGCGTCGATCCCATCGCGGAACGGAAAGAAGGCGTCGGAGGCCATGACGCAGCCCTTGCACGAGGAGGCCGCCTTGCCCGTGGCCAGCTTCACCGAATCCACGCGGCTCATCTGGCCGGCCCCGATCCCGATCGTGCGATCGGGCCGGGCGAACACGATGGCATTGGACTTGACGTGCTTGCACACCTTCCACGCGAAGGCCACGGACTCGTATTCTTCAGCGGTGGGGGCCCGCCGGGAGGCCACCTTGAGCGCCCGCACGTCCGCGACTGCACCGAGATCCCGGTCCTGGAGCAGCAGCCCGCCGACGATTTTCTTCAGGTCCATCAGGTCCAGGTCGGCGCGCGCCTCCGTGCGGAGCGCCCCCACATCCAGGAGACGCAGGTCCTTCTTTCGCTTGAGCTCGGACAGGGCCTCGGGCGCGAACCCGGGAGCCACCACCACCTCCACGAACGTGGCGGTGATCTCCTTCGCCGCCTCAAGGTCCACCCTGGTGTTGAAGGCGATGACGCCGCCGAAGGCGGAGATCGGATCGGTCTCCCGGGCCTTCACGTAAGCCTCCCGGGGGGTCCCGCCGGTCGCGACCCCGCACGGGTTATTATGCTTGACGATGACGGCAGCAATACCCTGAAACTCTTTGACCAACTCCAGCGCGGCATTGGCGTCCAGGAAGTTGTTGAAGGACATCTCCTTGCCGTGCAGTTGCCGGCCGCGAGCCACCGCGGGCTCGCCCCCGCTGAGATCCCGATAGAAGGCGCCCTGCTGGTGCGGGTTTTCCCCGTACCGGAGGGGCTGGACCTTCTCGAATTGGAGCGTGAGGAGGGACGGGAACCGGCCCAGCGCCGGCTCGGCCTGGGCCTCCAGATATCCGGCGATCCTGGCGTCGTACCGGGACGTATGCCGGAAGACCTTCAGAGCCAGCTCCCGGCGCAACGCCGCCGGAACCTCACCCCGGCGCAGAGCTTCCAGCACGCGGCCGTAGTCGGCCGGGTCGACCACGACCGTCACGTCGTCATGGTTCTTCGCGGCCGAGCGCAACATGGACGGGCCGCCGATGTCGATGTTCTCAATGGCCTCGTCGACGGTGCACCCGGGCTTTGCGATCGTGGATTCGAACGGGTACAGGTTGACCGCGACCACGTCGATCGCGGCGATTCCATGATGTTCCATCTCGGCGACATGCTTCGAATCGCCCCGGCGCCCGAGCAGCCCCCCATGAATCTTTGGGTGGAGGGTCTTGACCCGGCCGTCGAGGATCTCCGGGGAGCCCGTGTAGCTCGCCACGTCCGTGACCGTGACACCCGCCGCCCGCAACGCCGCGGCGGTGCCGCCGGTGGAAAGAATCTCGTATCCCAGGCCGACGAGGCCCTGCGCGAACTCGACGATCCCGGTCTTATCCGACACGCTGACAAGCGCCCGCTTCACGATCTGATCTCCTTATTTGAACAAGTTGGCCACACGGGGGAGGATCACAGCTCTTTGGGTCAGTTTCTGAAACTCGCGGATTGGGTGTTCAGGTCCTACAGCTTGCCCGCCTCGTGCAACGCTTCGCGGAAGACGCGGTAGAACTGGTCGTTCTCCGAGATGGCCTCGTTCACGATCGCCTTGAGTTTGCTCAGATCCCGTTCCGCCACTACGAAATTGACGCTCTGGGCGAACGCCGCCATGCGATCGAAGGTCCGGAATTGCTTGCCCACGAGGCCGACGCACATATGCCGGCGGAACGCCATCATCATCGGTTGGAGCGTTTGGAGCACGAGATTGGCGTCGGGCGATCCCCCGAATTCCTCATGGAGGATCATCACCTCATAGCGGTTCTTTCGAAGCCATTCCACCCCTTCGCCGGGACTCGCGGCGACATGCAGGGTGTACCCCAGGGCGGCAAGCGCGGCCGTGACCGTCGGCTGGCCCTGGGCATGGTCCAGACAGATCAGCGCCAGCCGCCGATTCTCCACAAAGTCGTCATCGGCCAGCGATGGGGCCGCTCCCTCTTCCGCAGTGGAGGCCGAGGGCACCGCTTGCAGCGTCAGCGGGGCCTCCCCCTCCTCCCGCTTCGTGCTGACCTGGATTTTCTCCTGACACTTGGGACAGGTGACTTTGAAGACGGCGTCCTTGGGAATGTTCTCGTCCGCGATCGTCAGCTTGGCCGAGCAAGCGGGGCAGGTGAGGACCATCGGGCTACCGCCTCTTCACGGTCTTGGCGTACCCGGTGTCGAGCGCCAAGCCCTCGATGTCGGTGGTCTTCTCCCCGCGGGCCTGCTTGATCTTGTCGATCCCCTTCAGGACGGCCGCCTTCGAGGACGCATACAGCTCAGCGGTCTCCGCGGTGATCAGGCCGGTGGTATAGGCGCGGATGATCCCCTGGTCGAAGGTCTGCATGCCGAAGGGTTCGCCGGACTCCTGCATTTCATAAAAGGTTTTCCCTTCGGACTCCCCGAGGAGGATGACCTCCCGCGTGCGGATGTTGTTCCCGAGGATATCGTGAATGGCGAGTCGGCCGCCGCCCACTTTGGGCAGCAGGCGCTGCCCCACGACCCACCGGATGGTGTCCGCGAGGCGCGCGCGGATCTGCTTTTCATCTTCCTTGTCGAACATCCCCACCAGCCGGTTGATGGCCTGGCCGGCATTCACCGTGTGCAGGGTGCTCAGCACGAGATGGCCGGTCTCGGAGGCCCGCACGGCCAGTTCGGCCGTCTCCCGGTCGCGGATCTCGCCGATGAGGATGATCTTCGGCGCCTGGCGAAGCGCGGCGCGCAGGCCGTTCGCGAAGGTGTCGAAGTCGGTGCCCAGTTCGCGCTGGTTGAAGGTGGCCTTGATGCTGGGGTGGATGAACTCGACGGGGTCCTCCAGCGTGACGACGTGGACGGACTTCGTCTCGTTGATCTCCCGCAAGAGCGCGGCCAGGGTCGTGGATTTGCCGATCCCGGCCGGCCCGGTCACCAGAATCAGGCCGTTCTTCTCATGGGTCATTTTCTTGAAGGCCTCCGGCAGCTTGAGGTCCTCCACGGACGGGACCTTGGCCTCCAATTTCCTCATGACAATGGAGTAGTTGCCCTGATGGGAGAAGATGTTGATGCGGAACCGGGCCTTGCCCTTCAGGTAATACGGACAGTCGCACGACCCCTGCTCTAGGAGCGCTTGGATCAGTCGCCGTTCGCCGTCCATGAGATTCAGGGCGATGACTTCGGTCTGAAACGGAGTCAAATTCTCGATGACCAGCGTCGTGGACACCGGCAGCAGCTCGCCGGCGGCCTCCACCTGAAACGGCCGGTCCACCGTGATGTTGAGGTCCGACACGTTCTCGTGGGAGTCCACCATCTCGGCCAGCAAGCCGTTGATTTCAGCTCGTCTCATGCCAGGCCTCCTCGCATCTCCCGCCTCGTTCCCTGCCTCACGGATATGGTCTCCGGGAGGTCCTCAGCCTGCCAATTCATCCGGCGGGGTCTTCAGGAACGGAAGGAACCTGTTCTTGTCGATGCACTTGTTGTACGCATCCTCGGGACTGATCCACTTCTTGTTGAGGACCTCCATAATGGCATCGTCCAGGGTATTCATCCCGTATTTCTTCCCGACCTGGATCGCCGAGGGGATCTGGAAGGTCTTGTTCTCCCGGATCAGGTTCGCGATGGCGTGCGTGCAGACCATGATCTCGAGCGCCGCGCACCGGCCCTCGATCTGGGCGCGGGGACCCTTCTTGTCGATGCGCTTGAAGAGGTTTTGCGCCACCACCAGCTTGAGGCTGGTCGACAGGCCGCTGCGGATCTGATCCTGTTCGTCGTGGGGAAAGATCTCGATGATGCGATCGATGGTCTTCGCGGCGCTGGTGGTGTGGAGGGTGGCCAGAACCAAATGTCCTGTCTCCGCCGCTTCGATCGCCAGCCGGGTGGTTTCGAGGTCGCGCATTTCCCCGACGAGGATGATGTCGGGGTCTTCACGGAGCGCGCCCCGAAGAGCGGCGGCGAACGAGCGGGTGTGAGACCCCACCTCCCGATGGTTGACGAGGCAGCCCTGGCTCTGGTGGACGAACTCGATCGGGTCCTCGATGGTGATGATGTGGTCTTTCCGGTTTTTATTGGCGTGATCGACAATCGCCGCCAAGGTGGTCGATTTCCCGCTCCCGGTCGGGCCCGTGACCAGGATGAGCCCCTTGGGGAGCATGGCGGCCCGGGTGAGCACGGGCGGAAGCCCCAGGTCCTGCGCGGTCAGGACCTTGCTGGGGATCTGCCGGAAGACCGCCCCGCAGCCGGTCTTCTGATTGAAGAAATTGGCGCGGTACCGGGCCACTCCCGGGATCTCGTACCCGAAGTCTACGTCCCCGGTCTCCTCGAAGGCCTTGATCTTGCTTTCGGGGGTAATTTCATAGAGCATGGACTTCAATTCGTCGTTGTCGAGCGCCTTGTACTTGATCCGCTCCATATCCCCGTGGAGGCGGAGGATCGGCTGCTGGTTAGCGACCAGGTGCAGGTCCGAAGCCCCCTGGTCGTGCATCAACTTGAAAAATGCGTCGATCTTGGCCATATCCAATCTTTTCCCGGCGTTAGTCTGCGGACCGTGCGAACGCGCTTTGTACGTAAAAACAATATCATAACTCCTGCGACCCGTCAACTTTCAGCGAGGGACTTCGGAGGACTTTTCCCAAAGCGTCGTGCCTCTTCGGCAATTGACTTCACGGAGGGGCGCGGCTAGAATGAGCCGGCGTTGATCGGAGACGCCGGGAGCATAGGAAACCTGCGTGGCGTCCCAGTTCATCCATCTGCACGTCCACACCCAATACAGTCTCCTCGACGGGGCCAACCGCATCGACGCCTTGGTGCAGGAGGCGAAGGGCTTCGGGATGCCGGCCCTCGCCATCACCGACCACGGCAACCTGTTCGGGGCCATCGAGTTCTACCAGAAGGCCACCGCCGCCGGCATCAAACCGATCATCGGCTGCGAGGCCTACCTGGCTCCCAAGAGCCGGTTCGACCGCGAGGGGCAATTCGCCCACAACGAGTACTACCACCTGATCCTGCTCGCGGCGGACCAGAGGGGCTATCGGAATCTCCTGAAGCTGGCCAGCCTCGCCTACCTGGAGGGGTTCTATTACAAGCCGCGCGTGGATAAAGACCTCCTCCGCGAGCACCATGAAGGCCTGATCGCGCTCTCCGGCTGCCTGAGCGGGGAGGTCCCGTACCTCATCAGGCAAGGCCGGATCGAGGACGCCGTCCGCACGGCTGCGGAGTACCGGGAGATCTTCGGGGCCGACCGCTACTTTCTGGAAGTCCAGGAGAACGCTGTGCCGGAGCAGCAGATCGCGAATCAGGGGCTGCGGGACATTCACAAGCGGCTCGGGATTCCCCTCGTGGCCACGAACGACTGCCATTATTTGAAGAAGACCGACGCCAAGACCCACGACATCCTTCTCTGCCTGCAGACCGGCAAGACGGTGAATGAGCAGAACCGGCTCCGCTTCAACACCGACCAGCTTTACGTCAAATCCACGGACGAGATGCTGGCCGCGTTCCACGACTGGCCCGAGGCCGTCTGGAACACGAACCAAGTGGCGGAGATGTGCGACCTCACCTTTACCTTCGGGGCCCCCCATCTCCCGCACTACACCGTGCCCGAGGGGGAGACGCTGGAGAGTTACCTCGACAAGCTCGCGGTCAAGGGCCTCGACGAGCGGCTGCGGGAGCGCCCCTCCGGCATTCCCGAAGTCCGCTACCGGCAGCGCCTCCGGGACGAGCTGACGGTCATCACATCCATGGGGTTCGCCGGGTACTTCCTGATCGTGTGGGACATCATCAACTTCGCCCGCTCGCGGGGGATTCCGGTCGGGCCCGGGCGCGGCTCCAGCGCCGGCAGCCTGGTCGCCTACGCGCTCCGCATCACGGACCTGGACCCGCTGGTCTACGGCCTGCTGTTCGAACGGTTCCTGAACCCCGAGCGGATCTCGCTGCCCGACATCGACATGGATTTCTGCATGGACCGCCGGCAGGAAGTCATCAACTACGTCGTGGAAAAATACGGGAAGGACCACGTCTGCCAGATCATCACCTTCGGCACCATGAAGGCCAAGGCCGCGATCCGCGACGTGGGCCGTGTCCTGGAGATGTCCTACGCGGAGGTGGACCGCATCGCCAAGCTCATCCCCGACCAGCTGAACATCACCCTGGACGACGCGCTGGAGGCCGAGCCCCGGTTGAAGGAACTGGTGGACACCGACCCCAAGATCCGCGAGGTTTTCGAGACCGCGCGCGCGCTCGAGTACTCGCCCCGCCACGCCTCGACCCATGCCGCCGGCGTCGTGATCTCGCAGGACCCCCTGACCGCGCACGTGCCCCTTTACAAAGGCACCAAGGAAGGCGACGAGGTCGTCACCCAGTTCCCGATGGGCGACGTGGAGAAGGTGGGCCTGGTCAAGTTCGACTTTCTCGGGCTCAAGACCCTGACCATGATCGCCCACGCCGAACGCCTCATCAATCAGAGTCACCCGTTCTCCATCGCGTCCCTTCCGTTCGACGATGCCCGGACGTTCGAGCTGATCTCCTCGGGGCAGACCGCCGGGGTCTTCCAACTGGAAAGCGCCGGGATGCGAGATCTTCTGACCGGGCTGCGTCCCGACCGCTTCGAAGAAATCATCGCCAGCATCGCCTTGTACCGCCCCGGCCCCATGGACCTGATCCCCGACTTCATCAGGCGCAAGCAGGGCAAGATCCCGATCACCTACGAAGTGCCGGCGCTGGAGGAACTTCTGAAGGAGACCTACGGGGTGATCGTCTATCAGGAACAGGTCATGGCGATCGCCAACAAGGCCGCGGGGTTCTCCCTCGGCCAGGCCGATATTCTCAGGCGCGCCATGGGCAAGAAGAAGCCGGAGGAGATGGACAAGCTCCGCGCGCAGTTCCTGGAGGGTGCGAAGAAGCGCAAGATCTCGGACAAGAAGGCCGAGAAGCTGTTCGGCCTCATCCAGAAATTCGCGGGCTACGGGTTCAACAAGTCCCACGCGGCGGCCTACGCCGTGGTCACGTACCAGACGGCGTACCTCAAGGCCCATTTCCCGACCGAATTCATGGCGGCCCTGCTCACCAGCGAGATGGGCAACACCGACAAGGTCGTGCGCTACATCAACGAGTGCCGGGACCTGGGAATTCGCGTCCTCCCGCCCGACGTGAACGAGAGCGGGCAGGACTTCTCGGTCACGAAGGACGGGATCCGGTTCGGGCTGGCGGCCATCAAGAACGTCGGGGAGGGCGCCATCGAGGCGATCCTCGAGGCGCGGGCGCAGGGCGGGCCCTTCACCTCCTTCTTCGACTTCTGCCACCGGGTCGACGCGCGCAAGCTCAACAAGCGCGCGCTGGAATGTCTCATCAAGGCGGGCGCCTTCGACTCGACCGGCGCGCGGCGCGCTCAGGTGGCCGCCGTCCTCGATCGCACCGTGGATCAGGCCGCGGCCGCCCAGCGGGCGGCCGCGAAGGGGCAGACGAGCATCTTCGCCGCCCTGGACCCCTCCGACGGGGAGTCCGCGCGCCGGGGTACCCTCCCGCTGGATGAAAGCCTCCCGGACCTGCCGGAGTGGGGCGAGGACCAGCTCCTCGCCTTCGAGAAGGAGCTGATCGGCTTCTACATCACCAGCCATCCGCTGATCCGCTACGTGGAGGCCATGCAGCGCTTCTCCACGGCCCGGACCGACACGCTCAGCGAGGTGGCGGACGCCAAGGAGGTCAAGCTCTGCGGAATCATCGTGACCGTCAAGCAGACGATGACCAAGAAGGGCGACCGCATGGCGTACCTCACCCTGGAGGATCTCCACGGGATGGTCGAAGTGATCGTCTTCCCGGACCTCTTCAAGACCGCGTCGGCACTGATCACGCCGGAGTCGGTGGTCCAGATAACGGGGACCCTGGACCGCGGTGAGAAAGCCACCCGGATCAAGGCGACCAAGCTCGGCTCCCTCGCCAATCTGCAGGCCACGAGCATTTCGCGCGTCACGATCCAGGTCTCCTCCGGTGAGGCCTCGGCGCAGGCCCTGGTCCGGCTCCGGGACGTGCTCCACCGGCACCCGGGCCCCTGCCCGGTCTTCCTCACGCTGACCATCCCCGACCATTCCGAATCGGTGATCGCCGTGGGCCCGGACCTGCGCGTCCTGCCGAGCGACCGGCTCGTCTGGGACGTCGAGGCCTTGATCGGCAAGGGAGCCGTCTCGCTCCAATAACGGAGACGCACCATGCGCGAGTACCTGGACTTCGAGAAACCGATCGCGGAGATCGAGGAGAAGCTCGAAAAACTGGGCGCCGCGGCCCAGGACCGCCCCGGCACCCAGGACGATCTCCGCAAGCTCCGCGCGCGCCTACACCAGCTCCAGACCGAAATTTACACCAACCTGACGCCCTGGCAGCGCACCCAGGTCGCCCGTCATCTGCAGCGGCCGTCCACTCTGGACTACATCGGCCGGCTCTGCGACGGGTTCGTGGAACTGCACGGCGACCGGGCCTTCGGAGACGACCATGCCATCGTGGGAGGGCTCGCGCGCCTGAACGGGCGCGCAATCGTGGTGATCGGCCATCAGAAGGGGAAGACCCTCAAAGAACGGATGTTCCGGAACTTCGGGATGCCCAACCCGGAGGGCTACCGCAAGGCGCTGCGTCTGATGCGGCTGGCGGAGAAATTCGGCAAGCCGGTACTGACCTTCATCGACACCCCCGGCGCCTATCCCGGGATCGGGGCCGAGGAGCGCGGCCAGGCGGAAGCCATCGCCCGGAACCTCCTCGTCATGGCGACCCTCCGGGTGCCGATCGTCTCGGTCGTCATCGGGGAAGGCGGCAGCGGCGGGGCGCTGGCCATCGGGGTGGCCGACCGGCTGCTGATGCTGCAGCACGCGGTGTATTCGGTCATCTCCCCCGAGGGCTGCGCCGCCATTCTCTGGAACGACGCCGCGAAAGCGCCCGATGCGGCCGAGGCCCTCAAGATGACCGCCGACGATCTCAAGAATTTGGGCATCATCGACCAGATCGTCCCCGAACCGATCGGCGGCGCCCACCGCGACCCCGTCCTCGCCTGCGACGCCGTGAAGAAAGCGGTCGAGGCGCACCTTAGCGCGCTGCTCGACCTTTCTCTCGAAGACCTCCTCCAGCAACGCTACGAAAAGTACCGCCGAATGGGCGTCCTGGTCGGCGAGTAGCAGGATCGTGAAGTGAAGGGGTGATGGACTGGCCGGTTGAGCGGACGGCGAGACGCGCGGCCGGCCAGACGGACGGGCTCCTCTCCGATATCAACTTCGGGGAAGTCTTCCCCTTCGTCGCCAAGCCGCTGAGTCGCGACGGCCTGGCTCGCTACATCGGGCCGACCCTCGGCGGGCAGATCGCGGGACTTAGCCGGAGCGATCCCCTCGTCCTGGATTTAAATCCCATCGCGTTCGTCGCCGGCCGGCCCTACATGGATCTCTCGGCCTACGTCAATCTCCCCGCCATCGCCTATCACCTGGACGCGCTGGAAGCGGCCGATACGGCGAAGGGCACGGCCATCGTGGCGCTGGCACGGGCCGGGCGGCTGCATCCGATTCCGCTTTCTTTCGCCGAGCGGCTCCGACTGCATCTCGCCTATGCCAGGCTGGGCCTTCGCTCATTGGGTTGGCTGATCCGCCGTCGGACACCGGTGGACCTGCTGGACGCCTATGCGCGCATGACCCACCGGTTGCGGGAGTTGGTCCGCCGCCCTCTCGACGGGGAGTCCTCGGACGCCTTGCTCGCGGACCTGGACCGCGAATTCAACGACGAATCCGATCCGACCAAGGACGGCCTGCGCCACCTCGGCCTCGTCTTCTTCCTGCACACCACCCTCCAGCGACTGTGCGCGAGGCCCATCCCGAACGAGTGGGTCAACGACCTCGGCAAAGGCATTCCCAACAATCCCACGACCGCCGTCTCGCTCGACCTCTGGAATCTGGCGCAGGAAGCGCGCCCACTGGCAAAGGTGTTTGAGAACACCCCGCCCGAGACACTGGCGCACGCGCTCCGCGCCACCGATGAGGGACGACGATGGTGGGCACGCTTCGAGGAGTTCCTTTTCCGGCACGGGCATCGGGGCGAAGTGGAACTGGATATCACCGCCCCGCGCTGGCGGGAGGACCCGACCTTCCTCCTTCAGGCCGTGACCAACTACCTGCGCCATCCCGATGGAACGCCGGCCCCGCCGGAGGTGCTGGCCGAATGCGTGCGCCGCCGAGAGGCGGCCGCTTCGGCCATTCGCGCGAGGCTCCCCTGGCCATTCCGCGGCCTGTTCACCTGGCTCTCTGACCGGTATGTCTTGTGGTTGCCCTTTCGGGAGGCCGCCAAATACACCTGGCTCCTCGGCCTGGAACAGGCTCGCCGGGTGTACCTGGAACTGGGCCGGCGTCTTGCCAAGGCGGGACACCTCAAGGCGATGGATGATGTCTTCTGGCTGCGGCTGAATGAGTTGAGCGTCTGGGCTGAAACAGGAACCGTGTCATGGACACAGGAGATCGTGGAGTCGCGCGCGCGTCAGTGGCGGGAATGGACGAGGATCCGCCCGCCCTCGTTGATCATCGGCACGCGCGGGGTCGAATCCACGGCGGCGCCGGCCCATCGGGCCGGAGAATCAGTGCTGCTGCGGGGCACGCCCGCGTCATCCGGGCGGGCTGAAGGCATTGCGCGCATGATCACCGACCCGCACCGGGCCGACCTGCGGCCCGGCGAGATTCTCGTCACCCGCTACACCGACCCCGCCTGGACCCCGCTGTTCTTCACGGCCGGAGCGCTGGTCACCGAGATCGGCGGCGTGCTAAGCCACGGCGCGGTCGTCGCGCGCGAGGTGGGCCTTCCCGCCGTGGTCGGGGTCGCGGAGGCGACCACCCGGATCAAGTCCGGCCAGCGGCTCAAGGTCAACGGCGCCGACGGCACGGTCTTGCTCCTGTAGCAGGATCCGAAAAATAGACCGGCCTCCGAAGGTTGCCCCTCGGAGGCCGGTCGCTCAGCGGCGCTGTGGGTGTGGGAGGGGCGCTTTTAGCGGGGCCCCCTTCCACTGCTACATGAGCAGGCGTAAGTGGGAGGATTCCTCGTCCCTTACTTACGCCCCGTGAGATGGCCGTGCGTGGGCGGGCCGTCCGGGTCTGAACCCGGAGGGCCGTCCAGGCCTGGCATCTCGCTGTCCATTGCCCTGCCTGTCTCGCGGATGGCGGGCAGGCCGCGTAGGATACGCGGGCGCCGCGCTTCCTTCTGCTCTGGGGACCGCCTGTCCCAGGTGCTTTTCGATGGCCCGCAATTGATCGTGGTCGTCCGCCGTGACGAAGCTCGTGGCCCGGCCGCTCGCTTTCATGCGGGCGGTCCGCCCGATCCGGTGAATGTAGTCCTCCGGACAATTGGGCAGGTCGAAATTGACGACATGCCCGATGTTGGCCACGTCGATGCCGCGGGCCGCGATGTCCGTCGCCACGAGAACCCGGAACGTCCCGCGCCGGAACCCTTCCAGCGCCCCCCGTCTCTGCGACAGGCTCCGGTCCCCATGGATGACCGCCACCTTGTGGCCGGCGCTCCCGAGCGCCCGTCCCAGCCGGTCGGCCCGATGCTTCGTCCGGGTGAAGACCAGGACCGAATCCCGGTCCTTCCCGAGCAGCGAAAGCAAGAGGGTGGTTTTGTCTTCCTGGGTCGTGTGGTGCAGGGCCTGAATCGCCCGCTCGACCGGGGTCGCCGCCTTTCCGATCGAAACCTTCACGGGGTCCTTGACGCTGGCCCGGGCGAGGTCGGCCACATTCGTCGGGATCGTGGCCGAGAAGAGCAGTGTCTGCCGCTCCTCCGAAAGCGCTTCGAGGATTTGATTGATCTGAGGAGCAAACCCCATGTCCAGCATGCGGTCCGCTTCATCCAAAACCAGGATCTGCATGTGATGGAGCAGGAGGGTGCCGTTCCACATGTGGTCCAGCAACCGGCCCGGCGTGGCCACGATGATGTCCGGCCGCT
>JBGPTH010000002.1:0-142791 GCA_041490525.1 Nitrospiria bacterium
CCGCCGAGCGTCAGTCCGGCGATGCCGGTGGTGGAGTTGATGCCGACCGGCGTGGCGAGGCCGTGGGCCTGGGTGGCGGCGTCGAGGTCCGCGAGCGTGGCACCGCCTTCGATGGTCACGCGGCGCCCGGCGGGGTCAACTCGCGCGGCCTTCATCTTCGAAAGGTCGATCACGAGCCCGTCGTCGCATATGGCATTGCCGGCGATATTGTGCCCGCCGCCGCGGACGGCGAGCAAGAGCCCGTTGTCCCTCGCGAAGTTCACGCCGCGGACGACGTCCGACGTGGTGGCACAGCGAGCGATGACCGCGGGGCGCTTGTCGATCATCGCGTTCCAGATCTTCCGTGCGCTTTCGTAGGCACCGTCGCTCGGAAGAAGAATCTCTCCCGTGAAGCCACCTTTCAACTCCTCGATCTTCCTGGCTTGCAAATTCGTCATGGTTTCCTCCTTATCCTGACCCAAATGACCAGACAAGTCTGTCTACCTTGTGGACAAAAAAATCAGCGCAGCAGGCGCTTGACTGCCTCGATCGCGGCGCGGAAGGGCTCCGGATTGTGGTATACCTGCGCCATGGCCAACGCTCCCGAAAAAATCAGCATGTAGTCGTTGGCCGCCTGTTCCGTGTCGCGGTTCCTCCAGGACGCTCCGTCGGCCTTCTTGAGTTCCTGCATCAACCGTCCGATCAGCCGGCGCACCGCGAGATAGTGGTCTTTGCTTTCCCGACGTACGGGATTGGCGTGATCAGTGATTTCGGACGAAATATTCAGATACGCGCAGCCCCGGTAGTCGCGCTCCCGCGACCAGGGGATGAGGAACTCGATGAGGCTGATGAGTTTCTCGTACGGTCCCGGAAACTTCTCAAGGCTTTCCTCCATAACGCGGGTCTCCTCCCGGTTCATGGACTCCACATAGGCGTATGCCAAAGATTCTTTGGAGGGAAAGTGCGCGTAAAACGTGGCCTTGGCGACGCCAGACTTTCGGATGATCTCGTTGATCCCGGTCGCACGATACCCATTGCGATAGAAAAGCTTCCGGGCGGTGTTGAGAATCCGACGACGCGCTTGGCTCTCTGTTTGCGGATTTACCATGCCGTCAATCTATACAAGACAGACTTGTCTGTCAAGTAATAGTTTTGACCTGCCCAAAAAGTAAATAGGATCAGACTCGAATATTCAGAGCTACCACCGTATTTCATCCCCGGACCCTCAGCGTAGGGGATAAGCAGGGTCAGAGTCCATTTATTCGTTTGGTCTTACGAAAATGGATTCTGACGAGATGTCGAAGTAATGCGAGGTGGCCAACTGGTCCGCCAGGAAGCCTGTGGCGAGCAGCACGGGAAGCAGGCGACGGTTCGACGAGAGAATGTGCATGAGACCTCCGAGAGTTAGGCCCCTATCAAAGGCCGGCTCACGCCAGCAGCCATTTGGCCGGCGCGGGTGTACTGGTGGTAGTGCAAGCCACATTTGATGACATACATCAGGAAAAGACTGGGATTACGGCTGAACTGCAAAAGGCGGCCGAGTCGGCGGCGGTATTCGCGGCGCAGCGAAGCTTCCGGAATGCCCCACATCAAACGCTGGAACAGCACAAGGGAACGGACCAGGTTCTTGGCCTGCGTCTTGAACCAGGCCCGGGGATGGTCGCGCCAATAGCGTCTCACGGCCCTGCCATAGTCCAGGTGGCCATGTAGTACCAGATCTTCCAGCCTGCCGAAGAACGCCTCGGGCTCATACAGGTCGCTGATCACCTTGATGTAGCCGTCGCGCAGCTCCTCACGGCCCATCTGCAAGGGGATGGCATTGGTGCCGAATTCGCAATCGTCTTGCGGGTCGAGGCGTCCTTCGGCGGCCAGGCGGGCATGCAACGGCGTCTTCGGGATGGCATAGAGCATGCCCACCGAAGTATCCACAATGCGGGCCCGCGTCATGAACTCGAGCTGGGCCTCGAAGATGCCGGCGTTGTCGTGGTCGAAACCCAGGATCATGCCCGACATCACCTCCAGGCCCGCCTCCTGGATGCGCCAGACCTTTTCCAGCATCGAGCCGCCGCCACGGACGTTCTGAAACTTCTTGGTCTCACGCAGCGAGTCCTCGTTCGGGCTTTCGATGCCGATGAAGACGGCCACGATATTGGCCTGGGCCATCAGGTCCATCAGCTCGGCATCCTCGGCCAGGTCCAGGGACGTGTCGGTGAAGAAGTGAAAGAAATAACCGTGGTCCCGCTGGTAGGCAATCAGGTCGCGGAGCAGCACCTTGATGGCTTTCTTGTTGCCGATCAGATTGTCATCGACGATGAAGACGATGTCGGTGTTCTGGGCGCGCAGGGCATCCAGCTCGGCAATCATCTGGGCGGAGGTTTTGAGCCGCGGACGGTGTCCGAAGTTGATCGGTATATCGCAGAACTCGCACTTGAAGGGACAGCCGCGTGAGAACTGCACGCTGCCGAACAGGTAGTGCTCCATCTTCAAGAGGTCGAAGCGCGGCGTCGGCACGGTACTCATGTCGGTTTGCTGGGCTTGCTGGTAGCGATCCTGGTGCCGGCCCTGTTCCCACTCTCGCAAGAAGCACGGCCAGCTCTCATCGGCCTCGCCCACGAAAATGACGTCGGCCAGGCCCTCAAAGTAGTCCTCCTGCACGCTGACCCATGAGCCGCCCACGACCGTGAAGATACCGCGCTCCTTGAGCTCGGCCAGGATCTCGCGCATGCGAAAACGCTGCACGATCTGCCCGGTCAGCCCGACAATGTCCGCCCGGGCCACGCGCTCGAAGTCGATGGCCTCGACATTCTCATCGATCAGCGTCACCTGGTGCGGCGCCGGCGTCAAGGCTGCCAGCAGCGGCAAGCTGCCCACCGGCATGTTGGCTCTTTTCCCCATGATGGGCAGGACATGTTCCAGACCCCAGAAGGAAATCTCGAATCGCGGATTGATCAAGACGATGTCGGCCATTGCAGTTCTTACCCTCATTGGTGAGGGAGAGTGAGTCAATTTAGGGAACCAATTGGAGCGCCTCGATCGTTCGGTCCAATCCGTCCTCGGCGCTGATCCGAGGTTCGTAGCCGAAATCTTTGCGTGCCTTCGAAATGTCGAAGTAATGTGAAGTTGCCAACAGGTCGGCCAGGAAACGGGTCATTCTCGGCTCCCCAGGCAGCGGTAACACATTATAGGCGATCTCCATCGCCACCCCAACAGCCCTGGCCATTCCGTGAGACAACTTCCGGTTGACTCGAGGAAGCCCCAACCGCTCCAATATCCCATCGATCCATGTCCAGAGCACAACGGGAATCCCTTGTGAGATGAAATACGCCTGTCCGTTGACCGGCGAACCCGGCCCCATCTTCTCGGCGGCCAGGAGGTGCGCATCTGCGGCGTTTTCCACGTAGACGACGTCCACTCGGTTGCGGCCTTCCCCGACCTGAAACAACTGTCCTTGCCGCGCCCGGGCGATGATGCGCGGGAACAGGTGCGGATCGCCGGGACCGAAAATTAGATTGGGCCGCAGGGAGACGGTCAGGAGACCACCGACGCCGTTCGCCTCTAAGACCAGCCGTTCGGCGATGGCCTTGGTAGCGGGATAGGGGCAGGTATACCGATCAGGATAGGGGACCGACTCGTCCATTCCCTCAAGGCCTCCGCGGGCCCACACGACGCTCGGCGTGCTGGTATAAATCAGTTTGCGCACAGCGCCCTTCCGGCATCCTTCGAGCACATTTCGCGTCCCCACAACGTTCGTTCCGTAGAACGAGCGCCACGCCCCCCAATAGGCGGTCTGGGCCCCCGCATGGAAAACCGTGTCCATTCCATGGCAGGCCTGCGCAACTGCCGTCGCATTCTGCAGATCGGCCCGGATTGTTTCGACACCCCGCGCTTCCAGATCGGAGTATGCCTGACGCCCCAGCACCCGGACCGAATCGCCTCGCGCCAGCAACTTGGCGACGATATGCCGGCCGAGGAACCCCCCGCCTCCGGTGACGAGCGCCTTCATGGGAGCAGTCGGATTTTTGGAAATCTGCCCATCCCCGGACCCTCAGAAAATCGAGTCTGACCCTAATTGCCTTCCCCTTTTTAGAAGGGCCAGGGATTGAAACTCGGACCGCCTGTATGATGCGCAAAGGCGGACGTTTGAGCCACCCAGTGGGAATCGAAGAAGACCTGGAACACGTCCGCTCCCAGTCCGCCGCCCGAGAGCACCAGATCAGGTGAGACCGGTAAGAAGAACTGGGACGGCCAGCCTAGGTTGATTCTTGTGTGCTTGGCGTCGCGGAAGTGATAGGCCACGACGGCCCCCAGCGCCGTATTGGTCAATGCGTTGGGTGCGCCGAGGTGCGTGACGATCTCCTTGAAGGTCGTTTTCCCCGGCACAATAAAGACCACATCCTGCGGGGCGATGAGGTCGTTGACCGTCACTCTGGTCGTGTTGATAAACCCACAGCCCGTTAGGGACAGCATTACGATCAGGATGCCGGTCGCCAGCCAGTGCGTGCTTTCCGTCGCCGGCACGTCAGTCTCCAAATGGCCAGAACTGAAACATGAGCTGCTTGGTGCGCTTCCCAAACACCACATCATCGACCACGCCCTTCTGGTTGAAGAACACATACAGGTCGTCGCTTTTGATATTCAGGCGGGAAAAGTTTACGAGGATGAGCAGTAAGCTCCCGCCCTTGACATCGTATCGATAGTACTGGAACACATCCTGGCCGTTCGCCTGGGCAATTCGATCCGGCGCACCCAACCGTGCGACCACCTGCGTCCTGGTGGTTTCTCCCTTTTTGATCGCCGCCACATCCTCGTCCTTGACCTCATCTCCCAAAGTGCCTCTGGTATAGGCACATCCGTTCAGCAGGGTCATCGCTAAAACGAGCCGACCACCGAATATCGTCCATCGGTTATATGGCCTGCTTCTCGGGCTCTGATCTGCCCTGAACATTCCCATTGTGCCTCCCATTGTGCAATAACCGTTCAACCGAACAGGACTTCGACATCATCGACAAATCGGGCCGCGCAAGTAGGTCAGAGTCGACTTTTCAGAGCTACCACCGTATCCCATCCCCGGACCCTCAGAAAATCGAGTCTGACCCTAATTGCCGGTTTCTTGTTTGATAGCGGCAGTTGCTTCTATAATCCGCTTCTTATCCTCATCGATGTCCCGGTCCGCACGATCTACAAGCTGCCGCACCTGCCGTGCATACTCAGATAATCCTCCCAAGGTTCTCTCGAGTAAAAAGATTCTTTCGAATTCATTCATTGCGCCTGCTAGAGCTGCAATTTCATGTTCGATTTGGGAAGTTACAACCTCCGTCCACAATGCCGTCGCTGTACCGAGAAACGGAAGAAAATGATGCGCAACATCCTCCAAAGCTGCCTTACCCAAGTGTACCGCCGCTTCCTTCACCCGCACTTGTGCAGATTTACGTCGCAGAAACGAGAGGTGAACGTCGCGATAAAAGCTGATCACGGAATACAGCTGTATCAAGACCGCCCCAACGCTGAATTCGCGCACAGAGAAATCAATCTGGATCGACGCTAACGCTTCGGAAACAACAGCTTTTCGCTCATCATTACTATGTTGAGCTGAGCTCATGAGCTTCGATGTATCTCCGATACTTTGAAGCGACGTACGGGTGACATTACTCACATCGAGAAGTCGATTCCTAAGCTTACCAATCGAGTTGGCCAAACTTATGATACTCTCGGTTAAAGAGTTATCAAGCAACTTAATAGTCGAAATGGTTTGCAGGCTTCTGGGCTCGCGAGCGCGCTCAACCAGCTCACTCAGAACCACATCTCTGTCATTCTGAAGTGTCAAAATCTCCACGACGAGATCTGGGATTTCGCCAGCACGTTCATTTGCGTCAACAAATACTGTGTGCGCTAAATCCTTAAAGGCTTGGAAGCTCATCGGTTGTTCCTCCCAGCGGGACAAGTAGGGTCAGAGTCCATTTATTCGTTTGGTCGAATCGCGGCGCCCGTCGTCTTATTGCGAAAAGGGACTCTGACTCTACTTATCTTTTGCAAAGAAGATGCGATCCACAATTGGTTTAAAGGTCTTATCGATCTCATCAAAGTATTCATGCTCAGGGCCTGGAATATCCATTTTAGTTTGTTCCTGCCATGCTCTGATCAGACCGGAAAATACTTTTGTTACGTTGTCCGCTTGGTGAATGAGTTGATACACGAACTTTTTTGACGCGACCACATTTTGTGGCTTGCTGAAGCCCCAACCAGGAACCCGATCTAGGTCGTGAATAAAATCATTTCTGTTTTTCAGGAACTCCTTTAGCAATAAGTCGAAGTGCTCGTCTAAATCAACTCGCTTTCGTAATTCGGAGAGAAAGTAGCCAAGCGTTTTGTTCCGCTCTGATTCTTTCTGTTGCTGCAATTTTTCAAATGTCAGCGGCGCGTCTTTTGGCAATACCAAAGTCATACATAGACGTATCACCCGCTCCGTCGTTTGAACTAGCAGTACCGCTACTCCCATTGCCACCAATATCTCTTGATGTTCTTGCGGGTTCTCCATGAAGATACCTAACGCCGAAGCTCAGCCATTGCTGTTAAACGATCGGTCTGAAGCGCATGGTTAGGCATTTAACAATTTATCTTTGACCGCACTAATGCATCCTTGGACAACGATGTCGCGAACTTGAATGAGTTGGATCTCAGCAATCACATTCGGGTCAGTATTTACCATCGACATGTGACCGTCATGAAACGCGAAATCAATATAGTTTCCTTCATGAACCACGTCGCAACGGATATCGTATAACAAATCTATGGCTTTGCCGAATCCTATAGAAGGCAACGGGTCTGTGTTAATCTTGAAACCATAAGACAGGGCGTCTTTGTCTGACTGCGAAAGAAACATGTTAAAGAAATGTTGAACGTAATGGTGAGATTTTCCTTCGCCACTGAATCCGTCGTGAAGTTTCGCTATGTTTTCTGAGCACATTACCAGGAACAACACCTGCAAGGGTTCCTTATTTGGCCTAAATTGTGGCAGATCGTCCGCGATGGACACCAACCGTTGAGTCTGGTGCATCATTATTTTGGCAACGTGATTTCGCGCCGACGGTTGGAGGTCCTCACACACTTGAACGAAATCCTCTACTTCATTCCTCGATGCAAAATGCCGTAAATAGAAACTCAGCCAGGGTTCCATTAATGATCGGCTCTAACGTTGCGAATCAGCCGCAGAAAAAGGGGACAGCCTACTTTTCTAAATCTCAGTAAAACCTGGCGCTTCAATTCTACCTCAACCGAAAAGTAGACTGTCCCCTTTTCTCCTAACTAGGGACTCCGTGAATAAGCGGCAGGATAACAAAACCAAAAATAAAGAATCCCAAAGCCCAACCAATGAAGAAAAGTAGTATGTCGAGCATAGCAATTCCGCTTCTTCTCTTCGGTTTAGTTCACTCAACAGAAAACGCCGAACGGGTGGCCCTTCAGCGGCGAGCGAAGAGGCGAAGCCGATGAGCGAGTCCGCTGCACGCGCATGTTAGGCCGCACCACCTTTCAATCATCAGTAATTAGGGTCAGACTCGACTGTTCAGAGCTACCACCATATCCCATCCCCGGACCTCAGAAAATCGAGTCCGACCCTAATTGCCGGTTCCTTTCGACGTAACCGGTGCCCAGCCGCGAAACGCCGTTGGGCGTCCGGTTGACGGAGAGGTTAAGCCTGCACATCAGGATAGAGCCAATCGATGACCTTCAGGCGGAATGCCTCTAGCCTTTTAAGGGCACTGGCAAGTTGTTCGAAGTCAGCGGTGAATGACTCAGGCAAAAGTTCCTCTTCGTCTTGTTCGCGAATACCTTTGCTAGCGCGGAGCTTCGAGTTTTTACGAATGAGGCCTAGGCGTCCCTCGACATTGACCCAGGGCGTGTACTTCGAATGCACGAGATCGTTTCTGCGTTTACCCAGTTTTTGGAGTTCGCCTATCAGCTTGTGGAATTCGGCCTTGGCAGACAGGTCGGGCTTGGGCATTAGATCGACGAACCACGCAAACATAACATCTGCTGTGTTGAGACGTTGAGAGTACTCGAGCTCGTTGACGAGGATTAGGACGGCCTCGCTGTCCGTGTTAGCAAGAAAGACCAGGATGTCTTTTATCGCCTCCTCCGCATCTTGGAAGTAGACGATGAATTTGCCGATCTGATGATATGAGGTCGGTGTGGTCATTCTCACGAAGAATTAGGGTCGGGCTCGATTTTCTGAGAGGCTGTGGCTTGGGTGGTGAAAAGTCGAGTCTGACCCTAATTTATCCTCCCTCGGCTAACGCGCACGCTCAGCGGCCGGGGCGAGCACCGCGAGTTCCGGTCCGCTGAGGCGCGAGGGTAGAGCGCAAGTTCTTCACCTCGTACTCGCTGGTGTGAAGCACTAGCGCGATCTTGAAATCATCCAACCCCTTGCTGTTCAAATCCGCGACGATGGCCCTACGGAGAGAAATCACGTCCTGCCGATCGGAGAGATTCTGCATGATGAGTCCTTCCGCTGGGCGAGGCCTCGTGTGCTGGTGCTGAGCTGGCGTCTGCCAGTAGGCAAGGGTGTGGCATGTGACACCGAACTCCGAGTCGAAACCGAGCACGTGCATACAGAGGTGCAGCAAACCGTAGACGAGCGTCCACGACGGCTCCCGAACGCCCTTGAGCGAGTTCGCAATTGTCTCAAGATCCGTCATCATCCGACTTTTGTGGCTCGGCGTCGTGTCCAGGTTGTCCACGAGCAGCATAAACTTGCGGACGGTCCGTTGTAGCCAGACCCGTCGACGCGCAGGGTTCATCTCGGAGTCGGCGATGTGATACGCGGTCTTATCCCCGAAGAGCAGCCGCATGGTCATTTCGAAGTACATTCCGGTATCCATCGGCGACTCTCCGAGAAGTTGATTGCGCTCAGTCAAGTAATTAGAGTCAGACTCGACTGTTCAGAGCTACCACCGTATCCATCCCCGGACCTTCAGAAAATAGAGTCTGACCCCAATTGCTGTGCGGCCCGTCTGGGTTGAACGGATGGTTAGGCCAGAGTCTATGTAAAATCAGGCACCACATAATCAGACTCCAACAATATGTGCCCCGGCTCCTTTTCCCTCCCGAGGTGGACTGGATAGGGTTCAAGAGACTCGAGGCTCTTCTCGGCCTTGTGACAGTAGAGGACAACTACGAATAGGCCAGAGATCGCATTTGCACAATTCTCAAAATTGGCCTCATCGAAATGCGCGTCTCGCTGGTGCTTGACGTTGTTGTAGCTTTGCCACCAAGTCGGATTCTTGCTGTGAGACCATGCATCCCACGGCTTGAAAGCAAGGTTATACCGTCTGACCAGAACTTCCTCCGTTGCAATCTGGGTATGGGCTGTAATGCACGCTCGGTAATCATCGATGTTGCCTCGCTTTGCCGTACTGTCGATCTTCTCGCAGATGATCTTGCATAGCACATCAACTTCGGACCCTATCGCGAGCAGCAATTTCGAAAATTCGATTGAGAAGGTCGCGAAGTTCCGTTGCGAGAACTCGACGTACCGCGAGGTCGCTGCGAAATCGGATTCCAGAGCAAGGAAATGCTGCCAGTAGCGGTAAGTTCCCATGACTTCCTAACGCCTCGCCTTCCTCGGTTCAACGTCCGATCAAGTAATTAGGGTCAGACTCGAATTTTCAGAGCCACCACCGTATCCCATCCCCGGACCCTCAGAATATCGAGTCTGACCCTAATTGCTCCTTCCAATTTCAAATCCCACGCTTCTGGAACCACTTGTCGTCATAGAACTTGATGACTTCGCAGATAACGTCTTCAACATCTCGGCCTCCGACGAAATACCCAGTCGGAGGACCACGGTCAAAATCAGACACGGAATCCACGTCTGGCCAATCATCGATTGTCGATCTATGAAGGGTTCCCATGGCGCTGACCTTGGGAGACATGTGTTTTGAGCGGTTACAGAGCGCCAGAAGCACCTTGAACTCGTCAAGCATGTATATGTCTTGAAAGAACTGCTCTCCGGGCGTCACGGGCTGGCCCCGCGGATCGAAACCGGGCGCAATCCACTCACGGAGATGCGTAAGGCCAAAGACGAGCAACAAGAGATCCTGCGTCCGCTTCGCCCTGGACGACGTGAACGTGTTCGCGACCGTCTTCAACAGGTTGAAGAGCTGCTCCGCGGACTGAATATCGAAGAAGTGGCTCGGGCGACCCATCTGCAGCCTAACGGAAAAGCTGAGCCGCCGTGCAACAATGTATGCGGCAATCCATCTCACGCTCCATGCGGTCGGCTCCAGCGTGGGTTAGGCAGTCAGCTTGATGTCTTCGGCGCTTGATTGTCTTTGAGGCTTTGGTACAAGCTCTCAAGCTCAACTCGCCTCTGATGAAAGGCACCTGCATTTTCCGCAAGACAAGCCATCAGAAAATCATCGGTTATTTCGACAAAGAACAAAGCGAGCGCCGCCAACTCGCCTATTGCCATCTTTGTCCTTGGATTATTAATCGCCACACCGACTTTCGGAAAATCATTATCTCCTATTTTGAACCGGCTCATTGCAAGCCTTGATGGGGATGGGTGACTGCCAAAATTTGAGAAACTTCCCTTCACCCGGTCTCGCCGGTCTTTGATGCCAAGCTTCTTAACGGCAGTTTTGTAAGAATATTTTTGGCTAAACCTCTTTCCAAGCCGCACTTTATTTACGACTTCCGAGTATGCCTCATCATATAAGGTAAACTTGATAATGTACTGGAGCACCGTCAGGTTTTCTAGCACAACCCGCATGAGTGCGTAAGAATCTGTCTCGCAGCCTTGAAAGCCAAGCCGTATGGCATTGATCAAAGTAGATGATGCATCACCATCAAAGTAATTGAAAATGACGCGCTGAGAAATAGGCAGAGTTTCCCAGGACTGGTCTGGAATTGATAACTTACCTCCCAGGTCAATGCATGCCGAAATAAAATCGTAGCGGTCCTTAAATTCAGCAGTGTTCCTCCTGAGTACCTCTTCTTGCAAAGGGAAGACCCGATCAAGAAGTGAACCAGGAAGGTCCGTCATTAAATTAACCCCTCCAGACTATTCTGCCTAACGCCTTCCGCATCAGCGGCGGCGCGAAGGTCCGTCCGTTGTATGCAGTTGTTATGGCTCAATACCGCATCTTCAAGTACTTTGTCACGGTGAACTTCTCGACGATTGGCTTGCGGCGTATCCAATTCATGAGATCCCAGTAAAGTGACTTTGCAAGGTCTGACTGCACTTCGTCGGGGTAGCAGTACTTAGTAATTAGGGTCAGACTCGACTTTGCAGAGCTACCACCGTATCCCATCCCCGGACCCTCAGAAAATCGAGTCTGATCCTAATTCCTCCGAACTGCTGATGGCATGCGACTCACCGCCTTCTCATCTGCGTCCAGTTAATTACGTCACGGAGCCGCTCGAACTTCAAGTTCAGTTGCGATACCAACCATTCGTGCCGTTGGTTGTAGCTGTGCGCAAAATGTGCTGCCGGAACAAAACCCAGCCTATCGAAATGCAATTGATCTGCTCTCGTAAAAAATGCTCTGTTTTCGAGCTTGGCACTGACTCGCTCGCACCACGCCTTAAACTCTACCTCCCACTGAGCAACCTCTGATTCGTTTGCCACGGGCTTGTTGAGCAGGTGATGAATGGCCCAAGACAAGTCTTCCGCTAAGTCATCAATCGCCCTTTGACGCAGTGACCATACGTTGAAATGCACAGAAACACCGATGATAAAAAGACCGATAACCACTAAGGCAAGTTTGAACCATGGATTTGTTAACCATGGCGGCAGGTGGGTGAGCAGATCGGCCATCGCCTGCCCCGGTGTCGCGCCATAAGCTACGATAAATACCCCAATTACTAATCCGGTCCCAGCGGCACGGCCTATCGCGCCCCCTATCCACATCCAAAACCATTTGATCTTCATAACGTGATACCTTGCAGATGTGCCCAACGTTGCGCATAAGCTGCGAGCTGACCCGACGTATGCCGCACGCAGGCACTGATCTCAGGGCAGCGCGTCAGCTTCATCCAGGTGTTAGACGACTGCCTAGAAACAGTGCCCATCAAGCTCCACCGTTCTTGCCTTAGACACTGCGAACGAAGTCGGACATCCGATCGCGCAAATAGTCCGAAGCTCTCTGACCACGGTTGGCCATCGACACCATTCGTCGGAGGTCATCGTCCGCCAGAATCAAAACTCCTCTTGCTTGACCAAAATTCTTGAATAACGTTCGGTTGAATGCGTGGACCCATTTTGGTTGCTGCGCGCGACAAACGATAAAGCCCCAGAACCCTAGAGCTGGCTTAAGGTAACAGTATAGTTGGCGTAAGTCGTCGCGAGTTAGCTCGTCGGTATTCTTGGCATCGACAACGACTTCCGACGCTGAATACTTGTCCTTGAGGTCCTTCCAGAATCCTGATTCCGCTACGTTCGTGAAGATGAGATCTCGGATCTCAACACCCTCGTTTTCCGGTTCGGTTCGGCTCTGTTCCCTCCCTGCGCCAAGCTCTTCCCGAAATAGAAAATTGAAAATTACGCGCACCATCCGCTCATAGTCTCGAAAGCGCTTCCTGCCGACTAGGACGATATCGCGAAGATGTTCAACCTCCTTCTGGACGATCGTTCCCCACAGACGCCAACTGGACATGAGCAAGGCGGTTGTGTCCTGGACTGCGTGTGCTGCGCTCCATTCGTCTGGATGACTACCTCCTTTGATGAGGTAGATCGTGCGTCCCTCCCAGCCCCCCATGACCTTCTGCGGCATCGTCGCCAACTGCTCCATCAGACCACGGTCGAACTGCTTCCAGTCCTTCTTGACCTTCGACATTCGCTGGAGAAAGTCTTCCCACGAGAGCCGATCGTGAATCTCACGGATATCGTCGCGAACTCCGTCGTAGGTCACCAGCAGGGCAATGAGTAGGCCAGGCACTTCAACGATCTCTTGTTTGTAGAACAAGGTACCACCGAGGAGGTCGTGAAGGATGTCGTTGATTCTATCAGCGTAGGCATCGAGGAAGTGGGGCACAGCACCCTCATCACGACTGTTCACCGCACATCGCAATCTTCTGATTTCTCAGCAGCTCGGTCGCCCCTCTATTGAGTATACTGACCGGTATATCTCGCTCCTGCTAGACTGGGAGCGATTGCGCGATTCTCCCCGGTTCCCGCGACCTTGTCAATGAGCGGGTGACGCCGCATGGGCCCCGGGCGGAGGGAGGAGCCTACAGCCGAGTCTGCGGGGCTGCGACGGCGAAAGGGTCTGAGCTGGTGACCCGTTGCAGGGAGCGGGAGACGCCGAGCGGGACCCGGGCGGAGCGGACCGACCCCGTCCGCGGCTGTAGGGAGCACGTCTGGGTGATTCGGCGGCAGGACCCGCTCATCTGCCGCTTGACTCCTCAGGGCGGTTTCTCCAGAATCCTGCCATGCGCGTCACGAAGCTGTTGCACACCCGGATGCGGGTCAGCGACATGGATCAGACGATCAGATTCTACTCGGACGTGCTCGGGCTGGAGGTGGTGGAGCGTAAGACGTCCCCGCGCGGCTCGCACCTGGCGTTCCTGAAGGTCCCGAACAGCGAGGAGCTGATTGAGTTATGCAGCTTTCCGGCGAGCGGGCCGGTGAAGGTCCCGGAGGATCTGGTCCACCTCGCGTTTCAGGTGGACAGCCTGGACGACACGATGAAGACGCTGAAGGCCAAGAATATTAGGATCACGGACGGCCCCACCCAAAGCTCCTCCGGCAGCCGCTTTCTCTTCATCGATGCGCCGGACGGATACGAAGTCGAGCTCATCGAGCGCCCTCCCGGCTCGGCTATAGTCTGACGTATCTCTTGCCGTCTTTGAGGAGGACTTTCAGGCGGGAATAGGCTTTATTTAGCGTGGTCGCCATGTGATCGCCCGCCCTCTCCATCACGGGTTTCTTTACCTGACTCAGCTCGGTCCTTTTTTTGTAATAGGGGCCGGCCGTTTCAGCAAACTGCGTCATCACCTCTTCTTCCTGGATGGAGAGGCAGCGGGCATAGGCTCTGAGGTAGGCCTTGGCGATGACTTGCCCTCGAGGGACGCTCGCAAAATCGTTTTCTTCGAGGGCCTGCAAGTAGCGGGTATCGATACGGGTCTTCTGGGAGATATCCTCGAGACTTAGGCCTTCTTGGATCCTCCTGTGCTGGAGGAATTCACCGAGGGATTCAGGCATGGCGCACCTTCCCGAAAAAAGAATGCAGTACTTTCACAAGCTTATCGGACTAACCGTAGGGAAAAATAACCCCGGAGGTGAAATTCTCACTGGTCTGGGTCGCGTGCCCATTCAGCACCGGGGGGGCCAGGCGTGAGCGCGGCGTCAAGGACGGAGGCTCGGCCGCATTTCCTGGCTTGGATGCGGGGCCTCTCTCGGTTCCTATGTCCTTGCCGGATTTGATTTTTTCAGAGTAGAATGCCCCTCGTGACCTTCGAAGCCAGGTTGGCCGAACTCCATATAGCGCTCCCACCCCCTCCCCAACCCGTCGCCAGTTACATCCCGGCCGTCCGGGCGGGAGACCTCCTCTTTCTCAGCGGGACCGGCCCGTTCAAGGACGGCAAGGTCGCCTATACAGGCAAGCTGGGCAAGGACCTTACGGTGGAGCAAGGCTACGAAGCGGCGCGTCTGACGCTCTTGAACGCCCTCGCCATCGTCCGTCAGGAGCTGGGGACTCTGGACCGTGTCGTCCGGATCGTGCGCCTTTCCGGGCACGTGGCGTCCGCCGAGGGCTTTACCCAGCAACCGGCGGTGATCAACGGCGCCTCAGACCTCCTGGTCCAGATCTTTGGGGAGGCGGGCCAGCATGCGCGGCTGGCGCTCGGCGCCGCCGAGCTTCCCCTCAACATGGCGATCGAGCTCGAGCTGATCCTCCAAGTCCGCTAACTTTTTCATTAGGCCCTGCATACGGGTGGCGCCGAGCGGGACCCTGGCGGAACGGAAGGACGTACAGGCGAGTCTGCGGGGCTGCTACGCCGAAACGTCCTGAGTACGTCAGGGTGGCTCGGCGACAGGACCCGTAAGCATGGCCGCCCACGTTCCTTGACACGCCGAAATTGCGCTTGTTATAGTGCAAAACCCATTGAAATGAGGAACACATGACGCGATTTCCGTTTGCTCTCTTCCTTCTGCTCATGATGGCCGTGCCTGCCTGGGCGGCCCCGACGATCGTTCCCGACTCCGGACCGATCGGTATTCAGGTGACCATCAAGGGAGAGGGCTTCGGCAAGTTCTCCTCGACCAAGCAGAATGAGGTGCTGTTCGGCAAGGCCGCCGCTCTCGTCGAGCACTGGGATAATAACAAGATCCAGGTCCGGGTCCCGCTGAAGGCCACCACTGGCTCGGTATTGATCAAGCAAGGGAAGAAGACCCGGATAGTCGGCACCTTCACGGTGGAGGGTCCGCTGGTGAAGGAAGTATCGCCCGCCGTGGCCCCGCCTGGCCAGGTCGTCCAGATCATCGGCCGGAACTTCGGCCCCACCACGGGACAGAAGGACAGCGAAATGCAGTTCGGCGTGAACGAGGTCCTGTTCAACGGCGTGCCGGCTGAAGTGGTGCGCTGGCGGGACTCGCGGATTGAGGTGAAGGTCCCCTCGAACGCCGCGACGGGGCCTCTCGTCGTCAGGCTGGCCTCCGTCGATCCCCTGCCGGATGGATCCTGTTGCGCGCCGGTTGAGTACAGCGCCAGCAGGCCGCTTCCATTCACGGTCGTTGCCCCTATCCTGGTCGAGCCGACCGAGGGGCCGTTGGGGACTCCCGTGGTGATCTCGGGGAGCGGGTTCGGGGAATGGAACCCGAAGCAAAACGGTGTCTTCTTTAACGGGGTTCCGGCGCCGCTCCTTGAATGGGCCAACACCCGCATTCGGGTGCAATTTCCCCTCAAAGGGACCTCCGGACCCGTGACCGTGAAGATGGGCGCTGAGAGCAGGACCGTCGGCGAATTCTGCCTGGCCCCCCATCATGTCATCGGATTCCACCCCGAGAGCGGTCCGATCGGGACTCGCGTGACCATCAGCGGGGAGAATTTCGGCGTCGTTTCCGATAGCGGTCCCAACCAGGTGCTCTTCGGAGGGGTCCCCGGTCGAATATATGAGTGGACGGACCGGCTGATTGATGTCTGGGTTCCCATGAGCGCCAAGAGCGGTCAGGTGGTGGTCCGTCGAGGGGCGGGAATGCCCAAGCCCGACAGTTCATGTTGCGCGGAACAGGCGTTCGCGGCGGTCGAAGCCGGCGAATTTGTCCTCACGGTCCCCAAAGCCACCTCGCTCACCCCTCAGACCGCCATGGTGGGAAGCGTGATCACGATCCAGGGGTCGGGGTTCGGGGAGTTCATCAAGGGGGAAGATCGGACCCAGGACAGTATCTCCCGGGACGGGCACCTGCACAAGTTGCAGAAGTTCACGGAAAACGTCGGACGGACCGCCGTGCTGTTTCCGGCGAACCCGGATCTGGTGAAGGCGAGCCATGTGGCCGGCTACGTCGAGAGCTGGACGGATTCCGAGATCAAAGTCCACGTCCCGCAGGTCGCGGTTCCCGGCGAAGTCCTGATCTCCCGTGCCGCATGGGATTTATTGCCGGATGGGACCTGCTGCAAGGACAAGGAATGGGTCCAGATCCCGGTCGGCTTCTTTTCCCCGAAGGGACAGGAGGACATCGATCGGGAGTACCGAAAGAACATTCCGAAACTCGGTGGGGAGTCGGGCTCCTGAGGGCGACGGGGACGATCGGATGAAGCGGCTAACCATCCGTGGAGTGAGCGGGCTCGGCCTTGCGGGTCTGCTGGGCGTCTTCGCCGGAACAGCCAATTGGGCCGCCGGGATCCCGGATGCGGTCACCGTTCTGAAGAGCGGCACCACCACGACGCTCTACGGCACGGCCTTTTCTTCCCTGTCGAACGGCCTGGCCGTCGGCAACAGAGGGACGGTCCTGGTGACGACCAGCGGCGGGACCACCTGGAAACCGCACAAGAGCGGCAGCGAAGAGGCGCTTTACAAAGCGGCCTTCTCAGGGCCCAATACCGCCTGGGTGGTCGGGGCGAACGGCACCATCCTGAAAACCACCGACGGGGGCGTCACCTGGAAGCCGCAGAAGAGCGGCACCGTCGCGAGTCTGTTCGACGTCACGTTCCTGGATCCGCAACACGGCTGGATCGTCGGGGCCGACGGGACGATCCTGTCCACCGACGACGGAGGCGCCTCCTGGCAGGATCAGCCCAGCGGGACCCGCTCCGGTCTCCATGCCGTCCAGTTCGTCAACCGCAAGGCCGGCTGGGCCGTCGGATCGCTGGGCACCATCCTCGCCACGAAAGACGGCGGGCGCTCCTGGACACTACAGGAAAGCAAGAGTCCCAGCACGCTGTTCGACCTCTTCTTTACCGACGCGATGAATGGTTGGGTCGTTGGAAACGGGGGGGCGCTGCTTCAGACCTTCGATGGGGGCGCGAAATGGGAAGACCGGTCGCTGCCCAAACCGGTGGACCTCACCGGGGTGATCTTTACCGATTTCAGGACCGGCTGGGTGGTGGGCGATCGGGGGACGGTGCTCCGGACGACGGACGGCGGCTTAACCTGGACGCCCTACGGCCGGGCCCCCCACACGACTTTGTACAGCGCGGTGTTTCCCGGCGCGAAGACCGGCTACGCGGTCGGGGATAACGGCACCATCGTGAAAATCGTCGCTCCGTAGCCTCACCCCAGGTCTCCCCACTCGTATTGCACCAGCGCCAGTGCCGCGACGACGGCAGTTTCGGTCCGCAAAATCCGAGACCCGAGCGACACCGTCTCGAATCCCCGTTGTCCGGCCAGGGCGATCTCGTCGGCCGTAAACCCGCCTTCCGGTCCGATGACAAGGGTAACCTGATCCGGTCGCGGTTTCCCGCGAAGCCGGTCGCGGAAGGGTGTCCCGCGGGGATCCTCCCAGAGAAGCCACCGACACGTGCCGAGGGTGGTGTCTCCGCACCACGCGTCAAAGGACACCGGCGCCGCGACGACCGGCACGCCCCACCGCATGCTCTGTTGCGCGGCTTCGAGGGCGATGCTCTGCCAGCGGCCGCTCTTGTGGTCCGTTCGTCCGGACTTTGGACGGACGATGCTCCGGGCGGTGATGAGGGGGACCAGGCGCGCCACGCCCAGTTCGGCGGCTTTCTGCACCGCCCAGTCCATGCGGTTGCCTTTAACCAGAGCAAGGCCAAGCGTGATGCGGGGAGAGTGTGCTTGAGGAGGTGATGATGTGGAAACGATGCGGGCGGTCAGGCGATCCCGATCGGCGGTGAGGCGCGCGTGATAGCGCGGGCCTCCGTCTTCCCCCAACCAGATCATTTCCCCCGGCTTGACCCGGAGACTTTCGCACAGGTGACGGGCCAGCGGGCCCGCGATCGTGATCGTCTCCCCTCGGACAGCCTGGGGCTCGACGAAGAAGACGGGCATGCTTAACCCGGGCTACTCAAAGATGGTCTTCACCTTGTCGTAGAACCCTCCGCCCTCGCCATCGAGGGGTTCGCCGCTGGTCTTGGCGTACTCCTCCAGCAGTTCTTTCTGCCTGGGCGTCAGCTTGGTGGGAATCTGGACCTTGACCCGGATGAGCTGATCACCGGTCCCGTTCCCGCCCAGACTGGGGGCGCCGAGTCCCTTGATCCGAAAGATCTTGTCATGCTGGGTGCCGGGCGGGATTTTGATGACCGTGCCGTCGTTCTTCAGCGTCGGGACCTTGAGCTTGGTTCCCAGCGCGGCGGCGGTGAAGCTGAGGGGAATGTCGCAGACGATGTCGTTCCCCTTGCGTGTAAAGGTGGGGTGGGAGGCGACATTGATCAGGACGTACAGGTCTCCCGATGGGCCGCCGAGGTCCCCCCGCTGGCCCTCGTTCGCGAGGCGCAGACGTGTCCCGGTCTCGACGCCGGCCGGGATGTGGACGTTGAGGACGTGCTCCTTTCGCACCTGCCGTTGGCCGCGGCAGGTCGGACAGGCTGCGGTGATGGTCTGCCCGGAGCCCTGGCACCGGCCACACGTTTTGTTGATGGTGAAGAAGCCCTGCTGGAATCGGAGCTGCCCGGCGCCCTTGCAGCTCGAGCAGACCTTGATGTGGTCGGTGCTCTGGGCCCCGGTCCCCCGGCATTCCCCGCAGGCCTCCCAGTTCGGGATATTCAGGGTGACATCTTTTCCGAAGATCGCGTCTTCGAAGGAGAGGGGGAGATTGTACTCGAGGTCGGAGCCGCGCGAGGCTCGGTGCCGACCCTGGTGCCCGCCGAAGAAGTCCTCGAAGATGTCGTTGAAGATGTCGCCGAACCCACCGGGTCCGAACCCCTGCCCGCCGTCCACATGGCCGAACGTATCATACTGGCGGCGCTTGTCCTGATCGCTCAGGGTGGTGTAGGCCTCGTTGATCTCCTTGAATTTTTCTTCGGCAACCTTCTTCTCAGGCTCGCCGGAATGGGTGTCGGGATGGAACTGCCGGGCCAGCCGGCGGTAGGCCTTCTTGATCTCCTCCTCGCTCGCGTTCCTGTCGACGCCGAGGATCTCGTAAAAGTCGCGTTTCACCACTTCAGCGAGGGCTCACTCATTTCTTGTCCTTGTCCACTTCGGTGTACTCGGCGTCCACGACCCGTTCCTCGCCCTGGGGCTTCTCGCCGCCGGCCGCTTGGCCGTCGCCGCCGCTCTCCGTGGGGCCTCCGCCGGCCGCGGTCGTCTTCTTGTACATCTCCTCGCCGATCTTCTGCGACGCTTTGACGAGGTTTTGGGTGGCCGTCCTGATGGCATTGAGATCGCCGCCCTCCAGCGCTGTCCGGGCCGCCGCGATCTCGTCCTGGATCGTCTTGCGGTTGTCCTCTCCGATCTTGTCCCCGTGCTCCTGGAGCAGCTTCTCCACGCTGTAGATCCGGGTGTCGGCCTCGTTGCGGGCCTCGACCACCTCGCGTTTCTTTTTGTCCTCCGCGGCGTGGGCCTGGGCGTCCTTGACCATCTTGTCGATCTCGTCCTTGCCGAGCCCGCTCGAGGCGGTGATCCGAATGGACTGTTCCTTCTGCGTGGCCAGGTCCTTCGCCGATACGTGCACGATCCCGTTCGCGTCGATGTCGAAGGCCACCTCGATCTGGGGCACCCCGCGCGGCGCCGGCGGAATGCCGACCAGGTCGAAATGCCCGAGGGATTTGTTGTCGGGGGCCATTTCGCGCTCGCCCTGCAGGACGTTGATCGTCACGGCCGTCTGGCCGTCGCCTGCGGTCGAGAAGATCTGGCTCTTCTTGGTCGGGATGGTCGTGTTGCGCTCGATGAGGCGCGTGAACACCCCGCCCAGCGTCTCGATGCCCAGCGTCAAGGGGGTCACGTCCAGCAGGAGGACGTCCTTCACCTCGCCCTTCAAGACGCCGGCTTGAATGGCCGCTCCGACCGCCACCACCTCGTCCGGGTTCACCCCCTTGTGCGGCTCCTTGCCGAAGAAGTCGCGCACGAGCTGGATCACCTTGGGCATCCGGGTCATGCCGCCGACCAGCACGACCTCGTCCACGTCCTTGGCCGCAATGCCGGCGTCCGCCATCGCCTTCTTGCAGGGCTCGATCGTCTTCTGGACCAGGTCGTCCACCAGTTGTTCCAGCTTCGACCGCGTCAGCTTGATCACCATGTGCTTGGGGCCGGCGGCGTCGGCCGTGATGAAGGGCAGATTGATCTCGGTCTCCTGCGAGGAGGAGAGCTCGATCTTCGCCCGCTCAGCCGCTTCCTTGAGCCGCTGGAGCGCCATCCGGTCCTTTTTCAGGTCGATCCCCTGATCCTTCTTGAACTCCTCAACCAGCCAATCCATGACCCGGAGGTCGAAATCGTCGCCGCCGAGGAAGGTGTCCCCGTTGGTGGACTTGACCTCAAAGACGCCGTCGCCGATCTCCAGAATGGAAACGTCGAACGTGCCGCCCCCCAGATCGTACACGGCGATCCGCTCGTCCTTCTTTTTGTCCAGGCCGTAGGCCAGCGAGGCGGCGGTGGGCTCATTGATGATGCGGAGCACGTTGAGGCCGGCGATCTGGCCCGCGTCCTTGGTGGCCTGCCGCTGGCTGTCGTCGAAATAGGCGGGGACGGTGACCACGGCCTCGGTGACCGGCTCGCCCAGGTAGTCCTCGGCGGTCTGCTTCATCTTCTGGAGAATAATCGCGGAAATCTCGGCGGGGCTGTAACGCTTGCCGCGGATTTCGACGTGGGCATCGCCGTTCGCGGCCGGCACCACCTTGTAAGGGAGCCGTTTGAGGGCCTCCTGAACCTCCTTCGTTTCGAACTTCCGTCCGATCATGCGCTTGATCGAGTAAATGGTGCTTTCCGGGTTGGTGATGGCCTGGCGCTTGGCGATCTGGCCGACCAGCCGCTCCCCTTTCTCCGTGATGGCCACGATGGACGGGGTCGTCCGGTTCCCTTCGGCATTGGCAATCACCACGGGATCCCCTCCCGATATGATGGCCACACATGAATTCGTTGTCCCGAGATCGATCCCGATTACCTTGCCCATGGTCCCTCTCCCTCCCTGCTGTCCTTGTAGCGCGTAATTTTCATGGCGTTGATTTCACCGGCGCGTCCCGGCACTCCTCCGGACTGCTCGCGGCCACCGTGACCATGGCCGGTCGCAGGACGCGGTCATACAGGAAATAGCCCTTTTCGTACTCTTCCACGACCGTGTTCGGCGTCTGTCCTTTGGCCTCGACCGTGGCCACTGCTTGATGAACAGCGGGGTCGAACGGCAACCCCACGCTGGGGATCGGCCTGACTCCGAACCGGGACAAGACTTCCAGGTACTGCTTGCAGGTCAACTCCACGCCGTAAACGACGCCGTTCGTGTTGCCCTCGGATTGAGTATGCTGGAGCGCCCGCTGTAAGTTATCCAGAACCGGAAGCAGGTCTTTCAGCAGGCGCTCATAGGCGTATTTCGTGTACTCGTCCTGATCCCGCTGAACCCGCTTTTTGTAATTCTCGAATTCCGCCGCCAGCCTTAAGAACCGGTCTTGCGCGGCCTTGGCCTCGGCCTCCAATGCCGCTTCCCTCTCCCCAGCGCCCGATGGAACTTCTACGGCGACTTCCTCGGGACCTGGAGAGACTTCGCATTCTGTTGTTTTGTCAGGGGAATTTTTTTCTTTGGCCATCCCAATCCTTTCGATTTTTAACAGATAGCCATGAGAGAGTGGGAATCAAGTCAAAAAACTGGGGGTCGATAGGAAATTTCTTAATTCACGGGCGGATTGGGTCAAGAGCCCCTGTTGAGGCGGTAGAGGAGAGACAGACCCTCGAGGGTCAAGGTGGGTCGGACCTCACGGATGGTCCGTGATTCCGGGGCGATGAGTCCGGCGAGCCCCCCTGTTGCCAGGACATAACACTCCAGGCCCAGTTCGCGCTGGATGCGATCCACGAGCGCATCCACGAGGCCGGCGTACCCGAAGACCAGGCCCGCCTGTATGCTCGTGGTCGTGTCCCGGCCGATGACGGACTTCGGGCGGGTCAACTCGACTTTGGGGAGCTTCGCGGTCCGGGCGTAAAGCGCCTCGGCGGAGATCTTGAGGCCGGGCGCGATGGCCCCGCCCAGGTATTCGCCGTTGGCCGTGACCACGCAAAAGGTGGTCGCGGTCCCGAAGTCCACGATGATGAGCGGCCCGCCGTAGCGGCGATATGCGGCCGCCGCGTTGACGATCCGGTCGGTGCCCACCTCCCCGGGATTCTCGTATCTGATGGTGAGCCCCGTTTCCAATTCGGCGGACACGGTCAGGGGAGAACGGTGGAAATATGCCTCGGCTAGTTCCTCGAAGAGGGGGGTCAGCGGCGGGACCACGCTTGAAAGAATGACGCCGTCCACCTGGTCCGGGTTGATCCCTCCCACGCGCAACAGATCCAGAAGCAGGACGGCGTACTCGTCCCTCGTCTTGGCGGGGTCCGTCCCCACGCGCCAATCGCCCACGAGGGTGGCGCCGTCGAAGACCCCCAAGACGACGTTCGAGTTCCCGATGTCGATCGCCAGTAGCATTGTGAAACCGTTTTACGTTATGCGTTAAACGTTACTCGGTGGATTCGGACCATTGGAAGCTTCCCGATTCACGGTTAACGTTTAACGATCTGCACCTCAGCGCAAGTGTACTACATCGCCGGCACGGATTTCGAGGACGGTCCCGTTGCGGGCCCGGAGTCGCAAGGCTCCGTCCGCAGCGATGGCCTCCGCGGTTCCCTCAAGATGCCCGCGGCCGGCCAGTTCGATGCGCACTTGCTTGCCCAGGGTGTCGCTCAAGTCATGGTAGGCCGCCCTGAGGTCGGCGGGCCCGTGCATGAGCAGGTGCTCATAGAGGCCCTCCGTTTCGAAGAGCAGCGCCGCGAGCAGTTGCGATCGGTCGACGCGGCCTCCGGTTTCAACGAGCAGTGACGTGGCCGTGGGGCGAAGGTCTTCCGGGAAGGCCTCCATCGGCATGTTGACGTTGATTCCGATCCCGACCACGATGGCCGGTCCCCTTGACGGGCCGGCCTCGGCGACCTCGGACAGGATGCCGGCGAGCTTGCGGCTCGGACCATCCCGAGGGGACACGACGTCATTGGGCCACTTCAGCCGGGCGGCCAGACCGGTGACCCTCTTGATCGCGCGGACCACGGCGATTCCGGCCATTAAGGGGGTCCAGGCCAAGAGCTCCGGAGATTGCAGACGGGTCAGAATGACCGAGAGGTACACGTTCAACCCGCGGGGAGAGAGCCAATGACGCCCCAACCGCCCCCGCCCCCTCGTCTGGGCCTCGGCGATCACCACGGTGCCATCCGGCGCTCCGGCCTGAGCCATTTCCGCCGCGAGGCGGTTCGTCGAGTCCACCTCGTCGTGCACGTGGAGCGCGGCTCCGATCGTGTGGGTGGTGAGATGACCGCGAATGCCTTCGACGGACAGGGGCGTCTCGGGCGGCTGCGTCACCGGGGGGCGAGGTCCATGCTGAAGGCAGCGGCCGGCGCCGAATGGGTGAGCGCGCCGACCGAAATGAGGTCCGGTCCTGCGGCGGCGATCTCGCGGACGTTGGCCAGGGTCACGCCGCCGGACACTTCGATGAGGGCCCGCTTTTTGATGAGGTCCACGGCCTTCCGGATTGAGGCGACCTCCATGTTGTCCAGCAGGATGATGTCGGCATTCCCCTCGAGGGCGGCGCGCACCTCGTAGAGGGTCCGGGCCTCTACCTCGATCTTCAGCCCGCGCGGAGCCCGCTCGCGCGCCAGCCGGCACGCCCGCGCCACGTCGCCGCCGGCGAGGGCGAGGTGGTTGTCCTTGATCAGGACCCCGTCGCCCAGCCCGGAGCGGTGATTGTGGCCGCCTCCCAGACGCACCGCCCATTTCTCCAGCGCCCTGATTCCCGGGGTGGTCTTCCGGGTGTCCAGGATTTTCACGTTGAAGTTCTTCACCGCTTCGCAAAAACGGGCCGTGAGGGTGGCGATCCCCGACAGTCTCTGGAGGAAATTCAAGGCCACCCGCTCGCTCTTCAACAGGGAGCGCCCGTCCCCCGTGAGAGTCAGGACAATGGACCCGGGGGGAACCCGGTCGCCGTCGGCGAAGGCGGGGCGGGCGGCCACGGCCGGGTCCGCCTGCGAGAAGACTTCGAGGGCGACCGAGAGGCCGGCCAGGACCAGGCCGTCAGGTTCCTCGGCGATGATCGTGCCGGTGGCAGGGACCGCGTTGGGAAAGAGCGATCGGGTGGTCACGTCGCCGGAGTCGAGGTCTTCGGCCAGGGCCCTGGCGACGATGTCGCGGATCAAAGAGGCGGGAGGTCCCGGTTGAGCGCTCACGCCGCGCCTCCCCCCATCTCGCGCAGCCGTCGGAGTTCGCCGGACAGCTTGTCGTACTCGATGCGAAATTCCTGGTGCTGCCCCCGCGTTTTTGCCAGAACCTCCGGAGGAACTTTGGCCACGAAATCCGGGTTCGAGAGTTTCTTTTCGGTCTGTTCCAGCCTGAGGGCGAGCTCTTTGAGGCGCTTCTCCTTCTGGGAGGTCTCCTTCGCCACGTCTCTGAGTCCGGCCAAATCGATGGAGAGATCCCCCGGTTGGCCTCCCGGGAAGAGGATCGGCCCTGTGGCTGCCTCCGCCGGACCTGCGACATCCTTGCCGACGGTGAGGGTGCTCAGTCCTGCGAGCGCCATGATCGTCCGGCGGTGCGTGTCCAGGATGCGGTGGATTTCCACTCCAGCCACGCGGACGGAGAGGGACAGTTTTCGCGAAATCGGAATGCCGTGGACCCCCCGCAGGTCTCGAACGGCCGTGACGAGGTCCTGGATGGCCTTGATTTCCCCCTCGATCGGGTCGTGGATCAGTGCCGGGTTCGGGGTCGGATACGGCGCCACCATGATGCTGCCACCGGCATGCGGAGCCCCCTCCCGTTTAGTGGGTGCGGGAGGGGCGCTTCCTAGCGGGGCCCCCTCCTGTTTAATTGTCTGCCAGATTTCTTCGGTAATGAACGGCATGAAGGGGTGCAAGAGGCGCAGCATCGTTTCGAAGGTCTCGACCAGGGTCGTGCGCGTCAGAGCCGCTTCGCGGGAATCCTTGTCGGCCATCGCCGTCTTCGCAAGTTCCAAATACCAGTCGCAGTACTCGTGCCAGATGAAGTGATAGAGTGCGTTGCCCGCCTCGTCGAAACGGTAGGCCTCCAGAGAGTGGTTGACCTCGTCAATGCACTTTTGGAGGCGGCTTGTGATCCACTGATCCACGGGTGATCGGTCCGCCACGGGGGCTTCTGCTCGGGGCCCTTCCAGGTTCATCAGGATGAACCGCGCGGCGTTCCAGAGCTTGTTGGCGAAGTTCCGGTAGCCCTCGATCCGCTCCTCCGACAGCTTGATGTCCCGGCCCGGGGAGGCCATGGACGCAAGGGTGAAGCGCAGCGCGTCGGTGCCGTATTTGTCCATCATGGTCAGCGGGTCGATCACGTTCCCCTTGGACTTGCTCATCTTCTGCCCCTCGGCGTCCCGCACCAGGGCATGGATGTACACCTCCCGGAACGGCACCTCCCCCATGACCTTGAGGCCCATCATGATCATCCGCGCGACCCAGAAGAAGAGGATGTCGAAGCCGGTGACGAGCGTGGCGGTGGGATAGTACCGCGCGAGCTCCGGCGTCTGATCGGGCCAGCCGAGCGTCGAGAACGGCCACAGGGCTGAGGAGAACCAGGTGTCCAGGACGTCAGGGTCTTGGATCAGCGGGTCAGAATGGCCGCAATCAGGACAATGCGACGGCGCCTGCCTGGCCACGAGAGGTTTGGCCTCGGAGCTGAGGGCATACGATTTCGGCGAGGTCTGAATGATTGCGCCCTCGTTGCAGTGCCGGCAATACCAGGCCGGGATCTGGTGCCCCCACCAGATCTGGCGGGAGACGCACCAATCCTTGATGTCCCGCATCCACCCCAGGTAGTTGTTGACCCAGCTCTCCGGGATCAGGCGGATGCGCCCTTCTTCCACCGCTTTGATGGCGGGCTCGGCCAGGGGCTTGATCTTCACGAACCACTGGGGGGAGAGGAAGGGCTCGACCACGGTCTTGCAGCGATAGCACTTGCCGAGGGCCATCGCGTGGTCTTCGACCTTGGCCAGATGGCCGCCTTTGTCCAGGGCCTCCACCACGATGGCTCGGGCCTCGTGCACGGGCTTTCCGGCGAGGCGGACCCGCAAGGCCTCGTCCACCTGCGCCCCCTGCATTCCGGACGGGTCCATGCGCGCGTGCTGGTCGAAGATCGAGAGACGCGCCAGGTTGTGGCGGATCCCGGCCTCGAAGTCGTTGAAGTCGTGCGCCGGGGTGATCTTGACCGCGCCGGTCCCGAATTCCCGGTTGACGAGGATCGGGTCGCCGACGATCGGGATTTCGCGCAGGGTGAGGGGCAGCCGGACCGTTCGTCCGATCAGGCGGTTGTAACGGGGATCTTCCGGGTGGACGGCGACGGCGGTGTCGCCCAGCATGGTTTCCGGCCGTGTCGTCGCGACGACTATATGGACGGCCGGATCGTCCACCAGCGGGTAGAAGATGTGGTACAGCTTGCCCCGCACATCTTCGTGCTCCACCTCGATGTCGGAGAGGGCCGTGAGACAGCGAGGGCACCAGTTGATGAGGCGCTCTCCCCGGTAGAGCAAGCCGTCCTCGTACAGGCGGACGAACACCTCGCGGACCGCCTTGGAGAGTCCTTCATCCAGGGTGAAGCGCAGGCGGCTCCAATCGCAGGATGCCCCCAGGCGCTTGAGCTGATCGATGATGGTGCCCCCTGACTGCGCTTTCCATTCCCAGATCCGCTTGATGAACCGCTCGCGCCCGAGCTGCTCGCGCGACGTGCCTTCGCCGAGCAATTGCTTCTCCACCACGTTCTGCGTGGCGATACCGGCATGGTCGGTCCCCGGGACCCAGAGGACGTTCATCCCTTGCATGCGCCGCCAGCGGATCAGGATGTCCTGAAGCGTGTTGTTGAGTGCGTGGCCCATGTGCAGCGAGCCCGTGATATTCGGAGGCGGGATCACGATGGCGTACGGCCGGCCCTCCGCCGGGACCGAGGCGGTGAAGTATCCACGTTCGGACCAGACCCGGTACCAGCGTGTCTCAACCTGTTTCGGATCGTAGGATTTTTCCATGGGACGGTATCCTAGCACGGGGACGGAATCGCCTGAAAGGGTGGGCCGGCGGCGGGAATCAGGGTTCGGCGGTGAGGCGTTCGATCTCTTTCTTGACTTCGGTCTCGGCCTGCAAGGGAATGACTTCCCATGCGATCTTCTCGATGATCTCCTTGGCGGCCTCGCCCATGAGCTTGCGCACTTCGTCCCGGATGATTTCCTGGGCGAGCCGATCGAGGATCGGGCCGACCATGCCCGGCAGCGTCTGGCGGGTCGTCTCCTGCACGGTCTCCTTGATCAAGACCTGCTCCTCCGCGACGGCATGCTCGACCAGAGCCGGCACTATGGCGTTGAGGGACTGCTCGATTTGGGGTTTGATCAGAGCTTGCAGATTGTCTTTAGCCGTCTTCTGGAGGATGTCTGCCGCGATCTTGGTGATGGCGGCGGTGAGGGCCTTGACGACGTCCTCCGCGGCCGCGGGATCTTCGGAAACGCCGACCTCGATTTCGGGTTCCTCCTGCCTGCCGGCCGATCCTGGCTTTCCACCGGCGGGGGAGGGGGGGCTTCCCTTACTATCCATTAGCAATCCACGCTAACAGAGGACCCCGAAATTGTCAAGATTTTCGGCCCGATCAGGCGGATTGACATTCCCCTTGGGGAATGGAAAAATTCCCCCGTCGAAGTCATGCAGGAGGTGCGCAGCATGAAACAGGTGGTTGTCCCGCTTGCTCAGGGGTTTGAAGAGATCGAGACCGTCACGGTGGTGGACATCCTCCGGCGGGCGGGGGTCTCGGTCACGATCGCGGGCGTCGGAGCCGGCGCCCTTCCCGCCGCCATCGAGGGCCGGAGCGGGATCAGCGTGGTGCCGGACCGGCCCATCGCCGAGATTCAGGCCTCGGAGTTCGACATGCTGGTGTTGCCGGGCGGCCTCAAGGGGGCGCAGGCTCTCCAGCAGGACCCCCACGTGACCCGCCTGTTGCGCGCCTTCCGGGAATCCGACCGTTACATCGCCGCCATCTGCGCGGCGCCGGCGGTGCTGGCCGCTCACGGCATGATCGCCGGCCGGCGGCTGACGAGTCATCCCTCGGTCAAGGACCAGCTCGCGGGCGCGATCTATGAGGAAGGGCGCGTGGTGGTGGACGGCCGGCTGGTGACCAGCCGCGGGCCCGGCACCGCCATGGAGTTCGCCATGGCCCTCGTGGAGATCCTCGAAGGAAAGCAGAAGGTGGAGGAAGTCAATCAAGGGGTGTTGGCGAGGTTGTAAGGGTTCCCCCGAAGATGGCTTCCAGGCGCTCCAGGGCGGCGCCCTCAAGACGTGGGAGCACCAAATGCGCGGCCGTCAGGGCGTGGGCCGGGTAGGTAGTGGCCACGGCAACGACCTTCATCCCAGTCAGGAGACCGGCCTGGATACCGGCAAGTGAATCTTCGATCACGGCGCATTCCTCCGGCAGGATCAACGGGCGCGGGCGGGGCTCGATTGCGTTGATCCTCTCGAGGGTGAGGCGATAGATGGCCGGGTCCGGCTTCCCGACCGCCGCATCCTCAGCCGAAACCAACACCGCGAAGTCTTCCGCAATCGGCGTGTCCTGCAGGGCGAACTCGATCTGCTCGCGCCGTCCTCCGGACGCAATGGCCAGGCGATAGCGGGGAGCGGCGCGCTTGACGAATGCCACGACCCCGGGAAATAACGGCGGCTTGCGTGTTGCGGTGAGGTCCCTGAATAACGCGGCCTTCCGCAGGATGATCCGCTGCATGCGCTCGGTGTCGCCCTTCCCGGTGACCGACTTCAGAAGCGCATCGGCGCAGCTTCGCTCGTCCATACCCAGATAGGTGCCGTAGTACTCCTCCTTCGTGAGCGTCAGGCCGTCCTCCGCCAGCGCTTGCTGGAACGCGAGGAAATGCGTGGTCTCATCGTCGGCGATCACCCCGTTGAAATCGAAGATGACAGTCCGAAGGCGGGTAGAAGTCATGACCGGGTGAGGGAGCGGGGCCTCGTGCGCGCGGGACTCGTCTGGAGCCGGAAGCGCCATGGCTTGGCGGCCCATTCGCCGGCGTAGGCCACGCCGATGCGGGGGAACGCGCCGATCCGGGACCGGGGCACCTGCTCGCCCCGGTCTTCGATCCAGAGATGCCGGCCGCTGGTGAGATCATGACGATTGAGCGCCAGGTTAATGTCGAAGGCTCGGCACACCCGTCCCGGCCCATCGGCCAGGCCCGACGCGGGCTCCACCGCCCGGATGAGCACGGCCGCTGGATAATCGAGGCGCTCCGTGACCACGTTCAGGCAGTGATACATGCCGTAGATCAGGTACACGTAGGCCAGGCCTGGCGGGCCGAACATCACGTCGGTTCGGTTCGTGCGGCCTTTCGAGGCGTGCGAGGCGCGGTCCCATGGCCCCACGTAGGCCTCGACTTCGACGATGCGGCCGGCAAGAACGCCTGTCTTGGTCTCCCGCACAAGGTAGTGCCCGAGCAGGCTTCGGGCGACTTGCAGCGTCGGCCGGGCATAGAACGAGGCGGGCAGGATCGTGCTGCTCACTCGAACACGTCCTTTCTGATCTTCGCCACCAACTGATCGAACGCAGCGTCCGGCGCAGAGAGGGACCGCGCCACCAATTCAAGCCCGCTTGGGCCGCTCACGCCCAGGCCCAGCTCGATGGCGCGCTTGATCTGGCGCTGCTCCCACACCCCGGTGTCGGTGACCTTCGGCCACGCGCCGAACGTCCTGATGAGGGCCACGGCCACCGCGTCCAGCGCGATGCGATCGCCGCTCAGCAGGAGAACGTCGGCGCGGGCCGGGGTGCCGCTCGTCGGGCCGCCGGCGATCATCACGGTCGTGCCGTCGGCGATCGTGAGGTGGGGATGGACCGCGAGGTTCAGTTCGGCGATGCGCTCGTGCCAGTCCGGCGAGAGAAAGCTCACAGAGGGCCGGTAGCGGGGGTGGGTGATGCCCACGAGGTTCTTCAGGCTGCACGAATAGTTCGCGAACTTGTGCGTCTTGACCACCGGCAGGTTGATGAACACGTCCGCGTCATAAACCGGCTGGGACACGTAGTAACGGGGGAGGGCCTTGGCGCCGGGGGGCTCGACCCGGACCCAGGGCTCGTCATCCAGGGCGAGGACCCGCGCGCCGGCGGATTCGGCCGCCTCCTTGATGCCGGTGTCCACGAGATTGGCGGACGTGGGAAACCGGATGATGCCCGAGCTGTCCGCCACGAGGACCTCCGCCGCTCCCGCCTCCCGCACCAGGCGGACCACCGCCGCGACCACGGCCGGGCTGGTTGTGGTGGGGGGAGGCCGGTCGTTCACGACATTCGGCTTGATCAGGACGCGCTTGCCCCGCAGGGCCAGGCGGTCGAGGCCGCCGAGCAGCCGCACGCCTTCTTTCAGCATCGTCTCCGGATGATCCCCCTTGACCAGAGCGACCAGCGCGCGCCCGTCCCGCACGAACGGATTGGGGGGCAGCGGCTTGGACGGAACGAGCTTCCCCTCCGGCTCAAACAGGAGGGCCCCGATCACCGCGCGCGGCGCGAACGCCAGGGCGGGCAGGAAGGTCATGCCGAAGCCGAGGCGGCTGAGAAGATTACGGCGGGAAAGCGGCATCGTGGCGTGGTCCGAGCAAAGCTCAGGGCCTGGGCGTATCACTACCGGGATGGTTTCTCCATGTCAAGGGCCCCAAATTCTTGTAATCCCCGTGACTCTCTGCTAGCTATGGGGGGAACCGCCGAATCTTTTGGGTTATGGCGGGCTCTGAGAGGACAGGATGCGCTATCGAATCCTCGGGATCGTCGCGGTGCTTGTCTCCCTGCAATGGGGTGTCCTCGTCGGTGGTGCCGCCGGTCTTTCGTTGCCGGTGGAACCGGATGAAGGCACTCGGCTTGAAGAGATCTTCGATAGCGAGGCCCGGCTCTACCTGTTCCTCTATTCCCTCAAGGGCGACGGGAAGGTGGATTACGTGGCCGGGCGGTTCGTCCGGGAGCAGGCCCGCAGCGAATTCGGCAATCCGATTTATTACACGGAACGGTACCCGATGTTCTACTGGTGGAATCACACCTTGTGGTCGGATCGCGAACAGGACGGGGTCAACGGGAACGAGGAGGTGTACAAGGAGGGCGTCGAATTCGATCGGTCCCGGTTCAAGCCGTGCCTCTTCAACGGGCAACCCTGCTGAGCGTGCGAAAGGATGGCAAGGGAGGGGGGGCTAGCCCATTCGGGCAATCGGGGTGCTTGCCCCCGCTCAAAAGTGGACTTGACACCGGTTGAGGGATTGAGTTAAAAAGGCACATCCATTGATCCTCAATCAGGCTACTCCAATGTTCGGCCTACCAGGGATCACCTGTTAACGGAACCACACAGGAAACAAGAGATCATAAGACTATTCGATTGGGTTTCGCTCAGAAAAAACTAGGGGTCATGCTTTTTTCAGGAGGCCAGTCCATGAAAACGCCAACCATCCGTTATCCGCTTTTTCCGGGTTTCCTCTCATCCCTCTTTCTCGCGGCTGTGTTTGTCTTCCCCGCCGGAGTTCTCGCCGCCGATTCGGATCTCCATACCGGGCATGAAGGCAACCATGCCGCAATGGGAATGGTCGACAACTCCAATGAGCCGTGGGCCCAAAAGCTAAAGGGCCAGACCATTGTGGAAGATGCCATGTCGGGCAGGGCCTCTCGGTCCGCCTTGGTCGAGATGCAGCACAACCGGCTCATGGAACAGATGACGCGGCAGGCGCAAGTCGGGCAGGCTACGAATACCGGCATGTTCAACGGCATGTCCACGATGCATCAGTACGACGGCCAGGGCTTTCTGCTGGCCTCGCAGCAGAATACGGAGCCAGTTGCCGTCGCCGGCGGACGATGCCCTTCAACCGCTCCTGTCAAGAAGTACGATATCTCCGCGATCAACGTCGAGATCACGCTGAACCAGTGGCTCGACTTCTACCCCGGCTACATGTACGTCCTCGCGGAAAATCTTGAGAAGGTCCGAGCGGAAGAGGCCAAGAACAAAGCGGCTCGCGAGAATGAGAAGGATCAGTACGACCCCGGCGCGGTGACCAATGGAATCCAGGGAGATTATATTCAGCCGCTCGTCATTCGCGGGAATCAGGGTGACTGCGTACGTATTACCTTGAGGAATGCTCTCGAGGGTGGCGAGGCGGTGAGCCTGCATGTCCACGGCTCCAGCATGTTGATCAGCGCGACCGGAAAACCCGCCACGACGACGAACGGGGATGCCGTCGCCGCGAAGGGCAAGAGCGTGGAGATGGAATGGTACATCCATCCCGACACGCAGGAAGGCGGGCGCCAGTTCCATACCTACAGCAATGACCGTGAGTTGACCGTGATGGGCATGTTCGGGACCTTCGTGGTGGAACCGAAGGGGTCCCGCTATCTGGACCCTCTGGGCAAGGGTGAGCCGACCGAGATGCGAAGCGGTTGGCAAGCGATCATCGATACCCCGATGGGGCCTGATTTTCGGGAATTCGTGCTGATTTATCATGAAGTCGGCGATGAAGCCTTCCGTCCGGTTAACAAGAAGGGAGACTTCCTCCCCCAGCGTGACCCGCTCACGGACGCGTATCGTCCCGGCGGCCGCGCATTGAACTACCGCAGCGAGCCGTTCGGCATCAACAATATGCATGTCCAGCACGAGTACTTCGGATTCGAGGACGAATCCATGGGGTACAGTTCCTACACGTTCGGTGACGCGCCGACCACCATACCGCGCTCGTATCTCGGCGATCCAGCGAAGTTCCGGCTGGTCCACGGCGGCTCGGAAGTCTTCCACTCTCACCACCCGCACGGCGGCACGATCCGTTGGCTGCGCAGCCCGCGCTCAAGCGACGAGATGCCGCTCTGGCACGCGGCCAAGAACGGGCCGGTGAAATATCCGGTCATCCGGACCAAATCGGACCGCGTGGATGTCGAAGTCATTGGGCCGTCGGAAGCGCTCGATCTTGAAACGGAATGCGGTTCAGGTCTGTGTCAGCAACTGGCTGGTGATTTCCTCTTCCACTGCCACGTCGCGCATCATTACGTGGCCGGCATGTGGGGCTACTGGCGAGTGTACAACACCATGCAGCAGGGCGAGCACCACACCGATGTGATGCCGGACCTCCGTGAATTGCCGGACCGCAAGGGCCGGATCAAGTTCGGCGTGACTTCGGATAAATTGGTCGGCAAGACCGTCGATTGGTTCGGGAAGACTTTCCAGATCGTCGAGAAAGGAAAGACGAACTGGAAGAGCGATCCAGCCGTCGTCACGATCAAGGACTGGGTCGAGATGCAGCTTCCGACCCAGGGCAAGCCCGGTCACAAGGACGACGAGAAGGAACAGATCGTCTCGTACGATGCGACCGTGCTGGATTGGGGCTGGAAAGGCACCATGGCGCTGACAGAAAAGGAAAGCACCATCGCCAATCCTAAGTATAAATCCGCTACGCCGGGTGAACGGCAGCCGATCATTTTCGAGGCGACGACTGGAAAGGTGTCCTGGCCGCACCTCCGGCCGCACTTCGGCAAGCGCGCGATGTTCTCGCCGAATCACAACCCGGCTCCGTGGCTGGAGATGATCCATCAGGAGGAGGATGGCAGCCGGAGCGTGGATCCGGCCAAGCCGGGCGAGCAGGGCGTATGGAGCCTTTGCCCCGAGAATGCCGGCAGGAAGTACTACAACATTCATTTCATCCGGTTGCCGATCGAGATCAGCAAGGGCCACGGCAAGGAGCCTCCGATCGTGGACCAGAACGGCCTCATCTACGTTCTGCATGAAGAGGAAGAGGCTGTTCGCAAGAACAACGATCTCAAATATCCGCTCGTGTTCCGCGCGAACGTCTATGATTGCGTGGACTACACACTGACCAGCGAATGGGTGGACGACGACTTCACCAACTTCCAGTCGTCCAAAATTAACATCCACCCGCACTTCCTCCAGTTCGACAACCAGGCGTCGGACGGCGTAATTACGGGGATGTCCTATGAGCAGTCGGTCAGGCCGTTCACCATGCTTGAGAAGAAGGAAAAGAAGGGGCTGCCCCTTCCGATGAACACGGCGCTGACGGCTCCGGCGAAAAAAGGCAGCAAGAGCATCACGGTGAAAAATGCCGCGCAGTACCATGTCGGGACGGAGTTGCTGGTCGGAGCGGCCAACGTCAAGGGCAATGAGATCCAGCGGATCGCTTCCATCGGCGGGAACACCATTACGTTCCAGAAACCGCTGAAGAATGACCACCCGAGCGGCGACATTGCGACGGTGGAGTTCACACGTTCCCGGCTCTGGGTGGATGCGGATGTGGGAACGGTGTTCTGGCATGACCATGCGTTTGGCGCGACGACCTGGCCGCACGGCGGATTCGGAACGTTGGTCGTCGAGCCGGTGGGCTCGACCTACCACGATCCCAAGACGGGGAAGCCTATTCGCAGCGGTCCGATCGCGGACATCCGGACGGTGGAACCCGTGGGATACGGGGTCAACGGGAGCTTCCGGGAATTGATGGTGCAGGTGCACGACACCGTGCCGCACACGGTCAATATCGTGACGGCCGGGAATCCGCCGGGTCAGCCTGTGGAGGTTGCCTTGGAGGGCGGCAAAACCGTGTCTTTCATGATGCCGGATAAGATCGCGATGACGCCCATGCCGTTCCTGAACGGCGGGACGCACACCACCGGCAGCGGCTTGAACTTCAGGGCCGAACCGGTCGCCAAGCGGCTGGCGAACAATCCGGATGCGTCCAAGATCTTCAGCAGCTTGGTGCATGGCGATCCCTCGACGCCGTTGCTCAGGGCGTATCTGGGGGACACTGTGGTGTTCCGGTTGTTGCATACGCTGATGAACGAAACGATGTCCTGGACCCTCTCCGGCCATACCTTCCTCACGGAACGGTATGCGGGTGATGCGAATCGGAAGAACTCGATCCATATCGGCATTGCGGAGCGGTATGACCTGGTGGTGCCGCAGGCCGGCGGTCCGCAGTTGATGCCGGGCGACTATCTCCACTTCAACGGTCGGTCCTCCAAGTTTTCTGAAGGGGCATGGGGCATCATGCGGGTGCTGGACAAGGAAGTGCCGGATCTCCAGAAGTTGCCGGCTGGCTATTCCAGGAGGAACGAAATTCCGACGCCGGCGAAGTCGGTCTGTCCGGATGACGCCCCAGTGAAGTCGTTTAATGTGGTGGCGATGGATAAAGAACTCAAGTTCAATCAGAGGGCGCCTGACGCCATCGAAGTGGACTTTGAGCGCAAAATCCAAATCAAGAATCCGGAGGGCAAGATCTACGTCCTTGAAGACGAAGCGACGAAGGTGGCGGCAGGATTGGCGCCGAGTCCCTTGACGCTCCATGTGAACGTGGGCGATTGCGTCAAGGTCAACCTCAAGAACAGGATGGCCAACAGCCGTGCGTCGTTCTCGGCCTTCTCGTTGGCGTTCGACCCGAAGGACTCCCTGGGCGCCAATGTCGGGAACAATCCGGGTGACCAGACGGTCGGGGCCGGTGAAAGCCGGACCTACACGTACTATGCCCATCCGTTCAACGGGGAGATTACCTCGTTGGTCTGGGATTTCGGAAATGTGATGTTGAACCCCAGAAACGGCTTGTTCGGTGCTGTGGTGGTGGGGCCCAAAGGCTCGAAGTATCGGGATCCCAAGACCGGCGAGGACATTTCCTTGAAGAACAGCTGGGTCGCCGATGTCATCGTGGATCGGACAGTCTCAGGCAATGAGACGCGGGCCAGCTACCGCGATGTGTCCTTGTTCTTCCAGGACGAGGACAACATCATTGGGACGAGCTTCATGCCATACGTGCAAAATGTGGCGGGTCTGACCGGCGTTAATTATCGGTCTGAACCGTACAAGAATCGTGAGTCACAGGGATGCGATCTCGGCCGGATGTTTCAGCCTTGCAAGGCGGACAACCCGGAAGATCCGGTGACGCCGCTCATCGAAGCCCATGCCGGCGATCCTGTGCGGATTCACATCCTGGGCGCGAATAACGAGCAGAACCAGATGTTCAGCGTGGAGAAACACGAGTGGCCGATCGAGCCGTTCATGAGGGGTGCCGACGACATCAGCGTCGTCGAGTTCTCGGGCTCCGAGGTCATCGACGCCTTCATCCCGTCGGCGGGTGGGCGTTTCAAGCTGCCGGCTGATTACACCTGGGGCAACCAGCGGCTGCCGTATTCTCAGTCCGGGCAGTGGGGCTACTTCAGAGTCCTGCCGGCCGGGGATTCGCGGCTCCTGCCGCTGTCCAAGAGCGACGTCGGGGTTCAGAAAGCAGAGGAGCAGCCGGTTCCAGGACAGGCTCTTCCGACTGCGTTGAAATAGTCGCGGTTACATCAGAGTAGCATCTGAGGGGGGGGGCCGCATCTAAGCATGCGGCTCCCCCGTTTCTTTCATCGTGTATAATGAATCCCGGGGTTGGGTAGCTCAGGAAAAGGGGGAAGGAATGCGATTCCAGTGGCGAATCACGGCAATCCTGACATGGGCAGTCGGGTCTGTGCTGAGCCTCGGCCTGGGCGTCTCCGGAGCGCTGGCCTATCAAGAAGTGCCGGTCGCGGACGGGGGAGTGCTCAAGGGCAAGGTAACCTTGAAGGGCGGAAAGCCGGTGCCGCGAGGATTCAACCTCGTCACGTTTCCTGACCCGGTGTATTGCGGCAGGATCTCCAACGGCCATGGGTTCCGGCTTCTCAAAGAATTTACGCTCGTGGAGGATCGCGGTGTCAGGGACGTGGTCGTGCTGCTGATGGGGATCGAAAAAGGGAAGCCGTTCAAGTTTCAGCCGCCGCAAATCGAAGCCAGGGATTGCATGTTCCTGCCCTTCGTGAACGTCGTGCGGAACCACAATACGGTTTCGGTCGTCAATATGGACCCGGTGATGCATGATATCCAGGCCTATGAAACGTCCGAGTTGGGGCCTCGGGTCTTGTTCAATATTCCCCTGCCGATGAATCCCCACCATCCCAAGGCGGCGGGGAGTGACGCCGAGTACCATAAGCACATCCCGGGTTCTCCCATGACTCAGGAGATCCACATGACGAAAGGGCGCCGGATTTTCGTGATGCAGTGCGGGTTCCATGCCTATATGGAAACCTGGGGCTTGGCGGTGGACAATCCCTACTACGCCCTGACCGATGAGTCGGGGCAGTTCACAATCAGCGATATCCCGCCGGGGACGTACAAGGTCGTCGTGTGGCACCCGCAGGAGCGTTCCGTGGTCGAACGAGAAGTGACGATTCCAGCGCAGGGAGCGTTGACTGCCAATTTCGAGATTCAGCCCAAGTTCGGAGCTCGAGCTGGAATGGAAGCGGTGGAAAATCCCCATTTTGGGCTGGGGGTTCTTGGTTCTCGGGAGGTCAAGCCGACACTGGAGCTGCAGCAGCCCTGAACCAACAACCACTTTGAATGGAGTCTCTGGTGAAGCGATTCTTGACGGCGATCTGTGTACTCTCCCTGGCACTCGCGTTTTCCTGGATCGGGTCCGATTTCGCCACGGCAGTGACGAGCGGCGGCAGCGATGTCGCCGATGTGGTGCCAGAATGGACGCCTGAGGGCAAGAAGGCCGCTGCGCATCTGATCACCTTGCTTCCGAAAGACGAGATGGTGCTGATCCCGGCCGGTCCGTTTTTGATGGGCAGCAATCGGCAAGTGGACCGGAATTCGTATCCGGCGGAATTCCCGCAGCGGACTGTCAACCTCGACGCGTATGAGATCGACAAGTACGAAGTGACCGCGGTTCAATACCTGAAGTATGTTCTGGCCAATAACTTGCCCCCGCTGGTGGACTGGAAGTGGGGAGGGGTGTTCCAGGAGACCATGGCCAGCCATCCGGTCATGCACGTCTCCTGGTTCGAGGCGGATGCGTACTGCAAGTGGGCCGGTAAGCGACTGCCCACGTCGGCTGAATGGGAGAAAGCGGCCCGCGGAACGGACGGGCGGATCTTTCCCTGGGGAAATGAGCCTGCCGGCTTGTCACGCGCTAATTTTGGCCGCACAGGACTTTCCGGGCCGGTGCGCGATCGGCCTGAAAGGCTCCTCCTCTACCCCCCGATCGTCTCAGTGGACAAGTACGAGAACGCGGTCAGCCCATACGGCGTCTTCAACATGGCAGGCAATGTCGCCGAATGGACCGCCGATTGGTACGATCCGGGCTATTATAAGTACGCACCAAACGAGAATCCCAAGGGGCCCGCTCACGGGTCACATAAGGCCTTTCGCGGGGGAGGCTGGGTTGACAGCACGCCAAGTGTCCGCCCTGCCCAGAGAAATGGAGCGGACCCCCAGACTCGCATGAATTGGCTCGGTTTCCGTTGTGCGCGCGATCCCATCGGAAGCCCAATGCCAACGGCTCCAACCCCTACCGCGAATCCCCCGGCGCCATGATTCCTTTTGCCGTGTATACGCGCTCAATCCTCTGGGCGCTGCCCGCCCTGCTCGTCGTGCACGGACCTGTCTGGGCGTTGGAGTTCAGCGCCGACCAGATCACGAAGGCGAACGGCAAGACGCACGTCTCCAATATCTTTTATCGGGATGATCGCTGGCGACTGGAACATCAGGACATCGGTCCGGTCAACGTGACCATCGTCCGCAAGGACAAGCAAGTCATGTGGATGCTCATCTCGCGCCTGAAGCATTATAAAGAAGTGCCATATGATCCGGCGCAGGCCCCCCAGGTGCAGGAGATGTTGGTCGGTGAGATTTCGCGGGACCCGATCGGCATAGAAACCCTCGATGGTCACCCGACGACACTGTATGAGGTGCGGGTTCAGGAAGGGGACCGGGCTGATGTCTATTACCAGTGGATCGCGACAGACATCCACTTTCCCCTGAAGCTCATGAAGAAAGACGGGACCTGGAGCGTCGAGTACCGGCGCGTCAGGCTTGGGCACCTTTCGGATTTTCTGTTCCAGTTGCCGGTGAACTTTCAGCCGCTGGAATCCTTCGACGGTCCGGATCGAAAAGGGCCGGAGCCCACCTCACCCGACGCCAAGATGTGAGTGTGCGCGCTAGCGCGCAGTGATCGATGCGGCGTCCATTGCGCAGCGGAAGCCGAGGCTGTGGTTCCTGTTTGTAGGGTCGCTGCTGAGACGATGCGCCGAGCGTAGGAGAGGGGCCTCAGATTCCCAGCCGGAACCACGGATCACTTTGCGAGTCCCTTCATTGGGGCCTTTCGGATTACGGATCGGTCCGTTCTCATAGTAGGACGGATCGTACCAGTCAGCCACCCATTCCCAGACGTTTCCTTGAAGGTCCTGCACCCCTTCCGCACTGGCTCCCTGCGGATGACTGCCTACGGGTTCAAGCCCCGCCCCGTTACGCCATTGATTGAGGTAATTGGCCAGCGTTCGCGTGGGCTCCATGTCTCCCCAGGGAAAGCGACGCCCGGTCGTGCCGCGGGCTGCACGCTCCCACTCGGCCTCGGTCGGGAGGCGTCTTCCGGCCCACGCGCAGTAGGCCGCGGCATCAGACCAAGCGACGTTGACGACCGGATGATCTTTGAAGGCGTCAGGGACGGTGGCCCCCCGCCAGAGGGTGAGGCTCTTGTCCCGTGGATGTTCAGGCGTCCGGTGGCCGGTTGCCTTGGTGAATGCGAGGTAGCGGTCGTTGGTGACCTCAGAGACATCCATGTAGAATGCATTGAGGAAGATCCGGCGCTCTGGGTACTCGTCTCGAGCGCCGTCGCGGTTGCTGAGGGAGGTTCCCATCAGGAACTCGCCGCCGGGGATCAGCCTCAGCGGCGCGCCGTCTTTCCCGGTTGCGGTTTGAGGGAGGTCAGCGCTGGCCACGAATTCTGGGGTCATTATGCTCACGCCGCTCAGGATCAGCACCCGTATCAGGTTAGAGAACATCAATCCACTCCTTTCTCGCGCTCTGTGAAATTACATCTACCAGCCGGGGGCGATGGTGTCAATCACATCCTTTAAATCACTGGAGCGTATCGGCTCCGCGGGTCGCAGGAAGACGGGGGCCCTCCTCCTGTTCGTGTTGATCTGTTCGCCGGGTGCGAGTGTTGCCGCCGATGCTCTGTCGGAGGCTCGGGCGGCTTACGGCCAACAAAAGTATGAGGAGGCGCTGAAGATCCTCGATCCTCTTGTTGCGAACGGGAAAGCTGTCTCAGATGCCCTGGAGCTTCGGGTCCGGACCTATCTGAAATTGAAGCAGCCCGAGAAGGCGGTCCCGGATTATCTTCGATGGGCCGACCATCGAGGCCAAGACGATGCACGCCTCCTTCGTGAACTTGCGTTTCAGGTGATCGCCGCGGCCGTCGGCGACATGCGTGAGCAGATGCGGGGGGCTGCTCTCACGGCTCTCAAAGAGATGGGGGGCGCCGACACCCTCCCGGCGCTCGAAGAGGCGCTGGCCGACCAGTCCGGGCTGGTGCGAGCGCTGGCGGTCGAAGGCGTGGCGCGTGGGGGCCGTGCTGCCAAGTCGAAACGCTTGCGGAAGCTCCTCTACGATCCTGCTGCAATCGTCCGGGTCGCCGCCCTGCGCGCGCTCGGAGAGTCAGGTGATCGCACGCTTATTCCTGAGATTGAGCCTCTGCTCAGGGATGGCCAGCCGCGTGTTCAGGCCGCAGCTGGTGCGGCGCTGGCGGCGTTAGGGCGCCCGGAAGCCCTGAGCCAGGCACTGGAGACGCTCAAGAACCCCAAGCCCGATGAGCGCGCCGCTGCGCTCCGCATCCTCGGGCATGTGAAGGATGAGCGCGTCACGCCGTCTCTCCTGAACGCCTTGTCGGATCGTGAGGCCACTGTCCGGGCGACAGCGGCGGGCATCCTTGCCGAGCGAGGGGGAGCCGACGCGGCGTCGGCGGTTGCCCCTCTGCTGAAAGATCCCGTCCCCATGGTGCGCGGGGTGGCGGCCGCCGGTCTGTCCAAGCTGGAAGGGGCGAAGGCCGCGGCGTTGATTGAGCCCCTGCTTCAGGACAGCGTCCCCCTCGTAAGAGCTGAAGCGGCCGCGGCCCTGTTGCCATACAGGCCTGCATCAGCCGGACCCATTTTACGTGAGTCCATGCAGTCGCCGGATCCCGGGGTACGGTCGGCGGTGGCCAAGGCCCTCGGCCAATCCGGGAATGCCGCACTACCCTACCTGCTCGAACTCCTGAACGACCAGACACCACGCCCTCGCATTTCGGCGATTCGCTCTCTCGGCCGTATCGGAACAGAGAAACACATTGCCGCGCTGAAGCCCATACTCAGGGATGCAGACGTAGCTGCGCGTGTGACGGCAGCGGGGGCTATTGGCCGCCTCCTAGTCGGATCTACAAAGGAAGGGGGGAAGGGTAACGGTGAGACTATTCCGGAGAGTGCGCCAGGTGCCTGATTGGGAACTCTACGATAGGCCTTGACATAGCTCCGTTGTCTTGTATATAGAAGGTACATTATTGCCAAAAACACAACGTTTTTTCAGACGGGCGGTCTTTCTGCCAAAGGCATAACTTAATTTCAGGTAAGGAGGTTCGGGCCATGAAGAAGGTTGGAGCATTTGCAGCGATCGCCATTGGGGCGATCGCGTTCCTGTCAGCCCCGATCACGTCGTGGGCGGGGGGGACGGTGGAAGGAAAGGTGTCGTTTTCGGGCAAACCCCCGGCGGCGAAGGAGTTCCTCTTCTCGAAATTTCCCAACCCGAAGTTCTGCGTAAAGAACAAGAACAAGGACGCAAAGGGTGAGAAGCGGCTGCTCCATGAGGTAGAAGTCGGAAAAGATGGGGGCCTGAAGAACGCGGTGGTGGCGGTGACTGGCATCAACGATGAGAAATTCCAGGCGGAATTCAAGGGGCAGGATATCACCGCCGAGCTGTGCGAGTTTCTGCCCTATACCGGCGCGGTCGTGGCCAATCAGTCCTCTTTCAGGGTGATGAACAAGGATTCGGACCCGGACGATCCGGGACCGAAGGGAGATTTTCCTGGCAAAAAGGGGGTTCTCCACAACCCGCATTCGTTTGAGGTCAAGGGCCCCAGCTCCACCACGATCTTCAACATCGGGCTCCCGGAGAAGGACAAGGGACTGGACAAGCCGATCAAGCTGCGGAAAGCGGCGGATGGATCGGTCTTCAAGCTGATCTGCGACCAGCACGAGTTCATGCAGTTCTGGGCCTTGCCCGTCACCAGCCCGTACTATGTGGTGGTGGGGGAAGACGGGAAGTTCGAGATCAAGGATGTGCCGGCCGGCAAGTACAAAGTGGTGGCCTGGCATCCCGCGCTGAACAAGGGCGTGCCCATCGAGCAGGAGATCGAAGTGAAGGACGGCGCGGAGGCGAAGACCAAGTTCGAGTTCAAGCCGTAACGGCTGACCGGTTCTAAGATAGAGTGGGAGGCGGCGGGATGAATGTTCCGCCGCCTCTTTTTTTGTCCAGGAATTCCCCTGGAGACAGCGCCTTCTGTTCCTTGCCTTCTCCAGGAACAATGACGTAGAATCAATCGCTTATCTTCGAGTCAGGAGGCGTCCGTGGGCCGGTCTCTGTCGCTCGCCGAGATCTTTCAGCTCGGCTACTATTGGGAAGGCAAAGTCCTGTTGACCGCGGTCAAACTCGAGATCTTTGGATCTCTGGCTGGAGGACCGGCCATCGCCGCGGACGTGGCGCGCCGCCTCCGTCTTGACCCGAAGGCCACGGGGCTTCTGATGAACGCCCTCGTCTCCATCGGTCTCCTGGGCAAGGACGGCGAGCACTATGCAAATTCGCCGGAGGCCCAGGAGTATCTCGTCAAGGAAAGCCCTCAATACGCCGGTCATCTTTTACTATTGCAGGACGCGGAATGGGACAATTGGGGCAAGCTCGAGGCGGCGGTCCGCACCGGACACTCCCCCGTCACGGACCATCTCTTCCGGACGGATCCGCGGCTGGCCGAGAACGTGTTGATGGTGTTGCACCGGGTGGCGCTTCAGCACGCGCCGACTCTGGCCAAGCAGATCGACCTCAGCGCCGCACGGACGCTGCTGGACCTGGGGGGCGGCGCCGGCACCCACGCCATGGCTTTCTGCCGAGCGTACCCGGATCTCCACGCCGTCATCTTCGACCTGCCGGAGACCTTGCGGACCACCGAACGCCTGGTCAAGGAGGCGGGCCTCGAGGGCCGCATTCGCCTGCTCCCCGGCGACTTCCATCGGGATGGCCTCGGCGGTCCCTACGAGGCGGTCCTCATGTCCGATGTCCTGCACTATCAGGGCCCGGAGGCCAACGCCGCCCTCGTGCGGAAAGTCCACGGGGCGTTGGCCCCCTCAGGCCAGCTCATCATCAAGGACCGGTTCCTGGACGAGGGGGGAACCAGCCCCGCCTGGACCACCGTATTCGCCGTGCATCTCCTGGTCAACACGGAGAAGGGACGGTGCTACACCGTGGCCGAAGCCATGCAGTGGCTGACAGACGCCGGCTTTGCCTCGGTCCAGGAGCGCGAACGGGCGTCCATCGTCCAGGGGATCAAATGAAGGAGCTCCTCGCACGACCGGGTTTCCTGGGAACCGCGGCCACGCTGGGCGGGGACCTCAGCCAGTTGATGGCCTTGCTGTTCACCGGACTGTTCATCATCGGATGGGTGCAGGCGCGAAAGAAGCTCGGGAATGCGCATCACTGGCTCGTCCTGGGCGGCATGGTGGCGATGCTGGCGTTCTTCACCACCTATTATCTGTTCCGCCAACTGGGGGTCCTGGCGTTCGAAGGGCGGACCGGATTCGGCGGGTCGGATTTCCTGTATTACAAGGTCTTCATTCCGCTGCTGACGCTGCACATCACGCTGGTGATCATCGGGTTGATCATGGCCGTCTATATGATTGTGCTCGGCTTCCGGGTCCAGCGGATCAGCGGCGGGACTCGGGAGCTCCGACCCGGCGATCTCAAGGTTCCCCAGGATAAGCTCCTCAAGATCTTTGGGATCAGCGGGGTGGTTCTTTTTGCGTTGTATGCGACCGTCGGGACGAGGCTGGGGAGTGATTTCTCGCTCCGGCGGTTCATCGTGTACCTGTCCGGTCTGCTCGTCGTCGGGTTGGTGTTGGGGGTGGAGAAAACCATCGAGCGGTTCTGGCCCGATGGCGCGAACCGGCATCGTTGGTTGGGCCGGTTCACGATGGTGCTCTATTGCGTCCTGTTCGTCACCGGCAGCATCACGTATTCGATGCTCTATATTCTCTATCCCGGCAAGATCGGTTAGGTCTAATCCTCCATGAACGCGCGATGCTGCTGCGGGGCTTCGATGGAAGCGCAGGCCCTCGAAGAAGTGTCCCCGCTCCGGTATCATCTCCGGCTCGGCTGCGCGGGCTGCGCGAACTGGGTGACGGCGTCGGGCCGGCTGGAGGAGATCGCGCTGCTCGCGGACCGGATCCTCTGGTCGAACGAAGCCCGCCACGAGCTTGACCGCCTGCCCCCCTATGTCGGCCCGCTGGTGCGCGCGGAGGTCGAGAGGTATGCGGGCCAGGAAGGCCGATTCCTGATCACGGTGGCGCTCTACCAGGAGGCGCGAAACCGCGGCAAGGTGTCGTGGGACCAGGCCGCGGAAGAGCGGCTCGCGAAGATTCCGCCCGCGGTTCGCTCGATGGCCAAGGTCGAAATCGAGCGGATGGCGATCGAGCGGGGCCTCTCCGAGGTCACGGAGGCGTTGATGGATGAGGCGAAGGCCAAGTTCCTGGGCATGCGGGGCTGAGGGATTGCCGCGATGTTGCATCGGATGACCATGCGGGTGTTGCCGGCCCTTACGGTGGCGGTCACCGACGATGTGTTCCGGAAGCGAAAGCGCATGGTGATGCTGATCCCGGGATTGGCGGCCTTCGGCCTGTACCGGATCCTCAGCATGATGGGCTGGCACTCCGAGATCGTGACGCTCCTTTTGGCAAGCGGGGTGTTCTCCGCCGGGGTTGCCCTCGTGGCCTACGCCTATGGCCGGGAGGGGCGGATCGTGGAGCTGGTCCGTGACGACCCTGCGCGGGATCTGGCCTGGGTGGGGCTGCGGATCGGATTCCTCTATGGGGTCCAATTGTCCTTGATGGTCCTGGCCCTCTTGAAGGTGGCGTCGATGGACGCTTATAGCTACCTCCAGCACCCCGACGGCCCGGCGATGATGGCCTTGATCATCGCCTCCACCTCCGTGGCTCGCGATGCCTTTGAGCTGGGCCATCTGCGGTTCCTTCAGCAGCAGGGCCGGTCTTTCCTGACCTTCCCGGACGGCAAGGCGCTCTGGGGGCTCGTGACCGGGCGCGCCGATCTGTGGACGGCGCCGGTCGTCGGAGCGACCCTGGCCGTTGGGCTGGCCTATGGGTGTCTAGCCACGATCGTCCCGTGGGTCCGGACGGACCTCGGCCAGTTGGCGACGATCGGCGTCCTGGTCGGAGGGGCGGGGACGCTGGCCTTCGTGTGGGGGCTTCAACCGTCGACCGGCATCCGGGAGGGGCTCGCCCGATACTCCTGGAGAGAGTTGTTCCGGTTCTTCTCGTGGCCCGGATTGACCTTCGCCTGGACCTACTATCTCGTCCTGATTGGGGTCACCAGCTTCCTCCTGGAGGTGCCGCATCCTCCGGTCTGGTGGCGCGTCCTCATGACGGCGGCGGTCGGCGGGTTGATGACCCTCAACTGCTATTATTTGGGCCGGTCTCGGTGGCAGGAAGAGAGCCTCCATGCTACAATCCCTCCCTCTTTGCTGCGGTGCCCGTTCATTCTCGGAATCCTGACCTCGAAGAAAGTCTGACCATGGGATCTGCGTGGGATCGGCGGCCTCGACGATGTGCGGTTCGACTTCGGATCGTCCTCGCGGCCCTGGTGGTCCTGCTTCTCGGGGTGGGGGAATGGGGGTTCGTGCAAGCCCGCGAAGGGGCTTACGGTCCCTCCTCATCCGAAACGATCGAGCCTGAGTCGGTCATCCCCACCGGTCCCGGGACAGATGTCTATTACGGCACGCCCGGCCACGCCGCCGGGGAGGCGGCGCCGCGACCCACTCCCGCCGATTATCCGCGGTACCGCAACCTGGATAACCGGCTCGCCATCTGGATGATGACCCAGCAGCACACCTATTTCGGGGGATTCGTCCTGGCGCTGCCGATCTTCTGCCTGATCATCGAAGTCATGGGCCTCGTGACCCGGGATCGTGTCGCGGCGGTCCGGTACGACCGGTTGGCCCACGATTTCCTCCGCATCAGCCTGATCGCATTTTCCTTGTCCGCCCTGCTGGGCCTGAGCCTCGTGGCGTCCTTCCTCCTGCTCTACCCGACCTTTTTCAAGTATATCGCCGGGGTGTTCAAGTCCATGATGTGGATCTATGCCCTGATCTTTCTGGCCGAGAGCAGCGCCTTGTACCTCTATTACTATTCGTGGGACCGGATGCGTGAAGGGGCCCTCAAGTGGGTCCACGCCTCCCTCGGCGTGGTCGTGAACGTCTTCGGGACCGTCCTGCTGTTCCTGGCCAATTCCTGGGTGTCGTTCATGATGTCGCCGGCCGGCGTGGACCAGTCGGGGCGATTCCTGGGCAATGCCTGGCATACCCTCCACACGGCCTTGTGGAATCCGTTCAACGTGCATCGGTTTCTCGCCGACATGATGACCGGCGGGGCGGTGGTGCTGGGCTACGCCGCCTTTCGCTATCTCAGGGCCAAGACCCCGGAGGAGAAGGGCTATTACGACTGGATGGGCTATGTTTTCATGTTCATCACGATGGCCGCCCTGATCCCGATGCCGTTCGCCGGGTACTGGTTGATGCGGTCCGTCTATCAGTTCCGCCAGCAGTTGGGCGTGACCATGATGGGGGGCATGCTGACCTGGATGTTCGTGCTCCAAGCGATCGTGGTCGGCGCCCTGTTCATCGGCGCGAATTATTACCTCTGGCAGGGGTTGGCGCGATTGCCGGGCGCCGAGCGATACCAGCGGTATATCAAATACCTGCTCTATGGGCTGATCGTCAGCTTTCTCGTCTGGTTCACCCCGCACACGCTCGTCATGACCCCGGAGGAGACCAAGGCCGTGGGAGGGGCCCAGCATCCGGTCATCGGAAATTTCGGCGTGATGGCGGCCAAGAACGGCGCCATCAATCTGATGATCCTCCTGTCGGCCCTCAGCTACATCCTCTATAAGCGAGCCAACAAGGTGATGACGGCGAGATGGAAACGGACGGGGAATCTGGTGATCGGGGTCGTCTTCTGCGGCGCGCTCGCGAACGTCATCGGGCTATCGATTTACGGGTTTTATCTCCCGGCGAACATTCGCGTGGGCCTCTCGTTGCCGCAGGCCCTGAGCACCTTCACCGCGCTAGTCGTGGGGCTCCTCGTGAACCGGGCGCTGTTGAAGGACGCGCAGCCGATCGGTCCGATCGCCTGGGGGCGGATGCCGGTTCGAGGCCAGGTGTCGCTGTTCCTCCTCGGGATGGCGTTCACCTGGGTCATGGGGCTCATGGGCTTCATCCGGTCTTCGGGAAGGTTGGGGTGGCACGTGCATGAGATCATGCGCGACGCCTCGCCGTGGGCGGCCACCCCCGGATTGGGAGTCGCGGCCGGCATGGTCACGCTCAACATGACGGTGTTCTGGATGCTCCTGATCGGGGTATTCTGGATCAGCCAGCGCGGGCTGAAAGGTGCGGAGACCGCCGAATGGGCCTGGTCCGGGACGGCCCCGTCGCGGGAGGGCGCTCTCACGCCCGTGATGTCGAAGCGAGGGTTCCTCGGGGATGGGTGAGAGAGGGCAGATTCTTCGCAGCGGGAGAGTATCGGGACTCACAGCCGTGTGCCTTGTCAGCGCTGTGTTGATGGGGAGCAGCGTGGTCATGGGTCAAGCCACGCCGGCCCTGCCGGGGAGTGCCGGCCCTATTCTCGAGGACTTCTCCAAAGCTGAACCGGATGGGTTCCCCCAAGGGTGGCAGGCTAGTCGAAGCGAGGCCGCCACGCGCCAAACTTACGTGGTCCACAGAGAGGGAGAGGAGACCTTTCTTCGGACCAAGGGCGTGCATGATCAGATGCGCATCAAAAAGCGCATCTCCTGGGATCCCAAGGAATTTCCCATCGTCACGTGGCGTTGGCGGCTGCGATCGGCGCCTCCAGGCAATGAATTGATTGCCGCGCTCTTTGTCTCCTTGGACACGGACCTCCTGGTGATCCCCGTCGCGACCAAGTACGCGTGGTATCCGAGTGGAACCACTGGGGCCGTCAAAGAGGGCGGGCTTTTCGGCGCGGCCGAAATTATGGTCCGGACCGGATCGCCGGCGGGGGGGCAGTGGGTCGAGGAGCGGGTCAATGCGTATGCCGACTTCCTTAAAATTCACAAGCACGAACCGGCTCCCAAAGCCTGGGGGATTTCCCTCGTGACCGGGCCGGGGGTCGAGCTAGACTTTGGCAGCATCGGGCTCGCCCGCTCCGAAAGGGGGGGCTAATGCCGAGGCCCGCAGCGTGGGGTGAGGACAGGGGGCGTGTGACCCTCGACATGCTGTTCGGGGCCGCGGTGTTCGGGGTCGTGGGGGCGGCGATCGGCTACTACCTGGGCACGGTCGCGAGCATTGTGGTAGCTTCTATCGTGGGCGTGACGTTCGGGTACCTGATCGGAATCCTGGGCGGGCGCCGATTCTTTATCAGCATCGTATGCGGGGCCGTGGTGGGAGGATCCGCGGCCGGGCTGGTTGCAGGCCTTGCCGCGGTTCCCCTTGGCGCGGCGTCAGGCGGGGCCATCGGAGGATTTCTGGGGGTGCAACTGGGGATGTTGCTGGACCTGTGGCGCCGGGGCAGATCTTCCCCCATTTCCGAGTCCTCCGTTTCAGGTCACGAGAGCCCCAAATGAAGGACAAATGGCTCATGATCGGAGTGGGCGCCACCTTCGGGGCCTTCTTTCTGATGGCGATCAGTATGATGATGCTCTCGCGCCACTCGGCCAAGAACAAGGAGTTGCTGGCGCAGATCCCCGCGACCACGCAAGAGCCTGCCTCTGTGGTTTCCGCGGATTTCACCCTTTACAAGACGATCGTCGGAGACGACGGCCGGGAGATGATCGAGGTCCCCGAAGGCCCGTTCAAGATGGGGAGCCAGGAGGGGGACTACGACGAAGCCCCTGAGCACCAGATCTATCTCTCCACGTTTTACATCGATAAGTATGAAGTGACGCAAGGCGAATACGAGCGGTTCGTCAAGATGACCAAGCGGGGCAAGCCCTTCGTTCCGGTCTTCGACGATGATCCCTCCAAGATCCTCAAACCTGAACTGGCGGCGATGGGCATGTCCTGGTTGGATGCGGCCGCCTATTGCCAATGGGGGGGGAAGCGCCTTCCGACGGAGGCCGAGTGGGAGAAGGCCGCAAAGGGTGAAGGCAATCGAAAATATCCCTGGGGAGACACCATAGGGCCCAAGTATGCGAATCTGGATGGGGACGAAGACGGCTACAAGTACCTGGCCCCTCCGGGCAAGTTTGAAACGGGGCGCAGTTACTATGGGTTGTACGACATGGCCGGGAACGTCGCGGAATGGGTCGCCGATACCTATGACGATAAATATTACTCGAAGACGCCCTACCGGAATCCTAAGGGACCGGAAGAAGGGCAGAACAAGGTGATCAGGGGTGGGTCCTGGCGGGAGTCACCGCATGGGGCACGAATCGCCAAACGGTTCCAAGCCAAGCTCTGGCGTACCGATGCTACCATCGGGTTTCGTTGCGCCAAGGACAAGGGATAAGCCGCCACATCCTTCACGGCGGCCGGTATGTTAGACAAGCGTCTGAAGTGGGCCTTCTTCATTGCTATAGTTGTTTTCGCCGGATTCCCAATCGGTGGAATTATTCTTGATATCCTGAAACCCGGGTCCGTTCGGGTTGGTGATTCCAACGATACGGTGAAGCCCGGTGCTCTCCCGATGGCCCCTCCCCAGCCTATCATGGAGGATATGGTGCTCATCCCGTCTGGGGAATTTGTTCGCGGCTATAACGGCGGGGGATTTGATGAGAAACCCGAAGGTCGGGTCATGCTTGATGCGTACCGGATCGATCGGGACGAGGTGACTTTTGCCTCTTACATGGCCTTCGTGGAGGCGACGAGATATCGCAAGCCGATCTCCCGGTATGTTAAGCACTTTGAAAAATTGAGCGGACCAAACCAGCCGGCGGTCTATGTGTCATGGAACGATGCCGATGCGTACTGTCGCTATCGCGGCGCGCGCCTACCGACCGAAGCGGAATGGGAAAAGGCCGCGCGAGGGCCTCAAGGGTTATTGTTCCCCTGGGGAAACGAGGACAAACCCGGCGCTGCCAACACGGGGAACCCCGACCCATTCGAATTCACTGCTCCGATTGGAAGCTTTCAGATGGATAAAACAACCTACGGCATTTACGATATGGTCGGGAACGCCATGGAGTGGGTGGGGGACTGGTATCAGGAGGATGCCTATAAAGACAGCGCCCAGAACCCGAAGGGGCCTGACAGCGGTCTGTATAAGGTTATCAGAGGGGCCTCCTGGGGAACCGTCGGGCAGGAAACGAGGCTCACCATCCGCCTGAAAATGATACCTGATTTTCGGGACACCACGATCGGATTTCGGTGTGCAAAAGCCGCGACGGCAGGCCCCAAACCAGGGGCGGCGAAAACGACTCAACTCTATAATAAATCGAAGTAATACACGAGAAGGAACACCGCAAGAATTATGTTGACAACCATACCGGCCAAAACTATAATATCGAACAATCTTGTGTCCCTACCAATGCTCATGGTGGTATAAACCCCGGTGAAGTTGTAAAACTGTCATTAGCATAACCCCTAAGAAGCTGTCAAGCAAAAGCGGGTGTCCTGACTGATCAACAGAGGGAATTATGGCTGACGTGGCGAGCGATGTTCAACGCTTGAAAGATCCTGAGTGGAAGGTAAGACTGGGGAAGTTTATCTTTTATCTCACCTGTGCTTTCGGGGTGTGGTTTTTCCTTTGGTTCGCAGTGTTTCAGTGTCCATGCTGATTTAGGAGGGTTGAGTCAGGAACGGGCCGTTCTGAGGTTTCCTGAAGGCCTTTTTTATTTGTTTGGAGGGACTCAATGGCAGGGCAAGAAGGGCAACTTAGCACCGGAATGAAAATCGCCTTTGCAATCGGTTCGCTTATCGTGGCCGGAACGTATTTTACGTTTTTGGACTGGTTCGCTATGAACATCCAGGGCCTCGATTATTTCTATCTGTTCAGGAAATAATGCGCGAATTTTTATCTCGGCAAGTATCGGTTTCAAGGTGAGATATCTCACCTTGCACGTGTAAGGAGGTTAGCCATGGCTACCTTGACGAAGCAAGCCCGAAAGAAGATCTGGGCGTTCGTTGCGCTCGGAGTGTTCACCGGGTTTCTCTTACTACCCTTGTTCCTCTCGCTTCCGGCGGGGGCAAGCGGTGAGGCGCCAGCGCCGGCGGCCTCGACAGCGCCTCCAGCCGCTCAACCGGCCGACGCGAAGCCTGTCGAGAAGTCGCGGGACGTCTGGTTCAAGACCGAAGGCCCGGTCGTGGGAGCGCCGGCCCCGAAGACCACCGACGGCCCGAGGGACTACCCGCGGTACAATTTCGAGAGCCGGGTCTTGCTCTGGGTGGCCAACCAACAGCACTTGTACTACGGCAGTTTCGTGTTGGCGGTGCCGATCTTTTGCATGATTATCGAATATATCGGGATCATTACCAAGGACAAGGCCCTGGCCAGAAAGTACGACCAGTTGGCGTATGACTTCGTGAAGATCAGCCTGACGGCCTATTCGTTGACCGCGATTCTGGGCGGAATCCTCCTATTCACGTATCTGACGCTCTATCCCACCTTCTTTGGATACCTCTCCAGCATCTTCAGGCCGGTCATGCATACCTACGCGCTCCTGTTTGTGGCGGAGAGCGGGACGCTGTACGTCTACTATTACGGCTGGGACAAGATGCGGGAAGGGTTCCTGAAGTGGGTCCATGTGAGCATGTCGGTGATTCTGAACGTGATCGGCACGGTTTTGATGATGCTCGCCAACTCCTGGATCGCCTTCATGCAGTCGCCTGCCGGCGTGGATGACCAGGGGCGCTACTTGGGCAACATCTGGCACGTCATCCATACCACTCTGTGGAACCCGATCAACATTCATCGGCTTATTGGGAACATGGCGTTCGGCGGTGGCGTGGTGGCGGCCTACGCGGCCTACCGGTTCCTCACGGCCAAGACCGATGAGGAGCGCGCCCACTACGATTGGATGGGGTACGTGGCGATGTTCATCGGAGTCTGCTTCCTGATCCCGCTGCCCTTCGCCGGCTACTGGTTGATGCGTGAGGTCTATGCCTATCGGCAGCAGATGGGCATCACGCTGATGGGCGGGCTCTTGGCTTGGCTCTTCATCATCCAGGCCGTCATGATCGGCGCCCTCTTCCTCACCACCAACTACTATCTGTGGCAGGGCATGGAGCGGATGCGCGGGGCCGAGCGGTATCAGAAGTACATCAAGTACATGGTGTTCGTGCTGATCACCTGCTTCATCGTCTGGCTGACGCCGCACACCATGGTGATGAGCCCGGCTGAGTTGAAGGCCATGGGCGGACAGCAGCATCCCGTCCTGGGGAACTACGGGGTCATGTCGGCCAAGAATGGAGCCATCAACACCATCATCACCACCACCGTGTTGAGCTTCATCATGTACCAGCGGGCGAACAAGATCCCGACGGTCAAGTGGGCCCCCTTGGGGAACGCCTTCCTGATCGGGTTGTTCACGATGGCCTACGTCAACATCATCTGGCTGGCGATCTATGGGTATTACATCCCGGCCAATGTGCGAGTAGGGCTCTCCGTCCCGCAGGTGGCCACGACGTTGTCGTGTCTGTTTATCGGAGTGGCTCTAAACTCGATCATGCTGAAGGGGGCCAAGGACACCGGGCCGATTGTGTGGGGACAGATTTCGGTCCGGTCCCAGTACGCTCTGATCATGCTCGCCACGTCGTTTACCTGGATGATGGGCCTGATGGGCTACATCCGGTCGTCCGTGCGGTTGTTCTGGCACGTCAACGAGATCATGCGGGACAACTCGCCGTGGGCCTTCACGCATACGATCGGATTCGCGGCCAATATGATTTCGTTCAACGTTTTGTTTTTCTGGTTGACGATCCTGTTCGTATTCTGGCTTGGATCGTTGGGTGTGAAAAAGGCTCCGGTCCCTGCGCCGATCGGACAGAAGGTTCCGGTCCCCGCTTCGAGCCACTAACAAGGTCCGCCGAAGAAATCCCCGTGGCCACCTGGGGGACTCCAGGTGGCCACGGGGTGGCGCCGTCGAGCATCCGGCCTGTGCCGTGCGGTAGAAGGAAGGGGAGGTTTGTGAATGTCTAATGCGAAGGTGTTAGGCGGCATAACGGCATTGTTGATCGCCGCGATCGTGATCGTAGTGATAGTGATGCTGCCCGATTCTGGCGTGACCCAGGTCATGCGGAAGGCGTTCGCGCTTGGGTGGCCAGGCGGGGTGGTGATCGCCGCCCTGCTGCTGTACTTCCAATTCGGCCGGAAGAAGGACCCACAGCAAGGCGAGCTCGTGTTTAATACCATCGTCGGGTTCCTCGGCTACTCGATGCTCTTCATCGCCATCGCCAACTACGCCACGAACTTCAACGACGAGAGTCCGGGCGTTCCCGGCGAGCCCCGGCTCCTCCCAGTTTCGCTCGTCATGCTCACCGTGGCCTGCTTCATGATGGCGATGTATTTCAAGGGCGTCCGGGTCCTCCTCCAGATCGGAGGGTTCATGTTCTTTGTGGCCGCCTGCCTGGCCGGGTTCGGGAACTGGCTCCCCCAAGTCAAAGCGGATCCGCCCCCCATTGAGGATAAGCCAACTGATGTGAAGTCGATGTCCGTTCAGGACCGCGCAGATTTCGGGGAGAAGATCATCTTCGGGGCCATCGGAGCCAGCGGCACGCAGGGAGCGATCGGCAAAGGACAGTGCCCGCTCTGTCACGGGTTCAATAAGGGCTTTTTGAGCGAGCGCGCCCCGAACCTCTTCGGCGTCCCGGGCCGGGCTCTCGAGCAGATCAAGGATCCCCGGTACAAAGCCGGAAAGCCGCAGGAGCGGGATACGGTCCAGAAGGAGGCCTGTTCGGGGTGCGGCACGGCCACAACCGCCGCTGAATACATCGCCGAATCCCACGCGTGCCCCAGTTGTTACGTCGTCGCGGGCTTTGGGGTGAAAGGCACCAACGATAGGGAAAGCCCCATGCCGGCGATCCACAAGGCGCCGATCGGTCTGACGATCGATGAACTGATCGCGGTGGACACGTGGCTGTTTGCCCGGGAAGGCATCGAACCTCCGTCCTCGGAAGAAATCGAAAACGCGTACAAGAAGTTTATTCCCGAATCAGACCGCCCGAAGGCAGCCCCGGCGGGAGGCGCACCGGCGGGTCCGGTCCCCGGCGCTCCGGTCGTGACCGGCGATGAGCCCGTCAATGAGATCTTCACCAAGGCCCTGTGCTTCGCGTGCCATACCATTCCCGGCATTCCAGGGGCGGTAGGCGCGGTTGGGCCGAAGTTGGTAGAGAAAACGAATGCACCATTGCGGCTGAAGGACCCGGCCTACAAGGGCAAGGCGACCTCGGTGCGGGAGTACATCATGGAATCAATCCTCACCCCGAGCGCCTACGTGGTCAAGCCCTTCCCGGACAATATCATGCCGAAGGACTTCGGGAAGAAGCTCAATGCCGCGGCGCTCAACAAGATCCTCGACTACCTCTCGCAATTGGAGGAAGGCAAGGAGCCGCCGAAAATCAAGTAAGCGGCAGGAATCCTGACTTGACTCGACGCACGATTTAGGAGACGGACATGATTGGATTAAAGCTGGTTGAGGGCTACATGCCCGTGCAGATGCTGCTCGAAATGGGGGCGCTTGCGATCTTGTTTATTGGGGCCTTCTATCTTCTGGACAAGAAGATGGGCATCAAGGTCAACAAGCTTGCCCAAGCTACCGGCCTGTTCGTATTTTCCATTCTCTATTTTAGGTATCGGATCTACCCCCCGATTCCCTTCAGCGTGCGGGCCATCTACGCCACGATGACGCTGATCGGGATCTTCATGTGGGTGTCCTCGACCGATGAAGCCTGGAGGGACTTCCGGGGCCCGATCCTTGCCGTGGCGGATGCGACAACCAAGGCCACCAGAGCCATCCGGACCGTCCTGATCATCCTGCTGCCCCTGCTCGTCGGGTTCATGGGATACAACGGCCTGAAGCCGAGCGTGGATGAGCCGATCGAGCTCCGCACCGTCCATCCGGCGCCGCCGGCCAGCACCAAAGTGCATGGCAAGACGGTGGTGCTCCAGACGGCGAGCAGCCCGTTCCGCGTGGACGATGCCGGGAAATATTCGGATGCAGTCCAGAAGAAATATATCGATGGGAATCCGTGGGACGAGAAGGCGCCCCCGTACCTCCAGTACGTGCGGGAGGGCGGCCAGATCTTCTTCCAGAACTGCCATTTCTGCCACGGGGACAATCTGAACGGCCGGGGCATGTTCGCCTTTGCCTTTAACCCGATTCCGGCCAACTTCACGGATGCGGGAACCATCGCGCAATTGCAGGAGACGTTCGTCTTCTGGCGCGTGGCCAAGGGGGGCATCGGCCTTCCTCGTGAAGGCTTCCCCTGGGCGTCCGTCATGCCGCCCTGGGAGCAGCATCTGACCACCGACGAGATCTGGAAGGTGATCCTATTCGAATATTGGCACACGGGATACTATCCACGGACCTGGGATTAACCGAACATTCTTAACTGCAGGGGATGAAGCAATGAACGCTCTTCTCTCTCACGTAACGCGAAAAGGTGTGGTGGTGGCCGCGGTGGCTCTCGCCCTGGGGGCGGCGGTCGGGGTCGCCGTCTTTTTATCGACCGGCGAGGTCACCGCCGCCGATCCGGCCATGTCGCCTGGATTCATCAAGGGGGCAAATCCCGCAAAGGTGGACCCGGCCATGGTTGAAGCCGGAAAAAAGATTTATTTTCGAAAGTGTGTCTGGTGCCACGGTGTGGACGGAGGGGGTGACGGCCCAGGGGCGGATCGGCTGTGGCCGCGGCCCCGGAACTTCAACCAGGGCACCTTCAAGATCCGGCACACTGCGAGCGGGGAGTTGCCGCTCTTCGATTCCACGAAGCCGGTGTCGGGTCAGAATGACCTGTTTGATACCGTGACGCACGGGCTGCCGGGCTCGGCCATGCCCTCCTGGGACGGCATCCTGACGGAGAAGCAACGACTAGAAGTATTGTCCTTCGTCACCACGCAGCTCATCAAGGACCGGAAGTTTGACGACAAGACAGAAACCTTTACCATTCTCGATATCGCCAATAAGGGGGCGATCAAGCAAATCGCTTATAGTAAAGAGAGTATCGAGAAAGGCGCCAACCTCTTTGTCGAGAAGAAGTGCTTTGAGTGCCACGGGGCGGAAGGCCGAGGCGATGGAAACCCCTTCAATCTCAAGGATGACTGGGGCTTCCCGATCCAACCGGCGAACATGCATAAGTGTTGGAATTTCCGGGGGAGCAGACAAGACGCATACAATGTGCATAACATCTTCCGGACCTTCTCCACCGGGGTGAATGGAACGCCGATGCCGTCCTTCGCCGACAACACCACGGTTGAAGAACGGTGGCATATCGCCAACTTCGTGAACTCGGTCTGCGAGCGTGACGCAAAAGGGAGGCCCCTCGATATTGACCCTCTGACGGATAAGCCGAAAATCAATTTCGTCGTGCCGTCCGGATTCATCGAGGGAGAGATCCCCGCTGATCCCAACGACAAGAAGTGGCAGGATCGCGAGCGTCGGATCATCGGTTTAGGGGCCCAGATCACCCACAAGCCGCGCAACTTCGTCAACCGGATCGACGATCTCTGGGTCCGCTCCCTCTATAACAAAAACGAGATCGCCTATCTGTTCCAGTGGGACGACCGGTCCAAGAGCCAGGTGGCGCCCGGCGTGACCGTGACTCCCGTCGCGGAAGCCCCGCCGAAGACCGGCGAGCCGGATTCGATCGCGGCCAAGCAGAACGCCTATGAGGTGTACAACGATTCGCTGGCCATCGAGTTCCCGGCCAAATGGCAGGAGATCACCCCGCCGGAGAAGCCGCGGTACCTGTTCGGGGAAGAAAAACGGCATATGGACATCTGGAAGTGGGAGGCCGATGGGACGCTGAAGGCCTACACGGGGTCAGGCTGGGACAAGCCGTTGGAGGAACGGCCGGGGGCGACCGCCACCCTGAAACTGGTCAAAGGGGAGTTCAAGGACGGCCGGTGGACCGTCATCATGAAGCGCGCCCTCCGGACCGAGGATAAAGACGCCGACGTTCAGTTCGAGACGGGCAAGTATATCCCGACCGTCTTTTTTGCCTGGGACGGGCACAACGGCGACGCGGGACTGAAGATGGCGGTGTCGGCCTTCTACTACGCCATCCTGGAACCCCCGATCCCCATCGAGGCCAAGGTGTACCCGATCTTGATGGCGGTGGGCATGATCATCGCGGAAGGATGGATCCTCCGCCGACGGGCCAGCAAGCGGAAGATGACGAAGGCATAACCGGTCCGTCCCTCTCGGATCGGTTGAGCATGCAGGGGGGTGGGGCGTCAACCCACCCCCCTTTTTTATTCCATTCATGGACAAATCAACGGTCACCGGCTTGATCCTGGCGGGAGGAAAAAGCCGCCGATTAGGTCAGGACAAACGGTTCCTCGAACTGGGTGGACGGACCTGTCTTGAGCGGGTCCTGGACGTGTTCAAGGAGATCTTCGAGAACATCCTGGTGGTGGCGGACGCGGCCGAACCCTTCAAGGAGATGAAGGTCAAGGTGGTGGTGGACCTGATTCCTGGGCGGGCGGCCCTGGGGGGCCTGTACACGGGGCTCCACTACGCTCCCTCCGACCGGGTCTTTGCCGCGGCCTGCGATATGCCGGGGCTCTCGCCTCCGGCAATTCGCGTCGTCCTGGCGCACGCGGGAGACGGGGACATCGTCATCCCTGACCTAGATGGTCAGCTCCAGCCCATGCACGCGGTGTATTCCAAGGCGTGCCTGCCTGTCCTTCAGTCCCTGGTCGAAGCCCAAGCCCTCAAGATTCAGGATCTGTGCGCGCGCCCCGAGCTCAGGGTCTATCGGATTCCGAAAGCGGCCTTTCAAGCGGTGGATCCGGACCTCCGGTCCTTTTTCAACATCAACACCCCGGACGACCTTGCGCAGGCAAGGAAATGGATCGGCACCTGACGACCGCGCCTCTTCCTCCCCTGCCCGCGTCGTGGACGCCCTCCAAAAGACCGTTCTGGAGCGGCCCTGAACCTTGCCATGAGGAGGCCGTTGTGTTAGAGTTTGGCCCGTTTTGGGCGGCCCTCGGGGGTTTCCCGGGGGCCGCACTTGTGTGGAGCGCATCATTCATGTCGGTGGGGGTGGTGAGAGAAACAGTCCTCTCCACATTACGGGCGGCCCTGGAGGAGGCGCGAGCCACCGGCGACCTCAGGCTGCCCACACTGCCGACGCTCGTCCTCGATGTTCCCAGGAAGGAAACCTGGGGGGACCTCGCCACGACCGTGGCCATGAACCTGGCCGCATCGGAGCAGCGCGCCCCCTGCGAGATCGCCGAGATCATCGCCGGACGGCTAAGGGGCCATCCGGACGTCCTCGAGCGCATCGAGGTGGTTCCCCCCGGCTTTATCAATCTGACGATCAAGCGCGATCTGTGGTTCCGCGTCTTGTCCGAGATCGAGGCGCAAGGGGAACGCTATGGGTGCTCCGACCTCGGCCTGGGCAAACGGGTGCTGGTGGAGTTCGTGAGCGCCAATCCGACGGGCCCCCTGCACATGGGGCACGGGCGCGGGGCCGCCGTCGGCGGCGCCCTGGCCAAACTTCTTAGGCACGTTGGCTACGACGTCAGTACGGAATACTACATCAACGATGCCGGTAGACAGGTGAGGCTACTGACAGAGTCTGTAGCGGCCCGGTGTCGGGAGTTGCTTAACCAACCTGACGTGCAGTTTCCAGAAGATGGCTATCGTGGTGCTTATGTCAGAGAGATTGCCAAGAAGGTGATTGACAAGGCAAAGGCTGAGAATTTGGAGCTTCTTCTTGTTCAATGGGAAGGATTTTGCAAGGCAGTCGCGTATAACATCATACTGGATGAAATCCGGACCGATCTGAAAGCGTTCGGCCTCCATTTCGATAACTGGTTCAGCGAATCCTCGCTCTTTGAATCGGGCGCGGTGACAAAATCCCTGGACACCCTAAAGGCCCAAGGCGCTCTATTCGAGCAAGATGGGGCCCAGTGGTTCCGGTCCACGGCCTTCGGCGACGACAAGGATCGCGTGGTCCGGAAACAGGACGGGGAGTATACCTACCTGGCCTCGGACATCGCTTACCATCGGGATAAACTGGCCCGCGGCTACGATCTGCTCATCAACATTTGGGGGGCCGATCATCATGGGTACATCCCCCGGATGGAGGCGGCCGTGCAGGCCTTCGGCCACCCGAAGGAGCGGTTGAAGATCGTGCTCGTCCAGATCGTCAATCTGATGAGAGGCGGCCAGCGTGTGACAATGTCGAAGCGTGGTGGGGAACTGATCACGCTGCGTGAGGTGCTCGAGGAGGTCGGGTCCGCGATGCAACGCTGGAGCTACCCTATAACGAGAAAGGAGTCGGCCGAAAGGATAGGCGCCGACGCAGCCAAGTTCATCTTCTTGACTCGCCGAGCCGACAGCCATCTCGACTTCGACCTGGCGGTCGCCATGCAGAAGTCGGCCGAGAACCCCGTCTACTATGTCCAATACGCGCATGCGCGAGTTGCCAGTCTTTTACGAGTCGCCGAGGTACGATTCCCCGAGGAGCAGCGTCGTTTCTCGGAAGCGGGAGAAGTGGACTGGACCCTCTTGAACTTGCCGGACGACCTGGATCTCATTAGGCCTCTGGCTGAATACCCCGCGCTGCTGGAAGCCAGCGCCCAGGCGCTTGAACCGCATCGGCTGACCTATTATCTGCAGGACTTGGCGGCTCGGCTCCATGCCTATTATTACAAGCATCGGATATTGCCCCCCGCGCTGGAACATGAACTGGAGAGCCAAGACCCCCTTAAGCCGGTCGTCCAGGATTCCGAACAAGTGCGGAAGGGAGAAATGCTGACGCTCGACTTGATTGCGGCCCGACTCCGTCTCTTCCGTTGCGTCAAGACCGTGATCCGCAATGGCCTCGACATTCTCGGCGTGTCGGCCCCCGAAAGGATGTGATGGCCGCTTTGGGTTTCCGTGTGCTGTACAAGGATGGGCGCTTGCGGGGGCGAGTCGGCGAACTCACGACCGGGCACGGTGCGGTAACGACCCCGGCCTTCATGCCCGTGGGATCGCAAGCGACCGTCAAAGGCATCTCTCCCGAGGAACTGACCGGTCTGGGCGCCGAGATGGTCCTCTGCAACGCCTATCATCTGTACCTTCGGCCCGGCCATCGGGTGATCGAAGAGATGGGTGGACTTCACCGCTTCATGGGGTGGTCCCGGGCCATTTTGACCGACAGCGGCGGCTATCAGGTGTTCAGCCTCGCGCCTCTGTGCAAGGTCACGAACGACGGAGTCACGTTCCAATCCCATCTTGACGGCTCGCTGCACCACCTGACGCCCGAGCTGGCGATCGAAATTCAGGAGTCCTTGGGCGCCGATGTGGCCATGGTGCTGGATGAGTGTCTTCGGTATCCGGCGACGGCGGAGGAGGCCGAGGCGGCGCTCGCCCGCACCACCGTCTGGGCCCAACGGTGCCGGGACGCTTGCCGTCGTCCCGACCAGGCCCTCTTCGGCATCGTCCAGGGGGCGCATTATCCGGATTTGCGGGCACGGGCCGCGGCCGATTTGGTGAAGATCGGGTTCGACGGCTACGCCCTCGGGGGTCTGAGCGTGGGAGAGGACAAGCCGGCCATGCATACGGCAATCGAGGCGTCCGTGGACGAGTTGCCGGAGTCCGCCCCGCGGTACCTGATGGGCGTCGGGACCCCCGAAGACCTCATTGAAGGGGTCGCGCGGGGGATCGATCTCTTTGATTGCGTCATGCCCACCCGCCACGGGCGGACCGGGTGGCTGTTCACCTCCTTTGGGCGGGTCCTGATCAAAAACGCCCAATACGCCCGGGACGCGTCCCCCGTGGACCCGGCCTGCGCATGTCCGGTGTGCCGCACCTATTCACGCGCGTATCTCCGCCACCTGTTTCTGGCGAAAGAGATGCTCGGCGTGCGCCTGAACACCCTGCACAACCTCCATTACATCCTGACTCTGATGGCCGAATTGCGGGAGGCGATCCAGGGAGGAAGTTTCTCCGAGTTCCGTGACCGGTTTTACGCGACGCGGGAGGCCTGCCGGACATGAGGATGGCCGTCGTACACGCCCTGGCCCAGGCCCCGGGCCACGCCCCCGCCCTCGGGGAGCAGCTGCTCCAGATGCTCCCGATGTTTTTCATCATCATCGCCATTTTTTACTTCGTGATTTACCGGCCCCAGAAGCAGCAGCGCGAGAAACACAAGGTGATGCTCGAGCAGCTCAAAAAGGGGGACAAGGTGGTCACGACCGGCGGCATCTACGGGACGGTGACGAATCTCGGGAAGGAGACGGTCACCTTACAGGTCGCCGACAACGCCAAGATCAAGGTCGGACGCGAGCATATCGCGCGCCTTCGCGGGGAAGACGTTGACTGAGGTGTGCCGTCCATGAAGCCCGTTGCTGGCCGCCTGGCCCTCCTGGCCGTCATCATCATCGTGTCGCTGGTGATGTTTCTGCCGTCCACGCCGCTGTTCTCGAAGATGCCGGACTGGTGGAAGAACTATTTCCCCGCCAAAGGGATTACGCTGGGCCTCGACCTGCAGGGCGGCATCCATCTCGTCCTGGAAGTGGAGGCGGACCGTGCGGTCGAGATCGCGCTGGATCGGGCTGCGACGAACATGGCAGCCCTCTACACGGAGAAGAAGCTCCAGGTGGAGTCCGTCAAGCGCACGGGCACGACGGAGATCGTGGTCAACCTGGCGGCCCCGGAGGCCAAGGACGCCATCCTCAAATTGGCCGATGACCAGTTCCCGATTCTGACCAGCCGGTCCCCCAGCGACCGCGTCCTGGTCTTTTCCCTCCGGTCCGGCGAGGGAGACCGGATCAAGAAACAGGCGGTCACCCAGGCGCTGGAGACGATCCGCAACCGGGTCGACCAGTTCGGGGTCGCCGAGCCGCAGATCCAGCAGCAAGGGCTCCGGCAAATCGTCGTGCAGCTCCCGGGTGTGAAGGACCCCGGTCGGGCGAAGGCCCTCATCAAGAACACGGCCTTGCTGGAGTTCAAGATGCTGGACGAGACCCATAAGGTCGCGGGGACGCTCCCCAGCCGCGTTCCCGCGGGCAAGGAAGAGGAGATCATCCGGGAGTTTGGGCCCCAGATCCCGCCGGATGACGAAATCCTCTTCGAGCGGACCATCGACAAAGAGTCGGGGCGGGTCACGAAGACGCCGTATCTCGTCAAGAAGCGGGTCGTCCTGACCGGCGATGTCCTGACCGATGCCCGGGTCTCCCTCGGCGAATTTCAGAATGCCTACGTCTCCATCAATTTCGACAGCACCGGGGCCAAACTCTTCGAGCGCATCACGGCGGAAAACGTCAAGAAGCGGATGGCCATCATCCTGGATAATACGATCTACTCCGCGCCCGTCATCCAGGAGCGGATCAGCGGGGGACGTGCCCAGATCACCGGTAGCTTCACCACCGAGGAAGCCAACGACCTGGCCATTGTGCTGCGGGCCGGCGCTCTTCCGGCACCGGTCAAAGTCATTCAGGACCTGACGGTCGGGCCGTCCCTGGGGCAGGATTCCATCGAAAAGGGCATTCGCTCGACCATCATTGCGGGGTTCATCGTCGTCCTCTTCATGGTGTTCTACTACCGCCTGTCGGGCTCGATCGCGGACTTCGCGTTGATACTCAACCTCGTCTGCCTCGTCGGGGCGCTGGCCGGGCTGAATGCGACGCTGACCTTGCCGGGCATCGCTGGCATCATCCTGACCATCGGGATGGGAGTGGACTCGAACGTGCTGATCTTCGAGCGCATCCGGGAGGAACTGCGGTCGGGCAAGCCGGTTCGTCCGGCCGTGGATGCCGGTTATGAAAAGGCGCTGCTCACCATCGTGGACTCGCACGTGACCACTTTGATCACCGGATTTGCCCTCTTTCTTTTCGGGACCGGTCCGATCAAGGGGTTTGCGGTCACCCTGTGCCTGGGGATCGCCATCAACTTGTTCACGGCCCTGGTCGGGACCAAGGTTATCTTCGATCTGCTCAACCGCCGTGGGCGGATGGACCGCCTGAGCATCTAGGAAATCCGAATGATCGAAATTCTCCGAAAAACCAGCATCGACTTCATGGGATGGCGGCGGTACTCCTTCGCTCTGTCGGGGGTGCTCATCCTGGTGGGGCTGGTCGCCATGGTCCAGATCTGGCGGGGCGCCGCCAACCTGGGGATCGACTTCGCGGGCGGGACGGCCGTCCAGTTGAAGTTCGAGAAGGCGGTCCCGATCGAACTGGCCAGGCAGGCTTTGATCACGCACGGCTTGCCCGAGGTCGAGCTTCAGGAATTTACCGCCGACAACAAACTGTTGGTTCGGGTCAAAGCCCAGACCACGATCGAGGAGAAGGTGGCGGATAAGGTCCTCGATGCGTTCAAGAAGGTCTTTCCCGACAATCCCTTCGTCGTGGACTCGAGCTACGAGATCGGGCCGACGATCGGCGAGAAGCTTCAGGAGGATGCGCTGAAGGCCATCACCATTTCCATGGTGGGCATCATCCTGTACATCTGGGCCCGCTTCGAATTCCGGTTCGGGATCGCGGCCGCCATCGCGACCTTCCACGACATCCTGGCCGTGCTGGGGATCTTTTACGTGCTGGACAAGGAGATCACGCTCCTCATCGTGACCGCCCTGTTGACGCTGGCCGGCTACTCGCTGACGGACACCGTCGTGGTCTTCGACCGGATCCGGGAAAACCTCAGGGCGCGCCACCGGGAGCCGCTCGAAAAGACCATCAACAACGCGGTCAATCAGGTGTTGAGCCGCACCGTGGTGGTCTCGCTCACCGTCATCCTGGTGCTCATTCCCCTGACCCTCTTCGGAGGGGAGGTCCTCCATGATTTTTCCCTGGCGTTGCTCATGGGGGTCATCGTGGGGACCTATTCCTCCGTCTTCGTCGCCAGCCCCTTGCTCATCTTATGGAAGGGGACTCCCGGCAAGCTCCTCCGCCGCTGAGAGACAAGGCCACAAGCCTCTGCATGGCCCGAAAGGGCTTGTTCTTTTCCCTCCAAACCGGCTACGCTCCGGGCAAGCGGGAGGATGACCATGCCGGATCGTGAGGCGTTGCTGGCCAAGGCTCGGCGGGTCCTGGAGTGGGACGCCCTCATCGAGGCGCTCGCCGCCAGGGCCGCGTCGGCGATCGGGGGCGAGCGGTGCCGGTCCCTGTCGCTCGCCGAGACCCTTGAGGAGGCCAGGGGGGCCTTGCGGGAGACCGGCGAGATGGCGGCCCTGGAGGCCATGGGGGACAGTCTTCCCATGACCAACTTCCCGGACCTTCGCCCGGTCGTGGTGCGGGCGGCGAAAGGGGCGCCGTTGAACCCCGTGGATTTCCGCGACCTCTCGACGGTGCTCGTCCTAGTCGCGGACGTCATCCGCTACCTGGGCAGGCACCGGGCGGAGACCCCCGCGCTCTCAGCCATCGCCGCCGGCCTGGACGGTCTGGCGCCCCTCAGGCTGGCCATTGAGCGTTGCGTCGACGGGGAGGGGAATATCCGCGAATCCGCCACCCCGGACCTTCGGTCCCTCACCCATCACGCCAACGCCCTGAAGCAGAAGATCCGCACGAAACTCGACGCGATCCTCGCCTCGTCCCGATTCGCGGACCTTTTACAGGAACGGTACTTCGCGCAGCGCGAGAACCGCTACGTCCTGCCGATCAAGGCGGAGCGGAAGAGCGAAGTCCTGGGCATCGTGCACGACGTGTCGGCCAGCGGGGCCACGGTCTTTATCGAGCCGCGCGAGCTGGTGGACCTCAACAACCAGATCAAAGAGGCGGACCTCGCGGTGGAGCGCGAGGTCCGGCGTATCCTCCAGGACCTGACCAACGAAGCGGCCGTCCACCACGACGCGCTGATGGAGGACCTGGACATTCTCGGCCGGCTGGATTGTCTCCGGGCCAAGGCTTCACTGGCGCGGCTCCTCGGAGCGTCCGATCCGGCCGTGAATGCGGAGGGACGCATCCGGCTCAAGCAGGCCCGGCACCCGCTCCTGGTGCTCAGCCGGCTTCAGAGGCTCGTCCAGACGGCCGCCCCGAAGGAAGACGGACAGGGCGATATCGTCGCCAACGATATCGAGCTGGGGGAGGCGATTCGGGTCCTGGTCGTCTCAGGCCCCAACGCCGGGGGCAAGACCGTCACGCTGAAGATCGTCGGCCTGTTCGCCCTGATGGTGCGGGCCGGCCTTCAGATTCCGTGCGCGCCAGGCTCCGGGATGGCCTTCTTTCCCGAGGTCTATGCCGACATCGGCGACGCGCAGGACCTCGCCAAGGACCTCTCCAGCTTCTCGGCCCACATCACCGACATGACCGCGCTGCTCCGGGAGGCGGCGCCCGGGGCGCTCGTCCTCCTGGATGAGCCCGTCACCTCGACGGACCCGGCCGAAGGGGCCGCTCTGGCGCAGGCCCTCTTGATCCATCTGGCCAACCGGGGCTTCACGGTCCTGGCCACCACCCATTACAATCCCCTCAAGGCCCTCGCGCAAACCCATCCCGGCTTCGCCAACGCCAGCGTCGAGTTCAACATCACGACGCTCTCCCCGACCTACCGGCTCATCCTTGGGACGCCGGGGGGAAGTTCGGCCATCGACATCGCGGGCCGGCTGGGGATGGAGGAGGCAATCCTGGAGGAGGCCGTGCGCGTGGTCGATCGCAAGGATCGATCGGTGGAGCTCCTCATGGAGGACCTGCAGAAAACGAGGCTGAAACTGGACGAGGATGCCCGCCGGATCGCTGTGCTTCGGGAGGAGGCTGACGCAGCGGCCCGTGTCCAGAAAGATCTGGCCGAGCGCCTGGCCGGGGCGGAACAGGAGACCCGCAAGACCGTCCGCAAGAAGCTGACCGACGAACTGCTTCGCGCCCGGGCGGAAGTGCAGTCGATCATCGAAGGCCTCAAGACCGACAAGCGGCTCCTCAAGGCCCGTGAGGCGAAAGAGCGGCTGGCTTCGGTCGAGCACACGCTCCAGGCCCGGCTGGCGCCGGCCGGGGATTATCGCCCGGCGACCGCGTTGCGCGCCGGAGATCGAGTCGAAATGACGAGCCTGGGGGCCGTTGGGGTGTTGCTGGAAGATCCGCTTGGGAAGAAGCGGGTGCGGATTCGCATGGGGGAAACCGAGGTGTCGGTGCCGGTCGCCAATCTGGCCGGTTTAGCGGCGGGTGGCGGCGAGGACGCGATGCCGGGGCCGCAGGCCGGACAGAAACCCCGGCCACGGGCCCTGCGGTCCACCGACGAACCGGACGCCCCCACGGTGCTGGATGTCCGTGGCAAGACGGCCGATGAGGCGCTGGACGCCTTGCTGGCCTGCCTTGACCAGGCCGCGCTGGCGGAAGTCCCGCTGGTCAGGGTCATCCACGGACACGGGACCGGCCGGCTCAAGCAGGCCCTCCGTGACTATCTAAAAAACTCACCCTACGTGTCAACCTACCGGCGTGGTGAACAGGGCGAGGGCGGCGACGGCGTGACGATGGTTCAATTGAAGTAGGGGCGGTTCGCTCCCCACCAGGCCTCACCCAACGCCGAGGGCTTTGGCCGCCTTTTTCACGTCTCGGGGCTTGACGAAGAGGAGGGCTCCGTAGCGGCCGGCCCCCGCGCAAACGGCCTGGAGCGCGGTGATGTTGATCTTGGCGTCGGCGAGCGTGGCCATGAGCTCGGCACCGGCTCCGGGGCGATCGTCCCCTTCCACGAGAAAGCAGGCCTTGGGCCCCTGGATCTTCAGTTTGGCCTGCTTGGCTGCGGCCTTGAAAGCCACGGGGTCTGAGGCTACGAAATCGAGCTGAGCGCGGCGGTTCCGGGGGAAACCGGAGAAGGCCAGGAGGTTCACGCCGGCGGCGCGGAGCAGGCCGAGCGCGCGGGCGCCTTCGCCGGGCTTGTCCTGGGTCGTCATCTTGAAGTATTGCGCAATACGAATGGTATCCATGGTTCCATCCTCCTCTCTCGAGCCCGCACAGTGGGGCGTGATTCATAAAATAATGAAGCGTCCGAGCCCTCGACCGATCCGCGGTCAGGCGGCCGTCAGGTACCCGTTCTCCCTGAACCAGGCGAGCGCATCCCGAATGGCGGTCTCGACCGGATTCCGGGGATAGCCCAACTCACGAATCCCTTTGGCGCAGTCATACTGCTGCATGTGCTTGAGCATTTCCACAAAGAACCCGGGGACCGGCGCGGGCTTTCGAAGCACGGTACGAAAGGCCCAGTCCCCAAGCTTTGATCCGTACCGTGCCAGCTCGAACGGGACTTGCGCCACCGGGCCTCTCACTCCAGCCATGCGCGCGATCAAGGTGTTCAGCTCCTTCTGGGTCGTGTTCCAGTTCCCCAGAATATACCGCTCGCCCACTCTGCCCCGTTCAGCCGCTCGGATCAGGCCGGCAGCCACGTCCCGGACGTCGATCGCGTTGACCGGCCCCTGGACGTACGCGGGCATTTGGCCCCGGGCGATCATCAAAATCAGAGTGCCGCTCGTGGGCTTGCGGTCGTAGGGGCCATAGAAGGCGGTGGGATTCACCACCACCGCCGGAACGCCCTCCCGGGCGGCCTCCAGGACCGCCGTCTCCATCGCAGCCTTGGCCATGAGATAGGGGTTGTTCGGAAACAGGGATACGAACGGGCAGTCCTCGTTCGCGAGTTGATCGGGATCAGCGGGAAACCCGATCGTCGTCAGGGTGCTGGTGAACACGAGCCGGTCCACCGACCCACGCCGCACCGCGGTAAGCAGAATCCGCGTCTCAGCCAGGGCCTGGGTGGTGGCGGCCTCAACCGGAATCGTCCCCGGCGGGTAGTAACTGGCGCACTGGTACACCACCCGCACGCCGGCACAGGCCCGGCTCAGCGAGGCGGCGTCCTGGAGGTCCCCCTGGACACGCTCGACCTGCAACCCTTTCAACGTGAGCACATTGCTGGATGGGCGGACCAGCGCGCGAACGTCGTCGCCTTTGGCCAGCAACGCCCGCACCAGGTTCGACCCGAGGAATCCCGTCGCGCCCAACACTAAGGCCTTCATCGTTGCTCCGCCACCGGCTTCTCGACGCCGGCGAACTCCTCCCGCGCCTCCTGATGGAGGAGGTCTCCCTCCCCCGTATAGCGGGGGGAAAAGTGAAACACCACGAGTTCCCGGACGCCGGCTTTTCGGGCCAGGCGGCCGGCCTGCCGGGCCGTCAGATGGTGCCGCTCCTGCGCCTTGTCGGCATCCCGGTCCAAATAGGGGGCTTCGCAGTAGAACACGTCCGCCTCATGGGCCAGCTCGATGATCTTGGCCTCGTTCTCCTCGTCGTAGCGGGCGTCCACCACATAGGCGATCTTTTGCCCGCGGGAGATCGTCACGAACCGGTCCCGCACGTCGCCCAGCACGAACTCCCGCTCCTCCTTGCGGTGCTCGAAGTACAAGGTGGTGGTGAACCGAAAATCATCGGGCCGGCCGTCCCAGAGGTGCTGCTTGACCTCCTTCAGCCACGAGCCGACTGGAAGCCCGACGGCGCGCAGCCGTTCCTTGTTGATGTTGACGTGAAACTTTTCCTGCAGCGCATAGGCGAAGGACGGAACGCGGTGGTTCAGCGGTGTGGCAAAGACCGTGAACATGGGGTCCACCAGCACCGGAAACGGCTCGCCGGCCGGCCGAATTTCAGGAGGACCCTCCAGGGGAATAAACCCGTCCGTGGCGCGGAAGAGGACCGAGCGGACCTGGCGGGGATGGAACTCGCGCACCTCGATGGTCAGGGGATAGCCTTCCACCAGGTTCCAGGTATAGCCCTGCAGCTTCCCGGTGACATTGGCGGCCAATCCCGGCGGGCCGTAGAGACGCAGGGCCTTCCCCCGGCCGAGCGCCACCCGTAACAGGGGATCGAATCCGATGAAGTGGTCCATGTGCGTGTGTGACACGAACACCTCACCGGCGCGCAACAAGCGCGTCGGTCCCAGGGCGTCGTTCTCGCCCAGGTCGAAGAGGAGCGCGCGCCGGGCCCATCTGATCTCGACATACAGGCCGGGATCGCCGAACGGAGGGTTCACCAGATAGCTGGAAAATGAAGGCGTCATGCAAAGGCAGCCTTAATGACGAGTATCATGATCGTCCCGGTCCATAAAATCAATCGGCGAGGACAGGCTGTCGTTTCGGATGATTCACGGCCGGCGGGCTCGTAAACCATGATGACCTGCCTCGGAACAGGAGGGAGTTACGCCCCCACGCGGGCGTTCTTGAGCGCGATCGCCACGCTGCGCTGGAGTCCTTCACGGGTGGCGCGGCGGACGGGGCTGGCGTGGAAGGTGGCCCGAAACTCCTCTTCGGTCTGGTTGGCGAGGGTGTCCAGGTCCGGATTGAGGGTCATCGGCGTGGCTCGGAACGCCGGTTCTGCGGTCTCCGTTGCCTGGTGGTTGTAAGGGCACACGTCCAGGCATTCGTCGCAACCGAAGATCTGGTTCGCCAGCGCCTTATGAAATTCCTCTGAAATCGCCCCCTTGTGCTCGATGGTGAGATAGGACAAGCACCGCCTCGAATCCACCACATAGGGCTCGGTAATGGCCCCGGTGGGGCAGGCCCGGATGCAGAGCGTGCAGGTGCCGCAGAGATCAGCCCCCGGCTCATCCGGGGTCAAATCCGCCGTCGTTACCACCTCACCCAACAGCAGCCAGGATCCGTACTCTCCGGAGACGAGGTTCGAGTGTTTGCCGATCCAGCCCAGGCCGGACCGCTGGGCCCAGGCCTTCTCCATGACAGGCCCCGTATCCACATAGGCCAGGCTCCGGGAGTCCGGCGTCTCCGCCTGGAGGAACGCGACGAGCGACTCCAGGCGTTCGCCCAGAACGCGGTGGTAATCGGTCCCGCGGGCGTACCGGGCGATGCGGCCCTGTCCGGGATGGTCGTCCGGGCGATCCTCGGTGTAATAGTTCATCCCCACGGAGACAATGGCCCGGATGCCCGGAAGCAGCAGGGCCGGATTCTTCCGTTTCGCGGCGGTGCGGCCCAGCCAATCCATCTCGCCGTGATTGCCTCGGGAGAGCCATTCGGTCAGACGGGGCGCCTCCGGACGGTCGGAGATGACGCGGCTGACGCCGACGGCCTGAAAGCCCAATTCGCGGGCCTTGAGCTTGACCCGGTCCGTGAGCGTCATGGCAAAGTGCCCCCGGGCCAGCCCTGGTTATCCATGGATGCCGTAGCGAGGCGGTCGAGACCGAAGCCTGCCATGGCTTCTCGCAAGTAAGGATGACGCAGGCGTACTCGCAGCAGTACGTCGAGGAAGCCGAACGAGAAAAGCCGTGCCGGGCGAGAGGATCGGACGACGCAGTAGGTATTCATGGGTAATCAGGGCTGAGGACAATCAAAATACACGGTGAATTTGGCGCTGCACTGGCGGGCCTGGCACGTGCCGCACATGCCGGTGATCCGGGTCTTCCAGTCGGTCCGCTTGTCATCGAACCGGCAAGAGATGCCCGCGGACCTCTCGATGTCGGTCCAGCGAGTCTGGGTGGCCGTGTTAACGGCCACCTTGCAGGAGGGCGGGACCGGGACCTCGCACTGCCTGCCGCTCATGCCTTTTTTGATGCTTCCGATCTGGCACGAGCTTGATGTCTGCGTGTCGCGGCCGAGAGGCTGGGCATCGGCCTGCATCGCGATGCCGACGACGCACAGGACAACTCCCGTCTTAAGGATGCGAGTCCATCGCATGGGCGCTATCCTAGCAGTCCCGAGGGGAGGGCGCAACGCCGCCCCCTGCGCATTCTCTCCTTGGCATGATAGACTGCCTCCGTCATGATGACCAAGCGCGAGATTGCAGGCATCCTGGAGGAGATTGCGTTCTTCCTGGAGTTGAAGGGCGAGAACCTCTTCAAGGTCAAGGCCTATGCGAACGCCGCACGGGTGATCGAAAGCCTCCCCGAGGAGCCGGCTGTCCTCGTGCAGAAGGGTCTTCTCGCCAGCGTGAAGGGAATCGGCCCGACCCTTGCCGGCACGGTCTCCGAACTCGTCACCACGGGAGTCTCGACCCTGCACCAGGAGTTGAAAGCCTCGTTCCCTGCGGGTGTCCAGGAGATCGCCGAGATCCCGGGTCTCGGTCCCAAGAAGATCAAGGCCATTTACGATCAGTTGAACGTCGGGTCGATTGGGGAACTCGAATACGCCTGCATCGAAAATCGGCTCGTGGGCTTACCAGGGTTCGGCGCCAAGACCCAGGAGAAGATTCTGGCCGGCATCCGCCAGCTCAAGCGGCGTCAAGGGTTTCACCTCTATGCGAACGTGATCGAAGAGGCCGACCGCATCCTGGAGGCCGTGCGCGCCATGGCGGGCGTCACCCGGGCCGATCTGGCCGGGGAGATTCGCCGCCGGGTTGAGATCGTTCAGAGCATTGCGCTGGTGGTGGCCGGAGCGAAGCCGCCGGCATTGCTGGAAGCCCTGCGAGCGGTGCCGGACACGACGCAAGTGGAGTACCTTCCCGAGTCGTCCAGCATCAGCGCCCGATCGCCCCAGGGGCTTCCGGTGAGCATCAAAGTATGCAGCACCGAGGACTCTGGCCTTGCGCTGTGGCTTGGGACAGGCAATCCAGAGCATGTCGAGGCGGTCCGGCAGCGGGTGCGGGCGGGGACGATGCCGAAGGCGCAGACCGAGGAGGCCGTCTATGCCGCCGCGGGCCTCCCGTACATTCCGCCGGAGCTGCGCGAGGGCCACGGCGAGATCGCGCTGGCCGAAACGGGGAACCTGCCGGTCCTGATAGAAGCCGGCCAGATCCAGGGCATTTTCCACAATCACACCATCTACAGCGACGGTTCAGCCACGCTGGAGCAGATGGTCGAGTCGGCCCGAGCCCTCGGGTATCGCTACATCGGGATCTCCGACCACAGCCAATCGGCCTTTTACGCCAACGGCCTCAAAGAGGATCGCATCCGGGCGCAGCACGCTGAAATCGTCGCAGTCCAGAAGAAATGCGGCGGCATCCGGATCTTCAAAGGCATCGAAGCCGACATTCTGGTGGATGGCGCGATGGATTACCCAGACGAGGTTCTGGCCGGCTTCGATTTCGTGATCGCTTCCGTGCACAGCCGCTTCAATCTGTCCGAGGAGGACCAGACCCGGCGCATCTGCCGGGCCTTGGCCAACCCGTACGTCACCATGCTGGGGCATCCTACCGGTCGGTTGCTGCTGTCGCGGGACGGGTACCGGGTGGACATGCGGAAGGTGCTGGACACCGCGGCCGAGCACGGGAAGATCGTGGAGATCAACGCCAATCCCCACCGGCTCGATCTCGATTGGCGCCTCTGCGCCTATGCGAAGGAAAAGGGCGTCCGGTTCAGCATCAACCCCGACGCCCACAGCACGGACGGACTCGCGGTGGTCCCCTTCGGCGTCAACGTGGCCCGCAAAGGCGGCGTCACTGCCGCGGATGTCGTCAACACACTGCCAGTGGAAGCCATGGCGTCCCGTCTGCAAGCCATGAAGCCATAATCGCCGAAGATCGCGGGTCCTGTCGCCGCATTACCCTGACGTGCTCGCGCTCCGCCAAGGGCAAGCAAGTCGCGCTGTGCTCCGCCAGGGTCCCATTCGGCGCCACCCGCTGCTTTATGCCGCTTGACAGGTCCTCAGCAGCAGCCTAGCCTAATCGTCAGCTATTAAGATGAGGTTCGAGTCCTGTCCGGGGATAGATCAATTTTTGTCCTTAAGTTAGTGGGGACATCTGGTGTGGCTTCTTTATAAGTTACTTGCCGTTACCGCTTTGGTTTTGTTGGGCGCGCCATCCTTTGCGGCGGAATGCCTTCCTCTGCCTAATAAAGTGGAGAAACTGATTAAGGCCTACGCTGATGAGATTCGTGGGGCTGAATATTGTAAATTTCGGAAAGTGGCGCGTGGCGATATTGATGCGGACGGAGTTGAGGACCTGGCAGTAGTTTTTACTGTCGAAGGTGCTTGCAACGATGACAAAGAAACTACTCCGGGAGCCTGCGGGAATCATCACGAGTCATTTATGATGGTCTTTCTTGGCAAGTCTCTGAAAAAAGTGCCTAGGCTAGAGGTTGGCTCTAGGGGTGTAAGGGCAATAACTTCGATTGAGATCGTTAATGAGGCTGTTGCGGCTGAAACCTTAGCATACGGAAGCGATGATGCTCAGTGCTGTCCGTCGGTAAAAGGGAACGCAGCCTTCATCCTGAAAAAAGGTGTTCTGACCGAGAAGCGTCAATAACTATGCGAGATGAGGCGGGGGAGGTTAATGGGCAGCCTACTTTGTTCTCGGGACCTCGAATCGCAAGGTTCGAAAAGCGTACAGGCCGGGGAGTCACTTTTTTTGTCTCAGGTGAGAGTGTGAAGGCCGTATTCAAAAATATTTTTATGGGAGTGGGTTCGATAATTATCGCTGGAGTATTTTCGATATTTATTGGGGCCGTATGGACGATGTCTATTCTTTCATTGCAGGATAGTAGCGTCTCCATGCTACAGACGCTAGCCGAATTCTTAAAAGATTTGTGGTTCATAGGCTATCTACTGTTTGGTCTATTTATCATCGCAGTGTATCGAACCTTTTTGTGCTTTTTTGATGTGGAAAAGGGAAAAGAAGCGGGCTAAGCGGGCGATGATCATCAAGGACAACGAATCGGTCGATATCCAGACGCCAACCGGGGCCATGCGCACGTACATATTCAGGCCTGCGATGGAGGGGCGTTATCCGGGCCTGCTCCTGTACTCGGAGATCTTCCAGGTCACGGGGCCGATCCGGCGCACCGCGGCGTTGATGGCAAGCCACGGATTCATCGTGGCGGTGCCGGAGATTTACCACGAGCTGGAGCCGGCCGGCACGGTGCTGGCCTACGACGAGGCCGGCGCCGAGCGGGGCAACAAACACAAGATTGCCAAGGAGCTATCGAGCTATGACGGCGACGCGCGGGCGGCCCTGGACTACCTCAAGGCCTCGCCGCATTGCACCGGCAAGCTGGGCGTGATGGGAATTTGCATCGGGGGCACCTGGCGTTCCGCGCGGCCATGAATCCCGACGTGCTGGCCGCCACCTGTTTCTACGCGACCGACATCCATAAGCGCGGACTGGGGAAGGGCACGCACGACAACACTCTGGACCGGATCGGCGAGATCAGGGGCGAGATGCTGATGATCTGGGGACGGCAGGACCCGCACATCCCCCGCGAAGGGCGCGCGCTCATCTACAACGCCATGAGCGACGTCGGCCTGCACTTCCAATGGCACGAGTTCAACGCCGCGCACGCGTTCATCCGCGACGAGGGGCCCCGGTACGATCCGGCCGCGGCGCAAATCTGCTACGGCATGGCGTTGGAATTGTTCAGGCGGAGGCTGGGTGAAGGCGATGTGCGGTCTGAGCGTCCGGCCGCCGGACACACCGAGACCAAGCACTGAGGGGACGCCCTTCTCCTACTCCGGAAACTTGAACTCGCGCAGCTCCATCTTCTCCAGCGCCTGTTTGACCAACCCATAAACGTCCAGGCGGGACTCGGCTCTGCGGACGTCTTCCAGCTTCGCCTGCGTGGCCGGATGGGGAGGCATGAACAGCCGGCAGCAGTCCTGGTCCGGCTCGATCGAAGTTTCGTACGTCCCGATCTTCTGCGCCTGCTCCGTGATCTCCACCTTGTCCATGCCGATCAGCGGGCGCAGGAAGGGCAGGGTGGCGGCTTCATCGATGACTGTGATGTTGCCCGCCGTCTGAGAGGCCACCTGGCCGAGGCTGTCGCCCGTCACCAGCGCCCAGCATTTGTTGGCCCTGCCGATCTCTTCCGCAATCCGGACCATGAGCCTCCGGTAGAGCACGACCCGCAGCGGGGCCGGCGCCATGAGGACGACCTGCCGCTGGATCTCCCCGAAGGGGACCAAGTACAAACGGGAATAGTATTGGTGGCGGGTGAGGCGGTGGGCCAGCTCTTCGGCCTTTTCTGCGGAGGCTCGGCTGACGAACGGATGGCCGTGGAAATGAATGAAGACGGCCCGGCACCCCCGCTTCATCATGCGATAGGCCGCGACCGGCGAGTCGATGCCGCCCGACAGCAGACACGCCACCTTGCCCGACATGCCCACAGGCAGGCCCCCGGCTCCGGGGAACCGTTCGCAATAGTAGTAGGCCCCCGCGCCCATGATCTCGATGAAGATGGTGAGCTCGGGGTCTCCCAGGCTCACGTGGGCTCCCGTGCGCGCCACGACTGCCGCGCCCACCTGGCGGTTCACGTCCAAGGAAGTCAGCGGATAGGCCTTGTCGGCCCTCTTGGCGGTGACGCGGAAGGTGTGAAACGAGAGACCCTGGACCGCCTCGCAGACCGCCGCCGACATCGCCTCGATGTCGCTGGAGACGTACCGGGCCGCAGCGAAGTTCGCGAGACCGAAGGTGTCCTCCAGCCGGGATTTGATCGGCACCCATCGTGAGAGGTCCTCCAGGGAAATCCGAATCCGGCCGGCCAGGCTTTCGACCTGCCGGACGCCGAGTCCCCGCAAGCCTTCCCGGAGATTCCGCACGAGCCGGTCCACGAGGAACGCCCGGTTGCGTCCCTTCAAGGCGAGTTCATGATAGTGGGCGATGACGTAGTGCACGTGCGGTCAGCCTGGGCCGGGGGATCAGTGGCCCAATGATTCCAGATACCGTTCGCAGTCCATGGCGGCCATGCACCCGGAGCCGGCCGCCGTGATGGCCTGGCGATACACATGGTCTTGCACGTCCCCCGCGGCAAACACCCCGGGCACGCTTGTCCGGGTGCCGTCGCGGGTGAGGATATAGCCTTTTTCACCCATCGCCAATAGATCCGCAAACAGGGTAGTGTTGGGGAAATGACCGATCGCCACAAATACGCCGTCACAGGGTTTCTCGGTGACCGCGCCGGTCTTGACGTCCTTGATCCTCACGCCGGTCACCACAGGCTGGCCCAGGATCTCGACGATCACCGCGTTCCAAATGAAGCCGATCTTTGGATTCTTCGTGGCCCGGTCCTGCATGATCTTGGAGGCCCGGAGCTTGTCGCGGCGATGAACGACCGTGACGCGCGAGGCGAACTTCGTGAGGAAGGTCGCCTCCTCCATCGCAGCATCGCCGCCCCCAACCACCACGAGCTCCTTCCCCCGGAAGAAAAAGCCGTCGCAGGTGGCGCAGGTTGAGACCCCGTGCCCCAGCAGGCGGCGCTCCGACTCCAGTCCCAACATGACCGCGGAGGCACCGGTTGCGATGATGAGCGTCCGGGTCTCGACCGTCCGCTCGCCCTCGATCGTGAGGGTGAAGGGGGACCGCTTGAGGTCCAAGGCCGACACGTCGCCGCGCAGGAACTCCGTCCCGAAACGCTCGGCCTGCCCCCGCATCTCCTTGATGAGGTCGGGGCCGAGGATGGCATGGCGAAACCCGGGATAGTTTTCCACCTCGGTGGTGAGCCCCAATTGGCCGCCGGCCTGCACTCCTTCGATCAGGAGGGGGGAGAGGTTTGCGCGGCCGGAATAAATGGCCGCGGTGAGCCCCGCCGGCCCGGACCCCATGATGACGACATTCCGCATGGCGGGACTGTAGCACAGGGCGCCGCCGGAAAGCACGGTTCAAGGAATTGGCGGGTCCCAGCCTGACAACTCCTGACATCCTGGGCGTTTTCTGTCTTTTTCTGACCCGACCGGTTTTTTCAGTTCAGTTTGCCTCTTTCCTCCCCGTGTCGAAGTGCCTGATTTTTCTACGCCAAACCGCAGATGTCAAAGATTTCCTAGGATGATCAAAACCTTCAAGCACGCCAATCCTTTGACGTCAGATATGCTCCCCCCCTCGACCGGAGGGACCAATGTCACGGCAAGATTCCAATCCGCTCCTCAAAATGATCTTAGGGTCATTCCTGGCCGGAGCTTCCTGTCTCCTGTGGGTGGGAACGGCCCTTGCCGAGACGTTGGTCTGCCCCGGCCCGGACAGGACCGAGCTTTTTACTGACCGGAGCGGACCTGGTTGTCGAAAGTTTGTTGAAAAAAATTCTGTCCAAATCTACCAGGGCACGCCGCGACACTCCTACTCGGCGTCTGCGCCGCTCCCCGTGCCTCCCTCCTCCGCGTTTCCTGAAATGAAACCCTCGTCTTTCCCTGCTGTCAGGGGCCAGGTGCCGATCCTCATGGTGAATAAACTTTCCTCCGGAAATCCGGATCGGGGGACGCCAATGGCGAATGCCGGGGAGATGGCCTGGGTGGACCTGGCTATCAACTATCTCGAGGCGGGGACGGGTCCGGAGGCCACCACCGATTCTCATTTTGGAGAGAGCGTCGAAGCGTCACTGCGAAACGCGACGATTGCCGCGGGGAAAGCGGTGGGTTACGATCCTCGATTCCTCAAGGTCCATCTGTCCATCCGGACCTCCTTCCTCCACAACCGCCTCCATATTGATGGTCCCAGCGCGGGAGTGGTCATGGCGGTGGGGATTGCGTCGGCTCTGCTCGGGGATTCCCTGCGTCCGGATGTCTGCATGTCCGGGACCATGAACCCCAACCTGGAAGTGGGACCGGTCGGAGGATTGGAGGAAAAGATCAAGGGGTGCAACCAGTTCAATCACCGGGAGATGATCCTCCCTTCGGGACAGACCTCGATGGACCTGACCTTGAAGGGGATGGGCTATCGGATCAAGCTGACGGAGGTGAGCACCTTGGCTGAAGCCTATCAGGCTGCGACCGGGTTACCAATTCGCCTGTCTTCCCTTCAATAGACCACCGACCCACAAATTATTCCGTAACAATTCCTCGGTCATGCCAGCCCCTGCAACTCCGCATAAATTTTCTTCACATCCTGTCTCAGCCGCTCGATCGGCAGCGTGCCGTCGATGACATAGTCGGCGACCTTGACCTTTTCGGCGAGCGGCATCTGGGCGTGAATGCGTTTGCGCGCGTCCTCCTCTGACAGGTGATTGCGCCCCATGAGCCGTTGGATCTGCGTCTTCTCGTCGGCGGTGACGACGATCACCCGGTCCTTGGTCTTGTGCGCCCCGGTCTCGATGAGCAAGGCGGCGTCGAAGATGATCACGGCGTGGGGGCCGTTGGCCGCAGGAGCCCGGCAGAGCCGCTCCTCCTCGGTGAAGACGTAAGGGTGGATGATGGCCTCCAGCCGTTGGCGCTGAGCGGAATCGGCGAAGACACGCCTGCCGAGTCCCTCCCGGTCCACGGTCCCGTCCGGACGCAGCACGTCGCGCCCGAAGGCCTCGATGATTTCCTTGTAGGCGGGCCGGCCCGGTTCCACCGCCTCGCGCGCCAGCACGTCCGCGTCGATGAGGTGTGCTCCGCATTCCACAAAGAGCCGCGAGACCGTGCTTTTGCCGGTCGCGATCCCCCCTGTCAGGCCGACTCGCAACATCCCAAAACGATAGCACATTGCATCGGCCCGTGAAAGCTCGGTACAATCCCCGCGCGTATGAGCACGGACCTTATCGATGATGGGATAAAAGCCCAATTGAGCCGGGAGTGGGACCGGTTCAGGAAGGCGTTGTCTCAGGCCGGCGATATCGGCGAGTTGAACCCGGGGGAGTGGCGCATCCTCGCGACGCGCGACCGGAAGGGCCTTCCGCCCGCCGTCTCGGTGGCGACGCTGCAGCGGCTCGTCACGCTCGAGAAATCCGGCCTTCGCGGGCAGGCTATCCGGGGCGGGGAAGAGACCAAGGACCCGACGATGCGGCTGGCGGTGCAGGCGCGGGCGGGCGAGCCGCGCCTCCAGGACGCCGATCACAGCGAAGTCTATGCGGTCCTGGCCTACCAGGCAGGCAGGCGCTTGGGATTAAGTGAAAGTCAGGCGGTGGCCTTCGGAGATGCCGTGGCCTACCTGCTGACCGGCTGGAGCCAGGCCCATGCCGAAGCGCGCCATCTGGACAGAGTGATGATGGAGTTTAAAAAGGGGGCCGGTTCTCCGCCCGAAGGAGGATTCGTCTGGAGCGACCTCCACTCCCTGATGAGCCGCAAGGGGTTCAAGCAGATGGTGGAAGCGGCGCGGGCCATCGGCACGGCGGGGGCCCGATGAGGCGAAGCCTGGTTGGGGCCGCCTTGGGCGCCCTGTGCCTGGCGTGGCCGGCAGGTGTTGCTGCCGCCGAGGCGCCGTCGTCCGGTCGGGTCGTCGTAGTGGCTCCGGATGGGTCGGGCGCCTACACCGAAATTCAGACGGCGATCGACAGCGCGATGCCGGGTGACACGATCCTCATCAAGGCCGGCAGCTATCGAGAGGATGTGGTCGTCCACAGCAAGAATCGGCTGCGGTTGGTGGGGGAGTCGCGGGACAAGGTATCGATACTCGGCTTGAAGCGGGTCGGGGCCCTCCGGGTCGGCAAGTGGCCGTATGGCGCCAGCGAGATCGAGATCCGCGATCTGACCATCTCCCAAAACGGCGGCCTCGCCGTCGGTATCTTCAACGGAACCCGGATCCTTCTCTCCAACATCCGTGTCCAGGGGCTCTGTTATATCCAGCAGGCGACGGGGGTGCGCATCGAGCACAGCCTGCTCGGCGGCAGCGAGACCACCGGTGTGTCGTTCTCGGATGCCCAAGGAGAGCTGGTCGGCAACCGAATCAGCGAGAACGACTATGGGGTCACGGTCGCTGGGAAGTCGGAGGTGCGCATTGAAGGGAACACGATCGCGAACAATCTGTATGACGCCGTCGTCTTTGAGCCCGGATCAAAGGGCGTAGTCGTTGGAAACACATTCGTCAAGAACGGTCGGAACGTCTCAGTTCAGGAAGGCGCCCACGCTGAAGATGCCGGCAATTTCGGGCCTCCCGCTCCATGATGGACGAAACCTACCTCGCTCAGGCGGCGGAGATTCGACAGCTTACGGCCGACGTCCGCGAGATCACCTTCCGGATGGTGGACCCGCCGACGTTGGAGTTTCGGGCCGGCCAGGCGATTTCGGTCCGCGGCGGGAGTTTTTTCGATAAGCGCATGAAGCGCACTTACTCCATCGCCTCGCCCCCCTCGCTGAAGAACCGGTTTACCCTGTCGGTCCGTCTCGTTGGAGGCTACAAGGGCACCGAATTCATGCGGCGGATCCAGGTCGGCGACACGATGTCCTTCATGCCCCCGTTCGGAGACTTCGTCGTGGATTCGGCCCGCTCCGGCCCGCTGGTCTTCATCGCGACGGGGACCGGCACCAGCCCCTGCCGGGCCATCATTCATGATCTGCTCGGCAAAGGCAGCGGCCGGCCGATGACGTTTTATTTTGGGGTGGCCCGACCGGAGGACATCATCTACGAAGAGGAGTTCCGGACCCTGGAGAAGGCGCACCCCAACTTTCGATACGTTGCGACCGTGACCGAACCGGGGTCCTGCTGGAACGGGCGCCGTGGCAAGGTGGCCGACCTCGTCCGCCATCTCCAGGAGCTTCCCCAGGAGGCCGACTGGTACCTCTCCGGCAACGGGGCGATGATCGACGAAGTGCAGGATATTCTCAGGACCCGCGGCGTCCCCGTCGATCGCTTTCACATCGAGAAATACTTCCCGGCTTTCCTGCCCCGCTGATTCACATCGGTTCGATGCAGGCGGGGTCGTCGTTGCTGGGATTGTTGACTCGCAGGCTCACCGGGTAGGCAGTCATCTCCTCAGGGGGATAGGGACCGAGGAGACGGCGTATCTTCCCGGCGTCACGGACATCGGGATCGAGCCAGAGGTCGTAGTCCGCGGGGGAGAGGATGACCGGCATCCGGTCGTGCACCGGCCGCAGCAGGTCGTTGGGCTCGGTGGTCAGCAGCGCGCACGATTCGATGGTCCGGCCGTCCGGTCCCTCCCATCGCTCCCACAATCCGGCAAAGGCAAACAGCTTCCCGTCGTGCAGGCAGATGTACACCGGTTGCTTGCCGCGCCCCTGATGCTGCCACTCGTAAAAGCCGTCCGCAGGCACCAGGCAACGCCGCCGCCCCAAGGCCGCTCGAAAGGCCGGTTTCTCGGCTGCGGTTTCCGCTCGCGCGTTGATCATCCGCGCCCCGATGCCGGGGTCTTTCGCCCAGCCGGGGATGAGCCCCCAGCGCGCCAGCGTAAGCTCCCGCCCTTCCGCTTGCTGCATGTCTGGGGCAGGGGGCACGCGCACGATCGCCACCGGTTGGGACGGTGCGATATTGAAGCGCGGAGTCAGTGAGGGAATCTTCGGAAGCTGGAAGTGTTCAACCAGGAGGTGGGCCGCGGTCTGAAGGCTGTAGCGTCCGCACATGGCTTCACCCGAGCCCCACGCTCATTTGGGCGCCGCGACGTCAACGGTGACCTTGCCCGGATACAAGGCCCGCGGGTCCTGGCGAAGGCGCGCCTCGCGCAAGAGAGTCCGTAAGCTGACCGCCACCAAGCCCTCAAAACTTACCATGCCGTTGGTCACGACGGTGACCGGACTGGCAAGGTCCACCAGCTTCTCGTTGAGGTAGAGCGTGTAGCGCCGCACGCGCTCGGTGCGGAGCTCGATCCGATTGCCTCCGACGATGTGGGCGTCCAGCTTGGCATACTCGCGCTTTTTCACCGCCTCGTCGCGGCGATCAATGAGGTTCTCCGAAAACTCGGCGATGCGATCCGTCGCGTCGATGCGGGCCCAGCCGAACGGCAGGAGATGGGACGCGTCCTGCACGAAGGTCAGCTTCGTGGGATTCGGATTCCGGCGCTGGTGGGCGAGCCATGCCACAAGATCGGGCAATTCCTCCCGCGGGAAAAAATGACCGCCGGCCATCGGGTGCACGCGGTCGTGTTCGCGATATATGTAGGCATACCCCAGACGGTCCAGTTCCTTGGCGATCGCGCGGCTCAGCCCCACCGGCATGACCTCATCCTGTCGTCCGTGGATGATGTACAGCGGGGTCTGACGGAAATTCTCAAGGAAGGGCATCAGGACATTATCAAGGCCGGCGGCCATCGGCACGATGGCCGCAAACCGTATCGCATGGTGTGCCCCGATCAGATACGCGCCGATCCCGCCGTTGGACATGCCGGTCAGAAACACCCGGTCGGGATCGATGTGGTAGCGGGATGAGACGGCATGGATTGTGGCGAGGGTCAGATCCTCGCCGGTCCTCGTCCACCAATTTCCCTCCATCAGCGTCGGACAGGCGAGGATATAGGCCTCCCCCAAGCGGGTCTGCCACCGCTCCAGGTAGCTGTCGCCGGTGAAGCCGGCCCCGTGGAGGCAGATGACGAGTCCATAGGATTGGTCGGGACGATAGGAGTTCGGGACGTACAGGCCGAAGGCGAACGCCCGGGCGCCCACCCGGACCTCCTGGCCGGGTTGTGCGCCTACCGGCTGAATCCCGTAGGAGCGGCCTGCGGCGAGCACGGCCCCGACCGTGGTCACGGTCGCATCCGTGCGGCTCAGGATATTTTCGAGAAGCTGATCCGCCTTCTCGGCGTCAGGGGTCTCCACGTAGTTGCGGACCAAGGCCTGGAGGTCCGGGGCGACCGGCGCGGCTGCCTGATCGCTCCACGCAGGGAGGGCTGTATTCAGGCCGAGCACGAGGATGAGCAACAGAAGCGAGGCTGGGCGCAGGGGCATGAAATCACGCTAGCACGCCGGTTAGGGCTTGTCAAAAAGGTCTCGGAAAATGTACCCTGTTAGCTTCACCACCTGCTTGACGAAAGGAGCATGATGGCATGGCCGGATTTCCGATAGAGCCCGCGGGCCGGATCAAGACCCTGCCGCCCTATCTCTTTGCGGCGATCGACGAGCTGAAACAGAAGGCGATCGCCCGGGGGGTGGATATCATCAATCTTGGGATCGGCGATCCGGACCTGCCGACCCCCGCGCCGATCGTCGAGCGGATGCGGCAAGCGGCGGCGGACCCCAAGCATCACCAGTATCCGTCCTATGAGGGCATGTTGAGCTTCCGGAAGGCGGTGGCCGACTGGTACCGGCGCCGCTTCGGGGTGTCGGTCGATCCGGCCGCCGAGGTCCTCACGCTGATCGGGTCGAAGGAGGGGATTGGCCATGTCCCACTGGCCTTCGTGGACCCGGGCGACGTCGTGCTGGTGCCGAGCCCCGGCTACCCGGTCTATCCGGTGGGGACGAGCTTCGCCGGCGGCACCCCGTATTTCATGCCCCTGACGAAGGCCAACCGCTACCTCCCGGACCTGGCTGCCGTGCCGAAGGATGTGGCGCGCAGGGCCAAGCTGATGTACCTCAACTACCCGAACAATCCGACCTCCGCGACGGCCGACAAGGAATTCTTCACACGCGCGGTCGCCTTCGCCCACGAGCACCGGATCATCGTCTGCCACGACGCCGCGTATTCCGAGATCTATTACGACGGGCGGCGCCCGTCCAGCTTCCTGGAGGTGGACGGGGCCAAAGACGTCGGAGTGGAGTTTCACTCGCTGTCCAAGACCTTCAACATGACGGGGTGGCGGATCGGGTTCGCGGTCGGCAACCGGCAGATTCTGGCCGGCCTCGGGAAGGTCAAGAGCAACCTGGACTCCGGGGTCTTCCAGGCCGTGCAGGAGGCCGGGATCGCCGCCTTGGAGGCCGGCGACACGCTGGCGAACGGAATCCGATCGGTGTACCAGGAGCGTCGGGACGTGCTGCTGCCGGGGCTCAAGCGGATCGGCCTGGAGGTGGAGCCGCTCCACGCGACCTTCTACGTCTGGGTCACCGTGCCGAAGGGCTTCACGTCGGCGTCCTTCACGGCCCACCTGCTTGAGCAAGCTGGGATCGTCACGACGCCGGGAAACGGGTTTGGGGAGGCCGGCGAGGGCTATGTCCGGTTGACGCTCTGCACCCCGAAGGAACGGCTGCTCGAGGCGATTACGCGGATTGAAAAGGCCGGATGAGCGGCGTGACGGCCTATATCGGGATCGGATCGAATCTGGGGGATCGCCGCGACCTGTGCGCCCGGGCGCTGGGGCTTTTGAATCTGCTCCCGCACAGCGCCCTGACCGACTACTCCAGCACCTACGAAACCGAACCGGTGGGGGACGCCGGCGGGCCGTTCCTCAACCTCGTGGCCCAAGTGAAGACCGAATTGTCGCCCGTGCGGCTGCTCACGATCCTCCAGGAGACGGAGCGGGGCCTGGGCCGCGACCTCGAGCGACAAGCGGGGCCCCGTACCATGGACCTCGATCTGCTCTTCTACGGCGATCAGGTGATCCGTAAGGAAGGCCGGAATGAGCTCATCGTGCCGCACCCGCGCCTCCACGAACGCCGGTTTGTGCTGACGCCCCTGGCCGAATTGGCACCGGACTTGATCCACCCGGTTCTGGGGCAGACCGTAGCGGCGCTCTTGGCCGCGCTCCGCGATGCGCATACAGTCCGTCGTCTGGCCGATCCCGTCGTGCCCTGGACCCGCGATGCGGAAGTTCCGCACTGCTAGGGCCATGACCGCCTGGGCGCGGGGGCTTCAGCGCGAGGGGGTGACGGTCGGCTTGGTCCCGACGATGGGCGCGCTGCATGAGGGGCATCGCGCGCTGATCCGGGCGGCGAGGCTCTCGTGCGATGCGGCCGCGGTCAGCATCTTCGTCAACCCGCTTCAGTTCGGCCCGTCGGAAGACCTGGCCCGGTATCCCCGAACCCTGGCGCGCGATCTCCGCCTCTGCGAGCAGGAGGGTATGGATGCGGTGTTCGTGCCCAGCCCCCGGGAGATGTTCCCGCGGGGCTTCGAGACGGTCGTGGGCGTCCGGGGCGTGACCCGACGGTTCGAGGGGGTCTCCCGGCCCGGCCACTTTGAGGGCGTGACCACGGTGGTCACGAAGCTGCTCAACATCGTCCGGCCCGAGAAAGCCTTCTTTGGGCAGAAGGACTATCAGCAGGTGGTGGTGGTCGCACGCCTGGTCGAGGACCTGAATCTTTCGACCGAGATCGTTATGCGACCCACGGTTCGGGAGCCCGACGGGCTGGCATTGAGCTCCAGGAATGCGTTCTTGTCACCGACCGAACGGAAGGCCGCGGCCGTGCTCTATCGAGCCTTGACGGTGGGGATAGAGATGATCCGAACGGGTGAGCAGTCGGCGAAGACAATCCGGCAGGCCATGACACGGCTGATCCGGGCCGAAACTTTGGCCCGGCTGGACTATGCGGCCGTGGTCCACCCGACCACGCTCGAAGAGGTTCGGGCAGCGCGGGGCCGGGTCGTGTTGCTCCTGGCCGTCTGGATCGGAAAGACGCGCCTGATCGATAATCTGGTGGTGACAGCACGATGACTTTGCGTCAGGACAGCGTCGGACTCTATCTCCACATTCCGTTTTGCGAACGGATCTGCGCCTTCTGCGCCTTCGTCACACGCGGGTATCGAGAACCTCGGGCGGCGGCCTTCGTGTCTGATCTAATGGCGGAGATCCGGCTCTTCGGCCGGGAGGGGCGTCTTCGCGGGCGGCCGGTGGAGACAATCTACTTCGGCGGGGGGACGCCGACCATGCTGTCGGCAGACCAGTTGCTCGACATTCTGGATGCCTGTCGCGAAAATTTTTCCCTGGACCCCGCAGCCGAGATCGCCCTCGAAGCCAATCCCGCGACGGTCGAGGCTCCGGCCTTGCGGGCGCTCCGGCAGGGAGGGTTCAGCCGGATCAGCTACGGGGCCCAGTCCTTCGACGACGCCGAATTGAAAGCCGTTGGATCGCCGCACACGGTTGAGGAGATCAGGCGCGCGGTCGGGATGGCCCGCGAGGCCGGGTTCGCGAATCTCAATCTGGACCTGATCTATGGCCTGCCGGGACAATCCCCTGCTCGCTGGGCGGCCAATCTGGAGACCGCGATCAGCCTGGAGCCCGAGCATCTCTCCTTCTACGGGCTCACGATCGAGGAGGGCTCCCGGCTCCACCGGGAGAGGGGGCGCGGATGCCTGGCGATGGAGGCCGATGAGGTCCTCGCGGACATGTATCGAAGAGGCCAGGAAGCGCTCGGGGCGGCCGGGTACGTCCAGTACGAGGTGTCCAACTTCTGTCGGCCGGGCTATGCCTGCCGTCACAATCTCAGGTACTGGACCGACCAGGAATGGGTCGGGTTCGGGCCCGGCGCCCATTCCTATCTGGATGGAGACCGGTTCAGCAATGTCGCGTCCCTGGAAGAGTATCATCGGATGGTCACGGAGGGGGTTTTGCCGATCGCGGAACGAGAACCCGGCACTCCGGATCTCCGGTTGCGGGAGGCGATGGCCTTCGGGCTCAGAATGGTCGGCGGGGTCAGGGTGGAGCCCCTCGAATCACGGTACGGGGTTGATCCCTTGGATCGGTTCAGGGACCCGATCGAGCGCATGACCCGCGACGGCTGGCTGATCCTCGAGGACGGCGTTCTGCGCCCTAGCCTGGCCGGGATCATGTTCACCGACAGCCTGGCCGCATCGTTTCTGTGAGGGGATTACGGGGCCTGGGGCCCGCCGCGGCCCCCGCGGCAATAGGGGCAGAGCGTCCATTCGAGCTGGAGGGGGCGTCGACAGGCGTCGCAGGTGCGATTGAGGACGGTCCCGCAGAACGGGCAGACCTGGAAGTCATACTGCACAATGCGGGCGCAGGTCGGGCAGAGCGACTCGGTCCGGTTCGACACTTCGATCACCCGTAGCACCTCCTCGAGCGTCGTGAGGCCCGCCTTCGCCTTGCTGAGCCCGTCCTCTCCGAGCGAGGTCATCTTGGCGGCCAGAGCGGCCAGCCGCAGGTCCTGCTCCGTAGCCTCCGCCGCGATCATCTCACGGATGCGCGCGCTCGGGTCGAGGATCTCCATGATAGCGGTCCGTCCCCGGTAGCCCGTTCCGCCGCATTGGCCGCAGCCCTTTCCCGCATAGAAACGCACGTTCGCCAGAGCGTCCGGTGGGATTCTGAGCATCCTCAGCGCCGCCTGGGAGGGGGTCGCTTCTTCCTTGCAGTTCCGGCAGATGGTCCGGACCAGCCGCTGGGCGATGACCCCTTCGACGAGTGACGCCACGAGGTAGCGGGGAATGCCGAGATCGATCAGCCGGGTGACGGCCGAGGGGGCGTCATTGGTGTGCAAGGTGGAGAGGACCAGGTGGCCGGTCATGGCGGCGCGGATCGCGATCTCGGCGGTCTCGAGGTCCCGAATCTCGCCGACAAGGATAACGTCCGGGTCCTGGCGCAGGATGGAGCGCAGCGCGCTGGCGAAGGTCAGGCCCGCGTCGGGGTTGACCTGGGTCTGGTTGATCCCCTCGATGCTGGACTCGATCGGGTCCTCGATGGTGAGGAGATTGAGCGACGGGGACTTGAGGGCGTTGATCAGGGCGTACAGGGTCGTCGTCTTGCCGCTGCCGGTCGGCCCCGTGACCAGGATGATCCCCTGGCTTCGACGGGTGAAGGGCTCGATGGTGGCCAGGTCCTTTTCGGACAGGCCGATCGTATCCAGCCGGAGCAGGGACTTCGTCTGGTCGGTGATCCGGAGGACCATCTTCTCGCCGTACTGCGTCGGCATGGTGGAGACTCTCAGATCCACGTCGCGCCGTTCGATCTCCACGCGGACGGCCCCGTCCTGCGGCAGGCGCCGCTCCGCGATGTCGAGGTGGGAGAGGATCTTGAACCGGGAGATGAGGGGCGCGTGCGCGGACTTTGGGAGGCGCAGGCCCTCGCGAAGGAGGCCGTCCACGCGGTAGCGCACAATCGTTTCCTTCCTGGTTGGCTCGATGTGGATGTCGCTGGCCCGCAGGCGGACGGCCTCCGTCATGATCATGTTGCCAAGCCGGACGATGGGAGCATGGCGGGTCGCTTCTTCCAGGGCCCGGACCTCCGCCGCCGCCGGCGTGCCGGGGTCGGAAAGGCTCTCCAGGAGCGTCCGGTCGTACTCCTCGGTGCTGTCTTCGACGAGGGGCGCGGCCGCCCTTCCCGTCTCAGGTGCGGGGTAAAGCTTATCCAGCGCCGTTTTGATGGCGGACCGTGCGGCGATCATGGGTTTCAGGACATATCCGCTCCTGAACGAGAGGTCCCGGATGGCTTGGAAGTCGAGGGGGTCGGCCATGGCCACGGTCAGCGACTTTCCTTGGAGGCGCAGCGGCACGGTCTGATAGCGCTTCGCGAGGGGTTCTGGGATGGTCGGGGAGAGATCGGCCCGCAAATTTTCCGTGGCCAGATCCACGAAGGTGAAACCCAGTTGGGTGGACAGGCTCCGGATCACGTCGTGCTCCGAAACCAGGGCGCGATCGACTAGGACTTCCCCGAGGCGCTTGCCTGAGCTTCCGCACTCTTCCAGCGCGGGCCTCAGTTGGGCCTGAGAGATCAGGCTGGCCTCGATCAGGATCTCGCCCAGCTTGCGCCGCCGTTTGGGGAGTCCTGAGTCCTCGGCTGTCGGGTTCCCCGGTCCGTGTGCCATGCCGCCTGCCCAGCAACGTGAAGGGTAGAGCCGAAAGGAAAGCATTATACACAAATCACGGTCGGTGTCTCCGGTAATTTCCAAGTCCTTCCAGATTCAGGCTTATTAGGCCTGGGGGATCGAAACCCGCACGGTGGCCCCCCCCTCTCACCCAGCCAAACGAGGTCTCCCGGGGCGGGTTGAGGGAGGGCCTAGGGCGGCGGCCATCGGGGGCGAAAATCGGTTTGACAAGAGAAAGCGCACCTGAGTAGAATTGCAAATATTTTCAAGGAGTAAAAGACGGCTCCAGTCTCGATAGCCCTCTGAGGCAAAAGACCTACTAAATCACGGCGCGGGGGACCCTTTTGAGGGGCGTTGTAGGTCTTCTTTTTGATTGCATTCAGAGAGGCGAAAAGCTTACTCTGAATAAGCCCTGCGCTGGCTTCTCACGTTTCTCCTGGGCACAAGAGGTTTTGATATGACTCAATATGTTGTTCGGCCAGGGCCGGAAGCGTTTCTGCCCCCCTCTGCGGCCTCGAGGGGCAATGTGCTGCCGGACCCCGGACAGGCGCATATCAACGGACGGATTGTTCCTGAGGAAGAGGCCTTCGAGGAAGCGGCCCGGATGTTTCTGGGCGGGACCGTTCCCACGATCTTTCCAGGTCCCCTCGTGCTGTGGGCTTGGAATGAAAAGGCCAAGAAGAAAGCCACGGCGATCAAGTTTCTCTACGACACGATGAAGGAATGCGTCCCCGAGGGGGCCAAGGCCATGCTGATTCCGATGCCCGATTACCGGCCGAAGTACCCCAAGATCAACCCCGAGGTGGAGATCAACCCCAACCATCCAAACCTGACCATCTGGCATAATAAAATCGATGTCTGCATGTTCGTGGGTGTCCACTGCCACCAGGCCAACCTGTCCCTCAAGATCATCCGCGGGGGCACCAATTGTTTCACGATCGCGATGTGCGCCCAGGCCGGTCACGAAGACGCCTGCCTGTCGTTTCGAGACGCGTCGGTTGAAAAGATCATGCATCTGGCGGAGTGGGTGAAGAAACTGAAAGGCGCGGTGCCGTTCGGCGCGCTCACGAAGCATGTCGCCGAGCTGGAAAAGAAGGATCGTGCCGGCGGAACCAGAACTTAATTTTTGTAAGGAGGCCAAACCGATGGACAGCCATTCGATCATCGGCACCAAAAATAAGAAGGGGCAGACGTTTACTGATCCCTATCACCTGTTTTTTGAGGCGCCGCGCATCCCGTCGTTTTTCACCGGGAGCGAGGTCATCAAGGAAGCGATCCGGCGGGCCAGCGTGGATTTGATGGTGGCCTACCCCATCACGCCCCAGAGCGAAGCGGCGGCGCTGATCGGGGAGCTGTTCGCCGAGGGCTATGTCACCGACTACATGCGCGGCGAGAATGAGTTCGGCGTGATGTCGGAGTGCGCGGGGGGGGCGTTCGGCGGCGCCCGCGTGTTTACGACGACGGCCGGGCCCGGGACCATGCGGGCCATGGAAAATTTCCCCATGTGGTCGGGGGCGCGCCTGCCGATCGAGATGATCGTGACCTGCCGCGGCATCAATTCGCCGTTGAGCATCCAGCCGGACACCCTGGAGATTTACTTCCTTCTGGAGACCGGCATGCTGGTCTGGCATGCGGAGACGGCGCAGGACTTCTACGACTGGATCCTCATGGGCTTTATAGTGGCGGAGCAGCCCGACGTCCACCTGCCGATCGCGATCTGCTGCGACGGGTTCTTCGTCACGCACACGAAGGACGTCGTGAACCTGACGCCCGCGGACATGTGCCTGCCGCCGTACGATCCGTACCGGTCGCCGGTTCCTTGTATGGACATGGAATGCCCGCCGGTTCGCATGATGCGCGACCCGTTCATCATGAAGAGCAATTACATCAGCTACGCGACGCACGCGTCCTGGCAGCAGGAGGTCCGGGCGGCCGTCGAGCGGTCCCGCAAGCACACGATTCCGTTGCTGGGCGGCCTGATCGAGACCGAAAACACTGACGCGGAGATTCTGATTGTGTCCTCCGGAACGGCCGTGTCACAGGGGCGTGAAGCGATTCGCCTGCTGGCCGAGGAAGGGCTGCGGGTCGGGCTGGTCAAGATCAAATCCTTGAGGCCCTGGCCGTACCATGAGATTCGCGAGGCGACGAAGAGCGCGAAGCACATCTTTGTGCCGGAGTTCAACGTGGCGGGTTGGATGGCTCGGGAAATCAAGGCCACCGTTCCCGACAGCGATCGCGTGATCGCCGGTCCGCACGTGGCCGGCGGGATGACGATGCCGCCGGAGGTCATCGTCGAGCACATCCAGCGGACGCTCGGGAAATCCGTGGCGACCTTGGCCGGGCGCGGAAGCTGATCGTCGTCGCCGGACGGCAACATTCTGACTGAAACCATGATTCTGGAGAGGAGAAGCCCATGAGCAAAGAAAAGATACAGATATGCGAGGAGTTCTTCGACATCATGCCGCCGGAATATCGCGACCTGGTGACCAATGCCACCTGGGGGAAAGAGGGCCGGGGGTGGAAAGATGTTGGGATCCACAAGGAGTTGATTGAGCAGCACTCCCTGTGCGCCGGGTGCCCGGAGTCCATGGCGTTCCGGTATATCCTCGCCTCACTGCCGAATCCCGAGGATACGGTCATGGTGGGATCGACGGGTTGCACCAGTCTGGTGTTCCCGCACGTCGGCATCCACAACATCCATTCGCTCTTCGGGAACCAGAACGCCGTCGCGTCAGGCTTGAAGCGGGCGCTTACGTTGCGTTTTCCCGGCAAGGTAAAGGATGTGGTGGTCCTGGCCGGAGACGGCGCGACGGTGGACATTGGATTGGACTACACGCTCCAGTCCTGGTTCCGCCTGGAGAAATTTACGACCATCTGCTTCGACAATGAGCTGTACGCCAACACGGGCGGCCAGGAAAGCGGGCTGATGCAGAAGGGCTTCGTGGCGAAGATGGCGCCGCTCGGCAAGACGTTCGACAAGGTGCGGCTGCCTGAGATCGCCAAAGAGTCCGGCTGCGTGTATGTCGTGAACTGCACGGTCAGCAAGCCCTCCCTCATCGAGAAGGTCGTGAAGAACGCCGTCCTGATCGCCCGCGAGATCGGCCCGACGTACCTTCAGCTCTATACCCCCTGCATTCTCGAGATCGGGAAGAACAGCATGGAAGGGTTACAGGAGATGCGCGACGCGGAGAAGCCGGGCGAGCGCTTTGCCTATAAGGAGTTTATCAGCGACGACGCCAAGGCGTTTTTGGCCGATCTGGCTGAGAAGGAGAAGGCCAAGAAGGCAACCGCGAAGGAAGCGTTGACGCAGGCGTAACGCGCTTGGAGCCATAAGGAGATCCCACCATGATCAAGCGGCGAATCAATATCCGAATGTCCGGCCTGGGGGGCCAGGGTGTGGTGACCTCGGCCCACGTCATGGCCATGGCGGCGTCGAAAGACGGCAGACAGGCGATCTCGAATCCGTTCTTCGGGGCCGAGAAACGGATGGCCCCGGCGGAAGCCTATGTTCGGATCGGCGTCGAGCGGATCTATGACCGGGGCGAGCTGGTGTACCCGGAAGTGATCGAAGTGTTCCATCCCCAGGTCATCAACCAGGGCAAGAGCTACACCATGCCGTTCTATTCGGGCATCAAGCGGGGCGGGCTGGTGATTATCAACTCCAACATGGAATTGTTGACCGACGAAGACAAACAGCGTCTGGCCGATCTGGAGGTGGCCGTGTATTACGTGAACGCCACCGAGCTCGCGCTCGAGATTGCGAGTACCGAATTGTCCACGAACATGGGCATGATCGGGTCTGTCGCCGGCATCACCAAGTGCGTCTCCATGGAGGCGCTCGACCTGGCGCTGCAAGATCGGTTCGGCAAGAAATATGTCGCATCGGGCGGGACCGCGACCCTCGACCAGGCGATCACGAAGAAGTTCGCGAAGAAGGAATTGCTGCTCGCCAAGAACCTGGCGGTGGTGAAAAAGGCCTATGAGTTGGGCGCGGAATGGGCGGCAAAGAACAACATCGAGTTGATGGTCGCGGCGGCTTGAGGGGAAAGGACGGCGAATGTACAACGTAGCGGTCGTGAATGACGAAAAGTGTGTGGCGAAGAAGGGATGCCGCCTCTGCATCATGTATTGCCCCGAGGCGGACTGCATTCTTCTCGACACCGCGAAGATGGTGGCCAGGGTCGTGACCGATGTCTGCAAGGGGTGTGAGCTCTGCAAGGTTGTGTGCGATGCCGCCAAGCATCAGGCCATCGACATGCTGGCCATGGGCGCAGACGGGAAACTGTTGCATAAAAAGGGAGAGGCAGCGGGGCTCGGGCAGGCCTACGCGGGGTAAGCCGCCCGTCCTCGAGAGGATATTCCGCGAGAAGCCCCATGGCGTCTTCGTCGTGGGGCTTTTTGCTTGGAGCGACCGGAGGGCATCAGCATGAACGACGCAATCAGGCGGTCGGTCCAGGACGTGCAACAGGCGATGGGGCACGTCAACCAGCTGTTCGATGAGTATGTGGAGGAGTTGAGGCGGAAAGGGAACGATCCCTCCGAGATCCAGCAGGCCGCCAAAAACGCCGATGCGTTGAAGGACGGGGGGCATATCTACATGTCCTGGGCGCGCCATTATGCGGGGTTGGGGGGGGATGAGGCCTCGACGGAGGATATCGACGAGGACGAGGGCCGGATCGCCGGCTTCTGACCGCCTCCCGCCTCACCGGACCCGCCCCGATGAATTGCTATCCGACGGGGGCTATGCTATAAAAAAACGACCGTCGGCATCCTCGCATTCGTCCGCCATACTCCCCGGTAGCTCAGTTGGTAGAGCAGCCGGCTGTTAACCGGCTGGTCGCAGGTTCGAGTCCTGCCCGGGGAGCCAACTGCCTTCGTGGAGAGAGGATCAAGGATGTCATATGACTGACAAGAAAATTGTTATGCACCATGACAAGAACATTGCGCTGGTCGCTCACGACAATAAGAAACGGGACCTGGTGGAATGGGCCACATACAACCGCGATCTCTTGGCACACCACAAAGTGTATGCGACCGGCACCACCGGCGAGATCCTGGAACGCGAACTGGGCTTCAAAATCACGAGATTCCAAAGCGGACCCTTGGGCGGGGACCAGCAAATCGGTGCCAAGATTGTCGCTGACGAGATCAATTTTCTCATCTTTTTCTGGGATCCGCTCGAACCCATGCCGCATGACCCCGATGTCAAGGCCCTCTTGCGCATGGCAGTGGTGTGGAATATTCCCATTGCCTGTAATCGGGCCTCCGCGGATTTCATGATCTCCTCTCCCCTCATGGAGGGGAAATATGATCGACTGGTACCCGATTATGAGGGTTATCGCACTCGGAAAACAGACAGAGGCGAAGGAGCAGGCTGAGGCGTCAGTCACCATTTCCTAGAGGAAGATGGTCTTGGGGGCTAGGCTGTCTTTGTTCTGGAGAACTCGAATCTCAGGGTTCGCAAAGGGCACAGATCGGGGAGCCGATTGTGCTCATTTTGTGCTCAACTCCACCTCACTCCAACTCCTTCCAGCCTACTCCAGCCAAGTTGCCGTCCTGGCTGAACTCGTTGTTGGAATGAGGTGGAATGAGCCAGAGTTGGCTGGAGTTGGCCCGGTGAAATGGTTTGCCAAGGCGAGCGTCGGGGATTCCTAAACCGTGTTTCCTTTCTCTGTTCGCATGGGCTTGCGTGACGTTTTGGACTCGCTGATTTCGTATCAGCGTCGCAGACAAAAAGGATAAGAAATCAAACAGTTGCGGAGCTCTACTACCACCCTGCTACCACTCTCGCCAAGGCTGCATTTTGGAGTACAGCGAGATCTTCCTCAATGGTCTCCATCCACTCTATTTCCTGACATAGCGCCTGGATCAGTTTAAGGGAGCAGGGCAGAAAGGCTAGTCCAACCATCGGGACCTTTCAAGCGTGGTCTTCAGAAGCCTTTGAGAGATGGATGAGGAAAGCGGGAAAACCCATCTGTTGCGAGAGGAAAACGGCTAGAGAAGCCGCACGTCGCTGGACCGCTTCAGGAGTAGAAAACCTGCCTTCTCGGTGGTTTAGCTTGCTGGCTTGCTGTTGTGGTCTGCCGTCGTTCCGGTTTCTGTCACGGTTGGAACAGAAGCCCACTTTGCATCGTCACAAACCACTTCGTGTTGGCTGACAGCTTCACTTTTTAGAAGAGACCCGCTGTTAAGAGTTCGCAGTTGTCACTACGCAGCGCGTCTAGTTCTCAGCTATCTGAGAGAAGAAGGTCCCAACCGGACCCACCCGGATCACACCGCCGCCACGGGTTGGCTTTAGTCTGAGGCGAGTTTGATAGGGTGACCTCGGGTGACTTCTTACGTGCATCAACTGCTGCGGACGCCGGTGGGAGGGCATCCGATTTGAGGGGATTGCCGACTTACCCGATATCCTGTATGGTGTTGTCAAGTGTGCCGTGGCGTCGAGCCCGGACAAGGGATGACCTTATTGCAAGGGCGACCGATCGAGCTGGGATATGAACTCGCCGGACCTTTCGTTCTCGAAACTGGATTTTTCCTCCACCCCGTTTTTGGTGATCTGGGAACTGACCCAGGCATGCGACCTCGTGTGTCGGCACTGCCGGGCCTCTGCCATGCCCGAGCGGTGTCCGGAGGAGCTTACGACCGCCGAAGGACGTTGCCTGTTGGAAGAGGTTCAGGCGATGGGGACGCCCGTCGTGGTCTTGAGCGGAGGGGATCCCCTCAAGCGTCCGGATCTCCCCGAACTTATCCGGCACGGAGTCGATATCGGGCTCCGTATGGCCACCATCCCGGCGGCCACTGCCCGGATTACCCCGGAGCTGCTTGCCACGCTGAAAGCCGCCGGGCTGGCTCAGATCGCCTTCAGTTTGGACGCTTCCACTGAGGCCCTCCACGATGGTTTTCGGCAGGTTCCCGGTACCTACCGGACCACCTTGCAAGCGATCGAGTGGGCCAAGCAGACCGGCCTGCCGGTGCAGATCAACACGACCTATTCAAGGTACAACCTTGCCGATGCCGAGCCGATGATGGAGCTGGTGAGCCGCCTGGGTATCGTGTTCTGGGAAGTGTTCGTTCTCGTTCCGATCGGCCGCGGAAAGGAATTAGATGGGTTGACGGCAGGGGAATGCGAAGACTTGCTCTTGAAGCTCTATAACTGTTCCACTCGGTCGCGCTTCCTCATTAAAGTCACTGAGGCGCCGCATTATCGCAGAATCATCCTCCAGCGTCGGGAGGCCTCATCCCAGGCTATGAACTTTCCCGCTGGTTCGATGATTCCTGCCCAGCTTGCCGGGGGCATGGCTGCCTCAAAGGCCTTCGGCCGGAAGGCGAAGGGCATTAATGCGGCCAAGGGTTTCTGCTTCGTTTCGCACACCGGCGAGGTCTATCCGAGCGGCTTCCTCCCGATCTCCGTCGGGAACGTCCGATCTTCCTCTTTGGCCTCTCTCTACAGGAATAGCCCGTTGTTTCGGGTTCTTCGCGATCCCGACCAGTTACGGGGACGATGCGGGCGCTGTGAGTTTCGGGAGGTTTGCGGAGGGTCGCGGTCGCGGTCGTATGCGCTCACGGGCGATGTGCTGGCGGAGGACCCTGCCTGCATTTACAATCCTAAAGCCCCTTAGCCTTCAGGCCGTGCTTTTTGAGCAGACGGTCAACGGTTTTTCGGTTCACACCGGTGTTGTGCCCCAATTAGAATTTGGACAGGGAAAGTGAGTCGGAGGGTTGATGAAAACGGGCGTGAAACCTCCCCAGAACGATCATAATGGGAAACGGCAGTGGACTTCCGAACAGAAGATCGGCGGTGGTGTCCACATGCACCTTTGGAAGCGGAGCCTCGAACACCGCGAATTCTTTTCAGAATGGATGGTCAAAAACGAGAAACGACCTGTCCAAATATTAAGTGGGGCAGTACAGTTTTGGTTCTCGGGACCTCGAATCACAAGGTTCGCAAATTGTACGGTTTGGGGAGCCACCACAATTGCGTAAAGGAATTGGCAGCTTAGTCCATTACCCGGTTCGACAATTTCGAACCCTCTTCCCTTGCCCCAATTTAGGTGGGTCAGTACAACATCCTTTACTTGTGGCATTGTGCACCATTGCAGCATTGGATTACTGTGGACCATCGCAACTCACCCGGCAACAACTTGCAACGTAATTCTTCTTTAATCGCCCCCTTGCCGCCCAGCATACAAATTGCTTAATAACTAAAGAGAGTCCTTGTAACCGTCTTCTACCCCACAGCATGGATGTGGGGTAATCTAAGGTACAGGGAGTCGGCCGAAGAGGCCTTGGAGATGAGGTGGTGAGGCGGGCAAGGAAGGTCTTTCCATGAGCGCACGCAAGCATTTTGACACAATGACGGTAGCGACATTCATGGAAAAGGATGTTCAATGTGGCTTCCGGAGCACTAAGGCTGACGTGCTGGCCTCGCAAATGATTGAAGGTTTCGGCGGTGTGCCGATTGTGGATGATGATAGGCGACTGGTCGGAATCGTCACGGAGTTTGATCTCTTGGATGCGCTGGGCTGCGGCTTATTGTTAAGTGAGTTGACGGCCCAACAAATTATGACCGGCTTTCCAATCAGTGCCAGGAAAGACATGGATGCTCAGAGGTTGATTCATCTCTTAAAGACGAACCATTTGATTCGGGTGCCTGTGGTTGATCAGGAAGACAGGCTTATCGGCGTCGTAGCACGTCGGGACATTCTCCGGAGTTACCTTGCCACGCCTGAGAGAACGGGGAAGGAGGATTGGTAGTATGGCTCGTATCCGAAAAGGAGGACACCATGTCTGTTGCCAGAGTGACCGAGATAATCGCTGCATCCCCGAAGGGTTTTGAGGATGCCCTACAAGTTGGTGTCGCACGCGCCAACAAGACCTTGCAAAACGTGAAGAGCGCCTGGGTTGAGGATCAAAAGGTTATCATCGAGAATGGAAAAATCACGGAATACCGAGTTGCGCTGAAAGTCACTTTTGTTCTCAAGGAGTAGTGCAGGCCGCCTACGACAGTCGCTGCCACTTATCAGGCGTGCTGCACAGGACCAGCAGGGATATTCTTGGCAAACGGTGGGACTTCTTGTAAGGTGTAACATCGGCTGATAGCTGTCTTCAACCGAGAACGCGAGGTGCGGAATGACGAGGAAACCGACTAAGTTGAAGCAGGCAAGCGCTCCTTCAACAGTTAGTCGCGAGAAAGTGGCGAAACTTGCTTACGAAATGTGGTTGACCAGGAAAGCCGAACATGGCCACGAGGTGGAGGATTGGCTGGCAGCGGAACGACTCCTGATAGAAGAATTGCAACGTCGAGGAAGCCAGGGGCGGTCAGACGACAAGACAATGGAGGGGAAACGGCGCATTACAAAGAGGAGATAGCCGCAGGAGGATGACCGGCATAGGACCATTCCCCGTTAACCGGGGCAGGTCCCAAATTGCGCTCCTTGGTAGCTCAAACCGGATGGTTCGCAAATCGTACGGTTCGGGGATGCGGTCGCCGTTGCCGCGTTTCATAGCATTCAGCTAGAAGCAGTTTCATCTCATTCAGTGTTGTGCCCCAGTTAAGATTTGGACAGGCCGTTTCTCATATTTTGACCATCCATTCTTCTTTCCGGCAGCTGAGGACTGCAAGTGACCTGCCCCCTTCCAACTGGTCCAGATCGTATGTTAGATCTGGGCCGGCTGGAAGGGGGCAGGTCAGGATGATGATGGATCTGACCGTGCAATGACAACGTTATGGCACTAAGTCCTTTAGCAGGAAAGCCGGCCGACCTCTCGATGCTGGTGAACGTGCCCAGACTCGTCACGGCCTATTATACCGAGACGCCTGACCCTTCAGTGCCGGCCCAGCGGGTGGCGTTCGGCACCTCGGGACATCGTGGTTCCGCATTCGACAAGGCGTTCAATGAACGGCATATTCTGGCCATCAGTCAAGCCATCTGCCAGTACCGCGAGCAGCAGGGTATCGATGGCCCACTGTTTCTGGGTATCGACACGCATGCGCTTTCCGTGCCGGCCTGCGCGAGTGCGCTGGAGGTGCTGGCGGCCAATGAGGTGGACGTCATGATCGCGGAGGGGGATGAATATACGCCAACCCCTGCCGTGTCCCACGCGATTCTCACATACAACCGCGGACGCACGACTGGACTTGCTGATGGCATCGTCATTACGCCCTCGCATAATCCGCCCCATGATGGCGGCTTCAAATACAATCCCCCACACGGCGGGCCCGCTGAGAGCAGCGTGACAGGCTGGATCGAGGCGAGAGCGAACGAGTTCCTCGATGCTGGGCTGCGGAATGTGAAACGGATTTCTTTCGAGAAAGCTCTTCGCGCCTCCACGACCCACCGGCACAATTATCTCACCGCTTACGTGAGCGATCTTGCCGGCGTCATCGATATGGATGCGATTCGCGGCGCGAACATCAGTATGGGCGTGGATCCGCTTGGTGGCGCCGGAGTTCACTATTGGGGCCCGATCGCCGAGCGTTATGGGTTGAAGCTCACGGTCGTCAACGAGGTCGTCGATCCGACCTTCCGGTTCATGACGGTGGATTGGGACGGCCAGATCCGCATGGATCCGTCCTCGCCCTATGCGATGCAGAGGCTGATCGGGCTTAAAGACAGCTTCGAGATCGCCTTCGCCTGCGACACCGACCATGACCGTCACGGGATTGTCACTAGGAGCGCGGGGTTGCTTCCGCCCAATCACTACCTTTCGGTGGCCATCTTCTATCTCTTCCAACACCGGCCGAAGTGGCGCAGGGAAGCGGCGGTGGGTAAAACGTTGGTGAGCAGCCAGATGATTGATCGCGTCACCGCGAAGCTTGGACGGAAGCTCTACGAGGTGCCGGTCGGCTTCAAGTGGTTCGTTGATGGCCTGCTCGACGGCTCGTTGGGCTTCGGCGGCGAAGAGAGCGCGGGCGCGTCCTTCCTCCGTCAGGATGGCAGCGTCTGGACGACGGACAAAGATGGAATCATCCCGGCTCTGCTTGCGGCGGAGATCACGGCGCGGATGGGCCGCGATCCTGGGGAGATCTACCTCGAACTCACGCGGGAGGCCGGTGAGCCTGTGTACGAACGGGTTGATGCGCCTGCCACCCCGGAGCAAAAAGAGATGCTGGCAAGGCTCTCGCCACAGCAGGTCCGGCTCACAGACCTGGCCGGCGAAAAAATCCAGACCATCCTCACCCACGCGCCGGGCAACGGCGCTCCCATCGGCGGGATCAAGGTGATCACGAAAAGTGGATGGTTCGCGGCGCGTCCGTCCGGGACCGAGAATATCTACAAGATTTATGCGGAGAGCTTCCGGGGAGCGGATCATCTGCGCCGCATCCTGGAGGAAGCCCAGACGATCGTCGGCGATGCTTTGGCGGCGTCCCCGCAGCAGCCAGGGATTCCGGCCGAGCCAAAACTGAAGGAAAATCTATGAGCAAACTAACACGTGTCAGCCACCCGATATACTGGGCTGCTGCCGGTTTCAAAGACACCGAGTTAGGTGTATTGATGGAACCGGAGGTGGCTTATGGAGCGACGACAGTTTACGCGGGAGTTCAAGCTTGAGGCGGTGAAGCTAATCACGGAACGCGGGGTGACGGTGGTGCAAGCCTCGCGCGATTTGGGCGTACATGGGACGGTGCTGCGCAAATGGGTGAAGGAGTGTACGGCCGATCCGCAGCAGGCCTTTCCGGGCCAGGGGCAGATGAAGCCCGAACAGTTGGAGCTCGCGCGGCTACGCCGTGAAGTCCTCAAGCTGAAGGCGGAGCGCGACATCTTAAAAAAAGCCGCGGCGCACGCAGGGGCTCGAAGCCACGCGGCGGCGGCGCTTCCGGGTCATGACGGAACACCATCAGCTGCCCCCGCCCGCGCCGAATCTGCTGCACCAGCACTTTGCCGTGCCCGCGCCGCATTACGTGTGGGTGGGCGATATCACGGGGATTCCCTCCCGCGCCGGGTGGCTGTATCTGGCCGTGCTCCTGGATCTCTATTCGCGACGCGTCATTGGGTGGGCCATGCAGGCCCGCCCGGATCAGACGCTCACGCAGACCGCCTTGACGATGGCGCTCACCCGAGTGGCGCGCACCCGGGCCTGATCCATCACACGGACCAAGGGGCCCCGTATGCGGCGACGGCCTATCGCCACGTGCTGGCGCAGCATGGGCTGGTGCCCAGCATGAGTCGCCGCGGCAATTGCTACGACAATGCCGTGGCGGAGAGCTTCTTTAGTACGTTGAAAAACGAGCTGGTCCATGATCGCGACTTCCGCACTCGGGAAGAGGTGCAGAGCGCGATCTTTGAGTTTATTGAGGTCTTTTATAACCGCCAGCGGATTCACCAAGCCCTCGGCTATGTGAGTCCCGTGCAATTTGAGACCGGTCAGCATGTGCCTTAACTACGTGTCCGTGAAATCCGGGATAGCTCAGGCACTGTTTTCCCAATATGACTAGGCTGTTTTTGTTCTCGGGAACTTGAATCGCAGGGTTCGCAAAGGGTCCAGATCGGGGAATTCTTAAACTGGTGTTTCATAAACATTGTAAGATTGTCTTCCTGGGGCGGGTAAAATGTTAGCGGACAAAATCTACCCCTTCTTTATTGGGACTTGGCTGGTTCTCGCGGTTGCCTCGTGGTTGTTCTATCGCTATGCCAGTTTTGCTTTCCGCCGAAGGTGGCATGGCTATTGGGTTGGAGGGTCGGTGGGGATCGTTGGTATCTTCTTTTTGGCCATGACTGCTGACTGGCCGACCTTTCCTTTTGTGCTTTTCTTTATACTCCCTTTGATGGCCTGGATGGTATGGCTAAGCTATCGAAAGACTCGATTTTGCCTAAGCTGTGAAGCAATGTTATCGTATCAACCTTTCCGGGTACCCCCAGATTATTGTCCGAAGTGTGGGGCACCAACCGCCAGGGTGTAAACTTCCCTTGTCCGGGGAACTGGAAGCGTAGAGTTCGCAAAGGGTCCAGATCGGGGAGTGAGCCTAGTCTGAGGGAGTCCATATGAATGTACAACCAGGCGTCCTCGAGTCGCCGCAAGAGCATCTGGACATCATCTTCCTCAACGCCACCACCAGCAACCGCGCCACACTCAAAGGCACGCTCCAACGCCTCTCCGAGGATGCGGCACGCCTCATGGAGCAACACGTGGCATCCGAACTGACTGTGACCATCGGCTTCGGCAGTGGGTTCGTGGACAAGGTTTCGCCCAAGCGGCGGCCCAAAGGGCTACGCTCCATGCCACGCTTTGAGGGCGACGAGTACAATCCTACTGAGACACAGGCGGACCTGGTCGTGCAAATTTGCAGCAACGTGAAGTTTGCTAACTACACCGCAGGCAAGACACTCCTCGGCCTCTTGGGTGGGGCGTTCACAACCAAGGCGTACCATCAGGGATTCACCTTCCCGGGCAGTCGCGGCTTACTGGGCTTTATCGATGGCACGGCCAACCCTGGCACTGAGGACCGGCCCAGCGTGGTGCTCGTCGGCGGCGACGATCCCGCCTTCAGAGACGGCTCGTACATGGCCTTCCGCAAGATCCGCGAGGACGTGGCCGCCTGGAACAAGCTCTCTCCCAAGGCGCAGGAAGACGCCGTAGGTCGTGGCAAGGTCGACAGCGCGGAGCATCCCGACGCGCCGACGACAAGCCACAAGAAGAAAAGCGACGTAAAGCTGGGCCGACGCGATATCAAAATCTACCGTCGCTCGTATCCCTTCTGGTCGCCCTTCGAGTCCGGGCTGCTGTTCATCTGCTACCAGGCGGACCTGGGCCAGTACGAGGCCATTAAGAAGAGCATGGTCAGTGAGGCCAAGGGTGGCCACGACCGCCTGGAGGACTTCTATCATGCCGTGGAGGGCGGGTATTACTTCATGTCGCCTCGGCCCACGAGCAGGGGTGGGTTTATCGGTGATTTTCTGTTCCGGTAAGTGGTTCTTCAGAATTTAGACTGCGTGCGTCGCTGGGGCTGAAGGCCGTGCCCTGCCCCTTAAAACCGGGCCGGGTCCTAAACCCCTTCCTGCCGGTCAGTTCATGAAAACTCCTCTCCTTGACGGCCCAATGTAACTATTCCGATTTGCCGGTGTCTCACAGGTATAGAGGGGCCAATGAGGACAGCCTGTAATGTTCTCCATTCATAAAGGGAGGTCAAGATGTGTAAGACGACGAACGCGATAAGGTCTCGATTAACGGTCATTCTGGCTCTCGGGGCCGTGCTGACATGGATGGTCTGCGTTCCCCCTGAGGTCCGCGCCGATCCACGGCCGGAGATGAGGAGGGACCTCCATTCCGGGCACGGGGGAGGCAGGCCCGACTTCGCAGGCCACGCACTCCACAGCTTGCTTCGGCATAAAAAGGACCTGGGCTTATCAGAGGATCAAAGTGCCCAAATCAAGGCCATTGCCACCGACTATACGAAGACTCGAATTCGGGATAAAGCCGCCGCCAAACTGGCAGAGGTGGATGTTCGCACCCTCGTCCGCGACGAGAAAGCCGACCTGTCTGCTATCGAGACAGCCATGAAGAAGGCCGAGAGTGCCCGTACTGGCTTGCGTTTGGATGGGGTGAAAGCTCTGCGTACGGCGACAGCCGTGCTGACGCCGGAGCAGCGCGAGAAATGGCGAGGCGGCATGATGGAGAGACACCGAAAAACCGCAGGGTCGGGAGAGCATGGGGATGAGCTCATGGCCACCCCCCACGACCTTCCCAAGAGAGAAGGCTAATCGTTAGGCCTGCGGATGTGTGCAGGGGGCGGTATTCTTTGCCGCCCCCTATCCCACACTCATTTCTGTCCCCCGCGCGGAAGGCCAAGGACATACTCGCGGTCTGAGTCCCACCGCCGTTGGAGCTGACGATAGAGCTCATCCAGTTTGCCCTGCTGCTCCGGACTCAGCTTGGTTTTGAGAGCCTCGATCGTTCTGTTCATGGTCTCCTCAACGCGGGGCTGTTGCGCCATCCGCAAGCGGAGCAGTTCTCCCTCGGTCTGCGTCACAATGGACTCGATCGCCCGCTGCTGTTCGGCCGACAAGCTCAGTTCGCTGGTCAGGTGCTTCATCACCCGCGGCTTCAGCCCGGCCAGGCCTTGCTCCCACTTCTTCTGCCCTTTGTAATCATGGTAGGCGGTTGTCGCGACGTTGGCGACGAGCAGGCCGCAGAGAAACACGACGGCGAGCCCCCCCAAGATCCGCCAGTCCCTGCCGCGCATTGGGCTCTGGCTGTCGCTCATGGGTCACCTGCAAGAGTCGCGTCCACCCCTGCCTCCGCGAAGAGGGCCGTAAAGTCGGCATCGGCCCGCCCCGCATTCCAGGTCAGCACCGATCCCACGAAAATCAGCGAAACGAGGACGACGACAGCCGCGGCCCGCCAGACCAAAAGGGGCATCTCGAGAAGAGGTGTGACGCCGACCGGTTGCCGGCGAACCTCGCGCATGATGGAATCAAGCCAGCCGTGCGAAAAGCGGGGAGGTTCCTGAAACTCATGCGCCCGGGCCAGTGCCCGCTCAAGCTTGTCGAGTTGCTCTTTGCTCGATCGTCTCATGTCGGATCCCTCAGTGCTCCCTCCAGGACCTTCCGGAGTTGTTGACGCGCGCGGTGCGCGCGTACTTTCACATTGACTGCGCTCCAGCCCAACAGTTCAGCCGCCTCTCGGACCGAATGGCCCTCGAGGTGGACTAGGGTGACGACCATACGGTTCTCGGCGGACAGCTGAGCCAGCGCCCAGTGCAGCAGCTCGGTTGTTTCCTGTTGCCGCACCAGCTCCTCAAAGCGCTCTTCAGATTCCGTTGCGAGGAGCCGCTCGGTCCAATCCTGATGCTCATCTCCCATTTCACTGATCGAGACTTCCTTACGCGCCGCGGCGCTGCGCCATACGTCATAACAACTGCGGACCGCGATCCTGGCCAACCAATGCGCGAACGGGGTCCGGAACGCATAGGTGGGCAAGGAGGTATAGGCCCGGACAAAGACGTCTTGCGAGACTTCGTCGACCATGTCGCCTCGAACATGGCCGGCCACGATGCGGCCGACGTGTTGCTGATAGCGGGTGATCAATTCCACAAAGAGATCCACCTCTCCGGCCAGGACCCGACGAATGATTTCCTCGTCCGCCGGCCCTGGCCCTGCCACCGTCCCCCCTGGCGCGGCCCGCGTGGAGCCGTCCGGGCTGCCCCTGGAGGATTTCGGTGCCCGGCGATCGCCCTCAGGCATGAGGACTCTTAATGGGATAGTCGGGGGACCCTGGCAGAAGGTTACACGTTTCCTGTAACCTCACCGCTTGTTCCTCCGACTTATATCAGTAAAGGGGTGCACCCTGGCTCCGCCAACCGGCCATGAAACGACCTATTGTAAACCGATGCCGAACCAATTGCTCGCACTGGGCTGACGAACGGTTGCTGAGGCCCTCATGAGGGACGCACAAGGAGCCCCTAAGGACAAGATGTTTGAGTCAAGGCGTTTCCCTATGCTGCTCAGGCGCTGGGGGATCGCGCTGCTCGTGGTCTGTCTTCTCGCCGTCGGCGCGTACGTCGTCTCGACGAAGTCGGGCGAGGCGCAACCGCGCACCGCCGGGGCGAAGGCGAACTCCCCGGCGCGCACCGTCCCGGTGGTGGCCGTGGCCGCGAAGACGGGCGACATCGGCATTTATCTCACCGGACTCGGGTCGGTCACCCCGCTCAATACCGTCACCGTGAAAAGCCGAGTGGATGGAGAACTGATGAAGGTGTTGTTTCGGGAAGGCCAGATCGTCCGCAGCGGAGAGCTGTTGGCCGAAATCGATCCACGCCCGTTCCAAGTGCAGTTGACCCAAATGGAAGGGCAGATGGCGCGCGACCAGGCGCAGCTGAAGAACGCCCAACTTGACCTGGAGCGCTACCGTGATTTGTACAAGCAGGAAATGGTCTCCAAGCAGCAACTGGATACGCAGGTGTACCTGGTGCGCCAGTTTGAAGGCGTCGTCAAGACCGATCAAGGCCAGATCGACAACGCCAAGCTGCAGCTCACCTACTCCCGGATCACCGCGCCGATCAGCGGGCGAATCGGATTGCGGCTCGTGGATGCGGGCAACATGGTTCACGCAAGCGATTCCAATGGACTGCTGGTCATCACGCAGCTTCAACCCATTACGGTCGTCTTCACTATCCCGGAAGATAGTCTCCCCCCGGTGATCGAGAAGCTCAAGACCGGCGAGCGCTTGCCGGTCGAGGCGTTCGATCGGGAGCAGAAGCGGCGGCTCGCCACGGGGTCGTTGCTCACGGTGGACAATCAGATCGATCCGAACACCGGCACGGTGCGGCTCAAGGCGGTCTTCCCCAACGACAACAACGAGCTGTTCCCCAACCAGTTCGTCAACGCCCGCCTGCTCCTGGACGTCAAGCGTGGGGCCACGGTGGTCCCGACCGCCGCCATTCAACGAAGTCCTCAGGGGACATTTGTCTACGTCGTGAAGGAAGACCAGACCGTCGGGGTGCGTCCGGTCACCGTCGGCGTGGCCCAGGGGGACGAGGCGTCCATCGACAAGGGTCTGTCCCCCGATGAGCTGGTCGTCGTGGACGGCACAGAGAAGCTGCGGGAGGGCAGCAAGGTGGACCTCACCAGGGGGCAAAGCGGGGGCCAAGGAGGGGGCCAGCCCGGCACGTCCCCGAAAGGCAAGCGACCGTGAACCCTTCACGCCTCTTCATCCTGCGGCCGGTCGCCACGGCTCTGCTGATGGCGGCCATTCTGCTTGCCGGCGTCCTGGCCTACCGCCAGCTACCGGTCTCCGCCTTGCCGCAAGTGGATTACCCCACCATCCAGGTCGTCACCTTCTACCCGGGAGCGAGCCCTGACGTCATGGCGGCATCCGTCACGGCGCCTTTGGAGCGCCAGTTCGGGCAGATGCCCGGTCTGAAACAGATGACGTCCACCAGTTCCGGCGGCAGTTCGGTCATTACGCTGCAGTTCAGCCTGACCTTGAGCCTGGACGTCGCGGAGCAGGAGGTGCAGGCGGCCATCAATGCCGCGTCCACCTTCTTGCCTCGTGATCTTCCGAACCCGCCGGTCTATAGCAAGGTCAATCCCGCGGATGCCCCGATCCTGACGCTGGCGTTGACGTCGGACACCTTACCCCTGCCTCAGGTCGAGGATCTGGCCGACACCCGCTTTGCTCAAAAGATTTCCCAGCTGTCGGGCGTCGGACTCGTCAGCATCAGCGGCGGGCAAAGGCCGGCCGTCCGGATACAGGCAAACCCGACGGCGCTGGCCGCCTATGGACTGACCCTCGAAGACCTCCGCGCGGTCATCGCGGCCGCCAACGTCAATCAGGCGAAAGGGGCGTTCGATGGCCCGCGACGGGCGTCCATCATCGGCGCGAACGATCAACTTCTCTCAAGCAGCGACTATCGGCCGCTGATCGTCACCTATCGCAACGGCGCGCCGGTGAAGTTGTCCGACGTCGCCGATGTCATCGACGATGCCGAGAACGTGAAGCAGGCGGCGTGGATGAACGACAGGCCCGCCGTGATCGTCAACATCCAGCGCCAGCCGGGCGCCAACGTCATCGAAGTCGCCGATCGCATCAAGAAGCTCTTGCCGCAGCTGGAAAGCGCCTTGCCCTCGTCCGTCCAGGTCTCGGTGCTGACGGATCGCACGATCACCATTCGCGGGTCGGTCAGGGACGTGCAGTTCGAGCTGATGGTGGCGGTCGCGCTGGTGGTCATGGTGATCTTTCTGTTTCTTCGCACCCTGTCGGCCACGGTCATTCCCGCCGCCGCCGTCCCGTTATCCCTGGTGGGGACCTTCGGGGCGATGTATCTGATGGGGTTCAGCCTGAACAACCTGACGTTGATGGCGCTGACGATTTCGACGGGTTTTGTCGTGGACGACGCGATCGTCATGATCGAAAACATCGCCCGATACATCGAAGAGGGCGACACTCCGCTGCAGGCCGCGCTGAAGGGCTCCGAACAGATCGCCTTCACCATCCTGTCCTTGACCATCTCGCTCATCGCCGTGCTGATTCCCCTGCTGTTCATGGGCGACGTGGTGGGACGCTTGTTCAGGGAGTTCGCCCTCACGCTCGGGATCACCATCCTCATCTCGGCGGTCGTGTCGCTGACCCTCACGCCGATGATGTGCGCGAGACTGCTGCGGCGCACGCCGAAGGAGCAGCAGGGAAGCTTCTCCCGGGCCTCCCAACACGTGTTTGAACGGGCGATCGAATTCTACGGAAAGACGTTGCGATGGGTGCTGGGTCGTCAGACGGCCACCCTCATCGTTGCGATTGGGACCCTAGTCCTGACCGTGCTGCTCTACATTGTCGTGCCGAAAGGGTTTTTCCCGGTTCAGGATACCGGGGTGATCCTGGGGATTTCCGAAGCGCCACAATCCGTCTCCTTTGGGGCGATGGCCGAGCGCCAGCAGGCGCTGGCAGCGGTGGTCCTGAACGATCCGGCGGTCGAAAGCCTGTCGTCGTTCATCGGCGTGGACGGCACCAATTCGACCCTCAACAGCGGCCGCATCCTCATCAACCTGAAGCCCCTCGCCGAACGGCGCATCAGCGCGAGCCAGATCATCCGCCGCTTGCAAGCGGACCTGGCGACGGTGCAAGGCATCACGCTGTACCTGCAGCCGGTACAGGACCTCACGGTCGAGGCCCGCGTGAGCCGCACCCAGTACCAATACAGCCTCGAAGACCCCGACGCCAAGGAGCTGAATGCGTGGGCGCCCAAGCTGGTCGAGGCGCTCCGGGCGCTCCCGGAGCTTCGCGACGTGGGCAGCGATCAACAAGACCAGGGGCTCCAGTCCTTCCTGGCGATCGACCGCAGCACCGCCTCACGGCTGGGCATCACGCCGCAGCTCATCGATGACACCCTCTACGATGCCTTTGGCCAGCGGCTGGTGTCCACGATCTTTACGCAGCTGAACCAGTATCGCGTCGTCCTGGAAGTGAAGCCGGACTTTCAGAAGGGCCCCCAGGCGCTGCAGGACATCTATGTCCGCTCGTCCACCGGGGGTCAGGTTCCGTTGAGCACCTTCACGCAGACGATGGAGACGACGGCTCCGCTTCTCATCAGTCATCAGGGACAATTTCCCGCGGTCACGATATCCTTCAATCTCGCGCCGGGAGTGGCGCTCGGTGAGGCGGTGCGCGCGATCGAGACGGCCACGCAGCAAATTGATCTGCCGCCCAGCATTCGGGGCAGCTTTCAGGGGACCGCGCAGGCCTTCCAGGCCTCGCTGGGCAACGAGGCGCTGCTGATCCTGGCGGCGCTCGTGACGGTCTACATCGTGCTCGGCGTCCTCTACGAAAGCTACATCCACCCCCTCACGATTTTGTCCACGCTGCCCTCCGCGGGGGTGGGAGCGATTCTCGCGCTGATGCTCTTCCGCACGGAGCTGAGCGTGATCGCCCTGATCGGCATCATCCTCTTAATCGGCATCGTGAAGAAGAACGCCATCATGATGATCGACTTCGCCCTGGACGCGGAGCGGAAGGAAGGGAAGCCCGCGGTCGATGCGATCTACGAGGCCTGTTTGCTGCGATTCCGGCCGATCATGATGACGACCATGGCGGCGCTTCTGGGGGCCTTGCCGCTCGCGGTGAGCACGGGGATGGGGTCGGAGCTCCGCCGGCCGCTGGGCATCGCCATCGTCGGCGGGCTGATCGTCAGCCAGGTGCTCACACTCTATACGACGCCGGTGGTGTACCTCGCGTTCGACCGACTGGCGAAACGCATCGGTGAGCGCCGTGCCTCACGTTCGAGCATTGAAGCGCTGGGCCCCGGACCCGCATGAACATTTCAGCGCCCTTCATCCAGCGCCCGGTCGGCACCACCCTCCTGACGATCGGACTGGCGCTTACGGGGGCGGTCGCCTTTGGGCTGCTCCCCGTGGCGGCCCTGCCTCAGGTGGAGTTTCCGACGATCCAGGTCTCGGCGAACCTGCCGGGGGCGAGCCCCGAGACCATGGCGACGTCCGTGGCGGCCCCGCTTGAACGTCAGTTCGGGCGCATCGCGGGCGTGACCGAAATGACCTCCACGAGCTACCTCGGCTCCACGAGCATCGTCCTACAGTTCGAGTTGAGCCGGAGTATCGACGGCGCCGCCCGCGACGTCCAGGGGGCGATCAATGCGGCGCGGGGCTACCTGCCGACGGCTCTCCCGAATAATCCCAACTACCGCAAGGTCAATCCGGCCGATGCTCCCATTATGATCCTGGGCCTGACCTCCGACACGATGAGCCGGGGACGGATGTACGACGCGGCGTCGAGCATCCTGCAGCAAAAGCTGGCCCAGGTGGATGGCGTCGGCCAGGTGGTCGTGGGGGGCGGGTCGCTGCCGGCCGTCCGGGTAGACCTGAATCCGATGGCCTTGAACAAGTACGGGATCGGGCTCGAGGACGTCCGCCGTGTGCTGAGCACCACGAACGTGACCCGGCCCAAGGGACAGATGACGGACGGGGCCAGGACCTGGGAGATCCAGACCAACGATCAGCTCCGCAAGGCCGAGGAGTACGGGCCCCTGATCATCGCCTACAGGGCCGGGGCGGCGGTGCGGCTCTCCGACGTGGCCAGCATCGAGGAGTCGGTCGAGGATCTGCGCACGACGGGCCTGGCCAACGGCAAGCCGGGCGTGCTGGTGATCCTCTACCGGCAGCCCGGCGCGAATATCATCAAAACGGTCGATCGGGTTCGGAGCTTGCTCCCGCAGCTTGAGGCCGCCATCCCCGCGGCCATCACCCTGTCGGTCGTGCTGGACCGGACGCCGGTGATTCGCGCGTCCTTGCACGATGTGGAGCGGACGCTGATCATCTCCGTCATGCTCGTGATTCTGGTGGTGTTCGCTTTTTTGCGGAATGTCCGGGCCACGATCATCCCGAGCGTTGCGGTGCCGGTCTCGCTCATCGGCACGTTCGGCGTCATGTACCTGTGCGGCTACAGTCTGGATAATCTGTCCCTCATGGCGCTGACGATCGCGACCGGATTTGTGGTCGACGACGCCATCGTGGTCCTCGAGAACATCACCCGGCACCGGGAACAGGGTGTGCCGCCTCGAGAGGCGGCATTGCGCGGGGCACGGGAGGTCGCGTTTACCGTCCTCTCCATGAGCCTCTCGCTGGTCGCGGTGTTCATTCCCATCCTGTTGATGGGCGGCATTGTCGGCCGTCTGTTCCGGGAGTTCGCGGTGGTCCTCTCCGTCGCCATTGTCATCTCGCTTGTCCTGTCGTTGACCACGACTCCCATGATGTGCGCGTTGTTCCTGGGGTCGGAGAAAGCCCGTGGCCACGGGCGGCTCTACCGAGCGAGCGAGCGGATCTTCGGGTGGATGTTGTCGCGGTACGATACGACCCTGTCCTGGGCGTTGCGGCATCCGCGAGTCATGCTCACGCTGACCTTGGCCACCATTGCCCTCAACGTCTACCTGTTCATCATCGTGCCCAAAGGGTTCTTCCCCCAGCAAGACACCGGACGCCTGATGGGTGTCATTCAGGGAGCGCAGGACACCTCGTTTCAGGCGATGCGCGAGAAGCTGATCCAGATCGTGGACATCGTCAGGAGCGATCCGGCCGTTGAAACGGTGACCGGGTTCAGCGGCGGGGGCGGAGGCGGCACCACGACGAACACGGGCCGAATGTTCATCGGGCTGAAGCCGCTCGGGGAGCGGAAGCTCAGCGCGGATGAGGTGATTGCGCGACTCCGCGGAAAGCTCGCCAAGGTCCCGGGCGCGCCGACGGTTCTCCAGCCGGTCCAGGACGTTCGTATCGGAGGACGGCAGAGCAATGCGCAATATCAGTTCACGCTCCGGGGCGACAACTTGACCGAACTCAACACCTGGGCCCCGCGTGTGGAACAGAAGCTTCGCACCTTGCCGGAGCTGGTCGATGTGAGCAGCGATCAACAGGACCGGGGCTTGCAGTCCTCGGTGGTGTTCGACCGCAGCACGGCGTCGCGGCTGGGCATTACCCCGCAGCTCATCGACGACACCCTGTACGACGCCTTCGGCCAGCGTCAGGTCTCGATCACATACACTTCCCTCAACCAGTATCACGTCGTGATGGAGGTCGCGCCGCGGTATTGGCAACGCTCGGATACGCTGCAGGACATTTATGTCCGTTCTCCCAACGGGGCGCAGGTACCGCTGCGCACCTTCGCTCATTACGAATCAACCGCGACCGCGCTGTCGGTGAATCACCAGGGGCAGTTTCCGGCGGTGACCCTGTCGTTTAATTTACCGCTGGGAGTCTCGCTCGGCGAGGCGGTGAAGGCGATCGAGGGAGCCACACGCCAGATTGGTCTGCCCGCGAGCATTCGGGGCAGCCTGCAGGGGACGGCCCAGGCTTTCCAGGATTCGCTGGCCAGCCAGCCGCTGCTGATCCTGGCGGCGCTCGTGACGGTCTACATCGTGCTCGGGATCCTGTATGAGAGCTACATCCACCCGATCACCATCCTGTCCACGTTGCCGTCAGCCGGGGTCGGGGCCATTCTCGCGCTGATGCTCTTTCGCACGGATCTGAGCATCATTGCGGTGATCGGCATCATTCTGTTAATCGGGATCGTGAAGAAGAACGCCATCATGATGATCGACTTCGCGCTGGAGGCGGAGCGTAAGGAGGGGAAGAGCTCGGCCGACGCGATCTACGAGGCCTGTTTGAGGAGATTCCGGCCGATCATGATGACGACGATGGCCGCGCTGCTGGGGGCGCTGCCGCTCGCGCTGGGGACCGGCGTGGGGTCGGAGCTGCGCCGGCCGCTGGGCATTGCCATCGTCGGCGGGCTGATCGTCAGCCAGATGCTCACGCTCTATACGACACCGGTGGTGTACCTCTACCTTGACCGCTTGAGCCTTTGGTTCGAACGCATGCGGGGAGGACGTGGGCGGCGGATTGCGCAAGACAAGGCTCTGGGTCCAACGGGTCGGTGACGCCCCCTGCTGAGCAGCAAGCACCGTTACTGGGGGGCTAACTCTTCCGGCGGCAGCAGCCGGGTCTCCCGCACGTGGCGCCGGATGCCGGGGAGGGTCTTCCAGAAGATCGCGGCGCTGAGGAGGGTGGCGAGCCCTCCGATGGCGACGGTGAACGGGGTGCCGATGTAGGTGGCCCCGACGCCCGCCAGCAGGCTGCCGAAGGTGGCCAGGCCGAGCGAGACCATCGCATAGAGGCTCATGACCCGCCCGCGCAGCGGATCGGGGGCCAGCGATTGCAGCAGGGTGTTGGTGCCGGCCAGGCCGGTCACCATGCCGAAGCCGATAACGACCAGCGCCGGGATGGAAATCCAGAGGGTGGTGCTGGCCGCCAGCGCCAGCAGGCCACACCCGAAGAGAGTCACGGCCGCCGCAATGGCGGTCCCCAGGCCCCGAACCGTCCCTCGCCTCGCCAGGCGCAGTGCGCCCGCCAGGGCCCCGACTCCGGTCGCGGCCATCAGGACCCCCAGCCCGTGAGGACCGGCCTGTAGAATGTCTCCGGCAAAGACCGGGAGCAGCGTCGCATACGGCATCCCGGCCACGCTCAGGACCGTGATCAGAGCCAAGAGCGCCCGGACATGGGGGGTCTGCCAGGCATACCGCAAGCCTTCGGCGAGAAAGGCGAAGGCGTTCATCCGCGCGGGGCGGGCGGTCTGCTCGATCCTCATCGCCAGCAGGCAGGCGAGGAGAATGAGGAAGCTCAGCGCGTTGAGGAGAAAGCACAGGCCTTCCCCTGCGGTGACCACCAGGAAGCCGGCCAGGGACGGCCCGACGATCCGCGCCGTATTGAAGGCGGATGAGTTGAGCCCGATGGCCGACGGGATCGCAGCTCGGGGCACCAGGTCCGTCATGAAGGCCTGGCGGACCGGAATGTCCAGCGCGTTGATGATCCCCAGCAGGGTCGCCAGGGCGAGAATCCACCCGACCGTGATGTGCCCGCTGAGCGTCAGCGCCGCCATGGCGCTCGCCTGAAGGAGCGACAGCGTCTGGGTTGCGATCATGACGCGGCGCCGGGGCCAGCGATCCGCGAGAAGACCACCCACCAGCCCGATCGCCAGGATCGGTGCCCTGGAGACGAATTCCACCAGGCCGAGCAGGAAAGGCGATCCGGTGAGGCGGTAGATCAGCCAGGCCTGGGCCAGGCTCTGCATCCACGTCCCGCAGAGGGAGAGGCCCTGGCCGGCAAAGAAGAGGGCAAAATTGCGGTGCGTGAGCGCCCGCCACGGCGATCCTTTTAACGCTGAGGGCGTCACCGTCTTATTTCGGGAAGGACGCCGGCCCGGGGATCAGGAGGACCTGCCGGGTCGAGGGCTGAGGTGGTTGTCATCGGTTGTTATGTACCACAAAGGTCCGTCGCCGGTCATTCGCGATCTGGCCGGCGGGCGGATTGTGCATGAGGCACGTCTCTGCTAAATTGAGGCCGGCAATCGGAATTACGATGGAGTGTGAACAGGATGAGCGCCAACGATAAGCAAATCATATTTTCCCTTGTCGGGGTCGGCCGTGTCGTTCCGCCGAAACGGCACGTGCTCAAGGACATCTACCTGTCCTTTTACTACGGCGCAAAGATCGGGGTTCTGGGCCCCAACGGGTCTGGAAAGAGCACGTTGCTTCGCATCATCGCGGGCCTCGACAAGGAGTATCTCGGCGAGGTCAGGTTCGCCAAGGGCTACTCGGTCGGCTTGTTCTCGCAGGAGCCCGAGCTCGATCCGGAGAAGACCGTCAAGCAGATCGTTGAGGAAGGACGCGGGGACGTCATCTCGATGCTGCGGGAGTACGAGTCCATCAGCGAGAAACTGGGCGAGAATCTTTCTCCGGAGGAAATGGAAAAGCTGTTGGAGCGACAAGGCCAGTTGCAGGAGAAGATCGAAGCCGCCAACGGCTGGGAACTCGAAAACCAGCTTGAGGTCGCCATGGATGCTTTGCGGTGTTCTTCCCCGGAAACGAAAGTCGGGGTCCTCTCGGGAGGGGAGAAACGCCGCGTTGCCCTGTGCCGCCTGTTGATTCAGGAACCCGACATTCTGCTGCTCGATGAGCCGACCAATCATCTCGACGCGGAGTCGGTGCAATGGCTCGAGCAGCATCTTCGCCAGTATAAGGGGACGATCATCGCCGTGACCCACGACCGGTACTTCCTGGACAACGTGGCCGGCTGGATCCTGGAGCTGGACCGCGGGCAGGGCATTCCCTTTCAAGGGAATTACTCCGCCTGGCTGGAACAAAAGCAGGCGCGGCTGGAAACGGAAGAGAAAACCGAGTCCAAGCGCCGTCAAACCCTCGCCCGTGAACTGGAGTGGATCCGCATGGCGCCGAAGGCCCGCCAGGCCAAAGGCAAGGCCCGCCTGACCCGCTACGAAGCTCTGCTGAGCCAGGCTTCGGAGAAGGCCGCCGATGAGCTGGAAATTTACATCCCCCCGGGACCGCGTCTCGGGAATATGGTCTTGGAGGCCAGGGACCTCCAGAAATCTTATGGCGACAGGGTGCTCTTTGAGAACGTGACGTTTTCCCTGCCCCGCGGGGCCATCGTCGGCGTTATCGGTCCGAATGGGGCCGGGAAGACGACGCTCTTTCGCATGGTCACCGGACAGGTCCAGCCCGACGCCGGGTCGTTGAAGGTCGGAGAGACGGTGAAGATCGGGTACGTGGACCAGGATCGCGCGCTGGACGGAAACAAAACGGTCTGGGAGGTCATTTCGGAGGGGGCGGATACCATCATGCTGGGGAAACGGGAGGTCAACTCCAGGGCCTACGTCAGCCGGTTTAATTTCGGCGGGGCGGACCAGCAGAAAAGGGTCAAAGACCTCTCCGGGGGGGAACGCAACCGGGTGCATCTCGCGCGTATGCTGAAGGAGGGGGCCAACCTCCTGCTGCTGGACGAGCCGACGAACGATCTCGACGTGAATACCTTGCGGGCCCTCGAGGAGGCGCTCGAACACTTCGGTGGCTGCTGCATCGTAAGCAGCCACGACCGCTGGTTTCTCGACCGCATCGCGACCCACATTCTGGCCTTTGAGGGAGACAGCCGGGTCGTGTGGTTCGAAGGCGACTACAGCGCCTACGAGGCCGACCGGAGGAAGCGGCTGGGGAAAGAAGCCGAGCGCCCTCACCGCCTCCGCCACAAAAAACTCATCCGGAATTGATCGCGGGGTGGGGCGGCCACTTACCCGGAGTATCTTTCCTCTGTAACGGACTACAGGGACCGGGTCGACCTACCTGAAAGAAGACAATTTTTGTTGCCTGCGAAGGCTATAAAATTAAGAGGCCGTCGATTTGTATAACCCATTATAAAAATTGGTTGTTATGGCCGTGATAATGGGGAAACTTTCATGAATTTCATGATCAATAATTGAAATAAAGTTTAAACCATGCGTTGGCATGGCGAATGCATGAATGGATTGTAGGGCCATCACAGCTAACCAGTGGAAGGAGCAGTCATGGCGATTGAGGTTGAGCAACCTCCCATTCCGGTGAAGACGGACGGAGGGATGGACATGGAAAAGTCTTCCAAGCCCACAATCCTTATCGTCGATGACGAGGCCGGCCCGCGCGAAGCCCTCCGGATGATCCTTGGTCGCCAGTTTAATCTCAAAATGGCGGAGACCGCCGGGGCGGCTCTCCAGATGCTCAGAGAGCAAACGATCGACCTCGTCACCCTTGACCTGAGGCTCCCGGACGGGTGGGGAACGGAAGTGTTGCGGGAGATCAAGCAAGAGCTGAGAGGTGTGCTGGTCATTATCATTACCGGGTATGGAACCCTGGAGGCGGCCTTGGACGGGATCGAATCCGGGGCGGATGCCTACCTGCACAAACCCTTTGACGCCAAAGAGGTCATCGGGACCATCACCCAATTGCTCAATCACTCAAGAGTCAGCCCGGCCTTGGTTCCTCAGGAGACGCTCTAACGGTCGATCCGATCTGCTCTCGTTCCCCTGCCTCTGTCGTTCTCTCTTCACCGTTAACGTAAACAGCCTTTCGCCGCCGGTTTCCTGGGTCTCTGGACAAGGGGAGCCTGACGATTAGCCCATGCCGCCCAGGATCAGCAATCCCAGAGCGATCCGATAATAAGCAAAGGGCTTGAAGGTATGAGTCTTGATGAAGGTCAAAAATCCCGCAATCACGAGCAACCCCGTGAGGAAGGCGACCGCGAGGCCGACCGGGAAGAGAAGGAAGTCGTCTTGAAAAAGCAGGTCGTGGGATTTGATGATCTTGTAGCCCGTGGCCGCCACCATGGTCGGCAGCGCCAGCAGGAACGAGAATTCGGTTGCGGTCGGCCGATCCATGCCGGTCAAGAGGCCGCCCATGATGGTCGCTCCGGACCGCGACACCCCGGGAAACAAGGAGACGCATTGCGCAAGCCCGACCCACCAGGCCTCCCGGACGCCCACCTCTTCCAACCGGAATATCCGGCGTTCCCTCACGAAATGTTCGACGGCCAGAATGACGACTCCTCCTGCGACGAGCGCGTATGCCACGGTGACCGGTCCGAACAGATGGGCTTCAATCCACCGGTGAGACGCCAAGCCGACGAAGGCTGCCGGCAGGAAGGCGACCCCGATGCCCATCAGAAGCCGCCGGCTGGCCGGGTCGGAGGGGAGCCGCTCGACCAGGGTCCAGAGCCGGCGGCGAAAGTAGACGAAGACGGAGAGAATGGACCCGAGCTGGATGGCAATCTCAAAGGTGACGGCGGAGGCGTCGGTGAAGCCCAAGGCATGCCCGACCAGGATGAGATGGCCGGTGGAGGAGACCGGCAAGAACTCGGTCAACCCCTCCACGATGCCGAGTATGATGGCGGTCCAGATGTCCATAAAGGTCCGCGCATCTTCGGCCAGGGGTGCGTGATTGTCAAGGGCGGGGACCGCGAACCCGTTTCGTAGTTGACAATAAGAAGGGTTTCGATTACATCTGGAAAGGTTAAGGTTGTGGGCGGGAATGCCCCCAAATCCCCTCGTGCCTGCCAAGGGAGGCTTGGATGAAGGATCGGATCAGGAGCGGTTTGGTGCTGTTGTTGACGGCGATGTTGACGGGGTGCGTGGTGAGCCAAAGCACGCACGAGCTGACGTTACAGGATCTTCAGGCAACCAAGAGCGATCTCGATCAAAAGCGCGTCCAGAACGAGGCGCTCAATAAGCAATTGAAGGCACTGCGGGAGGCGAATGCCAAGCTGAAGGAAGACCTGGAGAAGGGCGCGAATGAAATCGCGTCCCTGAACGCGGTGGTGGGAAAAGAGCGGCAGGCGGGGGAAAACAAGCTCAAGGACCTGGAACGGCAGGTGAAGGAACTGGCGGCCGCCAAAAGGACGGTGATGCAGGATCTGGAGGTCCAAAAGCAGCGCAATGAGGATCATCTGAAGACGATCCGGCGCCAGCAAAAGGAACTGAAGGAGCGAGAGCAGGCGGCTCTGCTGACGCCGCCCGCTCCGGCCAAGCCCGCTTCACCGTCTGCGCCGGAGCCGCCGAAGCCGCCCGTCGCTCCAGAGGGAAGCCTCCCCAATGCGGTGGAGTCCAAGCCTGTTCAACCGCCGCCCTCCGCCACGTCACCGCTGCCCAACAAACCCATCGCCGTTCCGGAGGCGCCGAAGCCGCCTGTGACCGGCTTGCCCACCCCGGCCGGCTTGGTCGACGTGAACAGGGCTTCCCCGATCGATCTGACGTTGAACCTGGGGTTGGGCAAGGAGGATTCCGACAAGCTCATCAAGAATCGGCCGTATAAGACCAAAGAGGAGCTTGTCTCGAAGGCCGGTATCGCGAAGGCCACAGTGGACAAGATGCGGGACAAGATCACCGTCGGCCCCTAAGCTTCGGCGATCATTGCGGTGACGAGATCGAGGCCATGTCCCCGAAAATGGGGCATGGCCTTTTTTGTTGGGGGACCGGTTTGACACCACACCGGGGGGGTCCATAGAATGAATTAACAACCATTCCGTAGCGCTGGCACGCGAAGCGTGGCGCGGTGCCGGTGGACCTTCTTGAAATGGTTCGAGGCGAGAACGAGGATCGGAGAGCCATTTTCCAATGGGCTCCTGGAGGAGGACATGATGGGACCGAAAACCGTAGGACTGGGAGCGATGGTCATATGGCTCATGGGAGGAGGGTTCGTGGCGACGGCGTCCGCCGCCGAGGCCCCCTCGCCGGTGACGATACCTGAGATTCTCACACTGGACAGGGCGACCGAGATCGCTCTTTCCAACCACCCGAGCCTTCGCGTCGCCTCCGGGACGCAGTCCGCCAACTTAGCCAGGGTGGGCCAAGCCCAATCCGCTTATTTCCCGCAAATCCAGGCCAGGGGGGCGTATCAGCAGGCGACCGCCAATGCCTCCTCGTCATTCGGCGGGGGGCCGGTCCAGCGCAATACCAGCGGTCAGAGTTTCGGGACCTACCTGAGCAACGTGAACCTCAACCAGACGATTTTCGATTTCGGAAAGATCCGGTCTCAGGTCGACACGGCGCAGTTCAACTTCCAGGCCGCCCGGTCGGATTCGGAAACCACCCTCCAGACGGTGGTCGTGAACGTGCAGCAGGCATATTACGGACTTCAGCAGGCCCAGCGCCTCGTCCAGGTGAATGAAGAAGCGCTCGTACAGTTTCAGAAACATCTCGATCTGGCCAAAGGGCGGTTCAAGGTCGGCGTGGCCCCCAAGATCGACGTGACCACGGCTGAGGTGGATCTGTCCAATGCGCGACTGAATTTGATCACGGCCAAGAACAACTGGTTGGTGGCTCGGGTCACCCTCAACAATGCGATGGGTATCATCGCGACCGGGCCGTATAATGTCGAATACCCTGGGGCGTTCGAGTCCTACGCCGTCACGATGGAAGAGGCGTTGGATCGCGCGATCCGCCTTCGTCCGGAAATGGTTTCCCAGCGCGCCCTGGAGCAGGCCGCCGATGCGGCGATCAAGACCGCCCAGAGCGATTTCTTCCCGACGGTCAGCGGTGCGGCCACGTATTCCTACAACGGGCAGGAGTTTCCGCTCGTGTGGAATTGGAACCTCACGGGGTCGGTGGCCATCCCGATTTTCAGCGGATTCCTCACCAAGCAGCAAGTGGCCGAGGCCCGCGCGAACCTTCTCAGGACCAAGGCCAACGGGGACGTCCTTCGGCAGACCATTCAGTTGGAGGTCAGTCAGGCCCTCTTGAACTTGCAAGCCGCTGAAGAACGGTTGCGGGTTACGGCCATCACCGTGACCCAGGCGAAGGAACGGCTGGCGCTGGTCGAGGGGCGGTACAAGGCCGGCCTCAGCAACGCGGTGGAGGTGACGGACGGCGAGGTAGCGCTCGTGAACGCCCAGGTCAACGATGTGGTTGCCATGTCGAGCTACCAATCCTCGAAGGCCCAGCTTGAGCGAGCCATGGGGACCATTTCCACTGCGCAGGGACGTCCATGAAAGTGAGGTCGTGGACCGTCGGCGGTGTCCTGCTGGCGGTCGTCCTGGGAGCGGGAGGCTACGTCTACTGGAACGGGGCCCAGAACCCTCCGCCCCAATACAAGACCGCGAAGATTGAACGGGGAGCGGTCACGCAGGTCGTGACGGCGACCGGCACGATCAATCCGGTCATCACGGTCCAGGTCGGCAGTCAGGTGTCGGGGATCATCCAGAACCTCTATGCCGATTTCAACTCGGTCGTGAAAGCCGGCCAGGTGGTGGCCCAGATTGATCCGGCTCCTTTTCGGACCGTTGTCACGCAGATGGAAGCCAACCTCCAGAACGCCTTAGGGGGCCTGGCCCGGGCGCGCTCCGATCTTGTCCTACAGAAGCTCAACTTTGACCGCGCGAAAGCGTTGTTCGGGCAGCAACTGAATGCCCAGCAGGACGTGGATAATGCCAGGACCGCCTTCGAAACCTCTCAGGCCAATATCCAGGTGGCGGAGGCGCAGGTGAAACAAGCCCGGGCTCAATTGGAGACGGCGAAGGTCAATCTGGAGTACACCACCATCCACTCTCCGGTGAACGGGATCGTGATCTCGCGGAACGTCGACGTCGGCCAGACGGTCGCGGCGAGCTTTCAAACGCCGGTCCTGTTCACGGTCGCCAAGGACTTGACCAAGATGCAGGTCGACACGAACGTCAGCGAGTCCGACATCGGGGGCATCACCGAAGGGAAACCCGCCACATTCGTCGTGGATGCCTATCCCAATCAAGTCTTCAACGGCACGGTGATCCAGGTTCGGAACGCGCCGATTACCGTTCAGAATGTCGTGACCTATAATGTCGTCATCGGTGTGGACAACGCCGATCTTCGGCTCAGGCCCGGCATGACGGCCAACGCCTCGATCGTGGTCAACCGCCGGGAGCAGGTCTTGAGGGTTCCGAACGCCGCGTTACGGTTCAAACCGACCTTGGCAAGGAGCGGGGAGAGAACTGGAGGGCCGCCAACCTCGGCGTTGGGGAAGCCGGATGGCGGCGGCAAAGGCGGCTCTTCTGAAAGTGGAAGCCGGGAAGGTCCTGACGGCAAGTCCAAGTCAAAAGTGTGGCTGCGTGGCTCGCAGGGGGAGGCGACACCGATGGAGTTGAAGACCGGCATTACGGACGGCGCCTTCACGGAACTTCTCGAAGGACTCGTGAAGGAAGGAGACGACGTGATCGTTGGTCTGGACCTGCCGAAGGGGGCCCCCGGCAGCCGTGCGGGGGGGGCCTTGCCCCCGGGGTTCGGTTCGCAGCCCGCGCAGCGGCCGAGTACTGGCACTCCGCGAGGACTCTGATGGGCCTGATTGTCTGCCGGGACCTGGTGAAGACGTATCGGCTGGGCGAGATGGAAGTCCACGCGCTGAGGGGAGTCTCGCTGGATGTGCAGGCCGGGGGGTTCGTGGCGGTCATGGGCGCGTCGGGCTCCGGCAAGTCCACCTTGATGAATGTCCTCGGATGTCTGGACGTCCCGACGAGCGGGACCTACAAACTGGACGGGGTCGACGTCTCGACGCTGAGCGGGAATCAGTTGGCCGACATCCGCAACCAAAAGATCGGGTTCGTATTCCAGAGCTTCAACCTGATCCCCCGGACCACGGCGTGCGAAAACGTGCAGCTCCCGCTGTTCTACCGGGGCATATCGTCGCGGGAGCAGCAGGCCCTGGCCATGCGGGCGCTGGCGCGAGTGGGGCTGGCGGGTCGTGAACAGCATCACCCTGCCCAGTTGTCGGGGGGGCAGCAGCAGCGCGTGGCGATCGCGCGCGCGTTGGTCACCAATCCGGTCCTGATCCTGGCGGACGAGCCGACCGGCAACCTGGACAGCCAGGCATCCCGGGAGATCATGGACACCCTGACGCAGCTGAACGTCAACGAGGGATTGACGATCATCCTGGTTACCCACGAGGGAGACATCGCTCGGTTCGCCCGGCGGGTTATTACCATGAGAGACGGCTTGATTGTGTCCGACCGGGCCACGGCCGAGGCGGTCGGGACCCCCCCGCTGTATGAGGCGAGGGGATGAATTTTCTCCTGATGACGGTTCTAGTGGCGTTTCGCGTGCTCGGCCGGCACCGGATGCGCTCGGCGCTGACGATGCTGGGGATCATTATCGGGGTGGGGGCCGTGATCGCGATGGTCAGCATCGGGGAGGGGGTGGCGGGCGCGAAGATGGCCTCGAACGTCGCCGGATGGCCCACGATTATTTCTCCCGACATCCTGGTCATCGCCTTCGGATTCTCCGCCCTGGTGGGCATCTTTTTCGGTCTGTATCCCGCCAACAAGGCGTCCCGGCTGAACCCCATCGACGCGCTGCGGTACGAATAGACCGGAGGGAGGATCGAGCGCCCCCTAGGACGCCCAAAGGAGCCGCCGATGTGGAAGCACAATTTCATGTTCAGGCAATCCGAGGCGGGGCCGGTCGCCAAGACCGAGGAGGAATTGTTCCAGGACATTCAGCCGGCCTTGGACAGCGCCGGTCTGAACGGCGAACGCTATATCTCGGTCTGGGTGCAGGGGGAAGAGGAGAACGGCAAGCCGGTGATGTACACCAACATCTACGCGAGGACCGCCGTCCTGGATGTAGGACGGCGAGCCGGGTTTCTTCAGCCCTATCAGGGCCGCTCGCACCAAATTAAAAAGTTGCTGTCGGGGCCCCAGAAGGTCTGGATCAAGCAGTGGCTGGTTCGCACCTCCGAAGAGGCCTGGGAATCGGCCGACGACTCGTTCAAGATGATCTTCGAGGAAGAGTGAACCGGAAGAGGAAATAAAAAGGCCGGCGCTGGTTGAAGCCGCCGGCCTTCTTTGTTCCAGAGAGTGGGGGAGAATTACTTCTTCTCTTCCTTTTTCTCTTCCTTCTTCTCTTCCTTCTTTTCCTTCTTTTCCTTCTTTTCCTTCTTGGACTTCTTTTCCTTCTTCTCAGCCTTCTTGCCCTCGTCCTTCTTCATCTCCGCACCACCAGCCGCAGGGGCAGGAGCCGCAGGGGCAGCAGCCGGCGCGTCCATCTTCTTCTCCTCTGCCGCAAAGGTGGAGCCGGCAAAGGTCACTCCGATCATCACCGCAAACAACGCTGCGAGAATGGTCTTCATCTTGTCTTTCACCTCCTTCCAGTCTGTGATTGCAGACCTGAGCCCTTAGGGTTCTGTGGGGAGGTTAAGCATCTGACATGCCACCCTTCAGGAAGCGGGGTGGCATGAGCAAAGCTTTTGGTTTTCAATAACATGCGGATCTGGTCTCATCTTGAATTGCGGGGAGGGACGTGGGCGCTCTGCCTGATTTGAGGCAGAGGTCGCCCGGACTGAGTTGGCCTCTCATTGCAAACAGGAGGTCTCCCTTCTATACTCCGGCGGCGTCAGCCGGAGAGGGAAGCGGACCATGCAGGGCGGCAGGACCATAACCAGTGGTGTTGGGGCGGCCCTGGGTCTCCTCCTGGTATGGCCGTCGGTCACTGGGTTAAAGGACGTCGGCCCCAGCATCACGCCGGCTCCCGAGATCCTCTACGCCCCCGAAGAGGACCCGGCCAAGCGCTTGGTCACCCTCTATGAGGGAGCGCGCCACTACATCTATCTGGCCACCTATGGACTCACCTATCCGCCGATCGTCAAGGCCCTCGTGGCGGCGAAAAAACGAGGGGTGGATGTCCGGGTGATCACGGACCGGGGCAGACTGGAGGACCGCAATCAACGGGCTGCCCTAGAGACTGTGCATCTGGCAGGAATCCCGATCAAGGTCAATAGGCACGACGGCCTCATGCATCTGAAGCAGGCGGTTGTGGATGACCGGGTGAACACGTCGGGCTCGATGAATCAGACCTCGAGCGCGACCCGATACAACGATGAGCGGTTGGATCTCCTTCATGACGCGGCCAGCACGCGCCGGGCGAAGGAGAAATTCCTAAAAATGTGGGACGATTCCACCCGCTACGAACCCTGGCCGTGAAGTTCGACATCGTCATCGTGGGGGCGGGGGGTGGCGGGGCGGTGCTGGGTCTGGCCGTTGCCCAGAAAGGCATTCCCGTCCTCGTTCTGGAGCGCCAACCCGGCCCGCCGACCGGCATTCGCGGCGAGACCATCCAGCCGAACGGCCAACAGATCCTCGATCGGTTGGGAATCCTCACGGCCCTCACGCCGGCCGCCGTGCAACCGGTGCAGTGTTTTCGGTTCTACCGGATCGGGGGGGGCCACCTCTGCACGGTGGATTACGCCGCGCTCTCCCCGCCGCGCAATCACGCCCTGGTCGCGCTCTCTAATGTGGTCCACAAGCTGATCCTGGACCGGCTGTCCGCCCAGCCGAGCGCGCAATTGTGGTACGGGGCCGAGTTCCGGGGATTGTTGAGACGAGACGGGCGCGTCGCCGGGGTGGTGGTCCGGCGAGCAGGAGAGACGGCGAGCATCGAAATGCCCGCGGATTTGGTGGTGGGGGCCGACGGCGCTCAATCGATGGTGCGGCAGGCTGTCGGGATCAAGGCCGAGGTGCACCGCTATCGCCATGGCTATCTGATCGCCCTCCTGCCCCGCCCTGACGGCATGGAAGGGGAGGCGAGGTACTACATCGGACGGGGGGAGATCCTCGCGCTGTTCCCGGCTCCCGGGATGCGTGTCGTGTCCCTATACATGGTGGAGGCGGCGAAGGTCGAGGCGACGAGGGCTCGCGGGCTGGAGGCCTTCAAGGGGCGGGTGGAGGCGGTCGATCCTGCGATGGCGGCCCCGCTGAAGAGCCTGACCTCCTGGGAGCAGGTCGGCTTCCTCCCGTGCACGCGGGTCCGCGCGGAGCGCTGGGTGGCGGACGGGGCCGCCTTGATCGGGGATGCGGCGCATGCCATGAACCCCCACGTGTCGCAAGGACGGATGCAGGCCATGGAAGACGCCATGGCCCTGGCGGAGCTGATCGAGCGATGCCGGGAGATGGGGGACTGGTCCGCCCGCGCCCTTTCCGCGTACGAAGCGGGCCGGCGGTCACAAGTCGAGATGCTGCAGCGGCTCGCGGACGAGCAGGCGCGCTTCTGGAATGCCGCCGATCCGGTGCGATGCTTCCTGCGGGACCGCGTCTTTCGGGGATTCGACCGGAACGCCAGGCTCCGGTATCAGGTGCTGACCGCCACCGCAGGCCTTCGGACCACTCCCCCGCTGACGTGGGCGGACCGCCTCATGGCGGCGGGCATGTTCCCTGATCCCCACGCCCATGAATCCCCCCTTCCTTAGCGGACGATAGACCGTCCCTCAATTTTTCCCCGGGCCGGAATGCTCTGATGAGGCCTGTCCATGATATGCTAGATATTTAATCAGAGACTTGGCCGGACCCGAAGGAGTCATTGATGGCTGAGACCCCCCTCTTCACATTCGTCCACTGCGCCGACCTGCACCTGGATAGTCCCTTCGTGGGGCTCCATGCGCTGGCTCCCGAGATTTCAGGCGTGCTTCGCGAGGCGACCTTCAAGGCGTTCAACAACGTCGTTGATCTGGCGATCCGGCACGAGGCGAAGGTCCTGATCGTGGCGGGGGACGTCTACGACGGGGCGGATCGGAGCCTGCGGGCGCAACTGCACTTTCGCGACGCCCTTCGGCGTGCCGTGGACGCGGGGATCCAGTGCTGCGTCGCACATGGCAATCATGATCCGCTCTCCGGATGGGAGGCTGGGCTCAAGATGCCGCCCGCGGTCCACCGCTTCAGCGGAGAGGAGGTGGAACGGGTATCCGTGCGAGCCGGAGGCGAGACGGTTGCCCACGTGTACGGCCTCAGTTTTCCCGTCCGGGAAGTCCGGGAGAATCTGGCGGGGCGCTTTCGCAGGGACGCCGACGGTCCCTTCGCCATCGGCGTGCTGCATTGCAATGTGGGGGGCAATCCCCAGCACGACAACTACGCCCCGTGCACCGTCGAGGACCTGGTCGCGTGCGGCATGGACTACTGGGCCTTGGGACATGTCCACACGCGCCAGGTGCTCCGCGAAAGCCTGCCCTGCATCGTGTATCCGGGGAACACCCAGGGGCGAAGCCTGCGGGAGGAAGGGGCGCGCGGGTGCTACTTGGTGCGAGTGGACACAGCGGGAGGCGTCAGGCAAGAATTCGTCCCCACGGACGTGGTCCGTTGGTATGTGGATGAGGTGGACATCTCCGGCTTGAAAACCATGGACGACCTGCTGCAGGCGCTGGCGGCGACGGTGGACCAGGCGCGTGCCAGGGCCGATGGGCGCGGGGCCATAATGCGGGTGCGGGTCACCGGCCGAGGCGACCTGCATGGGACGCTGAAGCGCGTGGAGCCCGACCGCGATCTGGCCCGACCCCTCCGCGAGGGCGAGGGGGGCCGGGAGGATTTCGTGTGGGTGGAATCCGTGGAGGTGGGGACGCGGCCGGCCCTCGACCTCGACCAGCGGCGGCAGGTGGAGGATTTCACCGGCGACTTTCTCCGCGCCGCGGAGCGGCTCCGGACGGCAGGCGACCCCGGCGACGCGCTTCGCGAGGTATTGGCCAAACGCCCGGAGCAGCGCCTCATCGCCAATGAGCTGAGCCGCCTATCCGATGCTGACTTACTGGACCTGCTCAGCGAGTCCGAAATCCTGGGGCTCGACTACCTGCTGCGAGACGAGGCCTGACCGGTGCGCCTGTGCGGATTTCACATCGACGGCTTTGGGATATTCCGCGATCAGAGCTTGCAGGGCCTGCCGGCAGGCCTGGTCCTGTTCGTGGGAAATAACGAGAGCGGCAAGACCACCCTGATGGAATTCATCCGCACGATGTTTTTCGGATTTCCCCGCCGCCAGCGGAACGGCTATCCGCCTCTCCGCGGAGGGGCTCCCGGTGGGCGGCTCCTCGTCGAGATGCAAGACGGGCGGCGGGTCATGATCGCCCGGACGGAGAAGGCGGTGACGATCGCCGAGCCGGAAGCCGGGTCTCTCAAAGCCGAGCCGTCGGCTCATTTGCTGGGAGGGATGGACCGGGGAACCTATGAGCGGGTCTTCGCGCTGGGGTTGACCGAGCTGTTCGGCCTGGACGTGCTCACGGAGGAATCCGTCCGCGGCCGGCTGTTGGCGGCGGGGTCGGGGTTGGGCATGTCGTCCGGCCCGGCCACGATGAAGGCGCTCGACGATGAGCTCGCCAATTTGCTGAAAGAGAGGGGAACCTCCCCGATCATCAACAATCTGGTCCGCCAGCTCAAAGAAGGGGAAGGGCGCCTCAAGCCCCTTCAGGGGCAAGCGGCCGAGTATGCGGCCTGTCAGGCCAAGCGCGAAGAACTGGAGTTGCGCATCACGACCGCGAGGCGGGAGGCCGACCAGATCGGCCAGCGGCTTCGGCGGGTCGAACAACTGAGGCGGGCGCGCGAGCCGTGGGTCCGCTGGAGCGCCGCGCGGAAAAAGCTGGTCGCCTTGGACGTGGCCAAGGGGTTTCCCCTGAACGGCCTGGAGCGGCTCGAAACGCTCAAGCGGGACATCGAGCAATTGCGCGAGGTCCGACGGGCCAGGGAGGACGAGGCCCTGCGCTTGGAGCAGCAATTGAGCCGCCTGGCGGTCGAGGAAGTGGGGCTCGATCACCGGCAGGAAATTGAGGCCCTGATCGGCGAACGGGAAAAGCTCCAGCAGGCGGTCAAAGACTATCCCCTCCTCACGGAAGCGAAGGACCAGGCAGAGGAGGAATTCCAGCGGCGGCTGCGCGAGTTGGGGCCCGACTGGGACGCGGCCCGGCTGGCCCAGATGGACACCTCCGTATCCGTCCGCCACCGCGTGCAGGAGTTTGGGCGCCAGTTCGAGGCCGTCGAGCACAAGGCCCAGGAGACGATGGCCTTGCAGCGCATGCGGCAGGAAGCGGAATGGGAGGCGAAGCGGGCGGCGGAGGAAACCCGGCGGCGGTTGGACGAGCTGCCTCCGCCGCCGGTGACGGACGAGCAACGCATGCAGGACCAGCAGGACGCGGTCCGGACCCTGCGCGGGAACCTCCACGAGAAGACCGTCGCGACTGTCCAGCTCACCGAAAAGCGGAGCGCCCTCCAGGATACCCTCAATCGAGCGGCCGCTCTCCAGAAGCAGATCAAACACCGTCCCGATCAGTTCTCGTCGTGGACGCCGTGGGCGGCGCTGGCGGCCTGGGTGATCCTCGGCGGGGTGCTGGGGGTCCAAGGCGCCTTCCTCCCGGCCGTGATCGTGCTTCTTGTGGGCGGCGGCCTGGCGGGGTTGCTCCTCTACCTCCGCCGCCGTCAAGCAGGCGCGGAGACTTCAGACCTTCAGACGGCCTCGCAGGAAGCTGTGGGCGCCCAACGCCGCCTGGAGGCGGAGACCCGAACGCTTTCCGAGCGCGTGGAGATCCTCGGCAAGACGATCGAGCGGCTGGCGGGAAGCGCGGGGCTTGCGACCCCGCGCGACCTGACAGAATGGGAGGCCCTGGCCGTCCGACTGGAACGCGCGAAAGAAGACCTGATGGGATGGAAGACCCTGGAACGGCAGCACCGGGAGGCGGAGGAGCGGTGGCGGGAGGCGCACGCGCAATTCGAGCGCGCCGCGCAGGAGGCCGACCAGGCGCATCAAGAACAGCAGCGGCTTTGGAAGGTGTGGCAGGCGTGGTTGTCCGCGCGCGGCGTCCTCGATGCCGTCCGTCCGCAAGGGTTCGAGACGGTGGTGCAGGCGGTCGAGAGCGCCCGCGTGGCGCAGGCGCGTCTGCAGGAGGCCCAGCTGCGAGTCAGCCAGTTGGAGGAATACATCCAAAGCACGCGCCAGGGCATCTCCCGGGTCTTGGAGGCGGTGGGGCGTCCCACGGACTCGGCGGACATCGGCGTCGAGGAGGTGGATGCGCTCCGTCTCGCGCTTGATGCGGCCCGCGAGGCCCGGCGCCGGCGTGAAGAGATCGGCGCGCGGCTGGAGGAAGCCCGGGCGGAAGGACTCCGGCTGCGCGACCAACTGGAGGGCAAGCAGAAGCAGGTGACGGCGTTGCTCCGTGAGGCCAGGGTCGGGGACGAGGATGAATTTTGCCGCATGGCCGGGCGCTATGAGGAATGGTGCGTCTACCAGAAGCAGGTCGAAGCGGAGGATCTCCTGTTGCGCGCCATCGCGGGGGCCCCGGAGGAGCAGGCCGCGCTCGACAAGGAGCTCGCCGCGATCTCCCCGATTCAAATCCAAGCGGAGGAAGACCGCCGCCACGCCCGGCTGCAGGAACTCGAGAAGGACATGTCCGAGGGGGAGCGCGAGGTCGGAGGGCTCAATGAGAAGCTGCTCAGGCTGGCCCAGGACGAAGAGCCCGGCCACCTGTTGCTCGAGCAGCAGACGATCCGCGAGCAACTCTCGGACGCCACGAAGCGCTGGGCCAAGCTGGTGTTTTGCCGTCATCTCCTGTCGCAGGCGCAAGGCATCTACGAACGGGAGCGCCAGCCGCAAGTCATTCGAGAAGCGGACCGCTTTCTGAAGACCATGACCGACCAGCGATACGGCCTGTTGTTGGGGATCGGCGACAGCAACATCCAGTTGGAGGACACCACGCTGAGCCGGAAGGAGGAACCGACATGGAGCAGCGGGCTCGCGGATCAAGTCTATCTGGCGGTCCGCCTCGGCCTGGCCCGCGAGTTCGGGCGTCACTCGGAACCGCTGCCGGTTGTCCTGGACGATGTGCTGGTGAAGTTCGACCCCATCCGTCAGCTCGGCGCCGCGAGGGTCATCCTGGAATTCGCCCGCGAGCAGCAAATATTGTTGTTCTCCTGTCACCCTGAGGTCGGGGCCATCATGGAGCAGGCGCGCCAGGAGCCGTCCTTTCAAGATACCGTCGTGGCCACCTATACCGTCTCAGACGGCGCGATCCTCCCGAGCACCGGCGTCTCGTAACGATCCCCCTCTAGACTGTTTCGGCGTACAGGGTGGTGGCGGTCGCGTCGGTGATGCGGACGGCGGTGAGGCTGCCGGGTTTGATCGCCTGTCCCCTTTTGGGGAAGACGGCCACGAGATTGCCGTCGGTGCGGCCCATCCACTGCTCGGAAGAGCGCTTGCCCTCGCCCTCCACCAATAGTTCGACGGTCTTGCCGAGCAGAGCCCGGTTCTTCCTCAGCGAGATGGCCCGCTGCAGCTCCACGAGGCGCGTGACGCGGTCTGATTTGACCGCGTCGGGGACGTCGTCGGCGAACTTCCGGGCGGCGATGGTGTTCTTGCGCTCCGAATACTTGAAGATGAAGGCCGAGTGGAATTCGACCTGTCGGACGAGGTCGTAGGTCTCCCCAAACTCCCCCTCGCTCTCGGAGCAGAAGCCCGCGATGATGTCGGTGGTCAGGACGATGTCGGGGCAGACCAGTCTGATCCGATCCACCAGCGCCAGGTATTCCGCACGCGTGTAGGTCCTGCTCATCAACTCGAGAATTCGGTCGTGGCCGGCCTGCAGCGGCAGGTGAATGTGCTTGCAGATCCGGGGATGGCCGGCGACCGCCTCCAGGAGCTTGTCCGGAAAATCCTTCGGGTGCGGCGAAGTAAAGCGCACCCGTTCGATTCCGGGAACCGCTGCCACTGCCAACAACAAATCGGCGAAGTCATGCGCGCCGTCCCGGTACGAGTTGACGTTCTGGCCGAGTAGCGTGACCTGCTTGCATCCGCCGGCCGCGACGGCCTCGACCTCCCGTACCACGTTCCCACATTCGCGGCTGCGCTCCCGTCCTCGGGTATAGGGGACCACGCAAAAGGTGCAGAAGTTGTCGCAGCCCCGCATGACCGCGACCCAGGCCGTCACGCCCTCGACGCGGTCCGGGACGATGTCCGCGTAGGTTTCGTACTCGGAGAGGTCGACGGCCAGGCCCTTCCGCCCCGCGGCGGCCTGGTCCAGCAGCGCCGGAAGCGACCGATAGCTGTCCGGGCCGGCCAGCACATCAATCAGAGAGCCGGGGCCCACCAGCTCCTTCTTGAGATTTTGGGCCATGCACCCCAATACTCCAATGACGAGGCCCTTCTCCTTCTTCAGGTCCTTCAACATGCCGAGATGCCCATAGACCTTGTTGTGGGCGTTTTCCCGGATCGCACAGGTGTTCAGGAGCACAATGTCGGCGGTGTCGGCGGAGTCGGTAAAGGTATAGCCCCTGTTCTTAAGGATCGAGCGAACCAGTTGAGTGTCGTACTCGTTCATCTGGCAACCGAAGGTCTCGATGAAGACTTTGGAGGGGGGCACCATGTCAGGTATCTTTCCGGATCCCCTTGATGGCGGCCGGCACGCCCTCTTTGATCGTAGGATACCGGAGCTTCCAGCCGAGGGCGGCCTTGGCCCGATCATTCTTGGCCCGGCACGAACAGGTCATGGACTCCGTCCAGAGCTCCCCGGCCTGCTTCGCGGCTTCCTCCGGCGGGACGGACGCCGGACTGGGCTTGCCCAGGATTTGCGCGACGAGCGAGAGCCACTCCTTCTGCCTGACGGGCTCGTCGTCTACGAGGGTGATGAGTTGCGTCACCGGCCGTTCCTCCGCGGGAGGCGCATAACCGATCTCTTCGGCGGCCAGCACATAGGCCTCGGCCATGTCCTCCGCGTGCACGAAGCTCATGTAATTATCACCGCTTCCCACGATTCGGGCCTGCCCCTGTTCCAGGGCCGGCACCGTATGGTCCTTGAACCAGCCGCCGTTCCCATACACCCACCCCGGAACCATGAAGGTGGCGCGCAGACGCTGGGACTCGGCCAAATGCGCGAGGGGCTGGCGGGCCGGCCCGATGAACCGGCCGTAGCCGACCGGCTCGAACGGAGTCTCCTCATCCACCCACTCCTCGCCATGCTCTCCGAAGGAGAGGACGCCGAAGGTGAGGATCACCCCTCGCAGCTTGGCGTCATGAGCGGCTTTGATGAGGTTGCTGCACGCGTCCGTATGGGACTTCAGGAGGTCGGGGACCTGTTTCGGGGCCGGCGGCTGGCCCCGCTTGCCCGGCATGGTGCACCCGATGGCCACATCGAACAGCTCGATGGCGCGCTCCCAGGGGCCGCTCGTCAGGAGATTCCCGGTGATGGGCGCGCATCCCAGGCCCTCCAGAATTTTGCCGCGACTTCGGTCTCTGGCCAACCCGTAGACCTCGTGCCCGTGTGCGTGGAAGGCCTTGATCAGGTGGCGTCCGATGAATCCGGTCCCGCCGGCGATGAAGATTTTCAGTGGAACACCCATCTCAGGTCCGCTCCTATCAGGTTATGGTGCGTGAGGACCGACGACGGTGCCGAGGGCAAGGCCGTCCATCGCGCCCTCCAGCCGGGTGGGCCGGATGGCATTGCTCAGGTCGTCGTCGGCCGGCACACCGACGCGGATATAGTTCTCGGTGAGGCCCGTGAACAGGCCGTTTCCGTTGCGCGTCTCGAAGAGCACGCCAAGGGTCCGGCCCACATATCGCTGATAGAAGGCCAGGCGCTTGGCGCGAGAGAGGGCGCAGAGCTCGCCGCTGCGGGCCTTGATGGTTTGAGAGGGCACCGAGTTTGGAAGCTTGATGGCTGCGGTGCCGCGCCGGGGCGAGAAGCTGAAGACGTGAAAGTACGCAAAGGGGAGGTCGGCCGCCAGCGCGCGGGTGTTGGCAAAGGCCCCGTCCGATTCGCCCGGGAAGCCGACCATGAGGTCGGTGCCGAGGCCGAGGTCGGGCACGGTCCGGGCCGCCTTCTCGATGAAGGCGGCGTACTGCCGGGCGGTGTAGCGCCGATTCATCGCCGCTAAGATTTCATCGTCGCCGCTCTGCAGCGGCACATGCAGGTACCGGCAGAGCTTCGAAGGACCGGCCATGAGCTCCAGCAGCTCGTCCGAAATGGTCGTCGGTTCGATGGACGAGATGCGGATGCGGTCGAGCCCGGGAACGGCCTCGAGCGTCCGGACCACATCGGCGAGCGACCGCCCGTCGCCTGCGTACCGGCCCACGTTCACGCCCGTGAGGACCAGCTCGCGGTGGCCGCGGGCGACCAGTCCCTCCGCCTCCCGGAGGAGGTCGTCCAGCCGGCGGCTACGTTCATGCCCGCGAGAAAAGGGAATGAGACAGAACGAGCACATGAAATTGCAGCCGTCCTGAATTTTTAAATTGGCGCGCGTCTCCTGGTACTCGCCGACCCCCTCGATCGTGAAATCGTCGCGCCCGATCGTTCGGGTATGGAGGACCTCCGGGGCGGGACGGCGTTCCAGTGAGGTCAGGTATCGAGGGAGGTCCATCTTATGCTGCGCCCCCACGATCAGGTCGATCCCTTCCAGCTTCCGGAGGGCCTCTGCGCCGGTCTGGGCATAGCAGCCGGTCACGGCCACGAAGGCCCCCGGCGAGGTGCGACGGATCTTGCGGATGAGGCTCCGGCAGTCGGCCTCCGCGCTCTCCGTGACGGAACAGGAATTCACGACGAAAAGGTCGGCCGGCTGCCCGAACTCGACCAGTTCGTACCCGCGGCTCCGGAGTTGGTCGCTGAGGAGGGCCGTTTCCGCCTGGTTCAGGCGGCACCCGATGGTATGAAGGGCTGCGCGCGGCATGGAAACGAGATTATAGCGAGCCCCCGGGACCGGCGCAACGTCTTCACCCCGCCCGATCATGACGGCGGGTGAAGGCGGGGGGGAGGGAGGACTCAGGAGCTGCTGGTCAGCGGGCGCTTGATCTTATTCAGGAGACTTTCAATCTGGATCGGTTTTTCGGAGCCACCGAGGGTCAGCACGCTGATCCGGGCCGCGATCCGGGAGGCGATCTCCATGAAGGCCTTGGCCTGGGGCGAGGCCGGATCCGACACGACGATGGGCATGCCGATATCGCCGCCGGCGCGGATGGCGGGGTCAATCGGGATGCGGCCGAGAAACGGGACTCCGAGTTTCTCTGCGGCCCGCTCCCCGCCGCCGTACGAAAAAATCTCGGTGCGTTCGCCGCACTTGCCGCAGACATAGTAGCTCATGTTCTCGACGATCCCCAGGACCGGCACGTTGACATTCTGAAACATCGCCAGCCCCTTTCGGGAATCATGCAGCGCGACCGCTTGGGGGGTGGTCACGATGACTGCGCCGGTCAGCGGCACGAGCTGCGAGATGCTCAACTGGGCGTCCCCTGTGCCGGGAGGCAGATCGACCACCAGGTAATCCAACTCGCCCCAGATCACGTCCCGGAGAAACTGCTGAATCGCGGTATGGATCATCGGCCCGCGCCATGTCAGGGGCTGGTCTTCCGGGACGAAGAATCCCATCGAAATCAGCTTGACCCCATGGCTCTCAGCGGGCACCAGCTTGCCGTCCTGCTGCTGGGGGGGCCGCTCCACGCCCATCATCATCGGGACATTCGGGCCGTACACATCGGCATCCATCAAGCCGACCTTGGCCCCTTGGAGTGTGAGGCTGACAGCGAGATTGACCGCCACCGTGGTCTTTCCCACGCCCCCCTTGCCGCTGCTCACCGCGATCGCGTTTTTCACGGACGGGATCAGGTTTTCCTTCACCTGCGTCCGGCCCTGAGTCACGTTGGCGGTGAATTCCACCGCCACGGTCTTCACCCCGGGGATCGCGCCCACGGCTTTGTCGCAACTTTCTTTGATCACGGTCTTGAGGGGGCAGGCCGGCGTGGTCAGGACCACCGTAAACGTGACTGTCCCGTCGTCGATCCGGATGTCCTTCACCATGTTCAGGGTGATCAGATCTTTGTGGAGTTCCGGCTCCTGGACGGTGCGAAGGGCCTCGATCACGGCTTGTTCAGAAACTGATGCCATACACGTGCTACCTTTCCCGGTGTGTTCTGGGCTGATCCGGACGCGTTCGGTCCCGACGAGCGTGATGTCGAGGGGCGCGCACACATACCCTTCGCCCCTGCTGAGCGGACTTTACCCTCTACCCAGAAGGATGGTTTATTTTAATTGAGCGGCATACTTCTTTCGGGCACGGCCCAAAAGAGGTTCCCTATGCGACCCGCGGTTGTTCGCGATCACAGGGTCCAGGATTTCACCGCACGAGAGACACCGCCAGCCTTTGAAGCTGAGCGAACCTGTGTCGTCCAACAAATCCTCGAATATCTCCTGGGCCATGACCCCCTTGCATCGCTTGCACTCCATATGGCTTCTCCACTCCCTGTTGTGTAAAAAATATAATGGTGAACTCCGATCAATTCTATCCCCGACTGATCCAATCGGAGACCATCTTGGTCGGGTATTTATAACATATAGAAAAATATTGTCAAGGGACGATGTATTTTCAAGTCTGAAAAGGGGATTTTTATTTTTTCAAAATGGGTTCCAGAACAGTGAAAATCCTATCAACCACAACAACATAGCCCTGCCCTGTCGGGTGAATGCCGTCCGCCTGATTGAGGCCTGCCTGGGCGGCAACCCCTTCCAGGAAAAAGGGAATAAGGGGGAGTCCATACTGCTTGGCGAGATCGGAATACATCGACTGAAAGGCCCTGGTATAGTCGGCTCCGTAATTGGGGGGCAGTTTCATGCCGGCCAGCACCACCTTGGTTCCGTTTGATTGAAAGCGCTGGATGATCTGAGCGAGATTCGCCCGGGTCTCCTTCAAGTCGAGGCCCCGCAGCCCGTCGTTGGCCCCTAACTCAAGAATCACAAGATCGGGCTTGCTCTTCAGGACCCAGTCGACCCGGCGAACGCCGCCGGCGGTGGTGTCTCCGCTGACCCCCGCATTGACGACGCGGTAACGGTAGCCAGAGAGCGTGAGTTTCTCCTGGAGGCGGGCCGGATAGGTTTCATCCGGGGGCACACCCAGTCCAGCAGTCAGACTGTCGCCGAATGCGACGATGATTCGCTCTTCCGGGCGGAACGCCGCGTTGGACGGCGGGGGAGACTTGGCCCCCGGCCGCGCGTCCACGCTGGTCCCCTGGATTTTGGGGGGCGGGGACCCGACCGGTTGCTCGCAGGCCCACGGGCCCGCAAACAATAGCGCAGAAAGAAAGAAGAGGCTCAGCAGTTGTCGCATGTTCTGTATAATACGAAGCATGATCCAGATCCGCAACCTCTCGATGCGCCTCTCCAGCGGCGGTCGCGAGGTTCCCATTTTGGACGGCATCTCGCTCGAGGTTCCCGCGAAGCAATTCCTCGCGATCGTGGGGCCCTCCGGCAGCGGCAAATCCACGTTGCTGGGCCTGATGGCGGGCCTGGATACCCCGACTTCCGGCTCCATCCTTCTGGATGACGTGGAGCTGACCGCCCTGTCCGAAGATGACCTGGCGCGGCTGCGCCGGCAGAAGATCGGGTACGTGTTTCAGTCGTTCCATTTGATCCCGACCATGACGGCGCTCGAAAACGTCTCGGTTCCGCTCGAGCTGGCCGGTGATCCTGAGGCGGAAGTGAAGGCGACTAGGGTGCTTCGGGCAGTCGGGTTGGAGCCTAGGGCCCACCATTACCCGGTCCAGCTCTCGGGCGGCGAACAGCAGCGCGTGGCGGTGGCGCGCGCCTTCGCCAATCAGCCGGCGCTCTTGCTCGCCGATGAACCCACCGGCAATCTCGACTCGGCCACCGGCCAACAGGTAATTGACCTCCTCATTCGATTGAACCGCGACCAGGGGAGCACGCTGGTCCTGGTGACCCACGATCCCGCGCTGGCCTCACACGCCGATCGAGTCGTCACGCTGTGCGATGGGCGCATCGTGTCGGACGAATCTCAGGTCGGGGGCCCTCGCGTCCAACCATGAACTCCTTCCCCTTTCGCATGGCCTGGCGGGAGACCCGTGCCGCCTGGCGCCACTTCGCCTATTTCTTCGTCTGCATCATGCTCGGGGTGGCGGCCCTGGTCGGCGTCGGGCTCTTCGGCGCCAGCCTGGATCGGGCGATACAGCGCGAGGCCCGCAGCCTGATGGCCGCTGACGTGGAGCTTCGGACGAGCCGCCCGCTGACACCGGAGGGAGAGGCAATTCTGAAGTCCTTCGAGGCTCAGGGCATCGCCCGCATGCAGGTGAGTGAACTGGTCGCGATGGCGGCAGTCCCCTCCGAGGGGGAATCGGATCGGCGCCGGGGAACCCAACTCGTTGAACTGAAAGCCGTGGAGCCAGGCTATCCCTTCTACGGCAAGCTGCGGGCCGAACCCGCCGATGCGCTGGGGAAGGTCCTGGGGGGCGGTCCAGACTCCTTCGCTCTGGTCCAGGAAGCCCTCCTCATCCGGCTTGACCTCGCCGTCGGCGACACCCTGAAGATCGGCCAGGCGGAGTTCACCATCGCCGGCGTTCTGAGGAAAGAACCGGACCGCGCGGCCGGCGCCTTCAGTTTGGGCCCCCGTGTGCTGATCTCCCGGAAGGGCCTCGATGCGACCGCGCTGATCCAGCCGGGGAGCCGGGTCACCAACCGGCATCTCCTGAAAGTCCCCGACACGATGGACGCCCGCGCCATCCAGGACGCGTTGGCCCAGACCTTCCCGGACAAGACCGTCAGGGTCAGCACCTACCAGGAGTCCCAGCCGATGCTCCGGCGGTTCCTGCGCCAGATGACGATGTACCTCGGGCTCGTGGGCTTGATCACCCTGATGGTCGGCGGGATCGGGGTGGCCAGCAGTGTCCGGGCGTTTTTGAAGGAGAAGCTGGAGACCATTGCGGTGCTGAAGGCGGTCGGGGCGGAGTCCGGGACGATCCTGAGGGTCTATCTGGTCCAGACGATGCTGCTCGGCCTGCTCGGGAGCCTGGCCGGCGCGGCCCTCGGCGCGGGGCTCCAGGTCGCGCTCCCGCCGCTGATGGCTCAGTGGCTGCCGGTCGAGCTGGAGTTTCACCTGGCCCTCCCGCCGCTTGCGCTCGGCCTGGCCATGGGCCTTTTGACGACCGCCCTCTTTGCCCTCTGGCCGTTGTTGGAGGTGCGCCGCTTGAAGCCGAATCTGGTGTTCCGCCGGGACGTGAGTGAGGAGCCCGCCGGGTCGCCGGGAAGAGCGGCCTGGCTCATCAGCGGGATGCTGGCGCTGGCCTTGGCGGGGCTCGCTCTCCTCCAGGCCGGGTCGTGGCGGTCGGCCGGGCTGTTCATCGGAGCCCTGGTGCTGGCGCTCGGCCTGTTGCAGGGGACAGCCTGGTTGGTGGTGCGGCTGGTCCGTCGGCTTCCGCGTTGGCGGTCCCTCGCGTGGCGTCAGGGGTCCGCGAACTTGTATCGTCCCGGGAACCCCACCAAGTCCATCCTGGTCTCTGTGGGCGTCGGCGTCATGGTCATCCTGGCGATCCATCTGATCGAGCGGAATTTGCTGTGGGAGATCGGCGAGACCCTCCCTGCGGACGCGCCCTCGTTCTTCTTCATCGACATCCAGCCGGACCAGCACGACGCCTTCGCGCGACTGCTGAGGGAGCGGGGCTACGCCGACACCAGACTGACGCCGCTCGTGCGGTCGCGGCTCTGGTCGCTGAACGGCGAGCCGATCCGTCCCGAGGCGTACGAGGAGCGGGAGCACGGCTGGTACTTCACGCGGGAATACGTGCTGACCTTTCAAAAAGATTTGCCCAGGGGCAATGTGGTGACCAAGGGCCAATGGTGGGACAGGAGCGTGCCGGCGAGAGGCCCGCTGATTTCCGTGGAGGAAGAGGCCGCCCGCCGCCTGGGTCTCGACATCGGGTCCATGGTGGAATTCGACATCCAGGGCGCCAAGGTCTCCGGCAGGGTGGCCAGTGTGCGGAAAGTGGACTGGGGGAACCTGTCCACCAACTTCTATTTCATCTTTGAACCGGGCGCGCTGGAAGGAGCGCCCATGACCTATGTGGCGACGACGCAGGTGGCGGCCGCCGAGGAGGTCCCCTTGCAGCGCGCAGTGGTGGCGGCGTTTCCCAACGTCTCGGCGATCAACATCCGTGACGTCCTGGACTCGGTGGCCCGCGTGGTGGATCGGATCAGCCTGGTGATCCGCTTCATGGCCGGCCTGAGCATCCTGGGAGGCGCGTTCGTCCTGGCGGGGGCCCTGGCCGCGACCCGGTTTCGGCGGATTTACGAAGCGATGATCCTGAAGGCGGTGGGGGCGACGCGTGGGGCGGTGGCCGGGACCTTTGCGGTGGAATACGCGCTGCTGGGCGCCGCGGCCGGAATCATCGGCTCCGCGCTGGCCACGCTCCTGGCCTGGGGCGTGCTCCGGTGGATCCTGGATGTGAAATGGCATTTCCCGCCGGAGTCGATCGCGTGGGGCATCGGAGCCACCATCCTCGGCACCCTCACGGTCGGTTTCCTCTCCACCGTTTCCATTCTCGGGCAGAAGCCCTTGCCGGTGCTCAGGCGCGAATAATCTCCCCACTCTTGAAACTCCTCCGGGCCTGTGATATTGTTAAAATTGCAATTCATCGTTGGAGGGGTCCGGCGATGAGGAGCAGAGAAGAGGAAAGGCCCCAACGCGATTGTGCCTTGCAGTAGGGATCTGATCGGTCAGCCTGCCTTGAAAGACGCCCGGGTCAGTGAGCCTTCGGTGGTCTTCTTGCCCCTGTCGTTCCTTACTCCCAAGACAGCGTCGCATCAGTAAAGGAGGTACCCGATGGGTACGAAGTTGTATGTGGGCGGCCTGCCGTATTCAACCACCGAGCAACAGCTCCAGGAGATGTTCGCACCGCAAGGGTCGGTGACGTCGGCCAAGGTCATCACCGACCGGTATACCGGCCAGTCCCGCGGATTCGGGTTCGTGGAGATGGCCACGTCCGAGGAGGCCCAGAAGGCGATCACCGCGCTGAACGGGACTCAGATGGACGGCCGCTCGATCACCGTGAACGAGGCCCGGCCTCAGGAAAAGCGCGCCGGCGGTGGAGGCGGCGGCTACGGCGGTGGCGGCGGAGGTGGGGACCAGGGAGGGGCCGGCAGACGTTGGTAATCAATCTGCGATAAGACAACAACCCTGAATAGAAAATGGGCAGGTGACGCCGGGTCGTGGTGTCCCTGCCCATTTTCATGCGTGCCTCCTCATCCTTCCGTGTGTTTCTGATGATATTCAGGAATATGATCCCGATGAAGAGCGGCGAACAGAGCCGGCGCTATGGCATTCGCGAAGGGGCCTTCCAGGCCGTCATGCAAGGCGCGGGTGAGAACTACCTCTCCGCGTTCGCGCTGTTGTTCCACGCCACGGCGTTTCAGATCGGCCTCTTGTCGGCCATCCCGCAGTTGGTGGGGACCTGGGCGCAGCTCGTCTCGCTCAAGGTGCTGAACCGGTTCCCGCATCGGAAGGGCGTCATCTTGACGGGCGCCTTCTGCCAGGCGCTGCTGTGGCTGCCTCTGCTGGCGTTGCCTCTCGTGTGGCCCGCGCTCGGGCCCTGGCTGGTAATCCTCTGCGCCGTGCTCTACTTCGCGATGGGGCACTTTGCCGTTCCGGCATGGACCAGCCTGATCACCGACCTGGTGGACCCCGACCGCCGCGGCTCGTATTTCAGCCGGCGCGCGAAGGTCATGGCGGTGGCGAGCTTCGCCGCGCTCTGCGGGGCCGGCCTCGTGCTGCATTTTGCCGAAGTCTGGATGGAGCCCTGGGCGGGGTTCGCGGTGATCTTCCTGGCGGCCGCCGCCGCGCGGGCGGTCTCGACCCGCTATCTCGCTCTCATCGCCGAATCCCCTCCGCACGCGACCCGCGAAGCCGAGTTTCGTCTCTGGGCCTTCCTGCGCCGCGAGCGGGGCTCGAACTTCCAGCGGTTCCTGCTGTTCTCCGGACTCATGCACGCCTGCGTCCTGATCGCGGGGCCGTATTTCGTGATCTACATGCTCCGGGATCTCCACTTCACCTATCTCATGTATGCGGCGTGGTTGGCCGCCGGCATCCTCGGCCAGTTCCTCACGCTCAGACCATGGGGCCGCCTCGGCGACCGCTTCGGCAACAAGAAGGTCCTGGTGGCGACCGGGCTGCTGGTGCCGTTCCTGCCGATGCTCTACGTCCTCAGCACCAATTTTTATTTCCTGATCGCGGTCAATTTCGCGGGCGGGGTCATCTGGGCGGGACTCGCGTTGGGTCTCCAGAACTACGTCTTCGACTCGGTCCGGGCCGAGGACCGGGCCAAGGGGGTGGCGGTGTGGAACGCCGTCAACGCCGTGGGTTGGGTTGTCGGGGCCATGTTCGGGAGTTGGCTCGCCGCGGTGGCGCCCTCCGAGATCGTCCTGGCGGGCCTGGCGCTGAATCTCGCGTCCAACCTGCCGATCGTGTTTTTCATTTCCGGGGCCCTGCGCCTGATCGTCTCCCTGAGCCTGCTCCGGACCTTTCGCGAAGCCCGGAGCGTCGAGCCGATCTCGCACCGGCGGCTCGTCCTGGAACTCCCGTTGATCAAACCGCTGACCGACACGTTCGGTGGAGGCAGCCGGCGCGATTCGTGAGACCGTGGCGGTTGGGGGCTGTCTCCGAGGCGGGGTCTGGCCCCGGAGCGGGGTCTGTCACCGTTTCATTCCGATGAATCGGTGACTGACGCCACTGCATTCCGGCTATCGGCCCTCCTGGTCATGGGCTGACGATCGAGGCGGGAGGAAGCGGAGGGGGGAGAGGTGTTATGTGGTCTTGGCCGCAGTCGGTGTAGAGCGCGGGGCCGGAGAGGAACCGGTGTCTTTTGGGGGAGGGCCGCCCCAGATCAAAACATCAGGGCACAGATCCGCTCCGTTGGGCCACACCACAGTCCCGGCCTCTACGCGGACCGCTCGGAAGAGCGCGGGATCGCTTCTGATCGGTTCAAAGACAGGCCCATCCAGTAAGGCCGAAATGTCCCGCTCAATCACGGACCCGTCGGTCAGCGTCAAGCGCAGGCGATGGTCTTCCAGCGGAACGACACCTTGAATGCGGACGAATGCCATAGCATGTTTACTCTACTACAAAGGCGCGATCGGCTGCTAGACACCGGGCCGTCGGGATTCGTCTAGCGCATCGGCTCTCAGGCCGGGCCGCGGGGGTGGGAAGAGGGGGCTGACCGACACTTTCGGTGGAGGCAGCCGAAGGGAGTAGCGACCTATGGTATGATTGGAAAGTGGAGAGGCCGCTCATGGCGTACGAAACCGTTATCCTCCACGGCCATATCATCGATTCCCTGCTCCTGCCGAAAGTCCTGGACGTCATCCTCCAGTCCGGGGGCACCTTCGAGCTCGCCGACATCCGGATAGGCAAGACCCGCGAAGAGCCCTCCTTCGCCCGCATCGTGGTGCAGGCCGACTCGCCCGACCGGCTGGCCCGGATCATCGCCGAACTGCAATCGCACGGCGCGACCGTCGAGAAGGAGGCCGATTGCCGGTGGCAGCCCGCGCCCGCCGACGGCGTTTTCCCGGAAGAGTTCTATGCGACCACGAATCTGCCCACCGAGGTGCGGCTCCGCGGGCGCTGGGTCTCGGTCGCGGGGATTGAGATGGACCTCGGCGTACGCATTGATCCCGGCGAGCGAGAGGCCATGACCGTGCCCATGGCCGAGGTCCGCACAGACGATCGCATCGTAGTCGGGCGGGAAGGGGTGCGGGTCGCTCCCCTGGAGCGGCCGGCCCAACTGGACGTGTTCGGCTTCATGGAGTCCCAGGTGTCCTCAGAGCGGCCCCATAGTCACACGATCGCCGGTATCGCCCGGCGGATGGAGGCGCTGCGGGACGGAGGGGGCAAGGTCCTCTTCGCGGGCGGTCCGGCGATCATTCACGGCGGGGGGCGCGAGTCGCTCGCCTGGCTCATCGAGGCCGGATTCATTCACGTCCTCTTCTGCGGAAACGCGCTCGCCGTCCACGACATGGAAGCGCACCTCTACGGCACCTCGCTCGGTTTCAGCCTCACGGGCGGCCCCGGGTCCCGTCAC
>JBGPTH010000003.1:0-118262 GCA_041490525.1 Nitrospiria bacterium
GCCGCATTCTGACCTGGGCGGACATCAGCAACGGCGGCGGCATCGGGCCCAGCACGGAAGAGTTCAACGAGTTCCGGGCGGACCGCGTGGCGATACTCTGCCCCTATCTGGGGGGCGCGAACGCCTTGAACTGCAACAGCGCCAATGCGGCGCTCAAGACCGCCGCCCAGAACGAAGCGACCGACATCATCAACTTCGTGCGCGGTAACCAGGTGGTTGGCCTCCGGGACCGGCAGTTGAGCGTGGTGGACGACACCGGCGTGGCGGTGACCAAGGTGTGGCCGCTCGGGGACATCATCAATGCCACCCCGGTGGTGGTCGGGGCACCTCACGAGCGCTTCGACATCATCTATGGCGACGCGGATTACGCGAAATTCTTCAAGCGGTACAAGGACCGCCGGCAGGTGGCCTACATCGGCGCCAACGACGGCATGTTACACGCCTTCAACGCGGGGTTCTTCCAGACGGGTGATGTGACCGCGACCCTCGACGTGGAACAGGCGCGATTCACGAGGACGCCAAAACAGGTCGGGACCGACACGGACTGCGCCGCGCTCCCCTGCGACGCGAGCGTGGCGACGTACCCGTTTCGGACCGACGCGCCGAAGCTGGGTGCGGAGCTCTGGGGGTTCATCCCTCAGGACCTCCTGCCGCAACTCCGGTGGTTGACGTCGCCGCAGTACGACCACGTATACTATGTGGACCTCAAGCCCAAGGTTGCGGATGTGCGGATCTTTCCCAACGACGCCGACCATCCGGGGGGCTGGGGGACGATCCTAATCGGAGGGTTTCGTCTAGGAGGGAGCTGCACCAACTGCACCCAGGGCAAGGCCGGGCCCCGCGTGGTGACCGCGGATTTCAACTACGACGGCGATACGACCGACAACGATGCCACGCACTCGACCGGCGGTAACACTGCAGGCAGCGACACTCGCGTCTTCCTCTCGTCCTATTTCGTCCTCGATATCACGAATCCCGAGAAGGACCCCAATCTACTCTGGGTCTTCCGGGACAAGGGCCTGGGGCTTACGACCGCCGCGCCGGCCGTGCTGCGCGTCAACCGTGCGGGCGACGCCAAGACCTCCAGCACGAATGAAAAGTGGTATGTGGTCTTCGGGACGGGCCCGACCCACCATGACGCCGGCAGCAGCCAGACCGGGAAGTTCTTCGTGGTGGATCTGAAGCAGGGGCCGAGCTTCGACGAGATCAACAGGACCTCCGGCACGTTAGTGGACGGGACGCCCTGCTCGCCGGCCTCGCCCTGCATTGCGGTCAACACGACGAGTTCCAATGATGCGGTCCGCGTGTTCTCCACCGGGCAGGCCGGCGCCTTCATGGGGGATGCGGTTACGCTCGACTTCGACCTCGATTTCCGGGTGGAGGTGATGTATCTCGGGAGCACGATCTGTAACGTCCGCACGCCGCTCGTCTCCCCCAACACCTATAGTCCCTGCACCGGACCGGACCCTGCTTCCGGGGTCAAGTGGAGGGGAGCGGTCTACCGCCTCACCACCCACGGTGGCGACCCGAATCCGGACACCTGGGGGGTGGCCTCCGCGCCGACCACGCTGATCAGCACCTTCCCCTTCACCACGCCCCAGGCCACCACCTGCACGTCCGCCTCGCCGTGCAAGGTCGGCCCGGTCACTTCGGCACCGGTGTTGTCTGCGGACGACAACCTCAAACCCTGGGTCTTCTTCGGGACCGGCCGGTATTATTCGAGCCAGGACAAGACGACCCAGGACATCCAGCATTTCTTCGGCGTGAAGGACTGCATCATCAGCGGCGTGTGTTCGGATCAGACCGTTGAGCGCAACAACCTGACCAACGTCTCCAGCGTGACGATCTGCTCGAGTTGTTCGCCCACCGCGAATGTGAGCACCGACGGCGGCACCACCTTCACCACCTCGTTCGACGCCGGCCTCAGCAATCTCGTCACCAATGTGCAGAATACGGACGGATGGTTCACCACCCTGCCCAATACGCGGGAGCGCAATCTCAGCCGGCCGCTCCTCATCGGCGGAACCCTGTTCTTCACGACGTTCATCCCGAACCCCGATCCCTGCGCCGCCACGGGACAGGGCCTTCTCTACGCCCTGTATTACCTGACCGGCTCCCCGTACAAAGAGTCGGCCCTCGGGACTACGCCGGTGGGCAGTGATACGATCGTGAACCGGTCCACCTCCATTGGCGCCGGCTTGCCCTCCGAGGTGGTGGTCCACATCGGCGCGCAGGGGACCGGTGCGGCTGGCACCACCGGCGGGTCCGGGAGCGTCGGAGGGCTCACTGGTTTCACCCAGACCAGCACCGGGGCGGTCTTCCAGATGAACCTCAGTGCGGCAGGCTCCTTCTGGAGCCGGCTCATCTCGTGGCGGGATATATAAGGGAGGCGCATGCCGCGCGGTCCCTCGCGGACAGAAGGGAGCCTGGGCTATTCGGTGAGTCTGATGAAGCAGATCGGGTCTCCGACGAGGGCCGTCGGGTAGTCATCGTCCTCGACGACATAGGGGACCCCCCGGCGGTCACACCAGTCGGTGACCCAGGGAATCTCCTCCACCGACGTGGTGACGAGGCCGGGACGCGCGAGTTTGTCGAGACACCCTGCCGCGAGGGCGGCGACGGCCGCGCGCTCGCGCGTGAACGCGGAGGGATCGAAGGTCACCGGGTTGGCCCGTCCGGAGGACAGCGCCGACAGCTCCGGAAAGCATTCCGGATCGTTTAGGACGCTCACCATCCACAGGTGGTCGAACTCCCCCATGGCCGTCCGCGCGTCCTGTGCCGTAAAGGAGAACGGCATCCCAGTGCACGCCTGATTCAACAGGGCGACCTCCGGAGCCCTTAAGTTACAGGCGACGACTTCCCGTTGGAGCTCCAACGTCTCCCCTACCAGGACAGGGATTTCGGCGACCCCCGCCCCCACAAAGAGGCTCCGTCCTTTCGGTGCGAGCCTGCCCAGCAGGACCGAGGCCAGCCTGGTCCCGAGGTCCTGGCAGGGCCCTCGACGCTCCTCCCAGAAGGCCTCGCCGCCCTCGTCACAGTAGATTGGGCCCAACGAGGCGTAGTCCAGGCGGTCGAAGATTCGGGCGATTGCCTGGCTGGTGGCGGCGTGAAGGGGCTTCATCATCTGTTAGGCGCCGGCCGGGGTCGGGGATGCGGGCCCTGTGGAGGCATATATACCAAGAACCGTCGCGGAGTTAAATGCCCGATAGGTTGGGGGGTGTCGCTGCACCCCGAAGGCCATGGAGGTGGGGCAGACGGGCTATTTCACACTGGCCTTGCCGGACTCAAGAGCGAGGTCATGGTTGACCCTCACCCCGGTGACGCGCACCCGGGTGCCTGTCAGGTGAGTCGGCGGGTGCGCGGCAAAGTGCAGGGAGAAGCGCTCTCCGCCGGTCTTCAAGAAGTACAGGTAGCGGCTTCCTGGATCGCGGTCTTCATGCAGCACCTCCAATTCCCCCTCCTCCGTAACCTCCTGTTCCACAAGGGCCTGCACTTCCGGCGGCAACGTGGCCCGAGAGTCAGCGGGAATGGCAAGCCGCAAAACCGCCTTGGGATTTTTTTCGATAAGCGCCGCAAGATCCTGGTGCCGATTCCGGGCAAGAGTGAGCAGTTCGTCGTGTAGCCGCGCCCGTTCACTGGGACTGGCGAGTTGGTGCTTGAGATTGAGTTGAAGGAGTGCGTGTGTCAGGGCCGCCGCCTCCGTTTCCCGTTCTTCCGCGGAGATCGCCCGATCCTGTGCCAAACCGAGTTCTTGGGGGACCATGACGAACAGTGCCAGCACGATGAACCCCACAGCCAGGACAGTGTATCCCAGTCTTCTCCGTGCCTCGTTGGTAGGAAAAAGCATGATGCGGCTTCTTGTAATCATACCCTGGCCGCCCCGCGCGTGAAAAGTCGAAGATTCTCGATGCCGTGAAAGAAGGGAGCTGATGGGATGTGCGAGGGCCGGCCTCGCAGTGAGGCCGGCCCAGTGTGAACGCTTAATTCGCCGTGGCGCTGAAGTTGTCTGCCACGACCGTGTTGTTGTAAGACTGATTATAGATGGGGTTGTATTGCTTCGTTCCCAGCAGGACTCCCGTGCCTCCGGTCTCAAAGGTCGCATCCGGAATCGAGAAGTTCAGCGTGCCGAGTTGCAACGTCAGTGTCGTTCCGTCAGCGCGCCCCTTGAGGTGGAAGGCGGTATTTTTTTGAGGATTCGGAAGGGTCTTTTGGGCCAGCACCTTTTCGACCCCATTGACCACTCTGGAAATGCGCAGCACGCTTGAGCCTCCGACCCAGCGATAGAGCACATAGTAGTTCTTCGGGTCCTGGTAGCGTAGGACCACCCCAAAGCGCCCACCCGTGTCATTGGTCACTGAGGTAAAGTCTGCCTCCGCGCTCTGGGTCACCCCGCCCAGGGCCGCAACGATCGCCATGTTATTGCCGCTGCCGGCGTTGCCCAAGCGTTTGGTGCTGATCATCAGGTCGCCGCTGACTTCCTTCCAACCGATACCCAGCGAAGTCGAATCGAGCCTGTCGAAATTGTCGCTGAAGGTCCCACCGGTAGACCCGCTATGCACCACATAGGTCGCCAACACCGTCCCAGCATGGGTTGTGTCCGCTCCATTGGTGGCCCTCACGGGTATGTTGTAGAAGGCGTCGGTCGCCGTCGCCGGGGATATGACCTGGAGCATGGTGGTGGCGCTGGCTCCCGGGCTAAGGCTCAGTGATAAAGGGTTAAAGCTTGACGTCCAGCCCGAACCAGGCAGCGTCGCGGCAAGGCTGAAGCTCGCCGACGTGCAGCCAGTGCCATCCTTGCTCGTGACCGTGACCGTGTACGGCACGCTCGTGCCTGCCGCCACCCATTGGCTCTGGGACGGCGAAATCGTCACGGTGGGATCGGCCCGCACGCACGCGGTCGGGCCGGTCGTCACATTCACCGTCGCCGCAGCGTTCGTCATGGAGAGCAGCGAGATGCTCACGCCGGTATAGGGATCCGTGAACGTATTGCCGACGTCCAGCGCGGGATCACTCCAGGAACTGGTCAGCGGCGTCATGTCGAGCAGGTAGGAGCTGTTGCTGTCGCTCGGATCTCCGCTGTGGATAACCACCCCGTTCATGACGTTGCTATTGCTGGACAAGTTGCTGTCGTAACCGGTGCCCCGCCGGAACTCGACATAGTATTTTTCAGAATGACTCCCGTTTTGAATTTTCAGGGCCTTGGAATTCGTCCCCACGGTTTCATAGGGATCGATCATGTACGTGCCGCTGCCTTGCACGTAGGTGAGGGGCGGCGAATTGCCCGCATTCAACCAACCGAGGAGCTCTTTCTGATACGCATTGAAATGGTTTCCCCACCCGCCACCCATCGTATCCGCGACATCGCCGTACTCGAAATTGGAGCAGCCGCTCGTGGCCACGGTGACATTGCCGCACTCGAGCGCATGGGAATGCCAGAGGCCGAAATTGTGGCCCATCTCGTGCACGACCACCTGGAGCGCAAAGCTCCCGTTGATCCACGCGCCGCTGCCGCCGACATATCCGAGCCCCCACCAGGTACACGCATTATCGGGGAAGGCATAGACGAGGCGTGAGTAGCCCGATAAGTTATGACCAGCCGCCGCCGCCGCACTTTGTGCCAGTGACGCGATGCCGAGGTAATCACAGACCGTATCGTCCATGGGGATGGTGTACCAGCCGAATACATCGCCGGTCAGAGACGTCTGCCCGTAAGAATTTTCCATGTCAAAGTTGCTGACCTGCGTGAACACCATGTCGCGGGCGCCGGTCAGGGTGATACTCTGGTTGGTCGGGTGGTTCCGGAAATTCACCAGGATGACCGCAGTCTTCTGCACCCCAATCGTCCAGGATGAGATGGGAGCCGCAGCTAACACCTGGACGCTGGTCTTGCCGGAGTTCAGCGCGAGGGCATTATTGACCTGGACGCCGGTCACGCGCACCAGGGCACCTGTAGGATGAGTCGGCGGACGATCGGCGAAGTGCAGCGACATGCGCGCCCCCCCAGTCTTTAGGAAATAGCGAAAGCGGCTTGTCCGGTCTTTGTAATCTTCATGCAGCACCTCCAACGTCCCTTCGCCAGTGACTTCCTGTTCGACATGCGCCTGCACAGCAGGGGGCAATTTGGCCCGATGCTTGGCCGGCATGGCGAGCCGCAAGACCGCCTTGGGATTACTCTCCATGAGCGCCGCCAGATCCTGTTGGCGCTTCTGCGCTAGCGCCAGCAGTTCGCTGTGGATTTGAGGCCGTTCACTCGAGCTGGCGAGTTGGTGCTTGAGATTCAGGCCAAGCAGGCCATGCGTCGCCTCTTCCAATGCCAGGTCCGGATTGTCTGTGTCGATGGGCTGGGCGAAACTCAACCCTGCCGCGGCGACTAAAAACCACGCAAGTATCATGACTGGTATGGCGGGGCGCATCATGCGCATGGTCCGGCGTTCGTCCTTGGAATTAAACTTGCTTGCAATCATGAGATTCCTCCATGTTCCTTTCCAACCATCTATTACCTACGGTAAATAACGTGAGGAATGAATTCCCCTCCTCGCAGGCCCGTCCCGGAAGGGGCAGGGCTCTCCTCCCTGTGAGCAAAGAGGGTGCCACCCAGGGGATGTCGAGGGGCCAGGGTGCGTGAAGGAAATAATGGAGGGAAAGGGCGATTAAAGGGCCACACCACGAGCAAAGCGGGCGATGGCTGAAACAATGGAAATGGAGGGGTTCCCAGGCAGGGTTTCAGGCGGTGTCAAAAGGAATGAATTTTTTTCGCACGGAATGTCAAGATATCGTCAGAGGGGGAGGTTCAATAATTGTCGCGGCCGTCCCCGGAATTGTCGCGGGGGAATCCCCCCGCGGAGCTGTTCCAATAACGGCGTCTCCTTTAGGCGGCGGCGGGGGCCTTCAGAGACGAGCGGCCGAACCGACCGCCAGCACCATGGGAGTATCGAGCACCTCGCGGACCTTTCGTGCCAGGGCATACGTGGTGAAAGGTTTTTGCAGGAAGGCCATGGTTGGGTCCATTAGGTTGTGATTCAGGAGAGCGTTGTCCGTGTACCCTGACACGTAGAGCACTTTCGTGTCCGGTCGCTGGGGGGCCAAGCGCTCGGCCAGTTCGCACCCGCTCATGCCCGGCATGACGACGTCGGTGACCATCAGATGGATTGGCCCGGGATACCGGTCGGAGATCTGCAGCGCCTCCCTCCCATGCCCCGCCTCCAGCACGGCATAGCCATTCCTCTGAAGGATCTCCCGAACCAGCGCCCGGACCGGTTGTTCGTCTTCCACCAGCAAGACGGTCTCCCACCCCGCGGTCGGTATGGCGGGAACCTCGTTCTGGTCGGGCAAGGGGACCTCCTCTTCGACCCGCGGCAGATAAATCTTGAACGTCGTCCCGCGGTCGGGCTCGCTGTACACGAAAATGTAGCCGCCGCTCTGCTTGACGATTCCGTACACGGTGGAGAGTCCCAATCCCGTCCCTTTGCCCGGCTCTTTGGTGGTGAAGAAGGGCTCAAAAATATGGGCCTGGGTCTCCGCATCCATCCCGCTGCCGGTGTCGCTCACCGCCAGCATCACGTAGGAACCGGCTCGGACATCCACGAGCCGGCGAACGTAAGCCTCGTCAAGTTCGACGTCCGCCGTTTCGATGATAAGCTTGCCGCCCCGGGGCATGGCGTCTCGGGCATTGACGGCAAGATTCACGAGAACCTGCTCGATCTGGACGCGGTCCGCTTTCACATGCCCGAGGGTCGGGGCCCATAGGATGGTCAATTCGAGGTCCTCGCCGATCAGCCGCCGCAGCATCGGATCGATCGCGCTCACGACGGCGTTCAGGTCCAGCACCTTCGGTTGCAGCACTTGCTTCCGGCTGAAGGCCAGGAGGTGACGGGTCAGCGCGGCGGCCCGGTCGGCGGCCTTCGTAATTTCATCGCAGATCCGGCGCAGCGGGTCCCCGGTGCCGAGGCCCATCAGCAGGAGCTCACAGTATCCCGAGATTGCCGTCAGCAAGTTGTTGAAGTCATGCGCAACCCCGCCCGCAAGGCGACCGATCGCCTCCATTTTTTGCGACTGCCGCAACTGCTCCTCAAGGTCCTTCCTTGCGGTGATGTCTCGGAAGGTCACGACGATGCCCACGAGCTCTTCCCCCTCCTCACGAATCGGGGTGCTGACATACTCGACCGGGAACCGCGTGCCATCCTTTCGCCAGAACACTTCGTTTTCGGCGCGATGGACAGTTCCGTCGCATAACGCCGCGCAGATCGGACATTTTTCCAAGGGAGGGGCGGGGTCGTCTGTTTGCGAGTGGTGCAGGAGAGGGTGCAAGGGTTGGCCGATCAGGTCCCCAACCTCCCATCCGACCATTCTCGCCGCGGCTGGGTTGATGAATGTGGTGTTCCCCTGCAGGTCGAGTCCATAGATCCCTTCTCCCGCCGAGTTTAAAATGAGTTGGTGTTGGCGACTGAGGCGTTCCAGTGCCTCCTCCGCCCGGTTGCGCCGGGTGATGTCCCGGTCCACACCCCGATAGCCCCTCAGCTCGCCCTTCTCGTCCAGGACCGGTTTCCCGCTGCATTCCATGATACACAGGCGACCGTTCTTGTGGCGGACCGATTGAGCCAGAAGCGAAAACGGTCTCCGTTCCGCCGCAATCTTCCCCCAGAGGTCTTCCACTCGTTGGGCTTCCTCGGGCGGCATAAACTCGAACGGAGTCTTGCCCATCAACTCTGCCGGTTCGTAGCCGAGGATTACCGCCACGTTAGGGCTGCAATACGTGTAGATCCCTTTTTGGTTCACCTCCCACAAGATATCGCTCGTGGTCTCGACAAGGTCGCGGAATTTCGCTTCGCTCAGCCGCAGCGCTTCCTCTGCCCGCTTGAGCGCGGTCAGGCTATCGATGAGGTCGGCCGTTTGCTCCCGTTCCTTGCGCAAGCGGTCGGTGGTAAATCCATAGAAGGCACCCAGGGTGAGCAGGATAGGTATACGAAGGAGGTGTTCCTCCAGGATCATCCCGTATTGCTCAGCCCACAGATACAGGATCACTCCGTAGGCGGCGCACAGGAGGATCGAATAGAGGATCTTTTGTCTCAGCGTGGGGGCCGTTGCGGCGATGAGAATGATCAGGAAATAGATGAGGTACAAATCGGAGCCTACATTGCCAGAAAGATAGAGGATCGAGGTGGTCATGACCGTGACGCCAAGGACCGACGCCCCCACGAACCATCTCGCTTCCCACACTCTGGGCGGAAGGACCAGAAGGCCCCCGAGAATGACCATCAGCCCCAGGACGATGAATTCCCGAGTCTCGAAGGTAAGGAACGTGTCGTGACTGAAGAGGAGGTGAGAACTCAGGGCGATCGAGACCAGGGTATGTAGCAGCGCGAGCTGGGAGCGGTTCCTGGGGCCCGTGGAGGCGCTCTCCTCCGGGGGGAACTTAGGCACGGTGTCTGCGGCGAGCTTGCCCGCTTGACTCCGAACTCCCTCAGCGGGGGTCGCACTGTGAGGACGGTCCGGACTGGGCATTTCTCCTCTCAATCTTGGTTGTCTTTTGGAGTTCAACCAATGACTTTGACGTACCTAATCAAACTATAAATGGACCTCTCTGGCAATAGGAGGAGGGGATTTGACCGGCCTTTTCCTAATTTTTGATCGCTTGTCTTTTAAGAATGGAGCCTGCTAGCCCCTCCGGTGCTTGAATCCGTGGGCGTGACAGTTTTCGAGGCTCGATCAGGAAAGGGCAAGGGCGGTCCCACTATAGTCCACCCTATCGCTTTAGTTGGTGTGGGGAGGTGGTGCCGAAGCCGGGATTTGAACCCGGACGGGGTCGCCCCCGCTAGACCCTGAATCTAGTGCGTCTGCCAGTTCCGCCACTTCGGCAGGAGAATGAAGCGCATTATGGGAGATTTCCGCAGACCCGTCAAGGGTGCGTGTTCCTAGATAAATGTTTAAGGCGATGTTACAGTGAACAGACGATGAATATGGAGCCCTCGGTATGATGAGACCGTCCTGGGTGGCTCCGAGGCTGATCGCTGGGGCATGGGGATGGGCGATGCTGGTGATCGCTCTGACCTTCTGGGGAGCCTGGGAAATCCCGAGGCGGATGCCAGAAATCAATGAGATCGCCACTACCCACCTGTTCCTGTTCCCGGTTTCCCTGGTGTTGTTTCTCCTGCTCAGTTGGCTCCGGCAGCGTCACGACGACCCAGAAGCCGATCCGGGTTTCCGTTCGTTCCCACGTTGGCGGGCGACCGCGGGGGTATGGGTCCTATTATTCCTGCATCCGGTCTCCTGCGGTCTATATCCGGCGGTCTTCAATCTCGACACGCGGACCGTTGAGGACATTCGCCAGGCGGTGAGGAGCTTGCACGTGGGAACCTCGCGCGCTGAGGTGGAGAAGCTGATCGAGACGCTGAATGCGACACTCCCTGTGTCCATGGGGACAGATCTCGCACAGCACCGGTCACGCCGGGCGGAGGTGGCGCGCTTTATGGCGGAGAAGGATCAGGCGGTTCGCCAGGAGCTCTGGCGAAGCTTTTCCCATGCGACGCTCGTGTTCATTCCCTGGGGTCTGAAGCCGGGCGCCATGCCGGATGGTGAGGCGCACGAGCAGGTGTTTCTGCGACGGGAGAGAGCTTCCAGCGACATCGGGGAGGATAAGATCCGGGTCCGGTATTCCCCCGCCTTCACTGTGGAAGAAATCGTCTACACCTCCAACCGGCAGCTTACCGAAGTGCGGGGCCCTTGCACTGTCCATCTGGTGGTTCCGTCACCTCCTGAAACCTCCTTCCCCTATCCGTGCCAGAAGGAGCCGCTCGTTCAAGGCGGGAGTCCCTAGGCCGGGGAAGTGCCGGCAGGCGAAACGGGATGGGCCTGAAGTTCGACGCACCAGCCCAATGACACACCGTAGGGGGTGGAGGCCGGCGGGGGAATGTCCTGAGGGTCTCCGGCAAGGATGATGCGCTCCCGGGCCATGCAGGCGCACGCAATGAGCAACGGGAGCGGAATGCGCGGGGCCTCGTCGGCTACCAGGGCATCGAATCGGAGCGAACGAAAGATCGCATCGCTCACGACCCGCGGCGCCGAGACCGCGATGAGGCGTTTGGCCTGGAGGAAGGGTTGACGTTTGAGGTCCTCTTCTGTGGCCAGGACCTCCCGCACGCGATCTGCGCCCCCTAAGCGTTCGATTTCGTCTTTCAGGTCCTCGTATTCGGGGCGCATTTCGGGGTCCACGTAGGCTTCGGGCTTCAGCTCGTTGATCCGGCCTTGGACGATCTCCAGTTCATCCAGGTACTCCTTCTTCTGGGCCTCGTACAGCTGACGGTTCTCTTGCATCGAGGCCACGTTGCTCCCCATGACCTGCATGCCGATACGTTGCCAGAGGGGGAGTGCGTCGTAGATCGCCAGCATTTCCTGTAATCGTTTGATCTTGGCTTGCGTATCCCCCAGAGCGGAGAGCAACCGCCATTCAAGGTGGCGCACCTCGTCGAGGTCCTTCTGCTTTTCGCCCTTGTACCGCAGAATGGGAGCCAGCTCCAGGTAACGCTCCAATTTGCGCCGGAGGCCCGCCTTGTCTGCCTGGGACTTGCCGAGGAAGGCAGAGACCTGGACGTCGAAGGCCAGGTCGTGCAGGTTGATCCCGCCTTCGCCGGCCAGGACGGGCGGGTCATACCGGCAGAGGAAGCTCCGGTATTGAAGTCCCGCCCCGCGAAGGCCCTTGGCGGCGGCCAGCAGGGCGTCGTCTAAGGTCCGATTATCAGGCCCGATCAGCAGAACCCGCTTGTTGGCTTTGACCAGTTCCGTCATGGTGGCCGCAAGCTTAGTTCGCCGCAATCCCCGGTCCGGGTCCCAAATGGTGGTGAGGACTGAGGTCACGATGGTGGAGCGAAGGGTTGGGTCTGTTACGGTGGAGTCGGGAGCGACCCAGGGCACCAACCGGTCCGCGGGGCCGAAGTAGTAGGTCGTAGGGTGCTGAAGAATATCCTCCAGGCGGTGGCGGACCTTCTGGGGGAGGCCGGATCGGTCAGAGCCTTCATGGTCTTCCGCAGCAACGCTGCGAATCAGGATGGGAAGCAGATCGAAGGCCTTCACTCTTTCAAGCTCTCCAAAAGGCAGAGGGCGAGACAACCGAGTTCGCCGGCCGGATCCATTCGTCGGTTTTGACATTGCCGGGCGCGGGCACGGTCCGCTGCCGGACGCAGCCGAGGAGCCACGTCGACCGGCATGTCGCCGACACGGTACACCTCCACGATGCCATCCTCCGAGGCGGAAAGAATCAGGAATCGCCGGTGGGCCTCGTCATCAATAATCACCGCCCTCGGGGCTTGGGCGCCGGGCTGTCTGAGACGATACCCTTCCAACCTCCACGATTGTTTGATGATCTCGGCCGGGGGACGGAGGGGGCGGGCGCTCATCCGGATATTGAGCAGCAGGGGGTCAAAAGTCGCGGGTAGACCTGGGGACGGGTCTTTCCCTGGGTCTTCTGCCCGGAGGCCGTCCGAGGCGGGGAGAAGGAGACTGAAGACGGCAAGGAGGAGCAAAGGGAGCAGTTTCACCATATGCTGCCTTGTCCCCCCTCGCAGGCCTCCCACGCTATTCTAGCGAAGAAGGCCTGGAATCACAAGGCGTCTTCATTGACTTTCCCCCCATGCTCTTGTAGGATTTCGACCTCTAACCACAAGGAGTTCCAGCAATGAAGGTGATTCTGCGAGAAGATGTGGACGGGGTGGGGAATATAGGGGACCTTCTGGAGGTCGCTCCCGGATACGCCCGCAACTACCTGCTTCCCCGAAACAAGGCGGTCGAGGCGACGAGCCGGAACCTCAAGACCATCGAGCACGCCAAGCGGGTGATCGGAGAGAAGGCCAAGAAAGAAAAGGCCTTGGTCGAAGAATACGCGAAAAAGGTGAGCGCCGTGGCTCTGACCATTCCGGTTCGTGTGGGAAAAGACGATAAGCTGTTCGGGTCTGTGACGACCAAGGACATTGGCGAGGCCTTGGCCGCTCAGGGTATTGACCTGGACAAGCGCAAGATTCACCTCGACCATCCGATCAAGGAATTGGGCACGTTTACGGTCCCCATCAAACTCCACTCGCAAGTCACCGCGATGGTGCAGGTCACCGTCGCTAAGGCTGAGACTCCACCGGACCCCCCGGCGCCGGCGCAGGAGGGCTAAACCGCTGATGGCGAGCCCGCTTCGAACAACCGATCCCGAAGTCTACGAGGCCATCCGGCGTGAAGGCCGCCGGCAGCGGGAGAAAATCCTGTTAATCGCTTCGGAGAACTTCGCGAGCCCCGCGGTCTTGGCGGCCCAGGGCTCCCTCATGACCAACAAGTACGCAGAAGGGTATCCGGGCCGGCGTTACTACGGCGGCTGTCAGTATATGGACGTCGTGGAGACCTTGGCAATCGAGCGGGCCAAACAGATCTTCGGCGCAGAGCATGTCAATGTCCAGCCTCACTCCGGATCGCAGGCCAATATGGCCGTCTACTTCTCCGTGCTGAAGCCGGGGGACACCATTCTCGGGATGGATCTGGCCCACGGCGGCCACCTCACCCACGGGAGTCGCGTAAGCTTTTCCGGCATGCTGTACCGGTCCTATTTCTATGGAGTGGACCGGACCACCGAGCGGATCGATTACGATGCGGTGCGGAAGGTGGCCGAGGACTGCCGCCCCCGCATGGTTGTGGTGGGCGCGAGCGCCTATTCCCGCACCCTGGACTTCCCGAAGTTTCAGGAGATCGCCAAGGCGGTCGGGGCATACCTCATGGTGGACATCGCCCACATCGCCGGCCTGATCGCTGCGGGGCTCCACCCGAACCCGGTTCCCTACGCCGACTTCGTCACCACCACCACACACAAAACCCTCCGCGGGCCTCGCGGCGGGATGGTCCTCTGCAAAGCGGAGCATGCGAAGGCCTTGGACAAGGCCATCTTCCCGGGTCTCCAGGGCGGGCCCTTGATGCACGTAATTGCGGCCAAGGCCGTCGCGCTCAAAGAGGCCCAGGCGCCGGGCTTCAAGATCTACCAGCAACAGGTTCTGGCCAACGCCCGGGCTCTGGCAAGCGGGCTCCAGAAACGAGGGTTCCGGATCGTGTCGGGGGGAACCGACACCCACTTGATGCTGGTGGACCTTACTTCCAAGAGAATCACCGGCAAGGAGGCGGAGGCGGCCCTGGATGAGGCCGGAATCACCGTCAACAAGAATGCGATTCCCTACGACGAAAAGCCCCCGGCCATCGCCAGCGGGATCAGGCTGGGGACGCCGATCGTGTCCACGCGCGGCATGCGGGAGCCGGAAATGGACCACATCGCCGATGCGATCGACAAAGTCCTGTCTTCTCCAGCAGACACCGCCGTCCGCAAATTGGTCCGATCCCGCGTACGGACCCTATGCGGCAAGTTTCCCATCTTCGAAGACTACCGGTAACCAGAGGCTCGGACCACGGTGCGATGCCCTTTTTGCAGTCATACGGAGGACAAGGTCGTGGATTCGCGAATGGCCAAAGAGGGAGAGGCCATTCGTCGCCGGCGGGAGTGCCTTGGCTGCAAGCGTCGGTACACGACTTATGAACGGGTGGATGAAGTCCTTCCTATGTTGATCAAAAAAGATGGCCGTCGCGAGCCCTTCGATCGGGGGAAGGTTTTGGCGGGCCTGAAGAAGGCGTGCGAGAAACGTCCCATCAGCATCGCCACACTGGAAACGGTGGCGGACCGGATCGAGAAGCGCATTCAGGAACGGGGGGAAACTGAGGTCCAGTCCCGCGTGGTCGGTGAGGAAATCATGGCCGAGCTTCGCCAACTCGACCAGGTGGCTTACGTCCGCTTCGCCTCCGTGTACCGGGAATTCAAGGACGTCGCTCAGTTCATGGACGAGGTCAAGGGACTGCTCCGTGAGCGGGGTCCGGCCCCGGCTGAGCAATAGACCGCCCCAGGCTTGTTTCCCGCCACTTCTCCCCGTATCCTATTTCAATAGGAAGGGATTCGATGCCGATCAAAACCAAGTCGTCGTTCCGTCGTCTTGCCTCGGCCACGCGGAGCGAGCGAGCAGCCTCCATGGTCCTTTCCCCCACGCATGTCGCCCTCATCGGCGCCGGCTCCGGCGGTTCTGCTCTGCTGTCTGTTCTTGCGCCCGATCCGCTCGTCCGGTTCGTGGGGGTGGCCGAGATCAACCCCAAGGCCCCCGGGCTCCGGATCGCCAAGCGGTACGGCGTTCGGGTCACCAGGGATTTCCGTGAACTCCTCAGCTCAGAAGAGGTGGATCTGATCATCGATGTGACCGGGAATTGGGAGGTGGAAGAGGCGCTGGCCGATTTCAATCGGGCGGGTGTGGCAGTCATCGGGGGGGCGAGCGCCAAGTTCATGTGGCAACTCATCGAGGCTCGCGTGCAGGCCAATGCCGAGACGAAGCGCCACCTGAAGAAGTACCAGGATTTATACCGGCTCTACGTGAAGGAGGCCGGCTCCGCGGTCACCGGAGAGCGCAGCCGCATCGCCTGCGAGATCCACGATGGGCTGGTCCAGACGCTGGTGGGAATCAATTTCAAGCTGGACCTCTGCCGCGAGTTGATCTTTTCGGACCCTACCCGCTGCCACGACCTCCTGAGCGATGCCAGGACTCAGCTCAAAGCCGCCATCGAGGAGTCGCGGCAGGTGATCTTCAACCTCCGCCCGCTGTATTTCGAGTCGATGGAGCTGCTGCCAGCGTTGAGGACGTACCTCAAATCCTACGAAACACAATCCCACATTCGGACCGAGTTGATCGCGTCGGGGGAGGAGGTGGCCCTCTCCCCGAAGGCCAAGGTCGTTCTCTTCCGGATCGTGCAAGAGTCACTCAGCAACGTCCAGAAACATGCCCACGCAGACCGGGTGTTGGTCACGCTGGCCGTTTCGGGCGGCCGCATCAAGGCGATGATCGAAGATAACGGGGTTGGGTTTGAGGTGGACGCCGTCTCGCAGGATCCGACCAAGTGGCAGTCTTTCGGACTGAAGGGGATCGTGGAGCGGGCCCGATTAGTCGGGGGAACGGCAAGAGTGGAGTCGCGAAAAGGGGCCGGGACACGGGTGCTGGTCGATATTCCCATCCTGCAGAAGGAGGCGCAACGCCGTGGAGCGAATAAAGGTCCTGATCGCCGATGACCACCGGGTGGTCCGGGAGGGTCTCGCCGCCATCCTGCGTGAGAGCAAGGATCTCGAAGTCGTCGGCGAGGCACGCGACGGGCAGGAAGCCGTCGAGAAAGCCCGGGAATTGTCCCCCGATGTCATCTTGATGGACGTGAGCATGCCGCGGATGAACGGCGTCGAGGCCACGCGGGCCATCAAACGGGAATCGCCCCACATCGGCATCGTGGCGCTCACCATGTACGACGAGGAAAAATACATCTTCGACCTCGTGCGAGCCGGGGCCACCGGATACTTGCTCAAGGATTCCGACTCGGCCCAGATCGTCTCAGCCATCCGCTCGATCTACAAGGGGGAGTCCTTGATCCATCCCTCGGTGGCCAGCAAGATCCTGGCGGAGTTCTCCCTGCTGTCGGAAGGGAAAGGAAAAAAACAGGCTCGGACCGAGCACGACCTGACCGAGCGGGAGATCACGGTCCTTCGCCTCGTGGCCGACGGCAAGACGAACAAGGAGATCGCCAACGAGCTCAACCTCAGCGAGAAGACCGTCAAGAACCACGTCCGAAACATCTTCCATAAGCTGCAAGTATACGACCGCACGCAGGCCGCTATTCTGGGCATTCGCAAAGGCCTGATTGAACTCGACCCGAAGGCTTGAGACGGACCCAGGCCCCGTAAGGGGGCACTCTATCGTGGCCTTTGCGGTGATCAACGGCAAAAAAGTCCAGGGAGGGAGGCTTTTGAAAAGCCACAGATGCAGACTTTTTACAACATTTCAAGCTGGCGAACGAACCATTCCATGATCGATATAAGCTAATTTTAATAAATAAATCATTGACTTGAATAATCCATTCGTCTACGTTCAAAATGGCATCGGCATTGCTTATATATTATGGCTCAGGATGGCAGGAGTGGGCAGATGAGGCTTCAGCAAACTATCCAGAAGTCGGTTCGATGTACGGGGACCGGGTTGCATTCCGGTTGCCGGGTGTCGCTTAGCTTGCTGCCGGCACCCCCCGCTACTGGCATCGTCTTTCTCCGGAGGGATATCGGAAGTGGCGCGCGAATCCGTGCCTCGATCAAGAATATTCAGCCCTCCCTTCTTTCGACTTCGATTGGGGTGAACGGGGCACAGGTCCAGACCATCGAACACGTCCTGGCAGCGGCGGCAGGCCTTCAGATCGATAATCTGATCATCGAAGTGGACGCCCCGGAATTGCCCGCTTTGGACGGGAGTTCCGCGCCCTTAGTGGACATGATTTTGAAAGGCGGTATCGTCCAACAGGACCGGCGCCAGCCTTATCTGAAAATCATGCGTCCTATTGAGGTGATCGAGGGAGAGAAGCGCATCACGATCCGCCCCGCGTCCGTGCCGCGCGTCTCTTACACCATCGATTATGATCACCCGTTGATTCGGCGGCAGAATTACGCGTTTGGTGGATCGAAAGACGACTTTGTCCGCGAGATTGCCCCGGCCAGGACCTTCGGGTTCCTGAGCGAAGTCGAGGCGCTCTGGGATGCGGGGCTCGGACTCGGCGGATCCCTCCAAAACACGCTCATCCTCTCCGATGACGCGCTGCTCAATGAGGATGGTCTTCGGTTCGTGGACGAATTTGTCCGCCACAAGGTGCTCGATCTGATCGGAGACATGGCGCTTCTGGGTATGCCGTTCATCGGAGAAATCGTGGCGGTACGGTCAGGCCACGCGTTGCACGCACGACTTGTCGCCCAAGTCCTCGAATCCCGGGAAAACTGGATGTTGGTTTCGGCCGATACCACAGCCCCGGCAGGTCGAATCAGCCAACTCGCTCCCTCGCTCGTAGCTTCCCCGCAGCGCGACTAGATCTTTTTCCGCGCGGCAGGGGAACGTCAAGCCGAAATTCCTGAAAATGGTCGGTAGGGCTGGTCAGTCTGATCTGCGTGGTGGAGTACAAGGGAATGCTGGGGGCAAGTAGCCTTGCCCCCAGCACGCGATAATAGAGGGGATCGTTATTTCTTCTTTTTCCCCGCCTTCTTCTTCGTTGCCATCAAGTCTCACCTCCTTTCATCACCATCGGCCGATGGGCCTTGGTATTGTCGTGTGGGAGCCGGTCGCTTCTCCGTGGAACCAGTGCTTCGCTCCGCTCACACGGCCTGCAGTTTTTCCTCGACCGCCTCGAATGTGTTTGGCGCAACCTTCCGGAACCGCCGGTCTCGCTTCAGCGAGGTGGCGATCGACGTGACCGGGGTTTTAGCCTTGATGCGGATCCCTCCCTCGATCAGACGGTGGCAAATCTCTTTGGCGTGCATGGCTGAGCCGACATCCCGGAGGATTTGATAGGCCGCCTCCGAGACACTCATCCCGACGTATTTGGAACGGCCCAGAAGGATATCTCGGGATTGGTCGGTCACATCCATGAGCGGGACTTGACGGCCCGCTTTATCTTTGTCCGAATCGGTGATGAACTGACTGGAGAGGCTGGCCAGTTTGGCTTTGTCCACTTCGACGCGGTAGAGAGTTTCGGCAAGCTCGAGGTATTTATTGATCGTTGCAATTTCGTCGTTGAGTTTTTCCCGCTTTTTCTGGAGTTCCTGCAGCCGGGATTTGTACGCGCTTATCCGCTGCTCTAAACCGACGATGATGTCTTTTAGTTCTTCCATCGTGATGCAAGCTTTCTTGAAAGCATAATTGCTTTATATCATCTGCTTTAAAACTATGTCAACTAAAATTTATTCATACCCTGTTGTATGCCATAACATAAACATCAATTCATAGTCTGATATTTTAATTTTATGATCGTAAAATCCGCATGAGGACTAAGCGTGCTTCATGCTTGGAGTTCCCACTCAGACCCGAATACCTTTTCTTTTTTGATATCCAATGAGTAGAGGATATGCCGAGGAAAGCACCACACTGTGAATAAGATAAAATTGATTGAAAAATATAATTATTCAGTAAACAGGATGCAGGCTACCAGATTTAGACGGAAAGCCTGGTGAGACCACAAGCCCGCTTTGACCTCGGCGCACCAATATCCCCGACTGTTCAGTCTTGAAAGGGCACGCCCGAAGCAGGCCGAGCTTTCCCTCGGGGGATCTAGGTACGGGGCGCCGAGGGAGTGGAGACCTTCGGCCCCGGGGTGAGCCGGAGAGGCTTCCAAGTCGTAGTTCCGTCCGTGCTTCGGAACAGCCCGCTTCCGTTGGTTCCGGCAAACACGGTCTGAGGGTCGAGAGGGCTGAGGGCCATGGCGCGAATGTTCAAAGTGGTCAGTCCGGTATTCGCCTCGAGCCAGGTTTCACCCCCGTCCGTCGTCCGATAGACCCCTTTGCGAGTCCCCGCATACAGGACGGCGGGATTGCTTGGGTCGATCAAGATGGCGCTGATGTAAGTGTCGGCCAATCCTTTTTCGATGCGGTGCCACGAGGCCCCGGCGTCGGTGGTCTTGAACAGGCCGTTGGTTGTCCCCGCAAACACGGTCCCGGGACGAACCGGATCGGTCACCAGAACATTCACGCCGAGCGCCATCGCCGCGTCCAATTTCTCCTTAGGGATGAGCCCGTTGTTGACCAGGTCCCACTTGCCGGTGCCATCGGTGGTCTTGTACACGCCCCCCGTGGTGCCTGCATACATCACGTCGGGGTTCTTCCGGTCCATGGCGAGCGTAACGACATAGTGGACCTCCTTCATTCCGTGCATGCGCTCTTCCCACAACCGCCCGCCGTCTGTGGTCCGAAACGCTCCGACGGTGGTGGCGGCATAGATGACCTCAGGCTCGGTGGGGTGGAAGACAAACTGGTTGACGACCGAGACGTGCTCCTTGAGCCCTGCGTTGTGCGGGGCCCAGCTTTGCCCGCCGTCGTAGCTTTTATAGACGGCATCCCCCATGGTGCCGGCAAACACGTTCGAGCGGCTGTGGGGATCGATGCCCAACGTGAGGACGCGGAAGCTGCTCAAGTCGGTCGTGATCTTGGTCCACGTGGCGCCGCCGTCGCGGGTTTTGTACAGCGATTCGTTGGTGGCGACGTAGATGATGTCGGGGTTCTTCGGGTGCGGAGCGATGGCCGCGATCGTGTCGCTCTGGCGCCCGCAGCCCCAGCCCGCAAGCATGATGAAGAGCAGGATGAACGCCTGCATGATGGATCCCATGCTAGAGTCTCCCGATCCGGAGAGCCCGGCTACACTATTGAAACCCCGGAGGGGTGTCAAGCCTGACGGCGCGCTCACAGACGTCCCCTGAGCGGCGCGGCATAGCCGGTCAATTCCGCGTAGCCGGCCCCTGTCACGGAACGGCCTTCGCGCTCGCCCTGAACGGTCACGCTGCCTTCCCAGTAGGTGACCTGAGTGCTCGCGCGAGTGACGAGTTCCTGGTCCGGAATGGTCGGGGTGACCTCGACGGCCAGCCCCTGGGAAGGCACGCTGATGCGCCACCTTGCCGGGTACAGGGCCCCGCTTTGCGGAGATCGCCAGTGATCGAGGGCCGTAACCGCGATCGCCTCGCGAGCGAGAGGGATGGAGCTCCCGTCGGTCCGAATCCATGTTCCCCCCGAGGCCACGTCGATGGACCCGTCGCGCCTGCGGATCCGGTAGATCATCAGCTCAGTCCGGTCAGCCATCTGCAGCGAGAACCAGTCCCATCCGATCTGCGCCTCGCCGAGTTGATTGCTGCCGAACTCGTGGTCCATCCAGCTCTCGCCGGTGACGGGCACGGTCGTCCCGTCGAGCGTGAGCGTCCCGTCAGTTCGCATCCGGCTGAAGGAGTAATAGTGCGAGGCTTCTCCGGGGGCCTCCCCCTTGCGGCTGATCCCTTCGGCGCCATGAATCACCGGAGGTTTCTCCGGCGCGAGCTTGAGACGGAGCGCCATCCCGCCGTCGCTTGCCCGGATCCCATGCGTCTCTTCCTCGGCCTCGGCCCCCCAGTCATCGATCCACACGGCAAGCCTGCCGGCCTGGGCGCCGGCCTTGCCGATCCCCGCCCGGGAAATCTTTTCGGAGAAGCGAAACCGCCGGCCTGATTCGTCCGTGACGGCGAAGTGGGCAAAATAGATATGGCGCAGGGCCCACCGTGAAGGATTCCGGGCGGCGGCTGACGCGGCGGCCCGCCGGAAAAAGGTGACCTGGTAGCCGAACGTCCGGCCGTCGCGTGCTTTCAAGTGGCCGGTGTAGTACCACCACTCGGTCTGAAAGTCGTCATGCGTGCCGTGGTCGCGGGGAAAGCGGAACTGGTATCCGGGCAGGGCCGGACGGAACTCGGGCACCGGGGAGGCCCTCTCGGGGACTGCGCCCACGTCCGCGCCCAGGACCGCGAGCGCGAAGGCGCCGATCACGATTCGGAGGGTGTGTCGATCAGTGAGGGGAACAGGCCGGGCAGGCGGATGGTTCATAGAAACGTTCCGTCGTAGCCTAACACACGGATGGTTCGGCCGACAATGTCGTGGGCCAGGGGCCTTGATTGACCGCGTGGGGGCGGTGTGCTAGTCTCGCCCTTCCTATGGACAAAAGCCCCAGACCGAATCTCTGGATCTCGTGGATGGAGACCCTCGACGGGATGGGGTACATCACGGCGGGGTTCAGTTTCCTGGTCCTCGGCATGGTGGTCTTCGCCCATGCCTGGTACGTCTTCGTCACGACATTGGGGGCGGGGGTCCTTCCTGCGGTGCTGGCGCTGATCCATGATCTCCTGCTGGTCGTGATCCTTTTGGAGCTGTTTCGGACCATCATTAATTTCCTGAAGACCCACATGATCACGCCGGAGCCGTTCCTGTACATCTGCATTATCGCCTCCACGAGGCGCATTCTGACCACCGGCGCCGAAACCGCCTATTCGGAGTCCTTGACCTCCGAGACGTTTCACCGGTATCTCCTGGACATCGGTGTCAACGTGTTGGTCATCGTCGCGCTGGTGATTGCGGTCTACCTGGTTCGCCCCCGGGTGCGGCCGGACATGGCCGGATAGGGGAGGACCCATGGGTTCCAGGATTCGGACGGCGATGCCCCTCGCGAAGGGAGAGAGTGATCGGCGGCGGCATCCCCGAGGCCAGACCCTGCATCATCTCATCCTCCGGATGGATGGGCGAAAGCGCGTCGCGTCCTTCGAAGACATCAGCCTCGGCGGGATCGGGGCTTTTTCACCGGACACCCTGCGCCCCGGCGCCCCGGTCATCCTGGCGTTCCCTAAACCCCATTCCAAGGCCATGCCTGCCCTCTCCTTGATTGAGGTGTTCGGCAGAATCGTCCGGCACGCGCATACCGGCGTGCTGGGCATCGCCTTCGATCCTGGGCAGGAACGTACGGTCAGAACCGTAATGAAGACCTTACCCTTCCTCCAGTTGCATCATCCGAAAGCCAAAGCCAAGACCACATCCACGGGTTCCCGAACCGCGAAGCCGCGGCCCAAGACCAAGCTCACCCCCACGGCCCGACGCGCCGGGCGAAAGGCCAAGCGCCGCTAGCCGCTCCGATTCGGCACTTCGGCTCTCCCCTAGACCCTCCTGCTAGCCATTCCCTTCTGTTGGAAATTGGGGATATCGTTGAGAAATCCTTTTCCTAACATCTGTATAACTCATGTGTGTTTCTTGTGTCCTAACGGGCCTTTATAGCACGTAAGGCATTGAAATAATTACTATTTGTAATTGGTATTGCCTTTGCTAAAGCTATAGGTTAACGCGGAGACCCTTTCTCGAAACGGCAAACCCAGCGTGAGCTGGGGACGCAAAGCCACGGGTCAGGTCACCTAGCCCTGATAGCCGGGTTATCGAAGGAGAGGAAGTCTCAACTTCCACGGGATGGAGGTCTTCCGCAGAAAGGAAGACCGATGCATCCCACACGCGTTCGCCACAACTCCCCGTCGCAACGGCCGACTCTTGGCTGTCGCGTCCGTTCCCAGAGCTTCGGTTCGTCTCTTCTCAGAGCGGTTGTTCCTGCCACTTACACGCGCCTGCTCTTCTCTGGTCTGCTTCTGGTCAGCCTCCTCGGAGGAAACCCGCTACACAGCCACGCTACGGTCTATCAGTGTCCTACTGCCCAGGGGACCCCGATGTATACCGACCAGGGTGGGCCAGGCTGCAAGCATGTTCCAATCCTCCACCCAACCTCTTATGAGCCTCAATTGATATCTCCTGCTCCCGTTCTCCCCATTCGCACGGTCCGCGCTTCGGCTCCGGTCCTCCAGCCGGGCAAGCCCGACCAACCTGTCGGGGTCACGGCCCCCGGGGCTCCGTTCCAACCCGCGACCCGCACCGTTCCGATTCTGACCGTGGCGGATGTGGATTCGACCACGGACACGCTGAAGTTTTATGTCGCGCAACCCGGGGGGACGATCCCCATCCGAATCGAGGTCCGACACCTTCCTGACAGCACGGGACCCCAGGTGATTACGGCCGAGCCATTCGCCCAGGGAATCCGCGACTCCATGATCGTCGCCGTTCGGACCGCCGCGACCGCCGTGCGATATCAACCTGCCAATCTGGCCGCCACTTTTACGGTCCCTGCCGTCTTCGGCGCTGGACCTGGCAAGAACCAAGTAGACGGGCCCAGCGGCGGTGGCATCCTGACCATCGGACTGATTGCCGCGCTTCTCGGTGATCCCATCCGTGAGGATGTGTGCATGACCGGGACCATCCAGTCCAACCTCACGATCGGTCCTATCGCCGGGCCTCTCGACAAAGTGCGCGGCTGCCAGAAACTGCGCGCGCACGAAATGCTGGTCCCCGCGGGCCAGAGCTCCCCGGCGCTCGAACGGCTCGGAAGGGAGGCCGACATTAAGGTCACCGAGGTCGCCACCCTGGCCGATGCCTATCAGATCGTCACCGGGCGGCCCCTCCGTCCTTTTACCGATTAATCATCCTCGGGGGGGATGAACCCTCCCATCCACGCGGATAATTCCGATAGCGCCCCGTCGGCAACAGCCTCGGATCGTTCCACAGGCGCTGCTTTGCAGTCGGGGCCTGTTTTCCAGCTTGATCTAGTCTCTCTTCGAAGGAAAATTCGATTCCGAAGGGCCTGCCTTTAGTAGTGGCGCGCCCGGAGGGAGTTGAACCCCCAACCCTCAGATCCGTAGTCTGATGCTCTATCCATTGAGCTACGGGCGCGGCAGGTGCAGGACGGCGAAGGTCTCAGCGTTTGGCGGGATGACCCCCGGCTCAAGCAAGCACCGATCGTTATACAGGGCTTTCAGCGAGGCCGTCAAGTCGGTCACTGGCGGAAAAAGCCCATCGCCTTGCTAATTAATGGGCTTTGGGATCTTGTGGAGGAATAGGGCGTGCGGGTGGGACCCAAGGACGGCCGCATGCGTGGGGCTCTCTGCCGTGGGATTGGAGAGCGGGGGCGCTGAGGCTAGCCGGTTAGTCTTCTCATTCGCATCCTTTTCCATGCGGTAAGCCCCAGCAGGCCGGAGCCCAGCAGGAAAAGGGTGGCCGGTTCCGGCGTGGGAACCGGGGTCCCCGTCACCGCGTGTTCGATATTGACATCCAAACCGCTCCAGAAGTCGCCGTGGAAGGACGAGCAGCAACCGCCGCCGCCGAAATGGATTTCGCCATTCGGCGCGAACACCGTCCCGAGCCAGTCGGACCCGCCCCCCGCTTTGAAAACGTTGGTCCCGCTTCCGTGCGCTTCGAGAAAGATATCACTTGCGCTGCCACCGTTCGTGAGGAGGACATCGACGGAGCCGAAGTTTGCCTTGCCGGTGACGAAGAGCTTAATGGCACCTCCGCTCAGATTGAACTTCAGATCGAGACCATTTCCGCTCGAAAGCGAATCAAAGAAGTAGTTCCCGGATTGCAGGTTCAATTTGGAAGCGCCCCCGAGACTGATGGACCCGTACGACCCGGGCGTCAACGTCAGGTTTGCACCATTCCCTAAGGAAAAGCTGGTTCCTCCAGAGGAAAAAACCGTGGCCGGCGGGAGAGAGGGCAGGTCCGGCATGGCCATGGCATGAGCGCCGAAGGTAGAGCTTACTGCGTGGGTGAACGTTCCTGGGTTGGTGATCGTGCCCGTGACAAATGCGCCATTGTTCAGCACGACGCTGTCGCCGCTCCGGGTGTCTCCGGTAACACCCGACCCGCCTCCTAGCTGGACGTTCGTGTTGCTGCCGACCAGACCCGTGATGTGCGAGCCATCGCCGATCTTCACATTGCCGACCGCAAAAATGGTGAAGTCCGTGAGCGGGACAGCCCACGCCATGGGGCTTCCAAGGCCTGACAGCACCCAGGCCATCCCTGCCACCGCCCAGACTCTGTTCAAGGGTCTCTTCATAAGCATCTACCGCCCCTGCTTATCACAATCTTATTGTCTCAGCAAGCCTCATGCCAGAAAGATTCAGTGGAATTCAAACATTGGACACGAGAAAAACGAAGCCTCCCTGGAGAGGTGTAATATATCTTGACAGTGAGAGAGGGAACCGGGCGGCGGAATATGTGGGAGGCGTCAAATCAAGCGGCTCAGCACGTTTTCCAATCCCATGCGCTGAGCAACAGGTGATTGGCCCTTTCGTTGTCGGGACTGGGCTCAAAGGTCAGAATGTATTCCACGCAAAACGGCGGCAGGTTGCCGAACTTATAGGCCCACACGGACGCCCCGTCGAGGGATTCGATGGTACGGGTCGGTGCGCCCCAGGCTTTCGTCACCTCAGTCTGGGTATCCCGCCCCACCGCTTTCTTCAGATAGAAGATCGGCGGAGTCAAGTTGGCCGCGAGACCGACCACGAGAAAAAACATGATCAATTTAAACATGGGTCATTCCCTTTTGATTCGTGCGGTCCCCGATCACCGGCCAGGCTTTGTTTTTCCTGGGTGGGGACACTGGGGTCTGAGGGTCTGTGCCCCGGGGGAGTGCCCCCGCCTGGGGTATCGACCAACTGCGCGCAGGTTTCGATAAGCCCGTGCCGGCCCGTGTCGTTGGGGGTGGATTTGTCCAGCGCAAAGCACTTCCGCTCGAGATTGACGGTGGCGCCGAAATCCAGCGATTTTTGGAACGCCTCGGTGAGGAGGGAGGCGACCTTGCCGGAGGGCAAGCCCAGGGCGGTGGTGGCCCGCGTCATGAATTTTGTGAAGTGACTCAGTACCAGGGGCGATTCGTTGGCAAACAGATTGATGGCGCACGCGTTCGCGATGTGCACAACGGCGTTCCGTCGCTCCTTCGGGGTCCATTGGGTTTGGGTCTCCCAGTTGGGGGGAGGCAGGATGAGATCATCCGGGAGCTGGTACTTGGCGGCGATGATCGCGGTGATCGCGTGAGGCGTCAGGCCCGTGACCTGGAGATGCGCCTCGTCATACGGGAGCCCCTGGGTCTGGCCGGTCTCCTCGATCAGTTGGGTGATCTTCGGCATATAGGAGGCCAGGGCGAATTCCCCGAGGCTTTCCAAAAGGGCGCTGGTGAAAAGGGCTTCGGCCTCGGGCAACCCAATGGCCTGACCGAGCGCGGTGGCCTGATGGGCCGCGACGAACGCTCTGGCCATCACCCGGCGGAGGTTGACGGCCCCGGGGAACCGCTTATGGGCGAAGTCCGCGTATTCGGACGCGATCGCGATGTCCCGGGCGGTGCCGTACCCGACGTGGGACACCGCCCGTGAGACGGTCGTAATTTTGTCGGCGCGCCGCCGGTAGTACGCGCTGTTGGCCACGTTCAGGATCCGCGCCGTAAACGCCTGGTCCTGCAGGATCGCGTTCGCGATGGTGTTTACGTCGCTCGTTCGGGATGAGAGCAGGGCGATCACCCTGGCCGAGGTGTGGCGAATGACGGGGAGGTTGTGTCCGGCCAGTTTGGCGGTGAGGGACTCGCAGAGCGCGTTAGAGTCAAGCATAGGGCAGATTTCCCCTCGGGCCGTCCTATCCAGCTTCTTATCGGCATAACTTGCTGATTAGATGAGGGGAGAACTCAGGATTTCCTTCACGAGGTCGTGGGGCGGGGACGGTGCGGGACCCCCCAGGCTTTGGGAGGGGGGAAGGGCCTCGTCAACATTTAGGGCCCTCTAGCGGGCGAGCGAGTCCTCGATGTCGGGCGGGGTGGCGTCGATGCGGCTGCCGAGATAAGGATAGCGCGCGTGCAGGGCCTGCTGGATGAGCCACGCGATCCTGCGATACGAGAAATGCCCCTTGACCCCGGACCGGAGCCGGGCGATGTACTCGGCCTCAGCATAGTCCATCTTGAACAGGCAACGGGTGCGAAAGCCGAAGGGGGTCAGGTAGGCGGCGGCTTCCGGATGGGACGCTCCCAGGCCTTCCAGTTGCTCCTTGACTTCGTCCAGGGCTGCCCGATACGGGGTCTCGGCCCCCGCTTCCTTCAGGACACCGGGGATCTCGTAGCCGTGGATCGTGGTGAAGTCCTGGCGGACCTGCTGGCAGCGCCGGTGGCGGTGCAGGTCCCGCCAGCCGCCAAGGTCCATCAGAATATCGAAAATGAACCCGTATCCGCAGTGAAACTCCTTCAGGAGTTCGTCGTGGGGGCCCCGCCAACGCAAGCCAACCTCGACCACTTCCTGTTTGTCTTTTTCGGTCCACTCCCGCACTGCCGTCAGGATCTGCCGATAGGGATACGCGGTGACCCGGTACAGCAGCGTGGCGACCAGTTCGTCGAGGGGGTCGTGGGGCGCCACAAGCTCCACCGGTTCGCTGAGCTGGACCGCCCCGAGCCGCAGCCGCTCCGCGGCAAATTGTTTGAGGTCGGGATAGGTCCTTATCACGTAGTCGCTCGCCCTGGCATACCGGGCCAGCGTGGGGGCCAGGGGCTCATGGGGACCGGAAGTCTGCCCGCACAATTCTCCCCATAAGTTAACCGGGGGAGCCGCGCAGGCCCCCTTCAGGTCCTCCCCGATCGCCCGGAGCTCCGCAAATGGCAGAGACAGCAGGCGGCTGATCTGTTTTTCCAGGGTGCGGATGCTGACCACCTGGCCCACGTTGGTGGTCGAGGCCAGCGGCAACAAATATCGGGTGACATCGAACGTCCGGGCATTCATCGCCCTGTCGTACACCGCGGGTTTCATGTCGGCGGGCCTGGGGGTGGCGCGGATCAGGTGTTCTTTGATCGGGAGATGGAGCGCCTCGTAGGCCTGGTAGAGACGCCCGGCGATGCCCCGGTAGGTGGTCTCGACCGGGGTGCCCTGAATGCTCTCCGGCACGAAGATGCCGCCGGGGCTGAAATCCTGGTACCGGGATGACTTCGCCTGGCCGTCCCACAGCGACTCATCCTCGATGTGGATCGCGGCCAATTCCGAGATGCCTTCGAAGCAGATGATGACGTGCCCGAGGTCGGCGATCGAGGCGTGGCCGTAGTCGAAGTAGAACTGCTCCCAGAACTTCTCCGCCGAATGGCCGTGCACCCAGTGCAGGCTGTCCTCGATGGCGTCCGGGGAGCGGCTGTAGCGGGCCAGCGCGTAGGCGGACTTCTCGGGCGGCATCGGGGCCAGGGCCAGGACGCGGCGGCGGGGCGGGGTCATGAGGGCACGCGCTCACCCATTCTGGGGCATGATAGGGAGGACTCCGTCACCCGTCAAGAGCGCGCCGGTCTTTCCGGTTGAACCAGCGCGAATGGGAATGATAGGCTCCCCCAGCGATGGATCCGATCCTCTTCACGAACGAAGAACTCAGCCTCGTGGCCGACCCGGCGTTCTTCCGGTCCAAGGCCCGGATCATGAAGAAGGTGCGCGGCCAATTGGACGCGCTCTACGCCAGGTTGAAGGAGGAACTGGCGGGCGTGGCCCTCCTGGCTCCCCCGGGGTTCAATCCCGCGTCCCATCAGTTTGTGAAGGGCGAGCACCTCGACGACTTCCCCTACCAGTACCTCGACTTCTTCAAACACTTCGACGGAGATACCAAATTCACGTTTCGCTCGCTGTTCTGGTGGGGGCACCATTATGTCTTCGCGCTGATCCTGGAGGGGGAGGGCCTGAGCCAATACAAGAAACACCTCATCAACCGGTACGAGAAACTGGCGGACAAGCGCCTGATGCTCTGTCTGGGCGGGGATCCCTGGGAATGGAAGCGGGGCGAGGGCTACACGATGGAGCTGACGTGGGAGCGGAAGGTGGATCTCGTGGCGCTCCTCTCGGACCGTTCCTTTCTGAAGCTGGCCCGCTTCGTGCCGTTCACCGACCCGGCGGTCACGGCAGGGCGGGTGCCCGAAATCGGAAGAGACACGCTGCGCCTGCTCTTGCCGGTCATCACGCCGTAGGCGCTCGGTCTAGCGGCCGGAGGTTTTCAGGATGTCGCGGAGGCGGCGGAGTTCGATGGCCTCGGCCTTGTTGTCGTCGCGGCCCACGATGGAGGTCGCCATGGTGAGCGCGTTCAGGATGGCTTCGTTCGTCGCCTCGACGGTCGCGGTGAACAGAGGATTTAAGTGGGTATCGGCGAAGGCGGTGATCGGAAAGGTAGGCTGCTCCGGATAGTGGGGGATCACAGTCGCGGTCGAGAAGGCCAGGATGAAATCGCCACTCCCGTGCCGCACCGTGGAGCCGGTGCGGGCCAGCCCCATGGCCGCGCGCTTGGCCAGCCGCTTCAGTTGCCGGGCATCCAGCGGGGCATCGGTGGCGATGATGATGATGATGGAGCCTTCCGGCGCCTTCGACTCCGCCCCGCCGTACAGCTTGCCGACCGGCACGCCCCCCATCATCAGTTCGCTCCGCCGCCCGTGGTTGGCATTGACCAGCACGCCGACAGTGTAGTCCGCCCCCGCCTTCACTTTGCGGGAGGACGTCCCGATGCCGCCCTTGAAGCCGTAGGAGATCATGCCGGTCCCGGCTCCGACGCTGCCTTCGGCGACCGCGCCGCCCGTCGCGTTGTCGAGTGCCTTGCTGACGTCCACCTCCGAGACGTGCCGGCCCTGGATATCATTCAAGCGGCTGTCGTCGCACTCGGCGACCACCGGCGTGAGGGTATCGTCCATGATCCCGATGCCGGGATTTTGACGGATCATCCAGCTCATCACGCCGTTCGCCACGCGCGGCAGGTTAAGCGTGTTGGTGAGAGCGATCGGGTATTCGAGAAAGCCCGATTCTTCCACCCAGGCGAGGCCGGTCATCTCCCCGGTGCCGTTTAATACGAAGGCGCCGGCCGGGACCTTCTTGTGCCACACGTCGTCGCGGGGAATGATGACGGTGACACCGGTGCGGACGGGGCCCTTCCCCGGCACCAACTTGCCGGCGCCCTGGACCAGCGTGACGTGGCCCACCTTCACCCCGGCGACGTCGGTGATGGCGTTCAGCGGGCCCGGAGACAGGTCGCCGAGAGGAACGCCGAGCTCGCGTGCGCGAACGCGGGCATCGTCGGGAGGGGCGGCGGCGAGGGGCTGGGCCTCCACGCACGCGGGGACCCAGACGAGCATGAGCAGGAACAGCGGACGGAGGAACGGTTGAATCAACGGCGCCCGCCGGCCAAGGGGTACCCGGCCTCCAGCCAGGCATTCACGCTGCCGCGAATGTTATACACGTTCTTGTACCCGAGGTCGGTCAGGGTGTCCGCGGCGATATTGCTCCGTTTCCCGGACTGGCAGTACACCACGATGTGGTCGTCGAGTCCGACGCCGAGTTCGCGATGGCGCCGGCCGATCTCCCGGTACTCGATGTTCAGGTCGGTGCCGGGAATCGCGCCCATCGCGTTTTCTTCCTCGGTCCGCACGTCCACCAGGAGAAAACCCTTCTCGCGCAGGCTCGTGGCCTTGTCGAGCGTGGCCTTCACCTCCTGCACGCTGAGCTGCCGCACGTGCGAAGCCGACACCATTCCGGCGGTCAAGCCGGTCGCGGCGATGGCCAGGATCCCGAAATATGAAAGCCAACGGTGTGTCATGGTGTGCCCTCCTCAGAGAACAACGCGACGCTGGCGGTGAAGCTGTGGAGGAAGTTGCTCCGGCCGACCGGCCCGATCTCCCCCATCGCAAAGAAGCCTCCGACAGGGATCGCCCCCAGCCGCGCACGGACGGCGGAGACATCGTGATGGGGGGTACGGAACATCTGCTGTCCCCGCCCATTGCAGCTGAAGATCAAGGCGCCGGCGGGCGGCGGCAGGCTGGGCGCCGCGCGCTCTTCGGCCAGCAAGGTGTGCAACTCTTCACTGGCGGACGCGGCGTCCCGGAGCTGGAACTGCACGGTCTGCCCTTCCTTCACGAGGTCGCCCACCGCGATGCTCCCGGATTGTTGGTCGGCGCCGATCAGATTGCGAATGAGGAAATCCCCCTGATCGAAGTGCTCCTTGTGCTCGTCAAACACGATGCCGAGATGAAAGGCGCGCTCGGCCCGGCGCTGTTCGGCGGGCGAGAGGAGTCCGAACACCTCCTGCAGGCGCTCCAGAGCCGGCTTGCCGCTGAGCTCGTGAATGATGTTCTGCTCGGCGCGGGTGATCATGAAGCGGTCGCCGATGGGCCGGCATCCTTGCGACACCACGGACCGGATACGGGCGGCGCCCGTGAGCGCGACGCCGACGAGGCCGGCTTCAACCGACGTGTCGTTGAGCAACAGCCGGTTCACCCCGGGCTCATGGCCGCCGCTCGCCATCCCGCCGATGGCCGGTGCGCCCGGATACCGCTCGGCCAAATCCTGTAAGAACGCATCGATCGGGGTGGTATAGGGCTCGCCGATGACCAGGAAGGACGGGTGGGCCTCCGGACTCGGCATGGTCCCGGGCCAGCCCGTCACCGTAAAGCCGTCTCCGCTCTGCAGGAATTTCAGGTGAAAGGGGGTGAGCGTGGTGCCGGGCAGGTGGGCGGCCCAGACACACAGGGCCGGCTGGCCTTCAACCTCCTCGTCCCCTCCGATCACGCTCTCGGCCGAGCACCCGAGCAATACCTTGGGGTGTAATTGCTCGCGGACCATGGCAACCAGGACATCGGCGGAGTCGGTGTGGTGGGGGGAAAAGAAGACGTAGGCAAGGTCCACGGGGGAGCCCGCCAGTCCGGACGATACCGCTTGGCAGGCGGACGCCACGGCGTCAGAGGTCTGTTCGGCTCGCGACAGCGCCGCGTGAATTTTCATACGCGGCAAGCTTACCACACCTGACCGGTCTCTGCGCCAGTGGGAAATTGCCGGGCTATAACTCGTGGGTAGCGCCCTTGAGGGTCCCCGCGCAGATGGGGCATCGCTGAGGGGGAGTGGCCGGAGAGGCGATGGGGGAGGTGATGAGTTGGGACCGGTTGATGGCGGCAACGCCTGTCTCGCAGGGGGTCCACAGGCCGCAGCATTCAGGACAGTGGAACCACTGGGTGAATCCGGGCCAGTCCCTGTCGCGCTGCGCCATGGTCATTCCGTCTCAGGCCGCGGAAACCGGCCGTATCCCGCGTGCACCTCACCCTGGTGAGAGGCCTTCATTTATGTACCATACCGTCGGCGGCCGTGTAAAACGGCCTCCGCTTTCCCTGGCGCGGCCGGCGTGCTATTCTATGGCCTAATGGTGCCTGACCTCGTTCTCTATCACGCCGATTGCGCCGACGGTTTCGGCGCCGCCTGGGCTATCTGGAAGCAGTTCCCCTCGGCCGAGTTCCTTCCCGCCGACCATGGGCAGCTCCTCCCGGTCGACTGCGTGGACCGGAAGGTGGTGATCGTGGACTTCAGTTATTCCCGGCCGGTGCTGGAGCGAATGGCCAAGGAGGCCGCCGGCCTCCTCGTCCTGGACCACCACATCACGGCGAAGGAAGCCTTGTCCGGGCTTCCCTATGCGCACTTTGATCTCACAAAGAGCGGCGCGGTGCTGGCCTGGGAGTGGGCGCATGGGACTCCCCCGCCCTGGCTCCTTCTGTACGTGCAGGACAAAGACCTCTGGACGTGGAAGCTCCCCGGCAGCCGCGAAATCAGCGCGGCGCTGAGTTCGTATCCATACGATTTCAAGATCTGGGATTCCCTGACGCAGGAGGGCCTCCTGGCGGAGGGACGAGCCATCCTGCGCTATGAACAGGAGCTGGTGGGGAAGGTTCTCCGCCAGGCGGTGCTGGTACGCTTTGAAGGGGCAACGGTTCCGTGCGTGCAGAGCGCGATCCTGACCAGCCAGATCGGCGAACGCCTCTCGCCGGGCCACCCCTTCTGCATCATCTGGCACGACCGCGACGGGCGCCGCTACTTCAGCCTTCGCTCGCAGGCTGAGGGCGCGGACGTGGCCAAGATCGCCGTGAAGTACGGAGGCGGCGGCCATACCCACGCGGCGGGGTTCTCGGTGTCCATGGAGGAGGCTCCCCCTCCCCCGACCAACGGCTCGACCCCCGGCGTCCCCATCATTCCCGCGACCTCCCCGAAATAGCGCGTTCGCCTCTACATCATCCCGAATGCGGCATCGGAGGGTGTTCTTCCCGGGGTCCGCTTCACGCCGTGGTCCTCGTTGGCCGCCGCGTGCCGGAGGATCTTGAACACCGTCTCCGCTTCCTCGGCCGCGCCGATCGCCTCGGCGAGCTGGTCGGCCGTGAAGGCCCGGCCCTTGTGTTCGGCCAGATGGCGCAGGATTTTGTGTTGGAGCGCGATCACCGCTGCGGCCGCCTTCTTTCCCGCCTCGACGCCGGGCTGGTGATAGGCGTTCACGTTGATCATCGAGGCATAGAAGCCCACCGCGCGCTCGAAGAGGGCGATGAGCTTGCCGATGGCCTCGGGGGAGACCTCCTCGAGAGTGATCGTGAGGGACTCCCGGCCGTTCTCGTGCAGCGCGCGCCGGGTGCCATGCAGGAACCCGCTGAGGTAGTCTCCGCTGGTGACGCCGGGCTCGACCTCGAGGGACCGGGCGGCGCGGTCCTTGAGCACCTCGATGAAGACGACGAAGAAATTGTTCACCCCCTCGCGAAGCTGCTGGACATACGCGTGCTGGTCGGTCGAGCCTTTGTTGCCGTAGACCGCCAGGCCCTGATGGACGACGGTGCCCGCGAGGTCCTTCTCCTTCCCGAGCGATTCCATGACGAGTTGCTGGAGATAGCGGCTGAACAACTCGAGCCGATCCTTGTAGGGGAGGACCACCATGTCCTTCTGCCCCTTGCCCTTCCCCGCGTGATGCCACATCAGGGCCAGCAGCGCGGCCGGATTCTGGCGCGGGTCCTCCTTGCGCGTGATACGGTCCATGTCGCGGGCCCCCTTGAGGATCCCGTCGATGTCGAAGCCCTGGAGCGCCGCCGGGAGCAGGCCGACGGCCGAGCATTCCGAGGTGCGGCCGCCGACCCAGTCCCACATCGGAAAGCGGGCGAGCCAGTCCCCGGCCACCGCGTCGAGCTCGCTGCCCGCGCCGGTCACCGCGACGGCGTGGCGCGTGAAAGTGAGCCCAGCGCGCGCATAGGCGGCCCCGGCCTCCAGTTGGCCGTTGCGCGTCTCCTTGGTGCCGCCCGATTTCGAGATCACGACCGTGAGCGTCTCCGCCAACCCGCCGCCGATCTGGGCCAGGACCTTGTCCATCCCGTCGGGATCGGTGTTGTCGAAGAACCAGGCTTTCATCTTGTCGTGAGGATTCGTCAGGGCGTGCGCCACGAACTGCGGTCCCAGCGCCGATCCCCCGATGCCCACGATCAGGAGGTTTTTGAACTGCCCGTCACGTTCGGGGCGGACCCTTCCCGCGTGCACGTCCGCCGCGAAGGTCTTGACGGCGGCGATCGTCGCCTCGATGTCGTGACGGAGCTGCGGATCGGGGGCGAGCGCGGCGTCGCGCAGCCAGTAGTGGCCGACCATGCGGTGCTCATCCGGATTGGCGACGGCCCCGCCCTCCAGCGCCTTCATCTGGGCGAAAGCCCGCTTGATGAGGAGGTCCATATCGGCGAAGAACGAGCCCGGGAAATTCATGCGGCTGATGTCCACCGTCACCCCGACCGGGTCGTTGACGTTCAGGTAGGTCTTGAACCGCGTCCAGAGGTCCCGCGAGGAAGTCATGGTGTCACCCTTCTTTTCGTGGGATGATGCGATAGATTGCTCCCTGCCGATGGTCCACCAGGTAGAGCTCGCCCCGGGCGTCCTCGCCGAATGAGCTGAGGTGCAGGGTGGAGTTCGGCGGGGTGAGGTCGCTCGTGAGGTCCCGCTCCCGGGCGACTTTCCCGTCCGCCAGGACGAAGCTCCGGATGAACCCCTTGACGTAGTCCGCATAGAAATACGTCCCGCGCAGCGCGGGCATGCGGCAGCCCCGGTACACGTAGCCGCCGGTGATAGACCCGCTCGGGGGGGTCGGAAACTCGAATACGGGCATCGTCATCCCTCGGGTCGGGCATCCCTCCGGCGGGTCGTAGCAGTGCTTGCCTTCCAGGTAGCGCCAGCCGTAATTTTCCCCGCCCTTGCTCGAGGCCGGCTGGACATCGACTTCTTCCCACGCGTCCTGCCCTACGTCGGCGATGAACAGGTCGCCGGTTCCGCGATCGAAGGAAAAACGCCAGGGGTTGCGCAACCCGTATGCCCAGACCTCCGGCGCGGCGTTCCCATCCCGGAGAAAAGGGTTGGAGGCGGGGACGCCGTAGGGTTTCCCGCGGTCGGGCTTGTCCACGTCGATGCGCAGGAGCTTTCCGAGCAGGGAGGTTTTGGTCTGGGCGTTGTTGTCGGGGTCGCCCCCGGAGCCCCCGTCACCGGTCCCGATGTAGAGGAAGCGATCGGGCCCGAAGGCGAGCTGCCCGCCGTTGTGGTTGCCGTACTTGCGGTGGGGGATGATCAGGAGCTTGCGTTCGCTTCCGGAGTCCGCCAGATCGGGATCGGCAGCCATCGTGGTGAATTCCGCGATGACGAGATCACCGGCGCCGTCGGTGTAATAGACGAAGACCCGGCGGGTGGACCCGTAGTCCGGATGGAACGCGACACTGAGGAGGCCGCGCTCGCCGCCCGAGCGGACGCGGTCCCGGATGTCCAGGAAGGGTCTCGCTAGGGGTTCCCCCCCCTTGAGAATGCGGATGGTCCCCGCCTGCTCGACGACGAACAGCCGCCCCAAGTCATTGGAGGGCGCGGCCAGGTGGACCGGCTGGCTGAACCCGTCGGCGACCAATTCGCCGGCGACGGACGTTCCCGCCGCGACAGGCACGCCCTCGCAGGGGCCCGCCGGTGGACCGCCTGTGTTCTGAACCGGCGCCGCGGTGGCCGCGAAAAGGATGAGCGCGAAGGGAAACGCGGACAGGAAGGCCATATGGGGGAATTGTGCCCAGGAACACGCCTGGGAGTCAATCACGGCGCCCGGCGCGTCGCCTTGAACTTTGCCGGAGGGGACTCTATAATGGGCTTCGATTCCGATCAGAGCGGGAATAGCTCAGTGGTAGAGCATCGCCTTGCCAAGGCGAGGGTCGCGGGTTCAAATCCCGTTTCCCGCTCCATTCATCCCCCGACAGGGCCGACGAATCGCCCGTCAAGGTCTTCCTTGGTCTTTGTTTCCGGCCGGCTCCTTGAGGATTTTCCAGTCCGGATCCTGATGCTCCCCGATGGATTCCTGCGGAATCACCACGATCCGCTGGGGCCCCATGCAGCTGGTGAGCAGGAGACAGAGCGCAAGGGAAAGCCAGGCGAGTTGCTTGTTCATGGGGTGGCCTTTACAGGGTAGCGCTTCTGGAGCCGGAGGAGATCGTCAGTAATCCGCTTGGCGAGTTTATCCGCTGCCTGCTGGATGGAAGCGGAATACGCGCCGGGAAGATCGGTCACGATATACAATTCCTGCCCCCCTTTCTCATAGTACCGGCGCTCCGCCTCGAGTCCGTCCGGCCGGGTCAGGACCGCATGAAAGGCGATATCGGTTTCGAAATCGACCGTCGTCATCTGGTTGCCCAGGACCGATTCGGAAAAGAATTTGATGAGATGAATTTGAAGGATCGGCGCCCCCGAACCATTGGGGTCAGAGATCACGTTATACCCCGCCGTCTGCAAGGCTGCCTCAACCCGTGCGTGCAACCAGTCTCCAGGGTCGTGATCGGAAATGAGGTCTCTCCTGTCGTTCCCCAGGACGTCTTTGATCATCCCGATTCGGTGTTTGACGCTTCGTTGATCGAGGACCGGAGGCAGGACCACGGTTCCTTCGGATTGGGAAGAGGTTGCGGGCTGGGCTTGCGGGTCCGGTAAGGGGATCGTGAGGGGGGCGCATCCGGAGGCCAGGGCGAGGGTCACCATGACCGTGGTCCACCGGTTCCAGGGATTGATCCTGGAGGGACCGCTCAGCGGGTGAGCCCAAGAATGACTAGGCCGTACGAACCAGTCAGCCATGATTGCCCCGGGTGTGCTCCTCTCCTGATGTCCCTGTCGTCAGCCCACGGCGTGCTTTTCTCTTATCGGTTGCCATCTTCCCCGACTAAAGTCCTGTGCATAGCGGCCCGCGGGCCTATCTTACCCGCCCCAGCCGCCTCCCGGGCGATGCTGGAGGGATCACCCGTACTTGATTTTCAGCATCAAAATGGCCGAGACCAGGAGCAAGGTGACGACATTGGCGAGGATCACCGGGAGGGCGCTGATCAAGACCCCGTACCCGATCCACAGCACGACGCCTGTCCCGAATATGGACAACATCCCGAACGAGACGTCCTTGGCCGACTTCGACTTCCAGGTTTTCACGAGCTGAGGCAAAAAGGCGATCGTCGTGAAGGTTCCCGCAATCAAGCCCAATAGTGTGATGGCATCCATAAGTCGAAGGCTCTCCTGTCAAGGCCTCGTTTACCACCCCTGCTGCTTGCGGATCGCTGCGTAGGCTTGGGTGATGGCCTTGGTTTTTTCGGCGGCCAGGGTTTGCAGCTCCGCACCGAGATGCGCCACCTTGTCGGGGTGGTATTGCTGCACCACGGACAAATAGGCGGTCCTGGTCTCCTCGGGTGTGGCCGTTCGGGGGATCCCCAGGACGGTCCAGGGGTCACGCTGCAGCCCAGAGGCCCCGGTTTTCCAATGTGCGTACACCGGGCGTTTCCCGTTCACACAGGGACCGATCCATCCTTCGCGCTCCAGCCGTTCGATAAGACGAGCTGTCTGAGGATAGCTGATTCGAAATCGGCGCTGAACGGCGACGGCGGTCACCGCCGTCAAGGTGGAGACCCATGACAGAACCGGTTCATACATGGGATCGTCGCCGCCTGTGGGGTCGTGGGGCTCCTGTCCGTTTCGCGCCTCTGAGGCCAGGGTCGAAGCCCGTACCATGTATTGACCTTCGCTGTCAGGAGGGCCGACGATTTCCGCCTGCTCCAGGATCCCCAGCAATCGCACGGCCGCGCGGGGGCTCATGCGGAAATGGGCTTGGAGGTGGCTGGACCTCACCGCGGGCTGGGTGAAGAGCCAGAGGAGGACCTCACCGGATTCAAGCCATGGTTTGATTTCGGCGAGCTCCCCCTCCCAGGCCTTCAAATACCGATCAATGAGGTAGGCCGCCTCATGGGCCGCTCCAACCTGCGCTTTATGCCACGCCCACAGCCAGTTGCCGATGCCGCCCAGGATTCCCAAGGCGATGAAGACAGTGCCCGCCGTGCGATGCCCCTCCTCGATGAAGGCGTATCCGTAAAGTCCGAAGACACTGAAACATGCGACCGAGACGAGGGCGGTCCATCGCCCAGGAGCCTCGGGCGGGGCGCGACGAACCCCCACCAGGAACTCTTTCAGGGTTCGCGCTTGGAGGTTTTCAGTCGTGTCGGTAATCATGGGGGACGTGCAATTGATCGGCCAGCCGGCTGTCCGTCATCATCAGGCGGAGGGTCAGGATGCGGGCGATTTTTTTGAAGATCTTGTACCCGAGGCGGGCATGCTCTTCCAGGAGCTGGTTGAACACGCCCTGCTCGATCGCCAGCGCCGTGAACGGCCCTTTGGCCTCGATCGTCGCAAACGCCGGGGAATGATGAATGAGGGACATTTCTCCGAGCACCGTTCCCTTGCCCACCGAGGCGATCATCTCGTTGTCTTTGAGAACCGCGGCCTCTCCCGAGACGATGAAATAGATGGTCCGAACCGCTTCTCCCTCCCGAATCAGGCGTTGTCCCGCCTGTCCCTCCACGAGGCGGCAGTGGGGCACGAGCAGGTCGATCTCGGGGCCGGTCAAATCAAAAAAGAGCGGCAACTCTTCGAGATACGTCCGGACGCTCATAGACCGATTCTCTCGGGCATATAGTGGGAAAGTCTAGCGGAGTTTGAGCGGAAAGACCAGGGGTCTATTGTCTACGAAAAGGTCCATTATGGCGCGGTTGTCCGTTCTCGGGCGAGGATTTGGGCCTCGAGAATCTGAGCCAGCGTCATCTTTTTTTCGAGACGGGTTCGATTCTTCACTGCCGCCGTCAGCCCTTTGGTGGCGGCGAGGCTGAACCACACATGGGCCTGGATGTAATCTTCGACCACGCCATGGCCGAGCTCGTACATCAGGCCCAGGTTGTTCTGGGCCCTGGGATTTCCCTGTTCCGCCGCCCGACGATACCAGCGGACGGCCTCGGCGTAGTCCTTCGGCACCCCCTGACCGTTATCGTAGAGCACGCCAAGGCCGAATTGCGCCCTGGGGTCTCCCTGCTCCGCGGCTCGGCGAAACCAGCGGACAGCCTCGGGGTAGTCCTGGGCCACGCCCTGACCCTGGGCGTACATCATCCCCAGGATGGACTGGGCTTCGGCGAACCCTTGTTCGGCTAACGAGCGCCACTCATTCAGCGCGGCGGGGGGATTGGCGGATTTGGTGGCCCCGTCGCCTTTGGGGAGGTCCGCGCAGGATGAGGTCACGAGGCATCCTACGAGGAGCCCCACCGCCGCGCAGTATCGAGGCATGACCGTCATCACTCACCACCCTCAAGAGTGTCCTCACCCGCAATCCTGGGCAACCCTGCTAAGATAATAATAATATAGAAGAGTGCAGTCGCAGAAGCTTGCGATATGATTGGTGCGCCCGGCAGGACTTGAACCTGCGGCCTGCGGGTTCGAAGCCCGACGCTCTATCCAACTGAGCTACGGGCGCACGCGGCTTCTAGCCTAGTCGGACGTGTGTCATTCTGTCAATCGGCGGGAAGAGGAGGACCCATGGCCGCAGGCAACGACAAGGCGGGATTCGCCGGCCTCCGGGTGGTTGCCTTCGAGAGCCGGCTGGCGGACCAAATGGGCCAGCTCATCGAGCGCCACGGCGGCCGGCCGCTGGTCGCCCCGGCGATGCGCGAAATCCCGCTTGAGCAGCACGCCGAGGTGTTCCGCTTCGGCGAGCGCCTCCTGGCCGGGGACTTCGACCTGGTCATCCTGTTAACGGGCGTGGGGACCCGCTTCATGCTGGAGGTGTTGGACACCCGGTGGCCCCGCGAGCAGACCGTGGCCGCGCTCGCGCGGACGATCACGGTCGTTCGCGGGCCCAAGCCGGCGGCCGTGCTCCGGGAACTGGGCCTGAAGCCCACCCTCGCGGTGCCGGAGCCGAATACCTGGAAGGATGTAATCCGTGCGCTCGATGGCATGGAGCGGCCGCTGACCGGGAGGTCCGTGGCGGTCCAGGAGTACGGCGTCTCGAACGCGTCGCTGCTGGAGGCGTTGCGCGAGCGCGGCGCCGCTGTCATGCCCGTGCCGGTGTACCGGTGGGGGCTCCCGGAGGACCTCGGCCCGCTCACCCGGGCGATCCGCGCGATCATGGAGGGCGAAGCGGACGTGGTGTTGTTCACGAACGCCGCGCAGGTGGAGCATGTCCTGAAAGTGGCCGAAGGGTTGGGCGGCGCGGACCGGTTGCGGCGGGCGCTGGAGAAGACCGTGGTCTCGGCGGTGGGCCCCATCGTGGCGGACCGCTTGCGGGAGGGCAGGCTTCCCGTGGACATCGAGCCTTCTCATGCCAAGATGGGCATCCAGGTGAAGGAGACCAGCGAGCGCGCCGCGGCCATACTCAAGAACAAACGCGCCCCCTCCTGAACTGATTTTCCCGCCGAAACTGGCTTTCCCCCCCAACTAATAGTGGTGGTCAGCGGGCGCGACCGGCCATATTGTAAAAAATAATCCGAGGCGGCAGGTGACTTTGAGGCAATGAAGGTGTCATAGTTATCAAGGAAACTGAACGAAAGGAGGCTTGCATATGCTCCGCCTCGGTGTCGGTATCATCCTGGCTCTGCTCCTGTCGGCGCTACCGGCCCACGCCTACATCTGGCGGTGCCATCAGCCGAACGGACAGGACATTTGGACCGGCCAGCCGAAAGCGAACGACGATTGCGAGGAGTACGATTCCATTTTCAACCCTGGTGCCGCACCGCCGGCCGTGCAGAGTCCTCCTCCGCAAGTCATGCCGGTGTCAACGTCGCTGAGGATCGTTGTTGCTCCCCCGCCGATTGTCGTGGGTCCGCCGCAGCCGTATGCAGTGCCGTACCCGTACCCGTATTACCCCTACTATTACCCGTATGGATCAGGGGTGTATGTGGCCCCGCCGGCTTTCGTATTCGGGTTCGGCCCGCGAATAGTGCTCGGTCCGCACTTCAGGCATCACTGGCGCTAGCATGAACGCACGCGCCAAATATGTGTTGACTCAGCTGCTCGTGCTGCTGCTTTCGGTGTCAGTGGCGTTCCCGCAGCAAGATATGCCGATGGCGCAGCAACCGCAGCAAAATGCGCCGATGCAAGGCAGGCCTGCATTTACGCCGCAAGAACTCGATCAGATGCTGGCGCCGATCGCGTTGTATCCCGACTCGCTTCTGTCGCAAATCTTGATGGCATCGACGTATCCGCTCGAGGTCGTCGAGGCCGCGCGTTGGTCCAGGGCCAATCCCAACCTCAAAGGCGACGAAGCCGTGAAGGCGGTGGAACAGAATTATTGGGATCCCAGCGTCAAATCGCTCGTGGCATTTCCGCAGATCCTCATGATGATGGACGAGAAGCTGAGCTGGATGCAAAGGCTCGGCGATGCGTTTCTTTCCCAGCAGGCCCAGGTGATGGACACAGTCCAGAGCTTGCGCCAGAAGGCGTATGCCGCCGGCAATCTCAAGTCGTCCGACCAGGTCCGGGTGGAGCAGCAGGGGCAGACCATCGTGGTGGAGTCGCCGAACCCTCAAGTTGTCTACGTGCCCTACTACGATCCGATGGTGGTCTACGGGCCGTGGTGGTGGCCTGCGTACCCGCCGGTCTATTGGGCCCCTTGGCCCGGTTATTTCGTGGGTCCCGGATTCGGAGCGGGTTTTGTCTGGGGCGTCGGGATTACGGTGGGTGTAGGGTTCTTTTTCGGCGCCTTCGACTGGCCTCATCGTCACGTCAACGTGGGCACCGTGAACAACTTCTTCATCCGGAACAACGAAGTGAGGGCTTGGGGACACGATCCAATCCATCGCCGGGGCGTTCCCTATCGGGCTGTGGAGTTGCGTCAACAATTTGGCCGCACGAGCGCGTCGCCCGAGGCGCGACGCGATTTCCGCGGACACGAATCGTCTTCGTTTGAGGGGCGCAGCGGGTTCGGCAATCGCCCGGATGCGCGCGGTGGCCCCGGCAGCCGACTGGAAGAACGTGGCAGGACGCCCAGCCGCTCGAACGTGCCCGACGGTAGCCGTTCCGACATGCACGGCGCTCCAAGCCGCCCGAGTGCGCCAAGCGGAGCCAGTCGCCCTCATGTTGAACAGCGGCCTCATGCCTTCGAGGGCGTAGGCCATGGAGCGGACGTGCGCAACTTCAGCGCGCGCGGGCACGCGAGCAACCAAGGATCCGCGCCACGGTCTTCCGGCAACGTTCGCGGCAGTGGCGGAACACCGCACCGCTAGCAGCAGTGAAGTGATCCATTCAATGGCGTCGAGGGAGATATGGTGAACATGCCCAAGGACGTAGTTTGGCGTCTGCATGACAGGCGGGGGGGGCTGCGCCTGACAATCTGCGCATTGGCGCTGATGGTTCTGGCGCCCATGGCCCTGGCGGCGACTGCAGTGCAAAAGCCCTTTGCGTCGCCCGAGGCGGGGATCACCGCACTGGTTGAAGCGGTCAAGTTGAACGATCAACCGATGTTGCTTGCGGTCCTAGGTCCTCACGGCAGCAAACTGATCAATTCGGGAGACGCGGTAGCCGACAGTCAAAGCCGCGAGGCGTTTATCAGGGCCTATAGCGAAGCCAACAAGCTCATGCTCGAAGGGGACACGAAAGCAACGCTTGTGATCGGTAAGGACGAATGGCCGATGCCGATTCCGCTCGTGAAATCAAGTGACGGTTGGCGTTTCGACACCCGGACGGGCGAAAAAGAAATTCTCGCCCGCCGCCTCGGCCGCAACGAGCTGTCGGCGATCCAGGTTTGCCTCGCGATCGTCGACGCCGAGCGCGAGTACGCGGCCCTGGATCTGGATCGCGATGGCGTTCCCGAGTACGCACCAAAATTCGTGAGCACCGCCGGTAAGCGCGACGGGCTCTATTGGGAGACAACGCCGGAGGAATTGCCGAGTCCACTCGGAGCGCTGCTTGCGGCCGCGGCTAAAGAGGGCTATACACCCCCAGACTCCCCTCCGCTTGAACCCTATCACGGCTACTTCTATCGGATTCTCACCAAACAGGGGAAGGACGCTCCGGGCGGGGCTTACGACTATCTTGTCAAGGGCAAGATGATCGGCGGTTTTGCGGTCATCGCCTATCCCGCGCGTTACGGTGCGTCCGGCATTATGAGTTTTATTGTCAATCAGGATGGAGTGGTCTACGAAAAAAATCTGGGCAAGAAAACCGCAGCGATAGCCTCCAAGATGACGACGTTCAATCCCGACGCGAGCTGGAAACGACCGTAGACGTGTTGACCGGCGCCACCGACCCCTGCTGTGTTCAAGCATGAGCGAGCATGAGAGGCAAGGGCCTGGTGGTGCAAAACCCGACAAGCTGGGACCGACGATCCTTTTGTTCCTTCTGGCCTTGGTGATCCTGCTGGTCATCTTGCACTTTCTCGTTCCTGGCGCCTCGCTATAACGTTGACCGGCCTTCTTTAAACCAGTCCAGGCCGCGCAAACCCTATCTGTGGGCGTCAAGCGACAGTGTCGACTCGCACGGCGGGCGTGTTCACATGCTCTGGTCGGAATCCGATCCCGATCAGGCGGGCGGGGATCCGCCGCAGGAACGGGAAATTCGCGAGGAGCCGGACGAGGAGCGGCGGCGTGACCATGTCGGCGCCGCTTAGAACACGCCTGATGACCCGATTCTGGACGATGACCTGCAACCGCTGAGTGATGCGGGTCGGCCACTCGCGCCGGCGCTGTACCCGGCGCAGGTCTTCGGTGGTCAGGCGACCCACGCGCAGCGGCTCAGCGAGCAAATTGGCGGCGGCGACCGCATCCTGGATCGCGAGGTTGATGCCGACGCCGCCGATGGGGGACATCGCGTGCGCCGCGTCGCCGATGCAGAGGAGGCCCGGGCGATACCACTGCGGCAACCGGTCGACCCGGACGGTGAGCAGCTTGATGGTATCCCACGCGCCCAGTTCACCGACGCGGTCGGCGACAAACGGGGCGAGCTGCGCGACGCTCTCGCGGAACGCCGGCAGCCCTCTCTCCTCAAGCTGTTCGAGCGACCCTTTCGGGATCACGAAGCCGCACTGCCAGTGCTCGCCCCGGTTCAGCATGATGAAGATCTGCCCCATGACGAAGCGACCCATGGGGTCTTCCGGATCGTCGACCCGCCGGGAGAGCCGGAACCAGAGCACGTCCATGGGCGCGCCGAACTCGTCAACCTTCAAGCCGGCCCGTGCCCGGACGACCGAGTGCCGGCCGTCGGCGCCGACGACGAGGCTTGCGCGGACTTCCAACGGGCCCTCCGGAGTCGTCGCCTGAAGGCCGACGACGCATCCCTCTTCCTCGATCAGCCCGGTCACTTCGGCCCGCATCCGCAACGTGAAGGTCGGATAGCGGGCGCCGCGTCCGGCGAGGAAGTTCAGGAAGTCCCACTGCGGCATGAACGCGATGAACCCGCACCGCGTCGGCAGACGGGTGAAGTCCGCGACCGTCAGCGTCAAATCGCCGACCTGGGCGTTGAGCCGCGGCGCTTTCTGGTGCGGCAACTTCAGCAGATCCTCCAGGAGTCCCAGCTCGTGCATGACTTCGAGCGTGGAGGGGTGGATCGTGTCGCCGCGGAAGTCCCGCAGGAAGTCGGCGTGCTTCTCCAGGACCAGCACCTCGACGCCCGCGCGGGCCAGCAGCAGCCCCAGCATGATTCCGGCCGGCCCGCCGCCCGCGACGCAGCATCGCACCGAGACCTTGTCCCCGGCCATGGATACCCTCGTCTCCTCTTCTTAGCCTACCGGAACGAAACAGCTTTGGCGAGACGTTCGATGAGAGAGCTCAGCGACCTGCCCCTCCTTAAACCGGTCCAGGTCCTCTGTTAGGGCCTGGACAGTGGCGGAACCGATCTGAAGAGGAGTACAACAACTACAGGAAGATCAGGGGGGATATCGCCATGGCCGAGCATAACCTCCAGTCCATCGCCTTCCCGACGCTCGACGAAGCCCAAGTCAGCGAGCTCGGCCGTTGCACCTCGGCCACCCCAAAGTTGTATCGGGACGCGCAGACGCTTTTTGCGGTCGGCGACCGCGACTTCAAATTCTTCATCATTAAGTCAGGTGAGGTCGAGATCGTCGATTACTCGGGCGATGCGCCGAAGACGGTCACGATCCACCGTAAGGGCCAGTTCACCGGCGACGTCTCGTTCCTCACCGGCAACCCGGCGGTGGTCAGCGGGGTCGCCCGGGGCGACTGCGAAGTGTACGAGGTCTCGGGGGATGCTTTGAGGCGGGCTCTCAACCAACGCCCGACCCTCGGCGACATCATCCTCCAGGCGTTCATCGCCCGGCGGCAGCTTCTGCGCGAATCGCCGGACTTTACCGGTCTGCGGGTGATCGGGTCCCGCTACTCTACCGATACCTTCCGCGTCCGCGACTTCCTGGCCAAGAACCGCGTGCTCTTTACCTGGGTGGACGTGGAGACCGACCCGGAGGTTGACCGGCTACTCAAACAGTTCGGCCTGACCGAGGCCGACACGCCCGTGGTCGCCTGTAGTCAGATGCTGCTCCTGCGCAACCCCACAAACCGGCAACTGGCCGACGGGATCGGTATTCGCCAGCCGCTGGAGCAGACGGTGTACGACCTGGTCGTGGTGGGAGGGGGCCCGGCAGGGCTGGCAGCCGCGGTCTATGGGGCGTCTGAAGGGCTACGGACGGTTGTGCTGGAGCGCGTTGCCCCCGGGGGGCAGGCGGGCAGCAGCATGCGGATCGAGAACTATCTCGGCTTTCCCACCGGTGTGACCGGTAGCGAGCTGGCCGACCGCGCTATTCTACAGGCCAACAAGTTCGGTGCCCGCCTGTCGGTCCCCACTCCGGTTCTTCGTCTGGCGTGGGAGAAAACCTACTCCATCATGCACCTGGACGGCGGCGAAACGGTCACCACGAAGTGTCTCCTGATCGCCACTGGAGCCGACTACCGCCGGCTGGAAGTCGAGGGGTGCGAGCGGCTCGAAGGGAAGGGCGTCTACTACGCTGCGACCCTCGCCGAGGCGCAGATGTCCCGGGGGGCCCAGGTGGTGGTCGTGGGCGGCGGCAACTCCGCCGGACAAGCTGCCGTCTTTCTTGCTCAGCACACCCGCCACGTGCTGCTCTTGATCCGTGGCGATGACTTGCACAAAAACATGTCCAGCTATCTGGCCCTGCGGATCGAGCAGACCGCCAACATCGAGCCGCTCTACAACACGACGATCCAGCGGATGAGCGGCGACGGTCACCTTGGCTCTGTCGAGATTGTCAACAACAAAACCGGGCAAGAGCGGACGGTGGAGACACCGGCAGTGTTCAGCTTCATCGGGGCGGTGCCGCGGACCGACTGGCTGCCCCCGGAGATCGAGAGGGACGCCGAGGGGTTCATCCAGACCGGGGCGGCTCTGTCGCAGTCCCCCTATTGGACCGCCAGGCGACAGCCCTTCTTGTTGGAGACCAGCCGCCCTGGCGTCTTCGCGGCCGGGGATGTGCGGTCCGGCTCGGTCAAACGCGTTGCCTCGGCCGTCGGCGAGGGCGCGATGGCGGTCCAGTTCGTGCATGAGTACCTCAAGGAGATGTGACCATCATGCTCCAACCAACCTGCACACATCTCAACCAGATCCGCGATGTCAAACCGAGCGCCGCCGGCTGTGAGGAGTGTTTGAAAACGAAAGACCGCTGGGTCCATTTGAGAATGTGCCTCACCTGTGGCCACGTCGGGTGCTGCGACTCCTCCAAGAACAAGCACGCCACGAAGCACTTTCACGCGACCAGCCATCCCATCGTCCGTTCTATTGAACCAGGGGAGGACTGGCGATGGTGTTATGTGGACGATCTGTTGCTGGGCTAGACTGGAGCTGAGCCGCCACGCTAGGGGGCAGTCTCCTCCTTGACTAACATTGCAGGCGGTTCTAACCTTGAATGAAGATCAACCCCCAGGGAGGTGCAGCCATGTCTGTGATGTGTTCGATGAAGGTATGCACTGAGAAGGCGGGAATGTGCGGGCATGAGAAGATTATGCTGGCGGTGGTGCTGCTGTTGGCTATCAGCGGAGCAGCCTACTTTTTGCTGTGATCTGACCTGACCCTGTAAACCGCTCCAAATTCTCTCCCAGGCCTTGGCTGCGGGGTCTGTCACCGTTTTGGTGCCTTAGAAAACTGTGACTGACCCCATTTCCATCTGGTTCCAAAGGAAAACTCTTAAGGGATCGAACCTGTGGACTAGATCAGCAAAATAGTGTATCTTGACGCGCCGTGGTGTGAGCGGGCTTCACTCTTCTGGCGTGACCAGAGGGCCATCCAATTGAAACAGAGGCCGAATCATCCCGTGAGATACGAAAGGAGCCGTAATGAAGCGTGCGCGGGTATTCGTTGTGCTTGGTTTCATTGCGACCTTTCTTCCCACAGCCTCTCAGGCCGAGGCGCCCTCGTCAGGACCTCAAGCCAGCAAGACCGTGCAGCGCGGTGCGCTGGAAATCGGCGCCGTGGCTGGTTACCTCCAGGGAAATGATACGTTTACATCCGACTCCAGCGACCGCAGTGCCGTCTATGCCCTCCCTCGTATCGGCATGGTGGTCACCCCGGACGTCGGCTCACGCTTCTATCGGGGCAACCTCGAAGTGCTCTTGGAGCCCTTTTATGCACGGTACGACAAACCATTTTGGGCCAATGCCGCCGGGGGATCCGTACTGTTCAAGTACAACTTTCTGGCGTTTGGGCGGTGGATGCCGTACTGGGATCTCGGCCTCGGCATGCTGTGGACGAATCTTGCCCCCCGCATACCCGAACAGAGCACCCAGTTTAACTACCTGCTGGAGAGCGGGCCTGGCGTGCAGTACTTTGTGACCGACACGGTGGCACTCACGTTGGGGGTACGCTTCCACCACATCTCCAATGGGGGACTTGGGGATCGCAACCATGGGTTGAATTCGACGTTGGGCTACGTGGGGGTCTCTTTTTTTCTGCCCCGGTAAGGCTGAGGAGAAGATTGCACGGAGGAGCACGGTCGCCCGTCGCGAGAGACTAGACCGCCTGAGAAATTTTGAGGGACTGACTTAACGATGTCCCCCGCCGCCATATCCGTCACCATTCGGGGGTCGTTACATGCTGCCGACACGCGGGTACGCAACCCAAGGTCCGTCTTCTCTTCTCGAACCGTTCGCATTTGAGCGGCGCGAGCCAGGTCCCCACGATGTGCTCATCGAAATCTTGTATTGCGGAATCTGTCACTCCGACATCCATCAGGCGCGAGACGAATGGGGTGACGCTATTTTCCCGATGGTTCCCGGACATGAGATTGTCGGACGCGTGGCACGCGTCGGATCCGAGGTCACACGATTCAAAGCTGGTGATCTTGCGGGAGTCGGCTGTTTCGTGGCCTCTTGCCGAATGTGCGGTAGCTGCAAAGCTGGCTTGGAGCAGTACTGTGAAGATCATCTTGTCCTCACGTATAATGGAACCGAGAAAGACAAGAAGACTCCGACTTACGGGGGATACGCGTCTCAAATCGTTGTGGACGAGAATTACACGCTCAAGATTTCCCCTAAGCTTCCGCTTGCGAGCGTTGGCCCCCTGCTCTGTGCCGGAATCACCACGTACTCGCCGCTAAGGCATTACAACGTTGGTCCGGGACAGCGGGTCGGGGTCGTCGGTTTAGGCGGATTGGGCCACATGGCAACCAAGCTTGCTGTCTCTATGGGGGCTGAGGTGACGGTCCTCAGCACCTCCAAATCGAAAGAACAGGATGCGCGCCGATTCGGGGCGCATGACTTTGTGATGTCGAAGGACCCTAAGAACCTCGAAGCCCTCGCCGCTCGGTTTGATTTTATCCTCGACACGGCATCCGCGCATCATGACCTCAATGCGTATCTGAATCTATTGCGCCGGGATGGGGTGATGGTGCTGGTGGGCGCTCCGGCCATGCCATTGGAGGTCCAGGCCTTCTCCCTCCTCCTAAAGAGAAGAACCCTTGCGGGCTCGATCATTGGGGGCATCCGCGAGACCCAGGAGGTGCTCGATTACTGCGCGGAGAAGAACATTACATCAAATGTGGAGATGATCCCCATCCAGGAGGTCGAAGCCGCTTACGAGCGGACTATCAACGGGGATGTTCGATATCGGTTTGTCATCGACATGAAAACGCTGTGATGGGAAGGGTGCTCTGTCGCAGTGCGTGTCGGCCATAAAGCGGCAATTCCGCCGGTTTTTCATTCCAGGAGGGAGATCCCAAATGATCAAGCTCGTCGCGTTAGTCGTGTTCTGCGGACTCGTGCTAGGCATCAAACCACCGCCCGGTTGGGCAGAGGCCGGAGATCCTGTAAAAGGGAAGGCGATTTATGAGAGACTCTGCATGACCTGCCATGGGGCCCAAGGGAAAGGGGAGAGTCCGGCGGGCCAGATGATGATGCCTCGCCCCGCTGATTTTTCCAGTCCCAAGATCAAGAGCAAGCCGGACAGCGAATTGCTCAAATCCATTCAAAACGGGCGCCCTCCGACACCGATGCCCGCCTTCGAGGGACAACTTTCCGAGGGGCAAATCCACGACGTACTGGCGTACGTGCGGAGTTTGGGCAAGTAAAGCTGCAATTTCCACCATATGGTGGATCGGCTTGACCATTCTCGTTCGATTGTGTACCTTTCCCAAACCGAAGAAAAGGAGAGGACGATGTTTAAGAAGCCCACGATAGGATTACTCGCAATGCTGATCTGCATCCCGCTCTCGCTTCAGGGACTTGCACTGCCAGTGCTGGCGAAGACCAAGGTCAGCCCAGGGGCCGAAATAAAAGCGGACGAAAAGGCAGTCCACGGGATCCTCGCCTCTTTTCAGAAGGCCGAGGAATTCCTCGATGCGCGGAACTTGGATGGCCTGATGGGTCTTTATTCCAAGGACTATTACTACAATGCCCTCAAAAAGGATGATGTGAGAAAGATTTGGGAGGGCTTATTGGCCCAGCACCACAGGATCGCCAGTTCTCACATGTTTACCAAGATTGTAGTAGTGGATGGCAAGCATCCGACGGCCGAGATCACCTGCACCGGTAGTCTCTGGGCGACCGCTGATCCCTCCGGCAAAAGAGAGAACATCGACAGTTGGTTTGAGGAGGTACACCATATGGTGTACGAGAATGGCGAATGGCGAATCACCGGGCAGGTGGGGGAGCACCCGAGGGCCCCAGAATTTGGGGTGGCCCCGCACCCGTTGTTTTAAGTGGCCATCGTGAGATAAAAAATAAGCGCCCCTCAGTCATCCCGGACCACGAACGGTTCCACATCGAATGTGGACGTCAGCCGCTTGGCAACCGCTTCAGCCGGTTGCTCTGAGGTGAATTGTCCGACCTGCACCCTGTAGCGCCGCCCCGACGAAAGCTCAACCGTCACGATTCGCACGTCAGGGTACTGCCCTTTGAGTCTCCGCGCCAGCGCCTGGGCATTGGCCTGCTCGACAAACGAGGCGACTTGGACCCTGAGATAACCCAATCCGCCAGGGCGCTCTCTGTACCCGACGACCCGCAGTTCGACCCGATCGGTACCCGATCCGGTCATCGCCAGGGTTTGTGCCGCCGCAAATGACAGATCAATGATGCGACCCTTGACGAAGGGACCACGGTCGTTGATGCGCACCGTGACCCGACGCCCATTGGTTAGTGAGCGCACCTGCACCACGGCGTCCAGCGGAAGGGTCCGGTGGGCTGCCGTTAACTGATGGGTGTCATACACTTCGCCGTTGGCGGTCTTATTCCCGTGAAACCCCGGACCGTACCAGGAGGCATATCCTCGCTCGGCGTACCCGACAGGATAATCGGCAGGGGAAGCTTTATACTTCGGCGGACTATCCGCACAGCCGCTCAACCCCCAAACAATCAGGAGCAGAAGAATTATAAGAGGAACTGACTTACCGATGCCCCCCGCCCCTATGTCCTCCCCCGTGTCCGCCCCCATGGTGGGAGCCTGACCGTGGGGAGGAATGAAAATGCGAATGGCGGGGGAAGGGGAAGCCTCGCGGTCGAATGAACAACCCATAGACTCCGGGATAGCCATAGTAATAGGGATAGTCGTAGTAGGGATAGTACCCCTGATCGTAACCGGATTGGGGGTACGGTGGGGGCGCTTGAGGCGGCGGCTCAGGTTGAGCGGGCGGTGGCTCCATCGGAATGACGGGAGACCCACCCGCCGTCGAGGGACTCGGCGCGACGTTGATTGCGGCTGCGCTCTCGTATTTCTGGCACGTGGCCAAGTCTTGAAGTGTGTTGGTGAAGAGATACGTTCCATCGGGCTGCGTACACCGCCAGACTTCAGCGTGAGCGAGGGCTGGACTGAGCAGCCCCGCGAGAAGACCCAGGAGGATGGTGGCCTCGAAGCGGTTCATACCGGACCCCTTTTTAAATTATACCCCTTCCCTGCCCCTGTCAACCAGTCCAGATTCTTGGTTGCGGGGTCTGTCACCGTTTTGTTACCTTGCAAAACGGTGACTGAACCCATTCTTCGGCGAAAGGCAGAAATTGCCCCATAAAAAGCAGCCTAACCTCTTGAAGAAGTCCTTTCCCTTGTCTAAGGTCTATCGCCTGATCGAGCCGGGGCCGGTCGTGATGGTCACAACCGCCAGCAAGGGGAGAGCAAACGTCATGACCATGTCGTGGCACACGATGATCGATTTCGAGCCGCCGATCGTGGGCTGCGTGATCAGCGACCGGAATAACACTTTCAGCGTCTTGAAGGCGACCAAGGAATGCGTGCTCAACATCCCGACGGTGGAATTGGCGGCACAGGTGGTGGGCTGCGGGAACACCTCGGGGCGAAGGGTCGACAAGTTCAAGACCTTTCGTCTGACGCCGGTGGCCGGCTCCCGCGTCAAGGCGCCGCTCATCCGTGAGTGCTATGCCAATCTCGAATGCAAAGTCGTCGACATGAGGATGGCGGCCACATACAACTTGTTTATCCTTGAGGTTCTCAAAGCGTGGATCGATCCCTCAAAGAAAAACCCGCGGACGATTCATCATCTTGGGAGAGGCGCCTTCATGGTAGCCGGCAAGACGATCAAGTTGCCTTCCAAGATGAAATAGCTTCCCTCATCCCCCATCCTTGGCGTTCTCTGGAGGAGTGCCGGTGAAGTGGAGTACCTTTTTACCTCGGAGATGGTCCGGAGTCACCACGTAGTCGCCTCCAAGCGACGTATACCAGACCGACTGGGCGGTTTTCTTATCGAATCCAGACAGGACGTAGGCGAAACCTCCCACGACACCACCAACGATCGCCATCGCCATCTTGGTCGCGCCATAAGGGACGGAACAGAGGAAGCTGGCCACTCCGAGCCCGATGTCGGCGGCTGAAGAATCGCCGTTGCTTGTTTCTGCCGCCCAAGCTGCCGGAGTCAGACAGACCGCCAGAGCCAAGATGATCACCAGGACCCGAACTGCGTGGGTCTTCATGCTTTGCCTCCTCTTCAGAGATTACGATAAGTTTGACTAACTCCGGTCGTTGTGCCAACCTCAACAACAAGCAAGGCTAGGCCACCCCCCAGGACCTGTCAAGCGTGGCCCGCCCTTGATTTGTACAGAGAAAAGGGGACAGCTCAGCCTGCCCCTTATTCTTGCTTCCAATCTTGGTCCCGTCGATGGATTTTACCGGTCCTTCGGAGTAGGCTTTTCCCAGGTCCCCAAAGGATTCACAAGAAGGCGAGGTGACTCATGGACCTGCACGCACCATCGGGACTACGTCGGTTGATCGGCATGGCTTCGGTTACGGTGGCCTTGGCATCACTCGCAATCGCTGAGCAAGGCCAGTTTGGAACCCCGAAAGAAAGTGAAGGAACGCGGATTTTCAAGGCCACCGAGCATCCTTATTATTCCGGACAGTTTCGTCTCACAGGCCAACGGGCGACCTTGGTTGGAAGCATGCGTGATACATCGCCATGGGACCATCTCGATTACGCCGGGAAACATCTAACGCCCGTTCCAGGAAACATTGAAGTCAATGTCAATGAGATCACGAACACCGGCCTGGTGTCGGCAGAGTTCAGCGAGGGGACTGACCACTATCGGATTGTTTTCGACCGTTTTGCCGCCGCAAAACCTTACCAGGATGGCGGCATTGCGACGAGGGTCTACGAGCATGGCGATTCCGGCAACGGGGATCCGTTGTACCCGAAGACTTGGCTGTACTTGTCGGGGTGGGGCACGGCGACGATGTATAAGAACGATAAGATCCTTTTCCAAGACTATTCGGCCCATTTCATGGTGATGGAACGGTCTCGCGATCCCAAGACCCATGAAGTTCGCTATCCTGTAAAGCGAACCCAGCCCGGCGGGGAAACGGATCCGGCCGGAATGGAAATCGACCTCTGGGTCCGATCGAAAGAGCAAAACACCAGGAACTTTCCGCCCTTTGAAACCTTTGTCCATCTGTACTGGGAGGAAGTCACCTGGAAGTAGTTATCGGTCAGCCCAAAGAGGTTCCACCCATTCTTCGGCGAAAGGGAGAAAGTGCCCCATAAAAAGCAGCCTGGCCCCTTGAAGAAGTCCTCAGATCTATTATAGACACCTTCTAAAACGACACTAAACTGAGTCTGGAGCTAATTGCGGTGGTTTGCGCTGTCGCATGGCCCTTAGACGTTCACGGCGTCTTTGCCTTCCCTCTCTCCATGTCCAATATGACTCTATGTTCAAGTGCATCTGCTGTGTCGCATCGCACAGTGTTTGGACATCATCGATATATACGTTCTCAAACTTACTAAAAGGTTCACCGGCCGCCTTCCAACAATGGGGGGGCCCGATCTCGCTAAATAATTCAACCCCCGTTAATACCAAGACTGGATTGTGCAATCTCCCCGCCTTTAGATATCCGCGTCCCTTTCTTACAACTCTTGCTATCAACTTTTTCTCGGTCGCGCTAAGATGTTTCCTTAGACTACAGAAAGCTAGTACTGCTCCGGGAAATGCTTTTCCCAAGGCCTCCATCCGCCTTATATCCTTAAGTTCAAATTTGTTATAAGACTTACATTCTCCTAGAATGAGAACAGGGTCTGACTTTTCAAAGGTTGATCGCTGCCAAAAGAGACCGAAGTCAGCTTCAAGTTTTTTGCCATCTTTACCCTTGAGGTCAAATGATGGCACCCATGTGATCTCGGAATGAATATTGTGTCCGAGGCTCCCCAGCACCAACGCCACGCAGTAACTCCCTGCGGCATAATTTTCGACAGAGAAAGGCCCTATTGCCCTGTATCGCCAATCTGTTGGAGGAGAAGCGGCTGGAAATGAAAACTCTTGGAGACATCTTTCACATGAGACCGTATCAGCAAGTGAATTTAAATCAAACCAAGTGTGTTGCCGACACTTTGGACATTGTAATCTCAAACCAATTTTAAGCATTTCACGACTTAACATGGCACTCAACTGACGAGCGGCCACCTCACGGTCGTTGTGATTTATTTTCGTCAGGTGGGCAATCCATCTGTCCTTGTGGATCGTTTGTACGCGGATTGTCTTGGAGGAGCCCTCCTCGTCTTTCACTTCTTCTTCAACCGTTCCGTGAGCCATCTTATTCAGCAAATGGAGTGTTTCCTCATTGCGCAGAATCCCAATCCCGAATTGCCCACCTAGCTTTCTAATTACCTGTGCCGCAATATTACCTGCGCCAGAGATATTCAACTCGAAACCCATTGCCTTCATCCAATTGCGAAAGATCTCTGTGGCATTAGGAAGACGGAAACTATAGGTCCATCCTGTGTGTTCGCAGGCTATTACTATGCCCTCGCGTGTTCCCCATACATGGTCGCTGAAAGCACCTAGAGCCCGTCGAAGCTCTGGTAAACCAGGTGGAATTACTGAAGCAGTATCTCCAGCATGGGAATGGTCACGGATTTGCACAACATTGGCCCATCTCGCTTCGCGTCCACCGAACCGCTCAATAAACTCTGGATCTAGACCTGAGAAACGAATCCGTTCGTCTGTAACTCCAACTTCCACTTGATCTTCTTTAGCAATCAGATCACAGCGACCTACATGATCCTTATCTCTTGCCCATTCATCCCAGATTCGCGGATACCAATGCTGAAAGGACAAACTGTGTGAACCGGGCGTTTGCAAGAGCTTTCCGAACTTCTGCATCAATTCAAATGAGGAAGACCGTGAACATAGTAAAGTTGTTCCGTACTTTATGTTCTTGTTGTAAGGATTCGACCTATAGTTCTGCTTTATAAACTTTGAACAGTCCTCTATTAGGTCAGCCTCCCATTGTCTTGGGAGAGGAAGAACCCGCCAGCCGATGGCCCTAAGGTTCCAGAAATCGAGCAGATCTAAAGTCGAAAAAGCATCCATGTAAAATATTGCTGGATCGGTGTATCCCCTTTGTCGGATATCAATGTTACGCATTCCAACTCGAAGTGGGTTTAGCTTGTCCGGCGCCAAGAGCTTGAGGATATTGCTCGAATCAACTTTCACTTCCTCTGCCTCAAACACGTCCTCATAGGCCTTTCTGAAGTACCTTAGGCTCGCTTCATGGGGAAATTCCCCGAAACAGGTAGCAACTAAAGCTGCAAAGTTTTTATCCGCTGCAATTGGAAGATATGCCTTAACAGGATGGCGGCGGTGGAATTGGAATTCTCTTTTGTAAAGATCCTTCAATACTTCGAACAATCCGATGCCATACCCTATATGCCTCTGGTCTGAGCCATTTAGTACATCGATCGGTGATAAGACTCTTCGTTCCGGGAATTGCAACTTATCAGTTAGACCTTTATTCATAGCTACAATAAAATCTGGCTCGAAAGCATCTAAGTAACCAGCGATAATTTGTTGTGCTTTCGGACCTGAAAAGAATTTTTCTTTCCATTGAACAGGTTTCTTTTTATAAACAGGAATAATCGAGTTATGGTGTCCCGCCCATAAGATCGTATTTATTTGGAGGGCTCGCCGGAATGCGGCTTTATCGCCAGGACGGATAAGAAATGAAAGGCGGAGTGGACGAAGTTCCCTAGCTACAGTGACAGTTTTTTGATCACCCATCAGAACCGTTCCTGCCAAGTATGAATGCAGCGCAGATTATGCCAAGGCTAGGCTACCTGTTGGGGTCTGTCAAGCGGGGCACCCTTGATATTACAGCCCTTCAAGCCCCTGTTAGCCACCAGATCAAAGGGGATTTTTCCGTCTAGACATGGGGAGGCGCCCGCTGCTATCATGTGAGTGACCACTTACTTACAAAGCTGAACTATGATGAGATCAAGCAAGAAAGTCGGCGCGCAGAAGTCGTCCGGGCGGGAGCGGCAGGCCAGCATTATCGCCGCCGCCGCCGCCTTGTTCGCCCAGAAGGGCTTCAACGGCACCACGACCCGCGAGATCGCGAAGACCGCCGGCATCAGCGAGGCCCTGCTGTTCAAGCACTTTCCCACCAAGCGGGCCTTGTACGCCGCGATTCTCGCCGAGAAGGTCCAGCTCTCCGAGCTCCTGGCGGCGGTTCAGGAGGCCGCTGAGAAACGGGACGATGGCCGGGTCTTCACGCTGATCGCTAAATTCCGGATCCACCGGGGCGCGGACCCGAGCCTGCTGCGTCTGCTGCTGTTCAGCGCCCTGGAGGGGCACGAACTGTCGGACATGTTCTTCCGGAACCGGCACCGTGTGTTCTACGAGTACCTGGCCGGGTACATCGCGCGGCGCATGGAAGAGGGCGCGTTCCGGCGGGTGGACCCCCTCCTGGCCGCCCAGTCCTTCATCGGGATGATCGTGTACCACCGGATTTTGCATGAGATCTTCCGGGTGCCCCCGCATTGTTCGCCGGAGGACGCCGTGGCCGGGTACGTGGACCTGTTTCTGGCGGGCCTTCGTTCCCGATCAGCCGCCGCGAAAAGGGGCATACGCAAGGCACGGGAAGGGGCACGTCCGGGGTACCTATTGCCTTCTGGTGCCATGGGTCGACCGCCTGGGGTGGGGCGTGTGAAATGAGCCGCTTGAAGCGCCATCCGTTTTTGACCATTGCGGGCCTCCTCGTCCTGACGCTGGTCGCGCTCGTGGCGTTCCGCCTGGTCAGCAGCGGCGCGAAAAAAGACGCCCGGAAAGATCGCGTGATTTCGGTGGGTACCATGATGCCCGTCCGGAAAGACCTAGAGGCGCGGCTCAATTACACCGCCGACATCCAGCCCTATCAAATCATCAATGTCTTCTCGCGGGTGGACGGCTACATCGCCAAGATCCATGTGGACAAGGGCGACTTCGTGAAGGAAAACCAGTTGCTCGTCGAGGTGGATCATACCGACTACGTGCATGCGGTGAATCGCGCCAAGGCCAACCTGGAGGCCGCCCGTGCGAACGTAGTCAGCGCGGAGGCGACCATCCGTAACGCAAAGGTGAGTCTGGACCGGATGCGGACGCTGATCAAAGAGGAATTCGTCTCGCAGCAGGACCTGGACAACGCCCAGGCAGCCTATGACGTGGCGGTCGCCCAGGTCGACTCCTTGCGGGCGCAGGTCCACCAGATGGAGGTGGCGCTCCAGCAGGCCGAGACCAATCTGACCTATTCGTACATCCGGGCGCCGTTTCCGGGCTCCATCTCCCTTCGCAATCTGGACGCCGGCGCGTTCGTGTCGGGCTCGACCGGCAGCACGTCCACCCTGTCGCGTGGGATTCTGGTGCTGCAAGACATCACGACCGTGCGCGTGCTGGTGGATGTGGTCGAAAAGGATGTCCCGCTCGTGCAAATAGGCCAGCCGGCCGAGCTCCGCGCGGAAGCGTATCCGGACCGGATTTTCAAGGGCACGGTGACACGCGTTGTCCAGGCTCTGGACCGGAACACCCGGACCATGACGTTAGAAGTGGACATTCCGAACCCGGATCGCGCCCTCAAAGGCGGCATGTTTGCCCGTGTGGAACTCGTGGTGGGCACCCATGTGAACGCGCTGCAGATTCCGATCGACGCCGTCACCCGTCTGGAATCAGATCAGTACGTCTATACCGTGCAGGAGGGCAAGGCCCGAAGAGCGCCGGTCGTGCTGGGCATCCAGAGCGACGGGTTGATCGAGGTCACCAAGGGGCTGACGGGAACCGACCCGATCATCGTTTCCGGCAAGGATTTGGTGACGGACGGCGTGAAGGTAGACCCACACCCCATGGAAGCGGTTCCTAAGCCTGCGGCGACGCCGCCTAAGGAGGGATGAGCCTGATTCAATGTGGCTGACGCTGCTTGCCCTCCGCAACCGCATCGGAATTCTAATGCTGTCCCTCGCGATGGTGGTGCTGGGCGCCACCTCCCTGAACCGCCTGCCGCGCGATCTGTTCCCCCAAATCCAGGTGCCGGTCGCCTTCGTCGGGGTCATCTACAAGGGCGCCCCGCCCATCGACATCGAGCAGAGCGTCGTCTATCCCATCGAGAAAGCGGTCAGCTCCGCCTCGAACGTGGAGCACGTGGAGTCCTTCTCCAAGCAGGGCATCGGGGCGGTCCAGATCTGGTTCAACTGGGGCGCCGATATCAACGTGGGTCAGATGGAGGTGATGCAGCGCGTCACCCAGATCCTGAACAGCCTCCCGCCCGGCATTCTCCAGCCCTTCATCGTCAAGTTCGACGTTTCGAACATCCCGGTCGCCTTCGTGACCGTCTCGGGGGGCAACCTCGATGAGCGCGGGCTCTATGACCTGGCGTTCAATACCATTGCGCCACAGATCGAGCAGTTGGCCAATGTCGCCGCGGCGACGGTCGAGGGGGGCAAGGTCCGCCAGATCAACATCAACCTGGATCCCGCGCTGCTGCACGCGCGGGGGCTCTCGATCCTGGACGTCGTCAAAGCGGTCAAGGCCTCCAACCTGATCCTCCCGTCCGGCGACCTCAAGGCCGGCAACCTCGATTACAACGTCTTCACCAACACGCAGTTCAAGACCGTCGAGCCGATCAACGACGTGATCGTGAAGGCCACGCCGGAGGGCACGCCGGTGCGGGTGCGGGACCTGGGCACCGTGACCGACTCCTCGGACATCCAGACGAACATCGTGCGGACGGACGGCCAGCGGTCGGTCTACCTGCGCGTGAACAAGCAGCCCGCCGCCAACACGGTCGAGGTGGTGGACGCGCTCCGGCTGGCGCTCCCGAAGATGATCGGCATCCCGCCTGGCGTGAAGCTGGGCGTCTCCTTCGATCAGTCGGTGTACATCCGCCAGTCCATCAAGAATCTCATCGACCAGGCCATCGAAGGATCGGTCCTGGCCGCCGTCGTGATCCTGATCTTCCTGCGGAACCTCACCAGCACCCTGATCATCTCGGTGGCCATTCCGCTCTCCGTGCTCGTGACCTTCATCACGCTCTACTTCACCGGCCAGACCCTCAATATCATGACGATGGGGGGACTGGCCCTGGGCATCGGCCGGCTCGTGGACGACTCGATCGTGGAGCTGGAGAACATCCAGCGTCACTTGAACACCGGGCAGTCGCGCTGGGAGGCGGTGCTGGAAGCGGCCCGCGAGGTGGCGATGCCGATCTTCGCCTCGACCGTGACCACCGTGGTGGTGTTCCTGCCGATCTTCTTCATCGTGGGCATCGCCAGGCTCCTGTTCATTCCGCTGGTCTTGACGATCGCGATTGCCCTGTTCACGTCCTTCTTCGTGTCCCGGACCGTGACGCCGGCGCTCTGCTATAAATTCGTGAAGCCGGAGCGGGAGGCCCATCGGGGCATGCCGGCCTGGTGGATGCGGCTGATGGACTGGAGCCGGGCCCGCTATGAGGCGATGGACGCGGGCTACCAGGAGCTGCTGGCCTGGACGCTGGCGCATCGCCCGACGCTGATCGGCACGACCGTCCTGGTCTTTGTCGGGTCGCTGGCCCTGGTGCCGCTGATCGGGACCGAGTTCATTCCGGTCACCGACGAAGGTCAGTTCCGGATCATCGTGCGCGCGCCGGTCGGCCAGCGGGTGGAGAAGACCGAGCAGCAGGTCGCCGAGATCGAGCGCGTACTGCGCGAAACGATCTCGCCGAAGGAGTTCGAAACGATCGTCTCCAGCGTCGGAGTTCTGCAGCAGGGCCGGTCCTCGCTGTTCAATCCCAACACGGGCCCGCATACGGCCCTCGTCCAGGTCTATCTGGTTCCACCGGACCGGCGGACGCGCAATCAGATCCAGATCATGAACGAGGTGCGTCCCAAGGTGGTCAAGCTGTTTCCCGGGGTGGTGACGATCTTCGACCCCGGCGGGATCGTCAAGCGGGTCACCTCCTTCGGCTCGCAGGCCGCGGTGGACGTGGAGATCTACGGGTACGATATGGAAAAGGCCCGCCAGGTCGTCCGCCAGGTGGATGACATCATGCACAAGACCAAAGGCCTGGCGGACATCCAGATCAGCCGGGAAGAGAACTATCCGGAAGTCAACGTCACCGTGGATCGGGAAAAGGCGGCGCTGCTCGGGATCAGCGCCACGGACGTGGCGAACGCGGTGCTGTATTCGCTGAACGGCAACGGCCAGACCGATCCGATCATTTACACCGACCCGTCGAACGGGAACGAGTACTTCATCAGCGCCTGGCTGGCCGAGCCGTACCGGCAGGACCTGCACGATCTGGAGCGGATCCTCCTCACGACGCCGTCCGGGACTCCGGTCCTGCTGAAGAACGTCGCAAGTCTCAAACTCAACTCCGGCCCGGTGAAAATCGACCGCAAGTACTTCCAGCGGGTGGTGCATATCACGGCCAATCCGGTGGACCGGGACCTCGGCTCCATCGCGGATGAGCTGGACAAGCGGTTCGCCGACCTGCGGCTGCCGGAGGGCTTCAGCATCCGCCTGGCCGGCCAGATCCAGCAGCAGCGGGAGACGTTTGAGGGCCTGTTTTTCGCGACGATCCTGGCGTTGGTTCTCGTCTACATGGTCATGGCCGCCCAGTTCAAATCCCTCATCGATCCCTTCATCATCATGTTTTCGATCCCGATGGGGTTCCCCGGGGTGATCGTGATGCTGTTCCTGACCAACACGACCTTATCGGTGACCTCTTTCATGGGCGTGATCATGATGCTGGGCATCGTGGTCTCGAACGGCGTGCTGCTGGTGGATTATACGAACGTGCTCCGGCGGCGGGGGATCGAACTGCATGCGGCGGTCGTGCAGGGGGCGAGAACGCGGTTGCGGCCCATCCTCATGACGTCGCTCGCCACCGTGTTCGGCCTGCTGCCGATGGCGCTGGGGCTCGGCACGGGGGGCGAGACGAACGCGCCGCTGGCCCGGGCCGTGATCGGCGGGCTCACCGTCTCCACCGTGCTCACGCTGTTCCTCGTGCCGACGCTCTACACCATCCTCGAGGAACGCTTCCCGCGCAAGGAACCGGTGATGCCTCTGGAGACGGTCCCCGCCGGGGTCTGAAACACGGTTCCCTCCAGCCCTGACCTTGGAGCGCCGAGGCGGGCTCTCCCGCCTCGGCGATGGGAGCGGTCAGTGCGCGGCTGGCGCGGGGGCGGGTGCCGGGGTGGCCGGCGCAGTCGTGTTGACCTGCTTCCCGCGTTTCTGGTGCTTGCCCTTCTTCAGATGCTTGCCCTTCGTCGGCGTGACCTTGCCGTTGTCGGGCTTCGCGGGCGCCGCGTTCGGCGCGGGCGTGGGCAGCGTGTCCAGGACCGGCCCTTCGGCGAACGCCGGGATGCCGATCGCCAGCGAGAACGCGAAGGCGGTGAGCGTGCTGAGTGTCTTTCTCATGGTCTGATCCTCCTATTGTTCGGTCGGTGAACTGCTCGCCGACCTGCTGTTGGGTTTCGCATAAGGCTTGCCAAACTGCAAAGCTCCTGTAATCACGGGAGTTGCGTCTTCCTGCCTCCTTTTGATTATCACACAGCACCTTCCTTGAGGCGGCGAGCAACCGAAACAAGGTGAGAAAGTTTTAATCTTGCGCGTCCGCCTCCCAAGAATGTTAGACTGGTTTCTCCTGCTTGCTGCTAAGGCGGACCAGCCACTGGCGTAAGTGAGGCATGATGTTCCGTCGTCAACACGCACATTCTCACAACGATCCGCGTGAGCATTCCCACGAGCACTCCCATGACCACACTCACGGGGCGATAGACCCGGGCATTTTAGATACGCAACAAGGGATCGCGGCCGTCAAATGGTCGTTCCTCGGCTTGTTGGTGACGGCTCTCCTGCAACTCGCCATCGTATTTCTTTCGAACAGCACGGCGCTTCTTGCGGACACGATTCATAACTTCACGGATGCCGCAACCGCCCTTCCTCTATGGATTGCCTTCACGCTCGCTCATTGTAAGCCGACGAAACGGTTTACCTACGGGTATGGGCGAGTGGAGGATTTAGCAGGGTTGATGGTTATCCTGGCCATTGCCAGTAGCGCCGTAGGCGCGGCATATGTAGCCATTGATCGGCTCTTCCATCCACAAACAGTCGGATACATCGGGGCGGTCATGGGAGCGTCAGTGATCGGCTTCCTCGGCAATGAAGTCGTGGCGAGAATTCGGATTCGAGCTGGCCAAAAGATCGGCAGTGCCGCTCTCATCGCTGATGGATTTCATGCTCGGGCGGATGGCTTCACAAGCCTGTCCGTCCTCATCGGCGCCCTGGGCGTCTGGCTCGGCTATCCTTTAGCAGACCCTCTTGTCGGGCTGTTCATCTCGATTGTGATTTGTCGCGTCGTATGGCAATCGAGCAAATCCGTGTTCACCCGACTTCTTGATGGGATTGATCCTGTCGTTATTGAAGAAATCAAAGACGCCATGCTTCGCGTCCCAGGAGTGCACGAAGTGATGGAAGTGCGGGTCAGATGGTTGGGGCATCGAATGCATGCCGAGGTAAATATGACGGTGAACTCAGACCTGTCTATTGAGAGGGGGCATGAGATCGCCACCGAGGCACGGCACGAAGTCCTGCATCGCCTGCGCTATCTTTCCAATGCAACAATCCATCTCGATCCCATGAATGCATCGGGCGAAGAGCATCACCGAATCGCACAGCACGCTCATGGAGACTTTCCGGCACACTCCCATTGATTATGCTGAGGCTGTTTTGGTTCTCGGGAACTCGAATCGCAAGGTTCGCAAATCGTACGGTTGGGGAGCCACCTCATTTTGATCGTATTTACAATATGTCATGAATTAATAGTCGGAGCGTCTGCCCATTCTACCTTGCCAGTTCAGAACCCTCCTTTCTTTTACTCAGCCCTATCAATAGATTTTTCTTGTGTTTCGTCGTAGGCTTCCTGGCGAGTTCAAAAAAGGAAAGATTTTGGAGATCATTAATGACAAGCCTAAGATTTAAGATTTTCGGCGGCGTTTTCATGTTCTGGGCATTAGTGGGAGTTGCTATGGCTCAGATGGAACACCATGACTCGATGGGTATAGGAGCCACGGCTCCTCGCAATGCGAATGATAACCGAGTCGCTCTCGGTCTAAAGCCCGCCGCGGAAGATTCCTTGAAACAGACAATGCGAGAGCATCTAGAGGCACTCAACGGAATCGTGGCGGCACTTGGAAAAGAAGAATTCGAAAAGGCTGCGGCAGTAGCGCACGTTGAACTCGGGTTCCCTAAACACCACCAGGCCATGCAGCGGGAAAAGGACGCGACGTTCCCGCCGAAGTATCAGGAATTGGCGATGGCCCATCATCAGGCGGCGGAAGATTTGGCCGGGATCATACCTTCTAAAGACATGAAGAAGATTCTGCCGCACCTGGATCGAACGATGAAGGCCTGCGTGACCTGCCATCAGGCCTACAAACTTTGATTAGAGGAGGCATCCTATGATCGACGACTTACTCTACATACTACTGGGCGTAGTCGCTGGAATGTTGAGCGGGCTCATTGGTGCTGGAGGAGGGGTCATCATCGTCCCCGCCCTGGTCTTTTTGTTCGGTTTTTCGCAACATCAGGCCCAAGGTACGACTTTGGCCGTGCTTGTGCCGCCGGTCGGGCTACCTGCTGCGTGGACCTACTTTAAACATGGCAGCATCAACCTCGAAGTGGCCGTGTTCGTGTGTATTGGATTCTTTCTTGGCGGTTACCTCGGCGCAAAATTCGCCACTGGACTGTCCAGCACGACTCTGGAAAGGGTGTTTGGAGTCGCAATGCTCGCGATTTCCATTAAGATGTTACTGGCAAAGTGATGGGACTGTTCAGGCGTAAAAAAATCAGTAAGTCAGCCCGTCAATCCATCCAACAAGTTCGAACCGTTTCTCCTTGTCCAAATTTTAAATGGGGCACAACAAAAAGTCGACGGGTGGTATGGTGCGTGGTTGGGGGAGTAGTGGCGTATCTGCTATGGGGCTGTTCTCATGAGTTGCGACCTTTGGCATCGGGAACGCGCCACGTTGAGAACGCAACACACGGACTGGTTTTTGGGAGAATTAAAGTAATTCCCAAGAGCCATGACCACATGACAAACCCTCCCGCATACGAACTTGGCTGGTGGCTTACACGTCAGGAGTCGGGGGAGCGTTTTGTGGTCATGCCATTAACAACAGACGGTGCTTTCGTACTAAACCTGTCTGAGGGGACCTATCAGGTAACACGGCTCTTTTACCATGGTAATGGGGTATGGGATGGCTCCATACCTGCAAACTTCACCGTCGCCCCTGCCCATGCCACATATTTGGGTACCTGGATACTTCGATTTGATACCGATAGAACGGCCCGAGCAGCGGTCAAAGCAGAGGTCATCGATGAACTCCCCATCGCTGAACGTGAACTAGGATATGTCTATCTCGGCCCTTCCAAACCCGTGCGAGTCGTGCTGCTCACATCGCAGCCGGAAGGTTACTTTAGCCGCTGGACACCAGGAACCGATTAAAGAGCCAGGTTCAGGGATGGGGCTGGCTGAATTCTTTTCTCTTTTCCGCAAGGCGAGACTTCTGGGAGAAAAATGATTAACTCTCTTAGAATCATGTTTCGTAATCTGATTCTGGCGGAGGTTTGGCACAGGTACGGCAAGCGTCTGAGCCTCGGGGCAGCCGGCCTCGTGGTCCTTCTTCTCGGACTGAAGATGACCGTGCTCGCTCCCTATCAGGTCAAGGCGACCAGCGTGACTCCTCATGATGTGCAGCAGGAAGCATTTGGCGTGGGGACGGTCGAGACAAAGGTCACGGTCAGCGTTGGAAGCAAGATCACGAACCGCATCACGAGACTCATGGTCGACCAGGGCGACCGCGTTCGGAAGGGACAGTTGCTGGCCCTTCTCGAAAACGAAGATTTCCAGGCACAGGTTACCCAAGCGGAGCGCGACCTTGTCCGCGCCGGACACGACTTAGTGGCCAACCAGGCGGCTATCAGGCAAGCCGAGGCGAATCTTGCGCTGGCGCAGAAAAATTATGAACGCTACCGCGCGCTCTTCCGGGAGAATTTCGTTGCAGAAATCGATCTCGATCAAAAGAAGAACGAGTTCATCGTCGCACGGGAAGCCATCAACGTGTTGTCTGCCCAGCGAACGTCATTGGAGGAACAGCAGCAGCGAGCACAGGCCGCCGTGGGGTTTGCCAAGGCCAAGTTGGCAGATACCTTTGTGTATGCCCCCTGCGATGGAGTCGTGGTGAGTCGCGATGCCGAGGAGGGGGATGCCGTGGTCGCGGGTGTTCCTCTCTTTCGGATTGCCGACACCAGTTGCGTCTGGGCCCGGGCGTATATTGATGAGACGGTGGCCGGGCCCATTCGCGTGGGCCAGCCAGCCAGAGTGATCCTACGATCCCAGCCGACGCAGAGCCACCCAGGCCTCGTGGCCAGAGTGGAAGTCGCAAGTGATCGGGTGACCGAGGAGAAGGTGGTCGATGTCACCGCTTCTTTCCCTTCTACCAACCCGCCCATCGGGGAGCAGGTAGAGGTCCACATCGTCACCGCTCAGAAGGCACACGCTCCTGCTCTGCCACGGCAAGCACTCGTCCCCTCAGGCAAAACGTACGGTGTCTGGCTCATCCAGGGCGGCCGTGTCCACTGGCGCGAGATGCAGATCGGCATCTCGGACCCATCCGGCTGGATCGAAATTGTCAGCGGAGTGGAGAAAACCGACAGGGTCGCCGTCGCATCGCCAGAGATCCTGAGGCGGCTCAGCGAGAACGCTCGAGTGACGGTGACAGAGGGAACGCCGTGAACCTGGCTCTTCGGGATATCAGGTACAACAAGGGCCGCTTCGTCCTCACCTGCCTGGGGCTGGGACTTCTCCTCTCTATCGTCATGGGGATGGGGGGCATCTACCAAGGGCTCATCGTTGAAGGCTTGGCGGTGCTCCATGACGTCCAGGCCGATCTCTGGGTCGTACAAAAGGATACCTTGGGACCGTTTGCGGATGATTCCCGCGTCCCTGAGGACCTCCAGTACACTCTCCGGTCGGTTCCAGGAGTTGCAGAGACCGGCCCAATCACGTTCCGCTACATGCAGCTCGATTACCAGGGACGCAAGCTCAGGTTCTATCTCGTCGGCTACCGCTGGGACGGCATGGGTGGACCGCGTCGCCTGCTCGGGGGCCGCCCCATTTCACAGAAACATTACGAGCTGGTCGCCGATAAAAAGCTCGGCTTGAAGCTCGGCGACACGCTTCACTTCGGTCTGCATGATTACACCGTGGTCGGGTTGACCGAGGACAGGGTCTCCCCAAGCGGTGACCCGGTGATCTACGCCTCGCTGCCCGATGCGCAGGAACTGCAGTTCCAAAAAAATAACGAAGCCATCAGAAATGCCCGCGCTCGCTTGGCCGTACCGCTGAAGGAACTGCAGGCCAGGCTGCCTGGCCTGGCACAGGTGCTCGAAGAGACCGTTGACGGCATTGTCAGCGATACGCACATCGTCAATGCCATCCTCGTCCGGATCGATCCTGGAGCAACCGCCGAGACCGTGGCCGCTCATATCGCTCGATGGAAGCACTATGCGGCCTTGACGAACGGACAGGAAGAGGAAATCCTCACCCAGATCGTCATAGAACGATCCAAACGGCAGCTCGGCCTGTTTCGGGTCATCCTGCTCATCGTTTCGTTGGTCATCATCGCGCTCATTGTCTATACACTCACGATGGACAAGATTCGGGAACTGGCGACGCTCAAGCTGATCGGCGCGCCGAATCACCGGATCGTCGGATTGATCATGCAGCAATCCCTCGCGATGGGGACCCTGGGCTATCTGATCGGCGCCGCCTTCATCTATGCGACCTATGACCAATTCCCCAAACGAGTCGTCCTCGTTCCCCTCGATCTGGGGGTTTTGTTCCTGATTGTCATGGCGATTTGCATGGTGGCCAGTCTCTACGGGGTACGGACCGCACTCAAAGTTGATCCGTCTGTCGTGTTGGGAGCATGAGATGGAGCCGGCAATCCGCGTGCGCGATCTGACCAAGGTCTATGGGAAGGGAGAAACGGCGGTCACGGCCTTAACGGGCGCCACCTTGGAGGTGCATCCTGCCGAACTTGTGGCCGTCCTAGGTCCCAGCGGTTCCGGGAAAACCACGTTGCTCACGAGCATCGGATGCCTCAAAGAGCCGACCAGTGGATACATCGAAATTGATGGCGAAGTGGTCTTCGACAATGGCTGGCGAAAAAGGGATCTGCTCCGGATTCGGCGCGAGAAGATGGGCTTCATTTTGCAATCCTTCAATCTAATTCCGTTTCTGACCACCCTGGAGAACGTGTTAATCGCCATGGACTTGCTGGGACATAAAGGCAAGGAGGCGAGAGTCAAGGCCACGGCCCTGCTGGACTATCTGCAGGTCGGGCATCGCCTGGAGAGTTACCCGGAGAATCTCTCCGGCGGCGAAAAGCAGCGGGTGGCGATCGCGCGTGCGTTGGCCAACGATCCCAAAGTCGTCCTCGCGGACGAACCCACCGCGCAGCTCGATACCGAACGGGGCAGGCATGTGATGGCTCTTCTGCGCAAGCTGGCGAAGGAAAGACATTCCGCCGTGATCGTCGTGACGCATGATCGCAGGATGGTCGAAGGCTTCGATCGTATCTACGATATCCAAGACGGCAGGATCCTGAATCGTCAGGAGGAGAGCGCCGAGCCAGGGATTGCCGCCACCGCTTCGGTGTAGGCTTCTGGCGAGTTCAAACGAAATGCTGGGGGAGAGATCATTCATGGCAAGCATAAGATTTAGGATTTTCGGCAGCGTTCTCATGTTCTGGGTAATAGTGGGCCTAGCTATGGCGCAATTGGGAAGCGGGCTGATCTGATGTCGATCCGGAAACTGTCGTGCCCCACTTAAATCTGGACAGGGCTAATGAGTCTTCAGGAGGAAGGGGCAGGAAAACCAGTTGGTTATGACTAGGCTGTTTTGGTTCTCGGTAGCTCAAATCGGATGGTTCGCAAAGCGTACGGTTCGGGGAGCCACCATCCTTGCGTAAAGAAATCCATAGATTAGCCCATCGTCTCGTTCGACAGTTTCAAACCTCCTTCCATTATCAAAATCTTAAGTGGGGCACAACATATCTTGGTTCTCAGGAACTCGACTCTTCGTGTTCGTAAAGGGTATAGGGATATGGATTTAGCGAGTGGCAGTGCACTCTGGCATCTTGCGTTCTCGGTTGGTGGGTTGGTGGTGTGGCTGATCGTTGAAACTTGGTGGCCTTTCCGCGTATTGGTTCAATCCCGTCTCTCTCGGTATACCATCAATTTGTCCATCGCTGGAGGCAATACCCTTCTCCTCTCAGTTCTGTTCGGGAGCGTCCTTCTGACTTGGAGCCACCAGGTGATGACAGCTCAGACTGGCCTGTTCAACCTCGTGGGCCTGGGGGACGAGGCCAACGTGATTGCGTCCGTCGTGGTCATGGACTTGGTGTTTTACGGGGTCCATCGCGCGAACCATGCCGTGCCGGTCCTCTGGCGATTCCACCGAGCGCACCACAGCGACCTGGATCTGGATGTCACCACCGCGTTCCGTTTTCATCCTGGGGAGGTCCTCATCTCGGCACTGATCAAGCTGCCGGCGATCTGGGCGCTCGGCGTCTCTCCTCTTGGCCTCGTGAGTTTCGAGATCGGACTGCTGGCGGCGGCCCAGTTCCAGCATTCGAACCTGCGAGTGCCGGAGCCGTACGAGACGATCGTGCGGCGGGTTCTCGTGACTCCGAACATGCATCGGATTCACCATTCGACAGTGCGTGGAGAACACAACTCAAATTTCTCAACCATCTTGTCGGTCTGGGACCGTTTGCTCGGGACGTATCGCATGAACGTTCACCAGGAAGACATCCGAATCGGTCTGTTGGAATATCAGGACCCGCGGGCTGTGTCGCTGACCCGGGTGGTTTGGATGCCGTTCGTAGGGCGGTGTTCGCGCACATGTTCACGGTCATTCTGCATGATGCGCCGTACACAACGGAACGGTCTTGGAATGGTCTGCGTTTTGCGGAAAAGGCTCTGGATAGCGGGATTCCGGTCCGCGTGTTTCTATTCTCGGATGCGGTCTATGTCGCGCGAAAAGGGCATAGCCCGCCGGAGGGGAGTCCGAATCTTGAAGACCTGCTGGTCCGGCTACTCAGCAAGGGTGCAGCCGTGAGTGTGTACACCACCTGCATTGAAGCCAGACCCTACGAGCCGACAGCCCAACCGGCGTCCTGCTTTCTCGGCAAAAAGGAGGGTGGTCTGACTGCGGGTGACTTGGTTCCCGGGGTGAAGATGGGGACGATGGCCGGGCTGGTGGACTGGTGCAAGACCAGTCAACACGTCATCAGCTTTTGAGGAAAGGAATTGACCTGCCACAGCAGTTTGGAAGTATTAGAACTTGCAATTAAAGGAGTGAGAAGAAATGAGCTTCCTTATAGCTATACAGATGGATGGCGGGATGATGGGTGGCATGATGAGCATGGGCTGGATCTGGACCCTTGTCGGCTTTCTGTTAGTCGTTCTGCTCAGCATTCTCATTTTCAACCAGTTCAAAAAATAGCGGCTTACTTCGTTGGCTCTGTCGGACAACAGGTCCGACCGCGAACAGCTTCCACGCCTTCCCAGGCAATGAAGGGGACCATGATGAGGCCGGCCCCGGGGTCCGCCCACCACCACCCAAGCCAGGCATTGAGGCCCAGCCCGGCCAGGAGGATCGCCGAGAGATAAGCACAAATCTCTGTTTGACGGGTCTCCGCTTCTAAGGCGCCACTGTCGAGCTGTGTGGCGACTTTCCGTTTCAGGTGCGCAAGCCATGGCATCACAATCAGCGACAGAGCAGCCAGAATAATGCCGATGAAACTCTGACTTGGGGGCTGCCGATTGACGAGGGTCTCGATCGCTTCGTAGAGCACGTAGCCTGCAAGTAATAAAAAGCAGACTCCAATGACGCGCATCGCATGTCTCTCCGCCCTCTCTCTTGCAATCTCATCGGCGTCATGACGAAGACGCGAGAGTGCGGCGATGCTGCTGGTGACCTCGATCGCCGAATCCAACCCGAAGCCGACCAAGGCAATACTGCCGGCAAAGAGCCCAGCCGTCACGGCGATCACGCATTCCAAGGAGTTCCAGAGAATCGTCACATGCTGTAGCTGCCGTCCGCGTCGGATGACTTCGACCCGATTCTTCATGACTTGAATAGGCGACACGGTAGGCATGAAGTTATCTGCCTCTCTCCACCTGGATGCCGACGTTTGGCTCATCCACAATCTGCAACGTGGTATGTTCAATGCCAAAGCGGTCTTTGAGGAGCTGTTCAAGTGTCATCAAGAGGGCATCCCGGTCCGTTCCCAAATCTACCACGACGTGGGCGCTCAACGCTTCTAGGCCTGAAGTAATCGTCCAAATGTGCAGATCATGGACCGCTTTCACTCCAGGAACGGCAGTCATCGCCTGGGCTACCTGTTGGACATTGAGGTGAGAGGGCACCGACTCCATCAGGATATTCACCGCTTGGCTGAGCAGTCTCCATGTCCGCCAAATAATGAACAAGCCGATTCCGGCGCTAATAACTGGATCGGCCTGCAACCAGCCGGTCAACCAGATGATCAGGGCTGCGACGATTACTCCTCCCGAACTAATGGCGTCGCTGAGCACCTCCAGATGAGCGCTCTGCACGTTCAGACTGGTCTCTGCATGACCGCTCAGCAGCTTCATACTGACAAAATTCACCGCAAGGCCAATCGTTCCTATCGCGAGCATCGGCAAGCCGGCGATTTCCGGCGGGGAGTGGAAGCGCCGATTTGCTTCATAGAAGATCCAGACAGAGAGCAGCAGGAGAACGAGAGCATTGACGACTGCTGCAAGTATCTCGGCCCGATGGTACCCGTACGTTTTCTCTGGCGTATGAGGCCTGGCGGCCATCCACATCGCAAAGGAGCTTAAAAGTAGCGCCGCAACATCGGTGAACATGTGAGCCGCGTCGGCCAGGAGGGCGAGGCTGCCCGTAAGAATCCCGCCGATGACCTCGATAACCATAAATGATGCGGTCAGACACAGGACCGTCAGTAAGTTTTTGCGCTGTAGGCCTCGTGTCTCAGTATGGTCTTCCACAATCAGGACTCCTTCACTGGCGTTGTTGCGAATTCGGTCTTCTGCACAACTTCCTGAGTACCTGGCCGCTCCGCTCTTTCCTCGAGCCACCGATACACCACGGGGAGGACCAGCAAGGTCAGTACTGTCGAGGAGAACAGCCCGCCTATCACCACGACCGCCAAGGGACGCTGCACCTCTGAGCCGGGACCGGTCGCCAGCAGCAGCGGGATCAGGCCGGTCATCGTCACCAGCGCGGTCATGAGTATGGGCCGCAGCCGAAGCACGGCCCCGTTGAGTATCGCCTCCTCTATAGGTCGGCCCTCGTCTCGCAATCGATTGAAGTACGAAACGAGCACCACCCCGTTGAGTACTGCGACGCCGAACAGTGCGATGAATCCCACGGATGCCGGGACCGAGAGATACAGTCTCGACAACCAGAGCACGACAATTCCACCGATCAGCGCGAACGGGATGTTCAGAATGATCAACGCGGCGTGCCGAACGGTGCCGAAGGCAAAAAAGAGCAACAAAAAGATCAAGGCGATGGCCAGCGGGACCACAATCGACAGACGAGCCATGGCGCGTTGCTGATTTTCGAACTGGCCTCCCCACGTGATGTAATAGCCCGGCGGCAGCTTGACCTCTGAGGCGACGCGCGCCTCGGCCTCTTCGACAGTCCCCACGAGATCGCGCCGCTCGACATTGAACTCGATCACCCGGCGCCGACGTGCATCTTCGCGGCTCACCTGCGCCGGCCCTTCCACAATCTGGATCTGGGCCAGTTCCCGCAATGGAATTTGGGACCCATCCGGAGACGAGACGAGCAGCGCCCCAATGGTTTCCGGATTATTCCGCCGTTCGACAGGAAACCGGACTACGACAGGAAAGCGCCGCTGCCCTTCGAAAATCTCGCCGGCAGGCTTGCCTCCCACCGCGGTCTCAATGACGTTACTGACGTCCGCGACATTAATCCCGTATCGAGCGATGCGCGCACGGTCTATGTCCATTTGTAGATAATACAGGCCGGCGATCTGTTCGGCTCTAACATCAGTCACTCCCGACACCAAGGCGACCAGCTTCGCAATTTCATCACCCTTATTCTTGAGAATCTCCAAGTCCTCCCCAAACAACTTCACCGCCACGGCCGATCGTATCCCTGAGACCAATTCATCCACGCGCATTTGTATGGGTTGGGAGAGCCCATAGGCGATGCCCGGCACTTGTTTCAGCGTCTCGCGAATCCGATCTTCGATTTCCGCCTTGGAGCGCACGCGCCACTCGGCCCGAGGTTTCAACAGCACATACATGTCGCTCGCCTCCATACCCATTGGATCAGTGCCTAGTTCGTTGGCCCCGGTACGGGAGACCACTGTCCGCACTTCAGGGATCTGCCGCAAGAGCTGCTCAACCTTTCCCGTAATGTGCAACGATTCGGTCAGGGCAATACTAGGCAGCCGAATGAGGCTGATGACAATGCTGCCTTCATCCATCGTCGGCACAAACTCTTTGCCAATGAAGGGAAAGAGCGCCAAACTTAGGAGCAGGGCAACGGTCGCTGAGACGACCACGAGATGGCCATGCGCCAGGGTCCATCGAAGCATATTCCCGTAGAGTCTCTTCAGCTCCTCAAACCATCGCGCTTCGCCGGAGCCTGTCCATCGCTGCAGCAGCAGGGAGCACAGAACAGGAATCACCGTCACGGAGAGGAGGAGGGAACTTAGCAAGGCCATGATGACTGTGAGAGCCAGGGGCCGAAACATCTTGCCTTCCATGCCTTCTAAGGCCAGGATCGGCAGGAACGTCAACGCGATGATCAACACTCCAAAGAGGCTTGGTCGCAGGACTTCGAGGACGGCCGGAAGAATAGTTCCGAGGCGGCCATGATCCCGCCGATCGGTTCCTCCATGGTCTTGGGAGAGGTGGCGATCCACATTTTCAACTTGGATGATGGCCGCATCAGCGATCATGCCGAGAGAGATGGCGAGCCCTCCCAAGGACATGAGATTGGCGGAAAGGCCAAAGGTGTGCATGACGAGAAACGTCGCGAGCGTGGCGAGCGGAAACGTCAGGGCCACGACGAGGGGGCCTCTGAGGTTCCTCAAAAACAGATAGAGGACTACGATGACGATGACCGCCCCTTCCATCAACGCCTTTTTTACGGTATCGAGCGCCTGGGTGGTGAGCTTGGTGCGCTCATAATAAGGCACGACTTCAACGCCCAGTGGCAGGAGGCCATTGATCACCTTGACCTTCTCTTTCACCCGCTCCACGACCTTCAGACTGTTTTCGCCCCGCAGCATCACAGCAATCCCGCTCACGACTTCTCCTTCCCCTCCACGGGTTACCGCTCCCAAGCGAATGCCGCCGCCTTCCTGGACTCGCGCCACATTCTTCAGGTACACCGGTGTTCCCTTGTGCGCGCTCACCACAATCCGTTCCAGATCTTCGATGGAACGCGCAAGGCCGATCCCATAGACGACGAACTTGTCGCCTCCTCGCTCGATATAGCTACCGCTGGCATTTGTATTGTTCTCTGCCACTGCCTGATAAACCTGGTGCAAAGTCAGGGCAAAGCTCGTGAGCGCTTCCGGGTCGACCAGGACCTGGTACTGCTTGGGCACTCCTCCTAAGGTGTCGACATCTGCGAGTCCCGGGACGGTTCGGAGGAATGGGCGGACGATCCAATCCTGAAGGGTCCGTAGCTCCATCAAGCTCTTCCCGGGGCCCTCAACGATGTATTGATAAACCTCTCCCAGGCCGGTACTCACGGGCCCCAAGGTCGGCTCGGCTCCCGATGGCAGACGATCTTTCGCTTGAATCACCTTTTCGAGGACCAGTTGGCGCCCAAAGTAAATGTCAACGGAGTCGGCGAAGACGACTGTGATCACGGAGAGCCCGAATTTTGAGACTGATCGTAGCTCGGTCTTCCCCGGCAAGTTCGCGAGCTCGATTTCCAGTGGAAACGTGACGAGTCGCTCCACCTCCAGAGGGGACAATGCTGGCACCTTTGTGATGACTTGCACTTGGACGGTTGTGACGTCGGGAAAGGCATCGATCGGTAGGGCTTGGAACGCCCACAGGCCGGCACCTATCATGAGGACAGTGACAAGAAGGACCATTAAGCACTGATGAAGGGAGGCCTTGATCAATTGTTCAAGCATGAGACGTTACTCCTGACCTTGGATCTGTTCTTTGAGCAGTTCCGATTTCAGCAAGTAGCTGCCATCCGTCACCACCTGCTCACCCTCCGTCAAGCCGGAGATGAGCGGAGCATAGCCCTCTTGTGTTTCTCCAACAGTCACTTCGCGGCGCTCGTACCGACGCTCGCCTTTTGCCACAAACACGATGGTCTTGGCTCCATCCTGCTGAAGCGCCGAGCCTGGGACGGCAAGGACTGGACGTTGATCAAGCAGAACTGTCACCTCCGCGAACATTTCCGGCCGAAGTCTTCCGTCGGCATTGGCAATATCAGCCCGGGCTCTCACGGTTCGTGTGGCAGGGTCCACTGTGGCGGCAAGATAGCTGATACGGCCCTTGAAGGTTTCATTGGGATAGGCACTTACTTTCATTTCGATCTGCAGCTCTATCTTGAGCTGAGAGACCTGCTGTTCGGAAAAGTCGGCTCGGACCCAGATAGTAGAGAGGTCAGCCACGGTAAAGAGAGTCTTTGTTGGGTCCACCACCTCGCCTACGGTGGCGTTGCGCTCGATGATTTCCCCTTGGAACGGCGCGCGGAGCGGCACCTGGGCCGCCTTGGCATGGGGGAGCGCGGCTGATCCCAATAGCTGGATGTCCTTCTCCTCCATGCCCAGCAGATGCAGCCGTTCTTCCGCTTCCTGCACTTCGGCCTGGACAGCTTGATACTCACCCTCTCGTTTCTGATACTCCGCGGCCCCGATGACGCCGCCCTCAAGGAGAGATTTGGCGCGCTGGACCGCCTGGTCGGCCACGAAGATCCGAGTCTTGGCCTTGCGGTACTCCACCTGCGCCATGCCCAGCTCTTGGCTGTCCAACAGAAGAAGCCGATCACCGCGCTTCACGGTATCGCCCAGATTGGCGTACACCGCGACGATGCGGCCTGGTACGCGGGAACTGAGGTGCGCGAGACGGTTTTCATTAGCCAGAATTTTGCCGGCCTGGGCTTTGAGCATTTGACGAAGCGGGCGGACCTGAACGTGCTCCGTCTTGAGCGCGGCAAACGCCGTATTAGCGGCAGGCACTTCTATGGTACCGGGCGCAACCTCTCGGATTGCCGGAGGTCGTGACTGAGCTGCCGGTTCCTCCTTTTGAGCCTTGCATCCTGTCAGCAAGGCCCCGAGGATGAAGATCGCAAGAACAATCGTCGGCGTCATGGAGCACCTCCCGCAGACCGCTCCAGCTGAGCCAGTGCCACCGAGAGATTAAAGCGAGCCTGGGCGTACTCTTGCAGCGTCTGGCGATAAACCCGTTGTGCATCCAGCAGCTCTAGCAAGGTGGACGCTCCTTGGCGAAAACTGAATTGGGCCATCCGCAACGCTTCCTCCGCCTGCTTGAGAAGCCCCTTCTCGAAAACCGCAAGTTGGTTCGCCGTGCTTTGGGTGTCTTGATGGTGCTGAATCAGTGACTTCGTCAGTTCTGTCCGAGCCTTCAACAAGTCGGCTTCAGCACGCCGCTGCGCCCCGAGCGCGGCAGCAATTTCTCCTTGCCGCTGGGACCAAATGGGCAGCGGCACCGCTAGGCCAAAGGCGTATGCTTGCCGGTCGAATTCTTGAGTGTAGGCGCCCTCTAGCGAGATGTCCGGGATGCGTGCTTGTCGTTCCTGGATCACCCGCTGTTGGAAGCGCTGAAGCTTCTGAGCCTGGCGTTTCAGTGCGGGGTGCTGTTCAATGCGAGCGATCAAGACCGAACGATCAAGGACTGTCGGAGGCCTTTCGAACTCGCCTGCTATGTCGAAAAGATCGCCCAAGCCTCCAGCCGTCAGCGCATTGAGAGCGGCCCGTGCGACTTCAACGGCGGCGCGGGTCCGCTCCATTTCCTTTCTTCCTTTGAGGACCTCCACCTCAGCTTTGACCGCCTCAAAGCGCGCCCCCTCGCCCACAGCCACGCGACGATTGATCGCCCGCGCCATCTCCTCCACCGTTGCGAGATTTTCAACTGCCAGCTTGGCTTCGTGATTGGCAAGCAGAAGCTGATAGAAGGCAATCTTCACCTCCGTCCTGAGGTCGAGACGCGCTTCTTCCACTCCCGTGCGCGCTGCCGTTACCGCTTGCTCGGCGGCACGCATGCGCGCCGCCCGTTTGCCTGGCCATTCCAGCGGTTGTCTCAGGGCGACGCTGTACTCACTGCCGACCGCTCTATTGTCCCCGCCTCGCGGCATGCCTCTTCCGCCCAGGCCTTCAAGAGACGGATTGGGATAGGCGGCCGCTGCGATCTGTTCCCCATGCTGCTCAGTTAGGTCGGCCTCGGCTCCCGCTAGGCGCGGATTGTGGTCGAGAGCCAGCGTTAGAATTTCCGAAAGTGTGTACTTGCTGTCCGACTTCGTCTCTTGCGCTTCTGCTATGGACGCAGTTAACAAGAAAACAATAGAAAGCACACGCGCGAACATTCGTGAAGGTTGCATGAAGTCCTCCTCCGGTCGGGCGACGCCGATCTGCCAGGTTCATTGCCTCACCGGTTGGTACCCGGTGAGTGCCAAGCTGGAATTAGAGGAGGGTCGGAGGGTGGAAGAAAGCGTGATTGCGTGTGAGAACGGGACTAAGCGGCGGAGGGACTATAAGCAGTACCGAAAATAGTTTTAATTCTATGTTGGTTGGAGCGGACTGAGAAAAAAGGGAATGACAGGGACAGTGATCGGAGTTCGTCGTGCCATTCAGACCGGACGGCTGAAGGGGTGAATCTATTACGAGTTCTTGTTGCAGAGATGTCGGCGCAGATGCGCTGAGTGTAAGAAAATCATTCAGGCAGGTTAGCCCTGAAAGCTGAAAGGCGAGCGTCAAGACGAACAGAACGATCAGTGTTTGTTTTCCTGGAGTCCCCATTTGCTCCCTATGTCAAAGTCTCCACTACAGTATCTCACAAGAGGCATCGGGAATCAAAGGGAGTACCGCGTGCGTTCTTGCTGGGCGTGAGCCTCTATTTTTGATTATAATGGCGCTATGCAGACGCTCGACGTCAACGACTCCCGCCTGCCGGACCTCCAGTTCGTCCTGATGGTCCTGGCGCTGTGCACCTCCGATCTCCCCACGCTGAATGTGCCGGAGCCCGTACGCCAGACCATCTTTCATCGTTGTTGGGCGCTGCTCCATGACACCCCGCCGCCCGAACGGGAAGGGGACCGGGTGCTGGATCTCAGCGTCGGCACCGAGGTGACCTTGGAGGCCATGGTGGAGGTGATCCAAAGCACACTCAAGGAGCACGGCATCACGCGCCTGACGTGGGATCATCCGCCCAGCGACCCCACCCGTGGGACGACCCCGGAGGCGCTGCCTCTGATCGAGCGAATGCAGAAACTCTACCCGGACGCCCCGGACATCGCTGACGACCCGCCCCAGAGATGAGAAGACCCTTGCTCGTGGTTTGGGCCGCATTGCTCTGTCTTGCGGGATGCGCGTCGGTTCAATCACCGGCCGCTCCCGACTTCTCTCGACCGGACCTGAACGACCTCGTCGCGCAGTTGGAACGGAACCCGATCGGGCCCGACGAGGAGATGCGCATCACCAGACTGGTGGAGAGTCCGGACCTGAGCGGGTTGCTGGTCCAGGTGCGGGGATCGCTGCCGCCGCATTTTCACAAGCACACCCAGGAAATCGTGTACTTGCTTCGAGGGGAGGGAGTGTTTCAACTGGGCGCGGATCGTATTCCGATCCGGACCGGGGCGGTGATGCGGATCCCGGCAGGCCTGGTGCACACCTTCACCAACCTGGGACCGGCTCCCGCGGTCTTCTTCGTGGTGACGACCCCCCGGTGGGACGAGCAGGACCGCTATGTGGTGAAGGAGCCTTAGGGGCACAGCATGCCGTGCCCCTACTGGAGCCCGTAGGCGGCGTAGATCTTAGCCTTCCAGCGGTCCAGGTAGGCGGGGAAGGTCAGGGCCTCCATGGTCGCCGGCCCCGCGCGTTGAATCTTGACAAGCCCGTACGCGTCGTCCGTCAGCACGCCCTCCTTCTTGAGCCGGTCCACGAGAGGAGGCCCTCCGGGCTCCAGCAGGCCGGGGTCACGCTCGAACGCGCCGCCCCGCACGACGCTCGCGATTTCATCCTGCGTCGCGTTCCCGACCAGCAGCATGAGGTACAGGGAGTACCAGGCCGCCAGGTGCTCGCGACGGGTCGCCTGGGTGATCTCGCGATCGGGCCAGTAGGTCGAAGCGCTCATGTACCGGTGAACGATGTCTGTGAAGAATGGCGGGACGAGACGCACGTCCAGGTATTGCCCGTCCTGCCCCTCCACCAGGATCGCCTTCGAGATGATGTCGAGCGCCCACAGTGAGTCCTTGGCCAGCGGGGCGTACGGAGAATCCGGGGTTTCCAGAATGCGATCGTTCACCAGGACCTGGCGGGTCAGCGACTCATAGAGATAGAGAGCATAGGGCGGGGAGAGGTGGGCGGCGACGGCTGTCAGGGCCGCCTCTTGTGATGGCGCGGGCGCAGGCTTGCCCTGCTCCTGCGCCGACACCGTGGTAGTGAGGAAGAGGACAATCAAGGAGAGAGCCAGGCGCTTCATCATCGTTCGCCCTCCCCAATGGCCTGTTCAGGCGTCTGGTCCGCTCGCGCGGGACGATCCCGCCGGAGGCTGCCGAACGTAAAGCGATCCTCGGTGACGGTGTGCCATTCCGACAGGAGCACCGCGTCGGAGAGTTCATGGATGATGTGGTCCACTACCAGGTCAATCTCCGGGATGCCCACCACCTCATACTGCCAGGTGCGCGTCCCGCTGGCTTCGTCGGTCATTCGGCTCACGAGCACCCATCGCTCGCTGTACCCCGTCGCCCGCTGAATGATGGTCGGAAAGGTCTCCACGGCCCAGCACTGGGCTTCGCCCAGGGCCTTCGACAAGTTGAACGAGACCGTCCGGTGAGAGGTGTGACCCATCAGCTCGAGGATAGCGGGTCAGAGCCGGAGGGTCAATCGGTCTCCCGCGCACATTGACCAGCGACCCGTTCCAGGGATATCCTACCACCTCTCACACCCACAGCGAGGTTCGATTATGGCCGCTCCAATAACCGCACCAATGCCCTCCGTCTCACCCCAGCTTCCCAAGGCCATCGCAGGCCAGATCAGACGCCTGGAAGCGTTACGCCACGGACAGGCGGACTCCGAGGGACTCGATGAATTCGATGCGGAGTCCGAACAGCTCATTCGCAGGGCGTTCGGAGACGCCACCGATCACCTCGAAGCGTACGAGCTGGCCATGGTGGGGGAGGCGGAGACCATCGTGAACATGCCGCAGGGGGCACAGGAAGATGCCGTGCAGGATGTTCCCCTCAAGGCGATCGAGCAACGGCGGCAGGTGCTCGAAGGATGCCTGGCCGAATTGGATCTGAAGATGAACCGGAAGAAGCCGAAGGCGGCGTCGCCCGTCCGGCGGGCGACCGCCAGGAAAGCCGCCGCTCCGAAGAAGGCCCGCAGGTCAAAACCAAAGCGCTCTGCGCCGAAGAAGAAAGCCGGGACCGCCAAGAAGACGAACCCCGCAAAGAAGAAAAAGAAGGGCCGAGGCAAATAAGCCAGGCCGTGCCGGGTCGAGCAAGAGGGACCGTCACGGCACTTTCCGATAGGGCAAGGGGGAGCTATGCCGACTTATATCAAAGTGGCCGCCGCGGCGGATGTGGCGCCGGGCGCCGGGATCGTGGCCACCGTCAACGAGAAGGAGTACGCGGTCTATAACCTCGGGGCAGCCTATTGTGTGATGGACAACACGTGCCTGCACCGGGGAGGACCGCTCGGAGAGGGCGAATTGGACGGCGAGACCGTCACCTGCCCCTGGCATGGGTGGCAGTACAACGTGAAAACCGGAGCCTGCCTGACGAAGGACGGGCTCAAGGTCAACACCTACGAGGTGACAGTGGAGGGCGGGGACATCAAGATCGCCCTGCCCTAGCCGATGAGCGCGAAGGGTCGGGCGAAAGGTCGGAATCCCGATCATCCCCGGCTTTGTCGAGCTCCGCCCCGCCAACGCGTCCCGTTTCGCTAAAGCCGATTATGCCGTGCTGACGGGCCTGGTGCTGGTCCTCATCGCGGGCCTGTGGCTGCGTTGGAACGGATACGGGATCGTCGAGGGAGTGGGATTCTAAGCGCGCAGGCTCCAGCGGATGTCCTCGCCGTCGTGCGTGAGGGACACGATGTGGTCCTCGAACCGGAAATGGCGAACGGGCCAGAGGCGGGACTCATACTCGACAATCAGGTTCTCCGCGTCGAGGATCGAGTGAATGCGGGCCTTCTTCAGATGGGCAAGGCCGACGCCGGCGGCTTTCAGCACGGCCTCTTTCGCCGTCCAGTAGCGGAAGAACGTCTCCCAGCTCTGGTCAGCCAGCGCCCATTCCGATTCGCCGGCGACGTAGGGGTGGAGTCGCTCATGCCGCGGGGCGATCTCCTCGAGATCGATCCCGATGGCCTTCGGGCCGACGACCGCGGCGACGTACCGCGATTTGTGGGAGAGGGACCAATAGGTGCCGTTGAAGGGAAGGGGCGCGTCGCGTTCGTCCTTCACGAACGGACCCGGGGCGACCCCGCTCGCCCCGCAGCTGAGCGCCAGCGCCTCGCGCGCCCGCCGGCTCTGCGCCTGCACGCGCGCCCGCCCATGCAGGCGGCGCTCCTCCGGCGACAGCGGCAGAATGACGGGATGGAGGCAGTGCACCATCGCTGAGGCCATTGTATTGAAGCATGGGGGCACGATCAAGGAACAGGCCGGAACCCGGGGTGGGTCAACTGGTGACTGTGCAACCTCAAAGGAGTAGTATGGCGATATGTCGGAGACCTCTTCGCGGCGGCTGGCGCTGCTCCTCCTCGCGACCGTCATCGTAGCGGGCTCGAGTTGCAAACCCGACCAATCCTCCATTAAGGAGGAAAACGAGCGCCTGCGAGAGCAGATGGCCAAACAAGAGGCGATGGTCAGCTCGCTTCAAGAAGGCCAAAAGTTCTATCAGCAGCAGAGCACTCTGTTGACCCACGAGGTGCGCGAGGCCAAGAAGGAGACAGAGCGGCTGAATAAGGAGACAGAGCGGCTGAATGCGGAGCGAAAGGCATTGGCTGCGAAGCTCGAGCCGCAGCTTGCCGAGAACCTGAAGCTGACCAACGAAAACCGGCGGATGTCCGCAAAAGTGACCGAGGCCGATCGAAGCCTCCGGGTGGAGGATGTCGGCGGGCAATCCGAGGAATTCTCCCAACCGCTGACCGCGGTGTGCCAAGCGGCGGAAACCGCGCTGGGGCGCAACGGCTATAGCTTAAAGGTCAGTGTGCGGATCGATCAGAAGGCGCTCTACGTCACCGACCGCAAGGCCTCCCAAGCCGCTTCGCTCGAGCTCCCCGGATTTCGAAACCAATATCTCGTGTCGCTGCAGGCGCTCCCTTCCAAGCGCACCAAGCTGAGTGTGAAAGCGGAATTTGAGAAAATGGTGCAAGGAGGGCGGGTACTGCCGGCGGCTACCGAGGAGATCGCCGAGATCGAGCGCAGGCTTATCGCTGAGATACACAAGGTGCTTGCGGCGCCCGGAAAAGTCTAAACCTCTTTCGTCCCAGAACCCGACAAGCAATGCCGCTTCTCATGACCGCAATAGTCCGGGGGACGATTGTGCTGTATCGGGATGCGCTGCGCGCGACGGCCCGCTCGCTCGGTCGCGGGTGGATCATCGCCGTGGCCGTCGTGCTCTACGCGGTCCTGATGCTGGCCGCGGCCGCCCTTGCCGCGCCGTTGGGAATCCTGGGCGGATTTCTCTTGGGCGCCGTGAACGCGCTCCTGATCGGCGCAACGTTGAGCCTCATCGAGCAGGCGGTCAAATCGGTGCGCCACCTGACGGTCCGGGATATCCCGGCCGGCTTCGGACAATACTTCTGGGAGGTCATCAGCGTCGGATTCGTCCTCTGGATCCCGGTGATGGTTCTGGAAAAGGCCGCGGCGGCCAATCCCTACGGGCCGCTCCTGGCCGCCGGCGTGTTTCTCTTGCTGTTCATCCTGCTCAATCCCGCGCCGGAAGTGATCTATCAGGTCCGCCCCGGGTCTCCGCTTGACGTGCTCCGTCTGAGCTACGAGTTCGTCCTCGAGAACTGGATCGAATGGTTCGTGCCCTTGGCGGTGGTGATGGCCCCCTTCGGTCTCTCCTTCTTCTTCAGTCTCTCCGGCCGGGCGGGGGGCGCCGCGGGTCTGCAGTTCTTCGAGATGCTGAGTCTTCCCTTCACGCTACTGACGGCCTGGATGGGGTATCTCGGCCTGCCCGCTGTGGTGAGCTCGACCCTGGTGGTCGTGCTGACTCCGCTGGCGGCGGTGGCCATGCTGATCTTCCGCGGGCACTTGTTCGCCGCCTTGTACGGCTCGACCCGTCGAAAAAGGCATTTTCTAGGGAAGGTGTAGATGCTACGCGGTGGCCTTGGCTGACAGGCTGGCTTGAAGGTACCGGTCCACCCCGGCGGCCATCTTGCGCCCCTCGGCGATGGCCCACACGATGAGCGAGGCCCCGCGCTTGACGTCGCCGCCGGCGAACACGCCGGACACGCTGGTCATGAAGTTCTCATCCACGGCCACGTTCCCCCGGGGGTCGTACTTCACGCCCAGGCTATCCAGCAGGCCGTTCTTCACGGGGCCGGTGAAGCCCATCGCCAGCAGGACTAAATCGACGTCCATCTCGAACTCGGTGCCGGAGACGGGCGTGAAGGTCCCGTTCTCGAAGGCGACCCGTTGCGCATGGAGCTTCGTGACGTGGCCGTTGCGGCCGGTGAATTTGGTCGTCGAGACGCTCCACTGGCGGTCGCAGCCCTCCTCGTGCGCGTGCGAAGTGCGCAACTGCATCGGCCACAGGGGCCAGGGGGTGGAGCCGGCCCGCGTGGGCGGGGGCTCTGGGAGCAGCTCGAACTGGTGGACCTCGCTGCAGCCCTGCCGGTGGGTGGTCCCCAGGCAGTCCGATCCGGTGTCGCCGCCGCCGATGATGACGACGCGCTTGCCCTTCGCCGTGACCGGCTCGTCGGTGACGCGATCGCCGGCGTTGCGCTTGTTCTGTTGGGTGAGGTAGTCCATCGCCGGGTGGATGCCCTTGAGGTCGCGTCCTGGGACGGGCAGCTCGCGCCCCTGCTCGGCGCCGAGGGCAAGGCACACGGCGTCGAATTGACGGCGCAACTCCTCCCCGCTGACGTCCACGCCCGCGCGCACGCTGGTGCGGAATTCCACGCCTTCGGCTTTCATCTGGTCCAGCCGGCGGTCCACGACCCATTTCTCCATCTTGAAGTCGGGGATGCCGTAACGCAGGAGCCCGCCGATGCGGTCCGCCTTCTCGAACACGGTCACGCGGTTGCCCGCGCGCGCGAGCTGCTGGGCGGCGGCGAGGCCGGCCGGACCGGAGCCGATGACGGCCGCGGTCTTGCCGGTTCGGCGCACCGGGAGGACGGGTGCGACCCAGCCCTCATCGAAGCCCCGGTCGATGATGTTCCACTCGATGATGCGGATGGACACCGGGTCGCTGTTGATGCCGAGCACGCACGCCGACTCGCAGGGGGCGGGGCAAAGCCGTCCCGTGAACTCCGGAAAGTTGTTGGTCGTGTGCAGGGCCTTAAGAGCGTCCTTCCAGCGGCCGCGGTGGACGAGGTCGTTCCATTCGGGGATCAGATTCACGACCGGGCAACCGTTGTTGCTCTGACAGAAGGGGACGCCGCAGTCCATGCAGCGCGCGCCCTGGGCCTTGAGGGCATCCTCCGGCATCGGCTCGTAGAACTCCTTCCAGTCCTGAAGCCGCAACTCGACCGGCCGGCGCTTGGGGCCCTCGCGGGCGTACTTCATGAACCCCTTCGGGTCAGCCATGGGTCACCAGCTCCTTCTCCTTCTGCGCCGCCTCCTTCGCGGCCGCCGCCTTGCGCTCCGCCAGGACCCGCTTGTAATCCACCGGCATGATCTTCACGAACTTGGGCAGCAGGGTCTTCCAGGCGTCGAGGACCGCCTTCGCCTTGCGGCTGCCGGTGTATTTGTGGTGCGCTTCGATCATCGTGCGCAGGGTCTGCTGATCCTCCGGGGCGACGACTTTCTCCAGCTCGACCATGCCCAGGTTGCAGCGCGACTCGAACTTGCCGTCCTCGTTCAGCACGAAGGCGATGCCGCCGGACATGCCCGCCGCGAAGTTCCGCCCGGTCTTGCCGAGCACCACCACCACGCCGCCGGTCATGTACTCGCAGCCGTGGTCCCCGGTCCCTTCGATGACCGCCCGCGCGCCGCTGTTGCGGACCGCGAAGCGCTCGCCGGCCGTCCCGTAGAAGTAGCACTCGCCCTGAGTCGCGCCGTAGAGCGAGGTGTTGCCGATGAGAATGGTCTCCTCGGGCACGAAGGTGGAGCCTTTGGGGGGATAGACGATGATCCGCCCGCCGCACAGGCCCTTGCCCAGGTAGTCGTTGGACTCACCTTCGAGCTCCAGCGTCACCCCTCGGGCTAGGAAGGCGCCGAACGACTGGCCCGCCGAGCCCGTGAACTTGATGTGGATCGTGTCGGGCGGGAGGCCCTCCAGGCGGTACCGCTTGGCGACTTCGTGGGAGAGGATGGTCCCGACCGTCCGGTTCACGTTCCGGATGGGCAGGTCCAGCTTTACCGGCTTCTTGTACTCGATCGCGGTCTTGCAGAGCTCGATGAGCTCCCAGTCCAGAGCGCTCTCCAGCCCGTGGTCCTGTTTCTCGACGCAGTACCGGGCGACCGACGGATCCACTTCAGGCCGGTGCAGGATCGCGGACAGGTCCAGTCCCTTCGCCTTCCAGTGGTCGATGGCCTTGTGCGCCTTGAGCTTGTCGGTTCGGCCGATCATCTCCTCGAACTTCCGGAACCCGAGCTGGGCCATCAATTCGCGCACTTCCTCCGCCACGAAGAAGAAGTAGTTCGCGACGTGCTCCGGCTGGCCGGTGAACTTCGCGCGGAGCGCCGGATCGTGGGTGGCGATCCCCACCGGGCAGGTGTTGAGGTGGCACTTGCGCATCATGATGCAGCCCTCGACGATCAGCGGGGCGGTCGAGAACCCGAACTCTTCGGCCCCCAGCAGGGCGGCGATGACGACATCGCGGCCGGTCTTCAGCTGCCCGTCGGTCTCCACCCTGATCCGGCCGCGCAGGTTATTGAGGACCAGGGTCTGCTGGGTCTCGGCCAGGCCCAGTTCCCAGGGGATGCCGCCATACTTGATGGAGGAGAGCGGGGAGGCCCCGGTCCCGCCGGAATCCCCGCTGATCAGCACCTTGTCGGCCTTGGCCTTGGCCACGCCGGCGGCGACGGTCCCGACCCCCACTTCCGCGACCAGCTTCACAGAAATATCTGCGTCGGGGTTCGAGTTCTTTAAATCGTAGATCAACTGCGCGAGGTCCTCGATCGAGTAGATGTCGTGGTGGGGGGGCGGCGAGATGAGCTGCACCCCTGGCGTGGCGTACCGAAGCCGCGCGATGGTCTCATCCACCTTGTGGCCGGGCAATTGCCCGCCCTCGCCGGGCTTGGCCCCCTGCGCCATCTTGATCTGCAGTTCCCTGGCGTGGGCCAGATAGTCCGTGGTGACCCCGAACCGCGCGGAGGCCACCTGCTTGATCGCGCTGTTCTTGGAGTCGCCGTTGGGCAGCGGCACGAACCGCTCCGGGTCTTCGCCGCCTTCGCCGGTGTTGCTCTTGCCGCCGATGCGGTTCATGGCGATGGCCAACGTCTCGTGCGCCTCCTTGCCGATCGCGCCGAAGGACATGGCGCCGGTGGTGAAGCGCTTGACGATCGCCTTCGCCGGCTCGACTTCCTCCAGCGGGATGGGCGTCGGCAGGGTCCTGAGTTCCAGGAGGCCCCGGATGTTCGACCGGCGGCGGCTCTCATCGTTGACGAGCGCCGCGAACTCCTTATAGGTCTTGGGATTGTTGGACTGGGTCGCGTGCTGAAGCCGGTAGATCGTCTCCGGGTTCCAGTTGTGGTGTTCGCCCTGGACGCGATAATGGACCTCGCCACCGAAGTCGAGCTGGCGGATCGGCGTCGGTTCGTACGCCAGCTTGTGGCGGCGCAGGGTCTCCTCGCCGATCTCGCGGATGCCGATCCCCCCGATGCGCGACGCGGTGCCGGTGAAGTAGGGGTCCACGAGTTCGTGGTTGAGGCCGATGGCCTCGAAGATCTGCGCGCCGCAATAGGACTGGACGGTGGAGATGCCCATCTTCGAAAAGATCTTCAGCAGGCCTTTGTTGATGGCCTTGATGAATTTGGACTCGGCCGTCGCCGCGTCAAGACCCTCCGGAAGGTAGCCGTCCCGCTCCATGTCCACGAGCGTCTCGAACACGAGATAGGGATTGATGGTGCCGGCCCCGTAGCCGATCAGGCAGGCGAAGTGATGGACGTCGCGCGGCTCGCCGGTTTCGAGAATCAAGCCGACCTCCGTGCGGGTGCACTCGCGGACGAGGTGGTGATGGATCGCCGAGATGCCGAGGAGACTCGGCACCGGCGCCCACTCCTCATTCACCCCCCGGTCGCTCAGGATCAGGAACTTGTAGCCCTCCTTGATCGCCTGCGAGGCCTGCTGGCAGAGGTCGTCCACCGCCGCGCCTAGGCCGTCCGGGCCCTCAGCCACGCGGAAGAGCATCCGCAAGGTCTTGCTCTTGAAGTGCGGGTCGGCGATCAAGCGGATCTTCTCCAGATCAGCGTTGGTCAGGATGGGCTGCTGGACCTTGATGCGCCGGCACGCCTCAGGGGTCTCGTCCATCACGTTCGGCTTGGGGCCGATGTTGGTGACCAGCGACATGACCAGTTGCTCGCGGATGGGGTCGATCGGGGGATTCGTCACCTGCGCGAAAAGTTGCTTGAAGTACTTGAACAGGAGCTGCGGCCGCTCGGACAGCACGGCCAGCGGGGTGTCGGTGCCCATGGAGGAGACCGGCTCTTCGCCGGCCACGACCATCGGCGTGATGACCATCTTGAGCTCTTCCACCGTGAACCCGAAGGCCTGCTGGCGCTGGCGGGTCGTCGGATGGTCCGGCTGGGGGACGTTCAGCGGTTCCGGCAACTCGTCCAGAGAGATTCGGTATTGGGTGACCCAGGCGCGGTAGGGTTTGCGGCTGACGATATCGGCCTTGATCTCCTCATCGTCGAGGAGACGGCCTTGCACGGTGTCCACCAGGAACATGCGGCCGGGCTGCAGGCGGCCCTTCTGGCGGATGTCCTTGGCGTCGTACGGCAGGACGCCGGCCTCGGAGGCGAGCACCACGAGGTCGTCGGAGGTCACCTGGTACCGGCAGGGGCGCAGCCCGTTGCGGTCCAGCGTCGCTCCGATCAGCTTGCCGTCGGTAAAGCACACGGCCGCCGGGCCGTCCCAGGGCTCCATCATGGCGGCGTGGTATTCGTAGAACCCCCGCCGGTCGAGGTCCATCTGGGGGTTGCCGACCCACGGCTCGGGAATCAGCATCATCATGGCATGCGGCAGCGAGCGGCCGCCCATCACCAGGAACTCCAGCGCGTTGTCGAGGCAGGCCGAGTCGCTCTGGTGCTCGTACACGATCGGGAAGAGCTTGGGGATGTCCTCCCCGAACAGGTCCGACTGCAGGCGCCCTTGGCGCGCCCGCATCCAGTTCACGTTGCCCTTGAGCGTGTTGATCTCCCCGTTGTGACAGATGTACCGGTAGGGGTGCGCCAGCGGCCAGGTGGGAAAGGTGTTCGTGCTGAAGCGGGAGTGGATCACCGCCAGCGCGCTGGTCATGCTGGAATCGGTCAGGTCCTGGAAGTACTGCGGGATCTGGTACGGCAGCAGCAAGCCCTTATAAATGATCGTGTTGCCGGAGAGGCTCGGGATGTAGAAGTACTCGCGGCCCTCGATGGCGGAGGCGCGGATCGCGCTTTCGATCCGCTTGCGGATGACGTAGAGCTTGCGCTCGAACTGGGTCTCGTTGAGGATGTCGCGGGCGATGAAGACCTGGCGGATGGCCGGTTCGGTCCGGCGCGCCTGGGGACCGATCGCGTCGCTCTTGACCGGGACGTCGCGCCAGCCGAGGAGCCGCACGCCCTCCTCTGCGAGCACCTGCTCGAACAGCCGTTCGCAGTGTTTGCGCGCGGCGGGGTCCGGGGGAAGAAACACCATGCCGACCCCGTACTCGCCGGCGTTCGGCAGCTTGACTTTGACTTCCTTGCAGGCGCGCTTCAGGAACTCGTGCGGGACCTGGAGCAGGATCCCGGCCCCGTCGCCGGTGCAGGGATCGCACCCCTGGGCGCCTCGGTGAAACAGATTGTCGAGGACCTGGAGGCCCTTGTGGATGATGTCATGCGACTTGACGCCCTTGATGTTGGCGACGAAGCCGATCCCGCATCCGTCTTTCTCATAACGGGGATCATAGAGGCCCTGTTTGGGGGGCAGTCCGGGTATGCCAATGTCTCCGCTCATGGACGGAATTCCTTTACTCGACAAGCCGTTACGGATCATTGCATCCTACTTGAGGGGGAGCGGACGTGTCAAGCAAATCGCGCGACCGTGAATGCGTGAAACCCACGCAGGATCAAGGAATTGGAAGGTTAGGCCCAATGCCCGCCGCCGGGTCCATTGGGACTACGGCTCTCCTCTGAAGGGTGAGGAGGATTTTTCTTCAACCCTGGTTGTCCTGTTCCGGGTTTGCCCTGTTCCGGAGAGTTGAAAATTTCTTGCTAAGCGCTGAGAAGGCTTATAGGATTTGCCGGAACTACTTGAGAGGAGGTGACCCACGATGCCGTGCCTGCTCACCCTGCTCGCGCTCGCGACACCACGCCTCGTCGTCGCGCTGCTTTGGTTCTTCACCGGCTGGTTCAGCGGCCTCTTCAACTCACTGCTCTGGCCAGTGCTCGGCTTCGTTTTCCTGCCGACCACGCTGCTCTGGTACTCGGCCGTCCAGCACTGGTTCGGCGGCCAATGGTCGCTCTGGCCTATCGTGGGCATCGTGATCGCGCTCATGATCGACATCTCCCCGGCCAGTGGGCGGCGCAATTAACGGTTGAGAACTGGGGCCAGAGTCGATCACAACTTCTCTCCTCAGTGGCTGCGGGTCAGGGCGGCGGCCAGGACGAGAATGACGATCCCCAGCAGAAGATTGGCCCGTCCGACCCACGGCGCCAGCTTGACCATCATGAGGTCGGTCCCGGTCGGCGCCAGCCCGTCCCGCGACACCGCCCGTCCCGCCCGGGGTCCGATGACGAAGTCGTGCGACAGCGCCAGGCCCACCAGGACCGCAACCAGGATCAGCTTGATCCGCAGGACCTTCAGGTAGGGAGCGCCGGGGCTCGTGTCCCCGAAGGCCATCACGTTGCCGATCCCGGTGAGGATGAGCACGCCGAAGCATCCCCAGACGAGGCTCCTGAACCGCCGCGCCATCTTCCGGAACAGGTCCCTCCGCAGAAGCGGGGATTCGACCCCACGCAGGACGGGAACGGCGACCAGGGACAAGAAGAGCATCCCGCCGATCCAGATCACCGCGGCGAGGATATGCAGGCACACATTCAGAAAGGGCAGCATGAACGCCAGCCTAGCATCGCGACGCAGGCGTGGCAAGGCGCCTCGCTTGACAAACCCCAGGCGGTCCCCTAGTATCCGGCCATGCTAACGGGGCCTGAAATCTGCGCCATTGAGGGGATCCGGGATGTCTGGGAGTGCTACCGGACGGACCTGGCGGCGGTCGAAGATCAGATTCGCCAGAACCTGGATTCGAAGGTGGCCCTGGTCAACACCGTCTCGGCCCACATCCTCACCAGCGGGGGCAAGCGGATCCGGCCGCTGCTCCTGATCCTGAGCGCGCGGCTGGCCGGCTATGCCGGCCGGGATGCCGTCCGCTTGGCCAGCCTGGTCGAGTACATCCATACCGCCACGCTCCTGCATGACGATGTCGTGGACCACGCCGATTTGCGGCGTGGGCGGAAGACGGCCCGCGGGCTGTGGGGCAACCAGGTCGCGATCCTCGTCGGTGACTACCTCTACTCGAAGGCGATCTGCCATATCGTCGCGTTCCGTAATCAGGACGTGAACGAGTGCCTCTCGGAGGCGTGCCGGAAGATGTCGGAGGGGGAGCTGATGCAGCTCTCCTATAAGGACCAGGAGGCGCTCTCCGAGCGGGAATACCTCAAGATCGCGGAGTACAAGACCGGCGCCTTGATCGCCGCGGCGTGCCGGATGGGCGCGGTCGTGGCCAATGCCGATCTTCCCCAGCGAGAAGCCATGTTCCGGTTCGGGCAGGCCCTGGGGGTGGCCTTTCAGGTGGCGGACGACACCCTCGACTATGCGGCCCAGCGCGAGTCGCTCGGCAAGTTGCTGGGAAAGGACCTGGGCGAGGGGTACGTCACCCTGCCCCTCCTGCATCTGAGGAAGCATTGCACCGACCCCGAGCGGCAGCGGCTCGCCGAGATCCTGGAAAACCGGAAGGACGTCAACGGGGAGCTGTCGTGGATCCTCGCCTTGATGGAGCGGTACGGCTCGCTCGAGTACGCGATGGCGACCGCGCGCGGGTTCGTCGAGTCGGCCAAGGCGTATCTGGTTCCGTTCGAGGACTCCGTGCACAAACGGGCCCTTCACGTGGTCGCGGACTATATGGTGTCGCGCGATCACTAGTCTGGAGTCTGGCGGTGTGACGGCCGGATCCCGCCCCAGCCGGGTTCATCATTACGTGAGCCTCGCGATCGAGGCCATCACGGTCTATGTCCGTGATTTTCACGTCCTCGCTCCTCCCGCCAGCCTGATCGAGCAATATCCCGATTTTCACCGGCGAGCCGGCGTGTTCGTGTCGCTCAAAAAGTGGGGAGAGTTGCGGGGCTGCATGGGCACGATCGAGCCGGCGAAGGAGTTCCTCGCCCTGGAAATCGTCGAGAACGCCCTCAATGCCGCCTCGCAGGATCCCCGGTTCCCGCGGGTGGAGGAAGGGGAGCTCCCGCACCTGACCGTCTCGGTGGACGTCCTCACCACCCCTGAGCGCGTGGCGGGGCCGGAAGAACTGGACATCCGCCGCTACGGGGTCATCGTGAGATGCGAGCACAAACGGGGGCTGCTGCTGCCGGATATTGACGGCATCACGTCGGTGCAGGAGCAGGTGGCGGTCGCCCGCCGCAAGGCGGGGATCGGGGAAGGGGACCCCGTCGAACTGTACCGGTTTAAAGTCGAGCGGTACTTTTAATGACGTTAATCGTTAAACGTGAAACGTTAAACGGTCAGACTCTTCACGATACGATTAACGAATAACGTTTAACGTATAACGAGGTTTCATGGCTGAGATATTACCGTTTCGCGGGGTCCTCTATGACCCGGCCAAGGTGGATGAGATCGCGCAGGTGGTGGCCCCGCCGTACGATGTAATCGGGCCGGCCGAGCAAGCGGCGCTCCATGCGCGGCATCCCTACAACGTCATCCGGCTGGAGCTGGGTCAGGAACACAAGGAGGACACCCCGCAAAACACCCGCTACTCCCGTGCCAAGCGATGTCTGGACGAGTGGCTGTCCGAGGGGATTCTCCGGCGGGAGGACCGCCCGGCGCTCTACCTGTATTCGATCGCGTACCGGCTCCGATCGGGCCAGGAGCAGACCCTGCGCGGGTTCCTCTCCCTGGTCACCCTGGAGGAGTTCGAGAGCGGCCGCATCTTCCCCCACGAGAACACCCGCGCGGCGGCCAAGTCCGACCGGTACCGGCTGCTGGAAGCCTGCCGCAGCAACATCAGCCCGATCTATTCCCTGTACGCCGATCCGGAGGGACGGGTGATCCGGCGCCTGGAGAAGGCCGTGGATGAGGAGGGCCCGCGGATTGACACCGCGGGCGACGGTGTCCGGCACCGGCTCTGGACCGTGGACGATCCCGCCGTGATCGCCGAGATGGCGGCTCTGATGAAACCGCTCCCGCTCTTCATCGCGGACGGGCACCATCGTTATGAATCGGCCCTGCGCTATCGGAACGCCCAGCGGGAGGCCCATGGACCCCGCGGGCGGCTGCCGTCGGATCTGGTGCTGATGTTTTGCTCGAACCTGGACGATCCAGGGCTGACCATCCTCCCGACGCACCGCATGATCCCGCCGCCCGCGCCGTGCTCGCCCATCGAGCTTCGGCAGGGCTTGACCGGGACCTTCACCATCAAGACCTTTCCCTTCACGAAGGATACCGAACGGGAGACCCGCCAGCGGTTTCTGACGGCGCTCCAGGCGGCCCAGGCCACCAGCGAGCACGTGATCGGGCTTGTGGCCCGGGGCGAGTTGCGGTACGACCTGCTCACCCTCAACGAGCAGGGCCTGGCCAAGCTGGGATCGTCCACCCGCGAGCGGCTGGACGTCTCCATCCTCCAGCAGTTGGTCCTCCGAGAGGCGATGCGGATGACGCCCCAGGACGAGGACCGGATCCTCTATCTGAAGGACGAGGAGGAGACGCTCGCCGCCGTGTCCAGAGGGGAGGGAGAGCTGGCCTTTCTCCTCAATCCGCCCAAGATCAGCGAGGTCAAAAATGTCGCCCGGGCCGGCGACCGCATGCCGCACAAGTCCACCTATTTCTCCCCGAAACCCCTCACAGGCCTCGTCATCAACACGATGGAATAGGGGGAGGCCGTGCCGGCCTTTCGGGGGACCAGTCCAATTTATATTGATGGTAGTTCAGACTACTTGACAATTCTGACCGAAGCTGACACGATGGGCGCCTTCCTTAAGGGTCAGGATTGACCTGGGTGAGGGTATGGCCAAGGCGCGGCCGATTATCGGAGGGGCGATCGCCCTGCTGCTGGGTCTGAGCGGGGAGGCCATCGCCGGCGGACTGGCTCTCACGGAGCATGGTGCCGCGGCGACCGGGAAGGCCAACGCCTTTGCCGGAGAAGCCAACGACCCGTCCGCCCTATTCTACAACCCGGCCGGCATCACCCAATTGCCGGGCACCCAGGTGATGATCGGGACCTCGATCGTATACCTCGATTCCACCTTTCGCAGCTCGACCTCGGGGGAATCGACCCAACTCCAGGACCAGTTCCCACTCTTGCCCCATCTCTACATCACTCACCGCTTCAAACAGTTTGATGAGAGGCTCAGTATCGGCCTGGGTATTTTTACGCCATTCGGCATCATCATCGACTGGCCGGATAATTGGCAGGGCCGTTTCGCTTCCACGAACGTCAAGTTAAGAGTGACAATTTATCAGCCCACGGTGGCGTTCCAGGCCACAAAGGATCTTTCGTTGGCGGCCGGTCTCCGGATCGCTGATGTCGCGGCAGAGTTTGAGAGACAAATCAACATTGGAAATGGAGAGTCCACGCTCCGTGCCCACGACCTGACCGCGAACCCGATCGGATGGAACGTCGCACTTCTTTACCATGTCACTGACACGACCTCGGTCGGCCTGCAATTTATGAGCGAAATTCAGGCTAAGGTTAACGGCATGGCTGATTTCACAGGGCCGGCCTCGCTGGCTTTCCCCAACACGGGCTTCCATAGCAGTATCAAATTGCCGCCACAACTCGTGGTAGGAATCTCGACAAAAATTATTCCCCGCTGGACCTTCAATGCCGATATTGAGTGGGAAGGATGGAGAACGGTGGGGTCCCTCCCGTTGAGTTTTGATGGTACCGCGTCGGCGTTAAATCATCCGGGTCCTCGTCTGTGGACCAACTCCTATGTCTTTCGGATCGGGGGGGAGTTCGCGGCGACCGATCGGATCGCCATCCGCGGGGGCTATTTCTATGACCAGACGCCGATTCCGGACAATACGTTTGATCCCAACATCCCGGTCGCCAACCTGCATGCCATCACGACGGGGCTGGGGTACAAATGGAATGCGACCTCTCTCGACGTGGCGTACCTGATTGGGTTTTACGAGAAACGCTCGATCGATGCTTCGAGCATCGATCCATTCAACACCGGTGGGACGGGCGGCCCTACGACGTTCGGGTCGTATTCCACGATGCCCCACGTCCTCACGATCAGCCTCACCCAAAAGTTCTGATCGGATCCATCCGAGATTCCATCGCGGCGGCGACTGAAGCCAGCAGCTCGACTTTGGGCACCGGCTTGACGAGGTAATCCGCCACGCCCTGCTGCAAGAGGGTGGCGGCGACCCGGTCGTCTGGATAGCCCGTCAGAACAATCACCGGTACCGAGGGATACCGGCTGCGGAAGTAGGCGATGGTCTCCATGCCGTTGAAATGGGGCATGCGGAGATCGCAGAGGATGAGGTCCACCACCAAGGGATTGTCGTCGGCCCCGAGGACCTCGATGGCCTTTTCTCCGTCAGAAGCTTCGACGACGTCATACCCGGTCTTCGTCAAGGCCATGCGGATGATCTTCCGGATGTTGGCCTCGTCGTCCACGATCAGGACCCGGCCGAGTCCCAAAAGGTTCCTTATTTGTGGTCCTGTTTGCATGACGTCCTCCAGTAGGGTCTCGTAACATCGTGTTTCATGTAGATCGATTTGAGCAATCGGCATGCCAGTTCTTCTCGGTGAGGCACCCCAGCAGATCGGAATGACCAACCTCTTTATTTTCTTAGGGGATTTCCGTTGTCCAAGGGGGAAGGCCTCATTACGACGAAATGATCGCCTGGACTGCGGACCCGTATCGAAAAGGATTCGCGATGTTATCGAAAAAGATACCTGACGCCTGGCCTGTGAGTGGAGAGGAAAAAAGGTTGACAAGGATGAAAGACCTGCCAGTAATATACGGGCTCCTAACAATCTCAACTAGATAGGCCTTCCCAATTCGGAGGAACCGGGAATGCTGTTCTCCGAATTCCCTCATCCGCCCATCAATTCTTCGAGGGCATCTTCTTTGCACAGGAATCATGGCGGGGCGCGAGGGGGAATTCTGTTCTCCGCGCCCGGCTATTCATTGGCAAAGTGAGAAGTGGGGGTCTCATGAGCAAACGCATCATGGTGGTGGATGATGATCCGGATATCTTGCAAGTGTTGAAGGATCGACTGGACTCGTACGGGTACACCGTCGAGACCGCAAACGATGGGCGCGAGGCTTTGGAGGGTCTGCGGCGGCAAGCCTTCGATGGGGTGATCTTGGACATCCGGATGCCTGAAATTGACGGAATGGAGGTTCTCCGGCAGATCCGGGAGAGCCATTCGGTGGTGCCGGTGGTCATGATCACGGCCTCGACCATCCAGGATCGCGCGGTTGAGGCGGTCGGCAAGGGCGCGCAGGCCTACCTGCTCAAGCCGTTTAACGCGGAGCAGCTCAAGCAGGTCGTGGAGCGGTGGTTCGGGCCCGCCATGTGAGCCGTGATGAAGAGGAAGATAAGACGATGAGCACGCGAATTCTGGTGGTCGATGATGATGCCGATATCGCCATGGTGCTGTCCGACCGGCTCCAGGCGATGGGACACGAGGTCCAGATGGCCACAGAGGGTCAGGCCGCGCTGACGCTCCTGGATGAGGACAGCCCTGCCTTACTGTTGCTTGATCTCGAAATGCCGAAGATGAGCGGAATGGACGTCCTCAAGCGGGTCCGGAAAGAGTGGCCGGACCTGCCGGTCATCGTCATGACCGCGCACGGCACGATCGCCCGGGCGGTGGAGGCGATGAAGGAGGGCGCCAGCGACTTCATCACCAAGCCGTTTGATCCCGATCACCTCAAATCGGTGATCGCGAAGGCGCTGGAGATGAAGGACCTGGGCCGTGAAGTGGGGCGGCTGATGGGCGACATCAACCACGATATCAAAAACCTGATGACGCCGGTAGTGTGCGGGGCCTGGATCCTGGAATCCGAGATGGATAAATTCTTTGAGAAGCTGCCGGAAATGGAGGCCACTAAGGCTGAGGCAAGCCACAAGGTCTGCGCCGAGGTGATCGAGATGTTACGGGACACCGCTCGGCGCATTCAGGACCGCACCAAGGAGATCGCGGACTACGTCAAGGGGTTAAGCGTGCCCCCGCAGTTTGTGCCCTGCCGGGTGGCCACCGTGGTGGAAAGTGTGCTGAAGACCCTGCACCTGCTCGCGGAGGAGAGAGGGATCGCCCTTCGACATGAAGGCCTCGACACTTTGCCGTCAATTCTGGCCGATGACCGCCGTCTCTATAACGCGTTCTACAACCTGGTCAATAATGCGATCGCAGAGGTGCCCGCCGGCGGCTCCATTACCATCCGAGGCGACGCGGAATCTGAGAGAGGCACCATTCTTCTCTCGGTCGCCGACACCGGCAGGGGCATGCCGGAAGAAGTCCGAAAGAGTCTCTTCACAACGCGCACCATCAGCCGGAAACCCGGCGGCACCGGGCTCGGAACCAGGATCGTCAAGGATGTGGTCGAGGCTCACGGCGGCCGGATCACCGGTGAAAGTCAAGAAGGCGTCGGGACGACGTTCTTTATCCGCCTCCCCCTCCAACCTCAGGTCGGCGCCGGTTCCCCGAAGGTCATGCAATGAGCACGCGAATTCTGGTGGTCGATGATGATGCCGATATCGCCATGGTGCTGTCCGACCGGCTCCAGGCGATGGGACACGAGGTCCAGATGGCCACAGAGGGTCAGGCCGCGCTGACGCTCCTGGATGAGGACAGCCCCGCCTTACTGTTGCTTGATCTCGAAATGCCGAAGATGAGCGGAATGGACGTCCTCAAGCGGGTCCGGAAAGAGTGGCCGGATCTGCCGGTCATCATTATGACCGCCTTCGGCACGATCGCCCGGGCGGTGGAGGCGATGAAGGAAGGCGCGGCCGACTTCATCACCAAGCCGTTTGATCCCGACCATCTCAAGCTCGTGATCGGCAAAGCCTTGGAGCGGGGGATGCTGAAGCAGGAGGTGACGGTTCTTCGGACCGAGTTGGAGAGCCGATACGACAAGCTCATCTCTGACAGTCCCAGGATGACCGCTGTGGTCCAGTGCGCCAGGAAGGTGGCCGCGGGCGACACCACCGTCCTGCTCCTCGGGGAGAGCGGGACCGGCAAGGATCTCCTCGCCCGGTCGATTCATGCCTGGAGCCCCCGCCGGGACCGGCTCTTCATGCCCGTGAACTGCGTGGCCCTCTCGGAAGAGCTCCTGGAGTCGGAGCTGTTCGGGCATGAAAAAGGGGCCTTCACCGGGGCGTCGTCCCAGAAGCGGGGGAAAATGGAGGTCGCCGACGGGGGGACGGTGTTCCTGGACGAGATCGGCGACATGAAGCCGGGTCTCCAGGCCAAGCTCCTGCGCTTCCTCGAGAACCGGGAGTTCGATCGCGTGGGCGGCACGCGGGCCATCAAGGTGAGCGTCAGAATGATCGCGGCGACCAATCGGGACCTCCAGCAGGCCGTGAAAGCCGGAACCTTTCGGGCGGACCTCTTTTTCCGATTGAACGTGGTCCCCCTCACGCTGCCCCCGTTGCGCGAGCGGACGGAGGAGATCCCGCAGCTCGCCGAGCATTTCTTAAAGAAGTTCTGCCTCGACGCCAAAAAGCCGTTGATGCGGATCTCCCCCCAGGCGATGGCGGTCCTGACCGCCTATTCGTGGCCGGGCAATGTGCGGGAACTCCAGAACGCGATCGAGCGCGCCGTGGTGTTGAAAACCGGGGAGGTGATCACGCCGGAGGATCTCGCCCTGCAACCCCAGGAGGCCTCCTCGGAGGACGTCTGCGGGAAGGACCTGCCGTTCCATGAGGCGGTCGAGGCCCACAAGCAGGCCGTCCTCCGTCGGGCCCTGACCCGCGCGGGCGGAAACCAGAAGCGGGCGGCCGAACTTCTCGGCCTCCAGCGCACGTACCTTGCTCGCCTGCTCAAGCAGATGGAGATTACCTAGGTGCGCCAAACCAATATTTTACAGATAATGCATAACAAGCAGGGGAAAGAATTGACAACGCATTCTTTTCTCTCTAGATTGTGTTCAGTTTGCTGAGAAATTATCCGTAGATTCGGGCCGTTCCAAGCCGGTAGCGAAAATGAAGACCCCGCCCGTAATCCTTTATGCCTGCCGGGACCCCTTCCCCATTCCTCACTCGGCGCTTCGCCCCATGGTATTCACGGCCTGGAGCGCTTGGCATAGACTCTCGATCGCGGTCGAGCTCCTCGGCCTCCAGCGCACGTATCTCGCCCGGCTGATCAAGCAGATGGAGATCAAATGAAGACAGAGGTCGCACTGGTCAATATGCCTTTCTATGGGATTGATCGTCCATCCCTTGGGTTGAGTTTGCTCAAGGCGGCGCTCAATAAACGGAATATTCCCTGCGATGTTCACTATCTCAATCTCTGTTTCGCGCACCAGATTGGAGTTGATCGCTATAAACTTGTGGATGCGTTAGCAGAAACTGACCTTGCAGGCGAGTGGATATTCAGTGCTGCTTTATGGGGAGAGGATCAAGCTCTTGATAAGGCCTACATACGAGAGGTTCTTCAAGAAAGGTCCCCTTATCGCCAAAACCTAGGTTTGCCCATCAGTGGAAAAGCTTCCACGCAATTGGGAGGGTATTCTCCCGAGTTAACCCAGTTGCTCCGTACTTGTCGCAACCACGTTGAGCCCTTTTTGGAACGTTGCTTAACAGACATAGATTGGAATCAATACCGTGTAGTTGGATTTACATCGATGTTTCAGCAGCAATTGGCTTCTCTGGCCTTGGCCACAAGGCTAAAGCAGTGGTACCCCCATCTTTTAATTGCGTTTGGTGGACCGAATTGTGAAGGCAGGATGGGTCTTGCGCACTTTCGTGCATTCCCGTTCATTGACGTTGTCTGTACAGGGGAAGGAGATGGTGTCTTTCCAGACTTCGTTGAACGAGTACTAAAAGGCAATGGTATTGCGCATCCCAATCTTCTGTGCAGGAACGGAGAGGAAACCCATCATACGCCTCACCTGGAGTTGATTGTGGGGACAGATTCATTGCCATCGCCTCCTGTCACAGTGGACCTCGACTCGTTGCCGTACCCGGATTTTGATGATTTTTTTGAGCAGCGTGAGAAGTATGCTTGGTCCATTGACGAGGATGTCAAATTGCTCATTGAGACATCGCGAGGGTGCTGGTGGGGGGAAATCTCCAACTGTACGTTCTGTAGTCTCAATGGTACACATATGGTCTTCCGTCACAAGTCTGCGAATCGAGCTGTGCAGGAAATTCTTTGGCTTGTTCAGCGATACGGGAAGTTTTCAAAGTTTATTCATGCAGTGGACAATATTCTTCCAGTTGAGTACTTCGCCTCTGTGTTGCCAACTCTGAAGGATCTCGCCTTAAACGTAGATTTGTTTTACGAGACGAAATCCAACCTGAAGAAAGATCAGATCGAGTTGTGCAGTAACGCCGGTGTTAAATACCTGCAACCAGGCATTGAGAGTCTAAGTACGCCTATTCTTGGACTTATGGGCAAAGGCGTGACTTCTCTGCAAAACATCCAGTTTCTCAAGTGGGCTCGACAATTCGGCATCTGTTTGCGCTGGAATTATTTAATCGGGTTTCCTGGCGAGCAGTGGGAACATTACAACGAACAGGTGAAGATCATCGAATCGATCGTGCATCTCCAGCCACCGCATGGTGAGGTTTTATGTCGAGTGCGATTTGATCGCTTCAGCCCTTACGTCGCTCACCCGCAACAGTTCGGCATACACAATCTGAGGCCGTACCCGTCTTACCGCTATGTCTATCCCGGCATAAGCGATGACATCTTGCAAGACCTTGCGTATTATTTCGTCTGCGACTTTGAAGGTCAGGACAGGGTAGACGACTACACTACTCCCCTTGCTGATGCAGTAAGGAAATGGCACTCAAGCCGCGACAATTGCGCTCTTTTTTCGATCACGATAGGCCCACGCGTATTTGTTTGTGATCTGAGGCCTCATGCGAAAAGGCTTGTTACCGTACTGACGGGTGTTCCAAAGAGGATCCTCATGGAATGCGACGCGATATGTTCGCGAACGAAGCTGTTGGACTGCGTGGTTGATGAATTAGGTAAGCCGATTAGCGAGAGGACTCTGGATAAATGTTTGGGGGCACTATTACGCCAGAAGATTATTCTGGAGCAGAATGGAAAGTACCTGGCTCTGGCTATTCCTCTGGGCTACCGCTATGTGCCTGAAAGACATCTCCTCGATCGTGTTCTCAGAGCAGTCGAATCTGAATTGGAGACGAGTTCAGCGACTGCGCCTCTGGCCAATCAGGCTTAAAGTGATGTTGCGGAGGATCATGATGAGAAGAGGCAGGCTTTACATCCTGTTTCTTGCTGTGTTGGCGGCGAATAGCCTTGTGCCAGTGATTGAGATCGGGATGGCGGCCGAGCCTGCCAAGCTGACGATTCCAGAAATTGCGATCCTGGAAGACCAGCAAGTCAGCATCGCGGATCTTCATGAGGTTCCTCTTACAGAGGCTTCTGGCAATGTTTATGTCATCACTGATGAAGACATTCGGCATTCTGGTGCGACCGATATTCCCACTTTACTGCGTCGTATCCCGGGGATCGAAGTTATGCAGATGACTGGGGCTGATTTTAATGTCAGCGTCCGAGGAGACAATCAAGTAACGGCTAATAAACTGCTGGTCTTGGTGGACGGTCGTTCGATTTACGAGGATAGCTTTGGAAGTGTCTTCTGGACTCTTCTTCCCGTGACGCTGCCTGAGATCAAGCGTATTGAGGTGCTGAAGGGTCCGGCCTCAGCCATTTATGGGTTCAACGCCTTCGACGGCGTTATCAACATCATTACCAAGTCACCGGCAGAGATGAAGGGCTCGACCAACGGTACGCTTCTTCAGTTCGGCGGCGGCGAGTTCGGGACCATCACATCCTCGGCCGTCCAGGCCGGCACCTATGACAAGTTAGGATATCGTCTGTCCGTCGGTCACGACCAGGCCAATCAGTGGCGCGACCGCAATCAACTGGCCTTGCGCGCGAATAAGTTTAATGTGCTCACCGAGTATGCTCTTCCTGAGCAGTCCAAGCTCGCGGTCTCTGGCGGTCTGGTAGATTCTAATCGTTTTGATGGGCAGGTCTTCGACGTCATCCACGAAAAGTCAACCATCACCAATGGCTATGCAAATGTGGAGTACCGGCGGCCCGACTTTTTCGTTCGTACGAATTGGACCAGATGGAGCGAGAACCGCCAGGAGCTTGCAGATCTGCGGATGGCCCCTTTCATTCTTGGCGTTGATCGAGATGGGAATGTCAATGAAATTTACAAGCAGGATGTCTATAACTTAGAAGCTCAGCATGCATTGGCGATCGGTTCTACGAATCGGTTTACCTATGGCTTCAACTACCGACACAACGCCGTTTCCCTTAATGTCATTGACCAGTTCACTCGTGAGAATCGCGTCGGGCTCTATTTCCAAGATGAATGGCACGCGACAAAGACCGTAACAGTTGTGGCTGGGCTCAGGTATGACATGCATACGGAGATTAATCCTACGTACAGCCCGCGTATTGCGTTGATCTACAAGCCGGTCGAAGATCACGCTATTCGCGTGGCACGGTCGGTTGCGTATCGGCCACCCACTGTCATTGAAACTCATTCGGCTGCCTTCTTCCAATTCCCTACCTTTGGAGGGTTTACCGAGAGTACGGTCGGATCGAAAAACCTCGAGCCTGAGAGTATCACGTCATACGAAGTCGGGTACCAGGGATGGTATTTGAAGCATCGGCTACGGTTGCGTGCGGACATGTTCTACAACCACCTTTCGAATTTCATCACCGTGGGCGGAACTCCCATTGACCCGACGACCTTTACTTTTTCCTATGCAAACTTCGGCAAAGTAGATCTTTATGGCGGAGAGGCCGGAGTCGAGTTTCTGGCTACCTCTTGGCTGACTGGCTTTGCGAACTATTCGTTCGTCAATCTGTGGCAAAGCACAGAGTTGCTTTCTCCGGCCCAAGGTGCGATCGCCACGCGTGGTGCGCCCCCTTACAAAGCCAACGCCGGCTTGCGTGGAGAGTGGAACAACGGTTGGAGTGGCGAAATAGTTGTTCATCATGTGGCCGCAGCCTCGTATCCAGTTGGAGCTAATTTTGCCTTCTTCGCAACTCTTGCCCCGCCTTTGGGTGGTGCCGGAACCTTCATGGTTCCGGATAGCAGAGTGGGCAGCTACACCCTTCTGAATCTGCGCGGCGCCTACCAGTTCTGGCATGAAAAAGCGGAGGTGGCGGTCAGCGTATTCAACGCGTTGAATGACCAGCACCGGGAAAACCCCGTCGGCGACCAGATCAGCAGTCGGGTCATGGGGTGGCTGACGATCAAATATTAGAGCTAGAGCCAGTAAGATAGATAGCGCAACCAACATCCAATCAAACCACAAGGAGGTGCAGCCATGGCAGGTAAGAGAAAAAGGAGTCTCAAGACAAAGGTTTTGGCGGAATTGGGTTCGAAGCGCGCCAAAGACTGGGGCTTAACTAAGCCCCATATAAAGGACATGACCTATGAAGATTTAAGAAATCTTCATTTGGCCGTGACAGAGGCTATATCGGATGGGGTTCTTCCGCCACCGCCTAATACTTGCGGTGGTTGCGCGCCTCCCTGTACGAAATGACGTTCCCCCTGGCGTGAGAGAGCCTCCCCGGCGAAGGGCTTTCTCACTAAGCCATTAGGCCATGCACTGAGAAGGCTAAATGCCAGGTCCTGCGAATATGGCAAGAAGTTTGTCCCGGCAGCGACTAAAGTCGCTGCCGGTTCAACTCATTGAGACGTGCGATGGAGTCATCCTAAAGCGGGGTTGCACCGAACTCAGGATTGGTGGAAAAGACGCCGCTGAAGCTGTAAAGAAGGTGTTGAGTGCAACTGACAAAAGCGGGACCACCCGCAAAGACATTTGCAAGCTTTTCGCCCCCCAATCTCACCGCATCGTCCACGAGCTTATTGACCAATTGCTTGCCAGGAAGGTTTTGATAACTGCTGATAGCAGTGGTTCTGGAGTAGAAGGGCCCGAAAGCAGCCTGGACATTTTCTATTGGCATTTTGGATTAAGCGCCGCACGTGTGACGGAACGGTTAAACGAGCGACATTTCACGATCCTGGGAGTCAACTATATTTCTCGCCAGGTTGCTTCTTCACTCATAGGATCTGGCCTGAATAACTTTCAGGTTGTGGATCATCCCCTGTTGCGAAACCTGTGGCTGTTTGACGATGCTGACAAGCTGAAAGCCCCACAGTGGCCGGTGCCATTGAGGCTTCCCCAAGAATGGAACGAAGGGATGAAATTCAGGTCTGCGGATGTCCTCGTTGCCACTTCGGATTTAGGCGCACAAGAGGAAATGCTGGTATGGAATCGCTTCTGCGTCAAAGAAAATCGGAACTTCCTGCCGGTGGTCCTCCAGGATTTGATTGGGTACGTGGGGCCTTTGGTGGTGCCAGGAGAGACAGCCTGTTACGAATGCCTTCAGGCGAGGCAAAACAGCCACTTAGAGAATTACAAAACACGACGTCTCGCCGATTATGCATCCTGTGATGGGCAGAGAGTGGTTGGTTTCCATCCTTCCATGGCCTCTATCCTCGGAGACATCGCGGCTTTTGAGTTGACCAGGTTCTACAGCGAGGCGCTGCCGTCAAGGAAAGTCGGGGAATTGATTGAAGTCAACCTGCTCGCGAAAGGAATGACTGTAAGGAAAGTTCTGAAGGTTCCTCGATGTCCGATTTGCAGTTCTTTAACTAGACGATCGCCTGTCAGTCCCGATAAATCTTTCTTCGCTTCAATCAACAGAACGGTCCGATGAAGCTGCTGCAGTCACCGACACAAAGTTTCTGCGACGTCGTCGATTGTCTTGTAGACGAGCACGTCGGCATTATACGTCGTGTCCAAGAATTACCCAGGGCGGCGGGGGCGCCGGACCTTTTCTGTTTTTATGCTGAAGCATGTGAGATGAGTGCTTTAACCGGACACCAGTATGCCGGCATTCCAGGTGGAGGTGGCGCTTCGATCGAAAGGGAAACCGCCTTGGCCAAAGCGATAGGTGAGGCGGTGGAACGCTACTGCGGCACGATGTATCATCACCAAGATTTCCCGCTAGCTTCCTTCGACTCGGCGCCGTTTCCTTGTGTCCCGCCAGGCGAGTTTGCACTTTACAGTCAGGAGCAATACGCGCAGACCGGTTTTCCCTATGTGCCGTTTGATACGTCAACGCCAATACGCTGGACGCCTGCGCTGGATCTGATGAGTGGGGAGACCTGTTATGTGCCGGCAGTCAAGGTATTCTTGTCTTATTTCTATGAGAACAAGGAGTTAGAAAAGCCGATCGCGCAGTCTATGTCTACTGGTCTCGCCTGTCACGTGAGCCCTATACAGGCGGCGATCTCAGCTATTTGCGAAGTAATTGAGCGCGATGCTTTCACCATCACCTGGCAGGCCAAGCTGGCAAGGCCCCAGATTAGGCTTGAAACTCTGAACGATCGCGACCGGGATCTCGTGGGACGCTTTACACGCACGGGGAGCGACGTCACGCTGTTTTACCTTAAGATGGACCACAGCATCCCAACCATACTGGCAGCTTTGCGAAGTAAGGCACCAGAGGCTCCTGCCTTGGTCTTTGCGGCTGCAGCCGATCTGGATCCTGAGAGGGCCGTTCATAGGAGCCTCGAGGAACTGGCCCATACTCGCCTTCTTGCGCAATGGATCAAACATCAACTACCGCGTCTCGTGCCCGATTCTCGCTATCGGAATGTCGTGAGTTTGCATGACCATGCGAATCTATACTGTGACACCCGGCATGCCAAGCTTGCGGATTTTCTGTTTTCGGTAGAGGAAGAAATCGGCTTTCATGAAATCGAGGGAACCTCATCGGGCAATCCAGATAGCGATCTCAAGAGTCTGTGTGGAGAAGTGTGGGCGACTAACAATCGGGTGCTCTTGGCCGATGTGACCAGTGACGATGTCCGTGATATCGGATTATCGGTCATTCGCGCTGTGGTTCCTGGATTTCATCCGCTCATTTTCGGTCATCGGATTCGTGCCTTAGGAGGTTCGCGTCTCTGGGAGGTGCCTCAAAAACTAGGTTACCAAGGTATCACGCGGGAAACCGGCGATAACCCTGCACCACATCCGTTTCCCTGACAGAAGAGATGCATGTGAGCTCCAAGAAGTGGCAGAACCTTCTTTTATCTCCAGGCGATGCAGAGCAAATCTGGGAACTGTTCCATGAGAACTCTAAGATTGGAAGGCATTCCTTCGGGCTGTCCGATCAGCAAGCATGGGAGAGGCTGAGCAGGTTTCACGAATCATTGCCATTTTCTGGTTATCCAGTTGTTAGGCTGCCACGCAAGTTGGAGCCCATAACGCAATCTCTTGCCAGAGCCATCACAACGCGGGCTTCCGTTCACGACATGACACCCAAGACGCTTACAATAAGGAGATTAGCAACAATCCTCTCTTACGCTTACGGTACGAAGCGGGAGGGCCAATCGCCGGCCTCTACTCGGCAACTCCGAGTGGTACCATCCGCCGGCGCACTGTATCCGTTGGAAGTCTTTGTATACAGCGAACATGTCAAAAGATTAGCCGCTGGTCTCTACCATTACAATCCCGTCAAGAATCAACTTCGTAGACTCCGTCGAGGAAATGAGATTAGTAAGATCGCTCAGGCAATTGTTCAGTCTGATGTGGCGTATGGCGCGTCGCTTCTTGTCTTCATCACCGCGGTCTTTGAGAGATCAGTCTTCAAGTATGGTGACAGAGGCTATCGGTTTGTCCTGTTAGAAGCCGGGCATGTCGCCCAGAACATCAATCTTGTCGCGGGCGCAATGGGACTCGGGTGTCTCAATATTGGCGGATTCTATGATAGGGAAATTGACGAGTATCTTGACCTGGACGGCGTGACCCATTCGACGATCTACTTGGTCGCGGTCGGAAGGGATGAGAAAGCGAATGGGCCTGTAGACGAAAAAGGCCGGAAGGATGCGCCATGACAAAAAAGGCGGAAAAAGAAAAAAATGGCCTGAATGATGTGTGCGCACAGTTCGCCAAACTATACCTTACATTTTTGGAGGTATTTGAGAGCGCCGCCAAGCCACTAAAGACGCCCAAAACAAAAAAGAGGCCAACAACAAACAAAGAGATCAAGAAACGGATTGTCGCAGCTAGCTGTAAGATCCCCGCCCTTTATCGCAAAGCGTATGTGGACCCGTTGTTGGAAAATTTTGAGTGTGTTGCACACTTGGAACAGGCCGACGACCTATTTGCCGCCGTCTATGAGCACGACGGTCCTTATGCAGACAGGATCCAATGTTTCGTGGCGGTTAACTCAAACTTATACCGGTCATTCGGGATTGCCGGACAGCGAAAAGTGGCCGTGTTCCCTCCCATTGGGCAGCTTCCTCCCCTGGCGACCTTCTCCGGGAAATTTAAAGACTGGAACGACGTTGTTCCTAAAACGCTAACGATTGATAAGGTAAGGCTGATTTGTGGAGGTGATGTGGCAGTTGTCGTCATGCCCTCCTTCTACCGGGAGCATCCAATCCTTTGGAGTATCCTGGCGCATGAGGCTGGCGGACATGGCGTCTTGCATGTTGATCCGGCCCTCCTTCCTGAGCTTCAGGACGTCCTTGCGGAGACGCTCCGCGAAGAGCTTCGCGGGGAGACACAGATCGATGGTCCTCAAAAGCAGTGGGTGGAAAGGCTCTGGGGGTACTGGTTAGAGGAGACCGCTTCTCATGTGTGCGGGGTATTGAACATCGGGCCTTCGTTTGGGAAAGGCACTGCAGTCTATTTTGCGGTCGTGAACCAAATGGTTCTCCAAACGCCTGCCGGCAAGCAGGTACCAGATCTCAATCCTCCATACTTTCTTTTGCCCGGAGGGTTCATCGATACGCACCCGCCCTTAATTTTGCAAATCCATGTGATGCTCGGTGCTATCAGTGCGTTGGACAAGTTACGCGATGACAAGCGGGTGGAGTATTTGCGTGAGCTCGAGGCGATCGCCAGAGCGTTTGGGCCAAGCCCGACGGATAAGATGAAAATCACTGGAACTGTGAGGGTGACGCAAGGGACTTGGCAGAAAGTGGACTTTGAATTCCCCTGTGATCTCATGCAGAAGTATGCGCGCATCGTCGGCAAACTGCTAGCGTCAGAGCCGCTGAAAGTTTTGGGCAGCCACAGCTTCCGTGAAGTGGAAACCTGGGACGATCCCGATGAGGAGGCGGCCGACAAGATCAGAAAAACTTTGGTGGAGACCAAGGATTCAATAGCCACGATGGGCGACGACGCCCAGCTACTGGCTGGCTCACTACTGGCGTTTTTTGAAAACAAGCCCTGGGACGATATAAACGAGCGGCTGTTGAAAGCTCTGCACATCAGTTTCGGACAAGATGAAATCTGGCAGTTCGTCCCGCCCGCATCTCCCAGGGAACCTCGTGGACAGAAGAAAGACGGTCGCGCCATCAATCATTGACCACGCGGCTCACTTTCTGAATGGTCCTTACTTCGCTCCGCAGTTCGTCTTCATGGAGTCCTCCGGCAGGAGTTTCGACTCGGCCAGCTCCGTCACGAGCAATTTGGCCGCTCTGAACAGATCGTCCTGCTCTTCTTTCGAGATCCCGAAATTCGTGGGGATCCTTGTGACGCGCTTCACGAAGGCGTCGTCCTCGTCCGGGAGACCCTGACGATGGAGGAGATGCTGGAGTGCCACGTGCCGCACCTCGCATCGGCAGTAGTGAGAATCGGGCAACTGCACGGATCCGCTGAGGTCATCATCGACGCGCTTGATGCCCGTGTCTCTGAGCAGTCTCGTTCGTAGTTCGCCAAGCATCACGTCCGAGGCGTCGATGGCGTTCGTGCTGATGAAGTAATCAAGGACCTTCCGATCTGATTCACGATCGTCGAACCGAGCGCTGTCGGAGGCCGGGCTCGCATCGACCACAAAGATCATGCAGCCATTGGGAAACACCGTGTCCAGATTAGTGCCGGCCACCGCGCGGATGAGGAATTCCAGAAGCGCTTGGACGCCCAGATTGTCCGTGGGCCCGCCGTCGTACAGATGGAAGTACTTGGGCGGGTCGGTGTACTGCTCGAGCGTGATATCATCAAAGACCGCCGGGAACGCGGATGAGGCGTTGACCGCGTTGGCCACGTGATATCGGGCCAGGTTGGAGTAGAGCACCTGGAACCGGTCGTCGGTGAATGTGAACCGGCTATGGTCGTTCCGGAGCGTCGCGTTGATCAGGATCTTGGGATGCGGACGGAGGTCGGCGAGGGTCTTGTGGTGGAACAGGCGGTCGTTGAACACTTGGACCATGATGTCGGATCGGGTGAAGTCGGTGAACCAGTACCGAAAGATATTGTGCGGAAGCAACCAGCGCCAGAGCCATGTTGCCTGAAAGTCATACCTCAGGGCCTCCCGAAGGACCTCTTCCGTGAAGGGCCCCGCATGCGCCGGGCCGAGGCCGTAGTATGCCGCGGTGAGCGCGCCGCCGGACACTCCCGAGATCACGTCCACTTGATCCAGAATTCCCAGGCGCTGCAGTTCCAGCATCGTCCCCGCGCTGAAATTCGCGGCTCGGCTGCCGCCGCCGGAGAGCGCCAAACCCACAAATCGCCCGTCCGTCGTTTCCTCCTTTCCTAACTTCCAGGTAGCCGCTGTGTCCGGCGGCGCCCCCTTTTTTCGCCAGTCCTCGTTCCACCCTGGTCTCCAGTGACCCGGCAGGATATCGCATCCCAGAGGCAGAAGCAGGGATACCAAGAGGGTTGCCCCACACATTCTTAGCCCAGGCCATTTCAGGAATGTCGTGTTCTTCATGGTCATCCTCTAAAAAGGAGTCTGAGATTCCAGCGAATCCTCCGACATTGTATCTTAACTGGACCACCCCGCCCATTACCTTCCTTGGACTCTCCTCCTTGTCCGCCGCGTATCCAACCGTAGACATCCTGGTATCTGATCAGATACTCGGCGACCTGAATCTTTCCTGACAGACATTAATGAAATCAAATAATTAAAGGCATGGCATCATGTTTGCTCGTTATTCAATATCGGGGATGGAATGTCGAATCTTCACCGAGCAGCAGTCCAGCGGACGGTGTGCGTGGCGTTGGGAAACCCAGTCTGGGCGAGCCGGCATCGGAGGTACATAAGATTGCCGAGGCGGTCAATCGTAAGGCTGCGTAAAGGGATAAGCTATGAAAGGCCTCCTTCCTAACAACGAAACGGCAAGGCTCGAATCTCTTCGCCGGTATGGGATCCTCGACACCGAGCCCGAACCGGCGTTCGACGACCTCACCCGCTTGGCCGCGCACGTTTGCGGGACCCCCATTGCGGTCATCAACCTTATCGGTGAAGACCAACAATGGTTCAAGTCGGCGGTCGGCCTAGTGGAGACGGAGCTGCCTCGCGAGGCCGGCCTATGTCCTCATGTCATCCTGGACTCTGAACTCCTGGTGGTTCGGGATACGTTGGAAGATGAACGCTTCGCGACAAACCCCGTGGTGACCTCCGGCCCCCAGATCCGGTTTTATGCCGGCGTGCCCTTGCTCACACCCGACGGCCACGCGCTCGGCACGCTCTGCGTCGCCGACCGCATGCCTCGGGAGCTCTCACCGGATCAAGCTGAGGCGTTGAAAGTGTTGGGTCGGCAAGTGGTCATCCAACTTGAATTGCGCCGCCACTTAGCCGAATCGGCCATTGCAATGAAGGAGCGCAAGCGAGCGGAGGAAGCGCTTAAGGAGGGCGAAGAACGGTATCGGTTGATCATCATTGAGACGGCGAAGGACGCCTTCGTGGCGATGGATACAAGCGGGTTGATCACCGAGTGGAATCGTCAGGCCGAGGTCACCTTCGGCTGGCGTCGTGAAGAAGTCATGGGCCGGCCTTTAGCCGAGACGATCGTCCCTCCGCAACATCGGGAGGCGCACACGAAGGGTCTTCAGCACTTCCTGGCCACGGGGCAGGGCCCGATAGTATTCAAGCGAATTGAGCTGATGGCTTTGCATCGAGAGGGGCATGAGTTCCCGGTCGAACTGACGGTGTGGCCGATTCGCGCGGGAGAGACCTATAACTTTAACGCTTTTGTCCACGACATCACCGAGCGCAGGCGGTCGGAAGAAGCGCTTCGCGCAAGCGAGGAACGATTCCGCCAGATGGAGGAGAATATCCGCGAGGTATTCTGGATGACCTCTCCCGACAAGAACCACATGATCTACATCAGTCCCGGGTATGAGGAAATATGGGGCCGCACGTGCGCCAGCCTGTACGAGAGGCCGCGGTCCTGGCTGGACGCCGTCCACCCGGAGGATCGTGAGCGGGTGATCGGTGCCCTTGAGAAACAGCCCCAGGGAGAGTACGACGAGGAGTACCGCATCGTGCGATCGGACGGATCGGTCCGCTGGATACGGGATCGGGCGTTCCCGATCCGGAACGAATCGGGAGAGGTCTATCGCATCGTGGGGATCGCGGACGAGATCACCGAGCGCAAGCAGATGGAGCAGCAGCTCCGCCAGGCGGACAAGCTGGCCGCCCTGGGCACGCTCCTGAGCGGGGTCGCGCATGAGGTGAACAATCCCCTCTTCGTCATCTCGAGCTACGCCGAAATGGCCACAGAGAAGCTCAGGCAGGCCCAATATGAGGGCCTGGACGGTGACCTCGCCGAAATCCGCGAGGCCACCCAGCAGGCTTCCGTGATCGTGAAACGGTTCCTGGGCGTGGCGCGCTCGGCCGGTGGGCGCAGCGAGCCGTGCCGGGTCGACGCGGTGGTCCAGCGGGTCCTCGAGCTCGTGGCCAACGATTTCACCATCCACCAGATTGCGGTGCGCACCCTGTTCCATTCGGATCTCCCTCCGGTCCTGGCCGATCCGCATGAACTGACCCAGGTTTTCCTGAATCTGTTCACCAACGCCCGCCAGGCGATGGCCGCGGTACGCGGGCCGGCCGCGCTTACCGTCACCACCGCCCTTCGCTCTCACCAGCGCCAGTCCTGGGTGGAGGTTCGCGTCGCGGACAACGGCCCCGGCATCGCCCCGCAACACCTGCCTTTCATCTTCGATCCTTTTTTCACCACGAAGCCGGTGGGAAAAGGGACCGGTTTGGGACTGTCCATCTGTCATCGGATTGTGACCGAGCTTGGGGGGACCCTGACCTGCGAGAGCGCCGTGGGTCAGGGGGCGACCTTCATCGTGCGGCTCCCGGTCGCTCCGGAGTCCCAGGCCGGATCGGCTCAGCCGCCGTCGAAGTTGGACTCGATTCTGATGGTCGAGGACGATCCGGACGTGCTGGAGGTGGTCGGCGACTATTTAGACGCGCGATCGTATCGGGTCGCGCGGGCTCGCTCCGGCCAGGAGGCGATCCGGGCGTTGGGCCAGGGCCGCTTTGACCTGCTGCTGCTGGATTTCATGATGCCGGAGATGAACGGGGCGGAGGTCTACCAGCGCGCCTGCGCCGCGCAGCCGACGCTGGCCGATCGGACGATCCTGCTCACCGGAGCCCAGACCGCCTCGGCGGTTCAGCAGTTTATTCGGGAGACCGGCTGCGTGATGGTCGGCAAGCCGGTGTCGCTGAAGGAGTTGGAGCATCAGATTCGGGACGTCCTCTCCCGGTAATGGAGGCGCCTCGGGCGATCATTTAAACGAAGTCCCATATGATTTAAAATGTGTAGATGTTTCCAGCCTCGAATGTGTCTTCCCGCCGGGTAGCGGTGCGCCGGCTAAGGCGGATTCTGCCGGCTTCCATTTTCATAGTCTGCCCCGCCGCCATGCTTGTCCCGGCAATGGGGGCGGAGCTGCAGGAGGGGGTCGTTGAAGAACTGCGGTTTCTGAAGGAAGAGACCGTCAGCATCGCCGTCCGCCACGAGCAGCCCATCTCGCAGGCGCCGTCCAACGTCTATGTTATCACCGACGAGGACATCCGGCAGTCCGGGGCCACGGACATTCCGACCATCCTTCGGCGCATTCCGGGCATCGAGGTGATGCAGACCCCCGGAGCAGAGTTCAACGTCAGTGCTCGCGGGGACAACCAGTTGTTCGCCAACAAGATGCTGGTGATGGTGGACGGACGCTCGATTTATATTGACGTGCAGGGCGTTGTCTTCTGGAAAACAATTCCGGTGACGCTGCCCGAAATCAAACGGATCGAGGTGTTGAAAGGTCCTGCCTCTGCAACTTACGGATTTAATGCCTTCGATGGAGCAGTCAACATTATTACTAAGTCGCCATCGGCAGCCGCGTGATGGGCTGGTTAACGATCAGGTGGTGATGAACCTGCGTCGCTCGACACCGGCATCTGCACTCGGATTATCTCGCCGAGCCGTCATCGTATCCTTGGCCTGGATTTTGTTCTGGTTGGTCCTTCCCGTGCCGGCCGATCCCGCCCACGCGCTTGAGATCGCGATCCTCAAATCGGCCGACATTGCCCCCTACAATCAAGCCATCGCAAGCTTCAAAGCTTCGACGCCCGGCCTGACCACCTTTGTGGAATACGATCTCCAAGGAGATGTCCCCCGGGGCCGGAAGCTGGCCCAGAAGATTCGGGCCTCCGATGCGGAGCTCGTGCTTGCCGTCGGGTTGAAGGCCGCGTTGGTCGCCAAGCTCGAAATCCTCGATACTCCGGTTATCTTCTGTATGGTGCTCGATCCGGCCAAGCATAGCCTCGCCGCCCCGAACATGACGGGGATCAGGCTGGAGATACCGATTGACCGCCAGTTTTCAACTATGCGCTCGGTGCTGCCGGCCGTGAAGCGCATCGGCGTTCTGTATGACCCGGAGAAAACCGCCAATCTCGTCGAAGAAGCCCGTCTCCAGGCAAAAGCCTTAGGCTTCGAGATCGTCGCGCGACAGGTGCGCACCGAAAAGGACGTGCCTGCCACGCTGCGGGCGCTTATTCCGCAGATCGAGGCCCTATGGCTCATCCCGGACAGCACCGTGTTGACCGAGGACTCTCTCAGGTTTGTCATGGGCACGGCGTTGGACTCCAACCTGCCGGTCATCGGGTTCTCATCTGAGCTGGTGCGCAGCGGCGCGCTGGTCGGATTTTCCGTGAACTATGATGACGTGGGCCGGCAGGCGGGCGTGCTTGCGAAGAAGATTCTGCTTGAACAGTACAGACCGTTTTCGATGACATTCCCTCCTGGCCGGTTACGCCTGGCCATGAATCTCAAGACCGCCAAGTTCCTTGGGATCACGATCCCGGAGGATGTGGTGAGTCGTGCCGATGAGGTGTACTGACATGAGTCAAGGATCCGTCCCGGCGCCCCGGTTTATCAGCCTGAGGACCAAGTTTGTGTGGCTCCTCAGCCTCATCCTCGTCGTGGCCTGCTCCAGCTTGAGCTGGTACTTCATCCAGAACAAGGCCACCGCCCTGAGCAACCGGTTGATCAGCCTGGGCTCCATCTTGGTCAAGACACTGGCCCATAACGGCCGGTACGCGCTCTTTACCGAAGACCAGGAGTCGCTTGCCCGGCTCATCGAGGGCGAGATGGAAGTGGAGGAAGTGGTGTATGTGGTGATCACGGGCCCCGACGGCAGAGTGTTGGCCGCCAAAAGCAAAGGAATGTTAACGGAAGCCAATACTCTGACCCGCGCTCCGGCCCCTCCGCTCTACCCGGACCCCGCCATCGCCAAGCCAGTATATGGGACTACCTCAAGCGATCCGGTGATCACCCAATTCTCCCCCGCCGGCGGGGCGACTGAAATGGTCCTCGTCAGTAAGGGGAAGGCGGGGACGGTCCTCATGCCGATCACGAAGCCCGGTGGTGAAATCCTCTATGACTTTGCGGTGCCGGTTCTGCGCCGGGGTCCCCCTCAGCCCCTCCTGTCCCCCTTCTCGCTCGGATCCCAGGAACCCCCGCCGAAGACGGATTTGGGAAAGGAACCCCCCGCTAAAGTGTACGGCGTCGTGCAGGTCGGATTGTCGGGGGCGAAAGTGCAGCAGGCCATGAGGGACGTCCTTGGGGACTTCGCCCTGATCACCGGCATCATCATCCTGGCCGGAATCGCGGCCACAATCGTACTGACCGGCCGGATCATCAGGCCGGTGAAACAACTGGCCTCGGTCGCCAGCCGGGTTGCTCAAGGGGACCTGACCGCCTCGGTCGAGCCATCCACTCACGATGAGGTGGGGCAGTTAACGGGCATCTTTAATGAAATGACACAGTCATTGAAGGATCGAGATCTTGCCATAACGTCCCAAATTCAAACCATCAGGAAGCAGGTCCAAGAGTTGACCGCCTTGAATCAGGCTGGCGCAGCGATTTCGTCGACCCTTGACCTCGACAGGCTCCTGACGACCGTGTTGCACCTGCTGGTCGAGAACCTGGGATTTGCGCGCGCGATCCTCATGCTGTACGACGGCGAGCGGGGCCTCGCCTTCGGGACGCGAACGGCTGGAGTGCCCGAAGGAGTGGAGCAGGCGGCGCGCGACGTGGAGATTCCCATTCAGGATGACGGCAGCATCCATGCCGAAGTCCTGCTTCACGGCAAGGCCTTCCTGATTCAGGACGTCGCCAGCGTCGCGGACCGGATGTATCCCCTCTTCTACACGCTCTCCCGACATGTCGGCGTCACCTCCTTTGTCTGCGCGCCGCTCAAAAGCAAAGAGCGCATCCTCGGGTTCGTGGCCGCGGACAGGGGCCCTCACCCGTGCGCCCAGGAGGATCTGGACCTATTAAGGACCATCGCCAGCCACATTGCGGTGGCGATCGACAATGCCCGGGCCTACAACCAGCTCGAGCAGCTCACGGCCATGCTCGAACATCGGGTTCAGGAACGGACCCAAGAGCTTCAGTCCGCCAATGAGAAGCTTCAGGAACTCGATCGGCTGAAGTCGGCGTTCGTCTCGATGGTCTCGCACGAGCTGCGAACCCCGATGACTTCGATCAAAGGATACGTGGAGAACATGCTGGACGGACTGGCGGGGGTCGTCACCGAGAAGCAGACCCATTACCTCATGCGGGTCAAGCACAATGTCGAGCGGCTCACACGGATGATCAACGAACTTCTGGATCTCTCCAGAATTGAGGCAGGCGCGGTCGAGCTGCATCTGGGGCCAGTTTCGATTCGAGAGCTAGTGGACGAAGCGGTGGAGGTCTTTCAGAGAAATGCTCGTGAGAAGTCCGTGGCTCTGGAAGCCCACCACGCGGAGGTGCTGCCGTTGATCCAAGGGGATCGGGACAAACTGTTGCAAGTCCTGACCAATCTGGTCCAGAACGCGATCAAGTTCACGCCCCCAGGAGGAACGGTCCGGGTCGAATCGCGCCTGCGGGAAGACCAGTTCGTGGAGGTGGCCGTGGCCGATACCGGGTGTGGGATCCCGCCTCATGAGATCGACAAAGTATTCGAGAAATTCTACCGTGGCGAGTCGATACCAACGGGGGATCGAGGCGCGGGTCTGGGCCTGGCCATCTCCAAGAATCTGGTGGAGCTGCACGGGGGCCGGATCGAGGTGACCAGCACCCCCGGCGCGGGCAGCCGGTTCTTCTTCACCTTGCCGATCGCGCGCGCCTGACCACCTCCGCCCTTGAAAGTCTCGGTCCGGAGGCTTAGGGTAAGGTCATGGCGATTGATCCGGTCTGCGGGATGACCGTGGACGAGGCCAAGGCCCCGGCCACCGCGGTCCACCGTGGGACCACCTATTATTTTTGCGCCCCCGGCTGCAAGCGGACCTTCGAGGCCGATCCCGCGGCGGTCCTCCGCGGCGGCCCCCGAGGCATGAGCGGCCCGCTTGTGCAGATGGTCGGGCTGACGCCGATGCGCCCCAAGGCCGTCGCGCCCGTTCCGACGAGCAAGACCTCGTCCCTTACGATCCCGATCGAAGGCATGTCCTGCGCCTCATGCGTGGCCAAGATCGAAACGGGATTGACCGCGATGCCGGGGGTCGTCCGGGCGTCGGTCAACCTAGCCACCGAAAAAGCGACCGTCGAATACCTGCCGGGCGTCACGGGGACGAATGCCATCCAGGAGACCATCCGTGGTCTCGGCTATACCCCGGTCCTGCCGTCCGCGCGCGAGACCGAGGCTCCGGCGGGGCCCACTGCGATGGACGAGCGCAAGCAGGCCGCGTATCGGGATCTGCGGTTGCGGTTCTGGGTCGCCGCGCTCCTCACCGTGCCGGTGATGATCCTGGGGATGGCGGAGCATCTCGGGCTGGCGCTGCCGCGCTCGATGTCATTCTGGCTGCAGCTCCTGCTGGCCACGCCCATTCAATTCTGGGCGGGGTGGCAGTTCTACAGGGGGACGTTTGCGGTGGCCCGGCACGGGTCCACCGACATGAACACCCTTATCGCGCTCGGGACGTCTGCGGCTTACGGATACAGCGTGGCGGCGACGATCGCCCCCGACGCGTTCACCGCCGGCGGGGCCACTCCCGCCGTCTATTTCGACACGTCCGCGGCGATCATCACGCTGATTCTGCTGGGCCGGCTGCTCGAGGCGCGCGCCAAGGGCCGCACCTCCGAAGCCATCAAAAAGTTGATCGGGCTGCAGGCCAAACAGGCCCGTATCATCCGGGACGGCCTTGAGTTGGACATCCCGATCGAAGCGGTGCGGGTCGGCGATGTGGTGGTCGTCCGTCCGGGCGAGAAGGTGCCGGTGGACGGGGTCATCCTGGATGGCTTCTCGTCGCTGGACGAGTCCATGCTCACCGGCGAGTCCCTGCCGGTGGACAAGGGGCCCGGCGACCAGGCCATCGGGGCCACGCTCAATCACACCGGCAGCTTCCGCTTCCGGGCCACCCAGGTCGGAGCCGACACCGCGTTGGCCCGGATCGTCCGGCTGGTGGAAGAGGCCCAGGGCTCCAAGCCGCCGATCGCACAGATGGTTGATCGGATCGCGTCGGTCTTCGTGCCAATCGTGATCGGGATCGCCGGTCTGACCTTCGCGGCGTGGTATGCCTTCGGGCCGGCGCCGACCGCCTTCACGCTCGCGCTGGTGAACTGCGTCGCGGTCCTGATCGTCGCCTGCCCGTGCGCGCTCGGTCTGGCCACTCCCACGTCGATCATGGTGGGGATCGGCCGCGGGGCGGAGCAGGGTATTCTGATCCGGGGCGGCGATGCCTTGGAGCACGCGCGGGAGCTGACCGCCGTGGTGCTGGATAAGACCGGGACGCTCACCAAGGGTGAGCCGGCGGTCAAGGAGATCACCGTGCGCCGGGAAGGCTGGACTGCGGACAGCCTGCTTCGCTCCGCCGCGTCGGCCGAGCAGGGGTCGGAGCATCCGATCGGCGAGGCCATCGTGCGAGCGGCGCGGGCTCGCGGACTGACGCTGGCCACAGCCGGGGATTTTGCGGCCGTGCCGGGCCATGGCGTCCGGGCGACGGTCGAAGGACAGCCGGTGCGCGTGGGAAACCTCCGCTTGATGGAAGCGGACGGACTCTCCGTTGCCGGGTTGGAGGCCGAGGTCGAGCGGCTCTCCGGAGCCGGCATGACGCCGATGTTCGTGGCCGTCGGAGGGACCGTGGCGGGCGTCATCGCCGTGGCCGACACGGTGAAAGAGTTCGCGCGCGAGGCGGTGACGGCCCTGAAGGCGATGGGGCTCACCGTCGTCATGCTGACGGGGGACAATCCCCGGACGGCCGCGGCGGTGGCCAAGGAGGTGGGCATCGCGCGGGTTCTGGCCGAAGTCCTGCCGGAGGCGAAGGTCACAGAGGTGAAGCGGCTGCAGCGCGAGGGGCAGCGGGTGGCCATGGTGGGTGACGGCATCAA
>JBGPTH010000004.1:0-116518 GCA_041490525.1 Nitrospiria bacterium
CGATGAGGGGGAACGTGCGGACGCCACCGATGCTGGGCTTCTTGTCGAGCGCCCTCGACTGCTGGCGCTCCAGCCCGATCAAGGCCCCGGCCGCCAGGGCGACCAGAAACCCGAAGAAGATCTCTTCGAAGGACATGGCGGACATGGTCGGCCCCGTTTCCTCCATGATCAGATCACGGAGACTGCCGGCGTTGGCGTTCGAGCGCCCTTCGGGCCTCTTCTTCGGTGAGCACGCCTTTTTTCCTCAGGTCCTGGATGAGGTCCTGGAGCGATTCGGCTGTGGTCCGGCGCTGGCCCCTGACCCGGAAAGAGGGTGCGAAGAAGGTCGTGTAATCGGGCGCGCGAAGTCGCACCGTGACGGGCCGGCTCTCGCTGAAAGGGGGCAGCTCGGGCGCCTTGTCGGGAGGGACCCTGAAATAGGGTTGTCCGGCTGCGGTGAAGCCGTCCGGCTTGACCACCTCGATGCGGTCCAGGGCGTCTTTGCCGGCGGTATCCAGGACCCCGTCAAGGACAATGATCAGCGTGTCCGCCACAATGGGGTCGCCGGTTTGGTTGGTCACCTTGACGGAATACGTGAACTCGTTGGAAAACGTGTCGTGCTGCTCGAACACCACGCGGGGAACCACGCCGGCGGTCAGGTCCTGAATCTGATTCACGTCCACAGCAGCCGCCGGTGAGGCTATCAGAGCCAGTGTGACCGCAGCCGCGAACATCGAATATCGGTTCATACGAGGATGTCTCCCGTTCGCCGGGAAAGATAGCCGTCCTCCCAGGCGCTGATGTTCGATCGTCATATCGTCTATCCTTTTATACCCTGATGGGGCTCGAGGGCAATCCCGCCCGTCCTCGCGGCCTTCCAGATTTCCACCGCGACCAGCATCAGCCCTCCCATGCCGAACACCAGCAGCCAGTGTTCTGGATTGAATGAGGCAAGTTTGAAAATCTCCCGGTCCACGGATTGAGCAAGAGTCCGACCTGCAAGAGCGTGGAACCCAATGCTGCCCATAGGAGGGGTTTGTTCGTCAGGATCCCTATCTTGAAAAGCGACAACCGGTCGCTTCGGCAGTTGAACGCATGGAAGAGCCTGGGACATGACCATGATCGTGAAGGTGACGGGGCAGGCGGCTCCCTCCATCCAGGCAAGGCATGCTCTACACATACGCATTAGCGGCATATTGCTGCACCATCCGGTGGGTGTTGAAGAACGACGCGTTCAACGCGATCGTGTGCCGCATGATCTCAATCCATTGCTCGCGGCTGTGGTAGAACATGGGCGCGATGATCCAGCGTAGCTTTTGATAGAGTTCATGGACCTCCTGGGCGTCCCCCTGCTGCTGCGCAGCCCCTAAGACAGGCCGCGGGCCGATGACCCATCCCGTCACGCCCTCGATATGTCCTTCAACCCACCAACCGTCTAACACGCTGAAACTCGGCACCCCATTGTGTGCGGCTTTCATCCCCGAAGTTCCAGAGGCCTCCAGCGGAGGTTCTGGCGTGTTCAGCCACAGATCAACCCCGGCGGTGAGGAGCCTGGCCATCGCAAGGTCATAGTTCTCGAGATAGACAATCTCCACGTCAGGTTTGAGCCGTCTGGCCGCCTGAAACAGCCGCCGGATCACCTCCTTGCCTGGTTCATCTTTGGGGTGCGCCTTGCCGGCAAAGATGAACTGAAGCGGGCCAACCTGTCTGGTAAGCTCAACGAGCTGGCTGGGATCCGTGAAGATTAAGTCAGCCCGCTTATACACGGCCGCGCGACGTGCAAATCCAATGGTGAGTGCCTCAGGATTCAAGGACGCTTGAGTGCGTCGGCTGACTTCCTCCAGTAACCGCGCCTTCGCTTGGACGTGGGCATCCCAGATCTCCTCGGTGGGGATGCTCATGGCATAGCGCAGGCTGAACGGATCGGTTCGCCATCCGGGGATATGCCGATCATACAGACGTTGGAAGCTTAGGCAGGTCCAGGTTGCCGAATGCACGCCATTGGTAATGGAATCAATGGAGTAACCGGGGAAAAGCTCCTGCGAGACCTCCCCATGCCGCTTTGCGACACCATTGACGTAATGGCTGAGGTTCAGAGCGAGCAATGTCATATTGAAGCGATCTTGGCCGGCCAGCATCCGCAGCACCTCCAACGGCACGGGTTCTCCGACCATGGATTTCACCAGGTCGTGGGAAAACTGATCATGACCTGCCCCCACCGGCGTGTGAGTGGTGAAGACGCATTGGCTCCGGACGGCGTTGAAATCCCATTCAAGAGGCGTTTCCCGTGTTCGTTCACTCAGGAGCTCCAGGCCAAGCATGGCTGCGTGACCCTCGTTCATATGAAAGCGGTCCAACTGGACGTAGCCGAGCGCGCGCAGCATTCTCACGCCGCCGATGCCCAAGATGATTTCCTGGGCCAGACGATACCGTTCATCGCCGCCATACAAATAGGAGGTCAACTCCCTGTCTCCGGAAGTGTTCTCCCCCGCATCCGTATCCAGCAGGATGAGCGGGACGGAATAGTCGGTCGCCCCGGTGATGTCGTATCGCCAGGCGCGAATCGCCACGGGTCGTTTCTCGATCGAGACCTGCACGGTGGCGGGAAGCAGCCGAGCAAACTTGGTGGGGTCCCACGTCACCGGGCGCTCTTCCTGATTGCCCCATTCGTCCAACCGTTGCTCGAAATAGCCCTTGGCCGACAGCAAGCTCACAGCCACGATGGGAATCTTCAGGTCAGCACAGGATTTCAGGGTGTCGCCCGCCAAGACCCCTAAGCCGCCACTATAGGTGGGCATCTTCGAATCCACCGCCACTTCCATCGAAAAGTACGCGATCCGCCTCGTCGTTTGGGGTATGCCCAGGCCGGAGCCGGCAGAGGCGCCGACGTATTTTTCCGGGGCCGCCAAGAACGCACGCCTGCAGAGATCAGAGCAGAACGAGTAGGACTGCCCTTGATGGACGGTAGAGAGGGGTCCACCGAGGGGCACCATCATCCCGCAGACTGGATCTTTCACGGTCTCCATAATTTCCGAATCCCTGGCCTCAGCGCGCCGCCTCGCGATGGCGCAACTGCTCAATCACCAGTCCTGAAATCCTCCTAGACCACCCTTCTTCCGGTCGGCTCTCTTGGCTTACCCATGCGGCCACTTCCAGTCGCGGATTTCCGGCAGGTCGTCACCGTACGTGCTGATATATTCCTTGTGCTGGATGAGTTTGTCGCGGACAACCTGTTTCGCGTAAGCCGCGAGGTGTCCCAGCTTCGACACGCGGTCGAACACGTCTGCCATGAGGTGAAAGCGATCCAAATCGTTGCGGACCGCCATATCGAACGGCGTCGTAGTTGTTCCTTCCTCTTTATATCCCCGGACATGCAGATTCTTATGATTCGTCCGACGGTAGGTCAATCGATGGATCAACCAGGGATAGCCATGATAGGCGAAGATTATCGGTTTGTCGGTGGTAAAGAGCGTGTCGAACTCCTTGTCCGGCAACCCATGCGGATGCTCACTTTGCGGCTGGAGCTTCATCAGATCCACCACGTTGACCACTCGAATCTTCAGGTCGGGCGCATGTTGGCGAAGAAGAACCACTGCTGCCAGGGTCTCCAACGTGGGAACATCGCCCGCGCAGGCCATGACCACATCCGGCTCGGTCCCTTGATCGTTGCTCGCCCACTCCCACATCCCGATGCCGGTCGTGCAGTGCTTGACGGCTGCCTCCATGTCCAGGTACTGCAACGCGGGCTGCTTCCCCGCCACGATCACATTGACATAATGGCGGCTCCGCAGGCAGTGGTCCGCCACTGACAGCAAGGTGTTCGCATCCGGCGGCAGATAGACCCGAATCACGTCGGCCTTTTTGTTGACGACATGATCGATAAAGCCGGGATCTTGGTGCGAGAAGCCATTATGATCCTGCCGCCATACATGCGACGTGAGCAGGTAGTTGAGGGACGCAATCGGTCGGCGCCACGGAATCTCCCGGGTGGTTTTCAGCCACTTGGCGTGTTGGTTGAACATCGAGTCCACGATGTGGATAAAGGCCTCGTAACAGGAAAAGAACCCGTGACGACCGGTGAGGAGGTATCCTTCCAACCACCCCTGGCAGGTATGTTCACTGAGAATCTCCATCACGCGGCCATCCGGGCTGAGGCCCTCATCTTCAGGGAGCCGCTCCGCCATCCAGGTTCGATCCGTAACTTCAAAGATGGCGTTGAGCCGGTTCGAGGCGGTCTCATCAGGACCAAACACCCGGAAATTCCGCTCGTTCATGTTGAGCTTTATCACGTCGCGCAATAACTGTCCCACAACACGAGTCGCTTCGGCCGACACAATCCCGGGCTTGGGAACGTCCACCGCGTACTTTCTGAAAGCAGGCATCTTCAGCTCTTTGAGCAGCAGGCCGCCATTGGCGTGCGGATTAGCGCTCATCCGCCGGTTTCCTTTCGGCGCGAGTTCGGCCAGTTCCGGTTTCAGTGTGCCGGCTTCGTCAAAGAGTTCCTCCGGCTTGTAACTCTTCATCCACTGTTCGAGCATGTGAAGGTGCTCAGGCTTGGTCGCCATCTCCGCAAGCGGCACCTGGTGCGAGCGCCAGGAACCCTCAGTCTTCTTGCCATCCACCTCTTTAGGGCCGGTCCAACCTTTCGGCGTCTTCAGAACAATCATCGGCCACCGTGGACGCTTCGCGGAACCTTTCGCGCGCGCCTTGCGCTGGATCGTCCGAATCTCCGCGATGACGGTCTCCAGGGTTGCCGCCATCACTTGGTGCATCTTCGCGGGGTCCGAGCCCTCGACAAAATAGGGCTTGTACCCGTAACCGAGGAACAAGTTCTCCAGTTCCTCATGGCTGATCCGAGCAAGCACCGTCGGATTCGCAATCTTGTAACCATTCAGGTGCAGGATGGGTAGCACTGCTCCGTCAGTCACTGGGTTGAGGAATTTGTTTGAATGCCAGGCTGTGGCCAGCGGGCCGGTTTCGGCTTCCCCATCCCCAACCACGCAGGCCACAATGAGGTCCGGGTTGTCAAAGGCTGCGCCATAGGCGTGCGAGAGTGCGTACCCGAGCTCACCGCCCTCATGGATGGACCCCGGTGTTTCTGGGGCGGCATGGCTGGGAATCCCGCCAGGGAAGGAAAACTGTTTGAAGAGTTTCTTCATCCCCTCCGCATCCTGCGAAATATTCGGGTACACCTCGCTATAGGTGCCTTCCAGGTAAGTATTGGCGACCAATCCGGGTCCGCCATGACCGGGGCCGGCCACGTAAATCACGCTCAGGTCGTGCTTCTTGATGACGCGGTTGAGATGGACGTAGATGAAATTCAGGCCAGGCGTGGTACCCCAGTGACCGAGCAGCCGGGGCTTGATGTGTTTCAGTGTCAAGGGGCGCCGGAGCAGCGGATTGTCGAGCAGATAGATTTGCCCAACGGACAGATAATTGGCCGCGCGCCAGTACGCATCGAGTGCCCTCAGCTCTCCTGCGGAGAGGTTACCGGCCATCCTTTTCCTCCTCAACTTCACTCATGCCCGGTTTCGCCTTCTCCCCACGACGAGCCTGCACAGCCGACTTTCGGACAGATCTCAGGCCTCATGATGGGGCCCGTTGCAGACAGCGGACAGTTTCTCGCGCGATCCAGGTCTCTTCGTCAACCGCCACGACGTAGGCTTCAAGGCCGGCATCATCACGACTGATGCGGGCAGCCTTACCCGGCGAAAGTCCGACTGTGGTGTCGTTTTTCATCGGGTCCAGGACGAGCCCGCACCACTCCATGCCCTCGCAGATCCGGGCGCGGATCGCCGGCGCGTGCTCCCCGATACCACCCCCAAAGACGACTGCATCGGCCCCACCGAGAACTGCCAAATACGCGCCCAGATACTTGCGCACGCGGTGACAGAACACCTCAATGGCCAGCGCGGCGCCCGGGTGATGTCGCTGCTCGTCTGCGCGCAGCAACTCGCGCATATCGTGGGTGAGGCCGGATAATCCCAAGAGTCCTGACCGTTCATTCAGCCAGCGCTCAATCTCAGCTGGAGAGACCCCTTCACGCTGCGCGAGATAGCTGACCACTGCCGGGTCCACATCCCCGGAGCGGGTCCCCATGACCAGGCCTTCCAGCGGCGTGAAGCCCATGGAGGTCTCCACCGACCGTCCGTGACGAATGGCCGCGGCGGAACATCCGTTTCCCAGATGGAGCGTGATCAGGCGCACCCGGGCGAGCGGCCGCCCCGTGTGCGCGGCATAGCCGGCTGCCAGTGACGCATGCGCGATCCCGTGAAAGCCGTAGCGTCGGATCCGGTGACGGGCCGCCAGCTCCTGCGGAATCGCATAGGTGGCAGCATGCAATGGGAGGGTTTGATGAAACGCGGTATCAAACACCGCCACCATCGGAATGTCACCCAGCGCCGCCTGAGCGCCCTGAATGGCCCCCACGCCAGCCGGGTTGTGGAGCGGCGCCAGCTCGCTCAGTGCCTGAATATCCTTCAACACGTTCGCGTCGATCCGAACAGGCGCATGGAATTGGTCTCCTCCATGAACGATCCGATGCCCGACCGCATCCACCGTTGTCTTCGACAGGTACTCAAATACCCACCGAACGGCAGTCGCATGATCCGGCACGACGCGCCCGCTCTCGGACGCTGGTGAGCCCTTTGGCATTAGCTGAAGCGTGGCCTGTCCACCAATCCCCGTCACGGCACCGCCCCCGAGCGAGCTCACCGACTCGTCACTGGCCTCGTGAGTTACAATCCTGACCTCAACGATTCGGAATTTGATGGAAGAACTCCCACAGTTCAACACAAGCACCCGCATATTCCCCACTTTGTCAGGCTCGCCGCAAGCGCGCAAGCAGTGTCAGGGTAGCTTCAGGGCCCATCATGGCTGTCATTCCCACTTCGACCTGACCAGCGCGTGAGCAGCCCATCACTCGGTACTCGACTCGGTCACCGTCACCAAACGGCCCGAAGTTAAGATACCAATAACTGTTCCCGTCCCGGTTGACATTCCACACTCCGTCCACCCGACCTGTCTCCTCTGTTCCGTCGGGGTGCATGACCCGAAATTCAATCCACGTCTCTTGCCCTTCTTCAATGGGCCAGGTTCCGAACTGGAGATTGACGTTCTCCCCCGCGCTGACGTGGAATGGAAAGCGCGGCGTGTCCGGCGTGAGGTGCCAGAGATTCATCGTGTCTCCCCAATGCATGTCTGACGTGTTCGATATCGCTCTTCACCCCTCGTGCGACCGTCTCGGCGTGACAGGTTAGCGGAGCGCATTCAGTTCCTCGTAACGCCCCGCAACCGTCTGCCGGAGGGCCTCCCGGAGTGTCTCCCCTTCGAGCTGCCGATGAGCCAGCTTGCGCAAGCGTGCTGCAAGGTCGGCATCGCCCAGGGCGCCCTCGGCCCACTTTGCGAAGTCCTCTCGACAGTCGTGATACTCCAGACTGGCGAGCGGCACCGTCGGGATGAGCTGTAAAAACTCATACAGGCTGGCCGCTTCCCGCCCCACACCCGCCTCCGCATCCCGAAACCAGAAGCGCTTGCCAGGCGGCAGCGGCACGTCGAGGTACTTGTAAAAGTGCCTGAGGTGCTGGACCCGGCGGAGGGCCGGTCGCAAGCGGACAACCTGGCCACCACACAAGAGCACCTCGCCCGGAGGGATCTCTGCAAAGTTCACCTCACGGAGCCCGCAATCCCCACAAAGCTCTTGCACAGCCCGGATCGCTTCCGGCTCACACAGGCGGGTCACCAGGCAGTGGTGAAGTGACTGGAGCACCCTCGAATCAAGGCGATCAGGCCGATACGAAACAAAGGCCCACCCGCCTTGCTCCAACAGAGGGGCCACAGCGGCCGTGACCTCTCCGCCGCCTGGTACGAGCAGCTGCTGCGCCTCTTCCACGACAATCCAATGCGGCCGGTACTTTCGCTCCCGCAACGGACGGACCGCACGTACCAGCTCGGCCACGTACTGGGTGCGCGCAGTGACCGGATATCGGCTCAGGTCCAGCACAACCGACACGCCCCCCGTTTCCAACAATGCCACCACCGCCGAAGGTGCCGGTATGGTTAAACGGTCTCCCTCCAGCGCCACAAACCGCGGTAACGCCCGCAGACCGCGGAAGTCCCCTTCGGGGTCCACGAGCAGCACCTGATACTCTTCGTGGTGTAGCCCTTCGGCCAAGAGTCCCACTACCCACGACTTGCCTGTGCCCGAGCCTCCGAACACGCCAAGGTTCCGCCCAGCGAGACGGGACCCCGGCACAGACACCTCGATGTCACTCTTATCCCGCCCGATCACAATGCGATGTTCACGACGCAAGGGGGCATCAAGATACTGGCTGGCCAAGGGGTAGCGGTCCAGAATTTCCAGCACGCCCGCCGGCCCAGGATGAGACGCGACCACATCTGCCATCTCCCGAACCGCCGGCACGGCATCCCCTACTGCCACCGCGATTTCGGCCAGTCTGAGCATCGAGCAATCATTCTCCGCGTCGCCGAAAGCTGCCAGATTGTGCACCGAGAACCCGCAGATCGTGAGGAGTCGCTCCAAGCCCGCCCCCTTGGTCGCCCCAGACGGCAGCACCATTACCGCGCCCTTGTTATACTCGACCGAAGCACCGCCACCGTGAGCGCTGAGCACTCGCCAAACCACTTGGTCATGGGGCAACCAAGTCGCCGCAATGGCCAACCCACGCTCGAGGGGAATCGCGGCTTCCTCAAGCGCTTTCACGATACGCTCATCAAGCTGCCCGAATGGCAAATAGACCTCGCCGGTAGCGGTGTGAACCAAGACCGCGCCATTCTCCCAAACCACACCGGTGACCACGTCGCCCAGGCGGCCAAGTGGGACTGTCTCGAAGCGCCGGCCCGTGACAAGAAACAGCGCATGGCCATCATCACGGCATCGCTCGAGTGCACACTCAAGTTCACGAGGCACAACCCCATCCACAGCGAGCGTCCCGTCAAAATCAAACGCCATCACACGGCGGTACATGTGTGCCTCCCTTGCCCAGCGTTCATGACGCCGCCGGAGACTAACCCCTCCTGCGCCTCGGATGTTCCTTCAGACTTCATCTCTATCTGTACTTCCCGTTTCCCTCATACCTGTTTGAATCAGACGCAGCCTATCCCACTATTGCCTGTTTTTCCTCTCCTCGCTATCAGACCGCGCCGCCTTCCAAAGCTCCACCGCGACCAGCATGAGGCTCCCGACACCAAACGCCATGATCCAGTGTTCCGGGTCGAAGGATGCCAGCTTGAAGACCTCGCGGGTCCACGGATTGAGCACGAGCCCAACCTGTAAGAGAGCGAACAGGACCGCGGTCAGCAGGAGCGGCTTGTTCGTCAGGACCGAAATAGTATGGTGGAGGCTATGCATCTTTCACTTTGGCGGCTGAAGCTGCTTCCGATGCTCATCCACCAAAGCTTCAGCTTCTTCCGCCGCTTTCCAGTTACTTTGGGCAATCATTCGACAATGGGCCGCATGCCGCTCGAAGGCCAGGGGCTCGTGGGGATTTGGATTCGATGGACTCCGGCGATAGCGGGTTTCATAAAACTCTGCTTTCCTCTCCCATTCCTGGGCCGTCTGTTTAAACTTCCGAGCCTCCTCAGTGTAGTACGTCACGAGACCTGCATGATCGTTTCGTTCGATCAGGTCCTGCGGAGAGGAGAGCCCTATGCAGTTTTGGAAGCTCACCATTAGACTAAAGACGAGCCCATACAGTGCGAGTCTGTTCATGACGCTTGCCCTCCCCTTGCGTATGCGTCATTGCTTAGCCTCCGTCCCCAGCTCACAACTTCCCGGCTTCAAAGCCTTTCACGTGGTCCTGTGGGTCTGCTCGAATTGATCCTCACCTTTATCTTTCTGCGGCCTAGAAGGAGAAGTCGATGCCGATAAGTGTCTGATCCCGAATTTGATCTCGTCCTGAAGCAGCAGTCAGCTTGCCTCGCAGGGTGCTGTATTCAAGATGAAGGGCCGTGGCCGTCCGGGCGGAGAAGTGGAAGTGATACCGGATCGCTCCCGTATGCTGCTGGGCATTGTTAAAGTTCCCTGTGAACCCATTATCCGGTTGCTGTGTATTGGTGATCCAATCGCACCGATAGATAAACTGCCATTTCTGTAACTGAATCGGCGTATAGTCTGCTTCGACGAACCCGCCATTCCAGCGAGCCTCCTGAAACGTCGTGCCTATCGGAGCCCCTCCCTGATTGATGAATAGGTTGCGGCTATCTCGGGCAAACATCCAGGTGCCAAATACGTTCACCTGCCCATCCCAGGTCAGACTCGCATCGACGCCCACCCGAGAAAAGGGTTGGCTATCCCCACCCGCCCCGGCAATGAGGCCTGCAGCACTGGGGCGCGTCGGCGCGCTCCCATACATCCCGTAGGCGCCGATCCGCTGACCGGACACGATCCCGTACCCGCCGAAAGACTGGGTCACATGGCCATAGAATTGAAGGCCCCGCCCGCCACCGGTTGCCCCTCCGTTAATGTCGCTGTTGGAGACGGCATTGAGCGAATACCGGAAATAGCCATCGCCGGGGGTTGGCATAATTCCGGACAGCTCACCCCCGGCGCGATTCTCACCGAGGTGGAAGTCATTCGCGGTGAACGGCAGCCCTTGTTGCTGAATCCCGGTCACGGGGTTCACCAAACCCTGCTGCCCTCGATCAAAACCAATCCCCGTTCCATTCAAAGAGGCGGGCCTTCCGGGTTCATAGAAGTACACCAAGAAAGGGGTATTCAGGGTCGGGCTCCGATGGGGGCTGAAGGGGAGATCCAGTTCATACTTCCCCACCTTGAGATTCATCAGATAATTGTCGCTTCCGAGGCCAAGAAAACGTTGGACGTTATCGAGCTTGAGAAAGGCAAATTCCAGATCACTGCCCTCACCGGGCATCGTGTTAAACTGGGCGCTGCGGAGTCCCGGAGTAAACACAAGGCCGAATGTGAGGTCCCGACCCAAGGTGCCAAAGCTGAGGATGTCCAGGCCGGTAAAGCCAAAGCCCCCGGTACTGGCTCTCGTATCTTGGGCGACGCCCATGGAATTGAACGGCGTCGGGTTAAGGAGCCCGCTGGTCGTTTGGAACTGATAGCCCACCGTGGTATGGAACGATACCGGCCAGTAACCCCTAGTCAAGCTTTCCAAGGTCGGAAGGTCCGCATCGGTTCCGACTTGATAGCCATGATCTCTGAAGAGGTTCCCAAAATCGTTCAGCTTGGGGGACGACAACACGTGACAGACGTTGCAGGCGAAGTCATATTTGCGAGAGAAGGCCGGGATAGCCTGCGCTTCATTGACATTCTGCAGGACCTCAACAAGAACTCCTATGGTTCCAAGTGCCAGGGTGAGAATAAGGACATATGGTGTTCGCACCTTGCACCTCTCTTGATCATGCGAATATCTCGGGTTACTTAGTCAAGCTCCGTATATACGTCAGCACGTCCAGGATTTGCTGCTCTGAGAGCTGACCCTTGTACCCTGGCATCGTAGTGGAAGGCAGTCCGTCCTGGATGATCTTCATCCATTCGGTATCAGACTTGGTCTTGCTCTTCGGACTGGTGAAGTCAGTGGGCGGCGGCTTCAGCGCCTTGCCCATTGGACTATCCCCTTTACCTTGCGCGCCGTGACACACAAGGCATAGCTTCTCATAGATCATCTTTCCCCTTGCACCATCTCCTCCTTCAGCCAAGGCCGGCGCGGCCCAGATGTACAGCCCTGTTCCTAGAGTCAAGAGTAGGCCACACAGTAATTGCTTTCTTGTCACTTCCATAATTCTTCAAGCCCTCAGCGCACCTCTGCCTTAGAGCTGACGAGCCACATTTCAAAGAGCGATATCCCAATTTGCGAAGCCATCGACAGTCCCATGAGGACTCCACCGCCGATGATCGTATACGCAAAAATCGGTTCGTACCTTGTGAACCACCAAGAGCCGATATCGAGCCAGATCGCCACGAAGGGGATTGCAATAAGCACAGACCGGAAGATCCGTGAGGTTTCGCTGAGAGAAAAGATCAGACTCGTCAGGCCGAAGATCAGGCTCATCCCAAAGAGATGAACATGGGAGACTCGGACAAGTGTTTTGATCGATGGCCCTGTATCCATCTTGGTGTATTGAGAGACCTCTGCATACGAGGTGAGCGGTGGGATTGAGAGTCCAGACTGAGGACTATGGCAGTTGCCGCAGGCCTTCTTCAGGATGGGCTGGATGTTCACGAACTCCGCTTCTCCCGCTCCCTGCCTGATCCATTCAAGAATCTGCTCCTTTTCTGTCGCAGTGATATACCCGGCCATCGGGCCAGTCAGCGCCGCTGCCAGCTTGCTGGCTTCTCGTTTGCCGTAGTATTTCACGATCACATCGGAGACCAGACCCATGCCATGCTTGCGGTGCGGTTCGACATCCAAGAGATAGAGATAGGTCACGGCAAACAGGTAGCCTATCCCGATGGTGAAGAGAAAGAAGCTGACCAGCACCTTCAGCGGGAGAGGAAAGGTTCTAAGCGTCAGGGTCTCACCTGCCTTGCTCATTTCTCCTCCCTGTCAATGCCCTCATCGCGCCGCCGCCGGCCCGCGCGCCGCCTTCCAAAGCTCCACCGCGACCAGCATCAGCCCTCCCATGCCGAACACCAGCAGCCAGTGTTCTGGATTGAATGAGGCAAGTTTGAAAATCTCCCGGGTCCACGGATTGAGCAAGAGTCCGACCTGCATGAGCGTGGAGCCCAATGCTGCCCATAGGAGGGGTTTGTTCGTCAGGATCCCTATCTTGAAAAGCGACAACCGGTCGCTTCGGCAGTTGAAGGAGTGTGCGAGTTGGGCGCCGACCAGCACCATGAATGTCACGGTCCTGGCTCGCTCCACGTCTTGGTCCATGCTGTACAAGCAGTACACAAAGGACACCATCGTGATCAGCGTCATGAACAGCCCTTGGCCGAACATCAGAAAGATTCGGTCCCGATCCAGGAAGCGGGCATCGGGACGGCGTGGGGGCCGCTGCATGAGGGTCGGGTCTTTGGGGTCCACCGCCAGCGCCAGCGCCGGCAGGCCGTCCGTCACCAGATTGATCCAGAGGATCTGCACCGGCAGCAATGGAAGTGGCAGACCCAACAGCGTCGCCAAAAGCATGACCAGGATTTCGCTGATGTTGCAGGACAGGAGGTAATGGACGGACTTCCGAATATTGTCGAAAATGGCCCGTCCTTCTTCTACCGCCGCGGCGATGGAGGCGAAGTTGTCATCGGTCACCACCATGTCCGAGGCTTCCTTAGTTACATCCGTGCCGGTGATCCCCATCGCGACGCCGATGTCCGCTGCCTTGACCGCCGGCGCATCGTTGACGCCGTCGCCGGTCATGGCCACCACTGCACCTTTAGATTTCCAGGCTCGTACAACACGGAGCTTGTGTTCGGCCGAGACTCGCGCATACACCGAGATTCCCTCAACCCGTTCGGCCAGCGCCGCGTCCGACAGCCGGTCGAGCTCGGCGCCGGAGATCGCCTGGCTTTCCACTTCGAAAATGCCCAACTCCCGAGCGATGGCCACGGCGGTGTCTTTATGGTCGCCGGTGATCATCACGGTCCGAATGCCGGCGGTGCGGCAGGCCTCCACGGCAACCTTCGCTTCAGGCCTGATCGGATCCTTCATGGCCATCAAGCCCACGAAGATCAAATCCCGCTCCAGCTCAGCGGCAGTATAGGTGCCGGGGGCTCGGTCCAGCGGTCGCATCGCCACCCCCAACACGCGAAGCGCCTGTGAGGCAAAGCCCTGGTTCGCAGCCAGGATCTCCTGCCGGGTATCCTCTGTCAGGGCCTCAGTGCCCCCGTCCCGTTCGATCCAACCCCGGCAATCGCGCAGCAGCACATCCGGCGCGCCTTTGACGAAGGCGACCGGGCCGGAGTCCGTCCGCCGCACGATCGTCATCTTCTTTCGCTCCGGGTCAAAGGGAACCTCCCCGAGAAACGGTGCACCCTTTACAAGACTGTCTTTCCAAAGCCCGGCTTTCGCGGCCGCCACCAACAGCGCACCCTCCGTGGGGTCGCCCAAGACTGACCACAATCCGCTTTCTTGCCGAAGCTCAGCCCCGTTACATAAGACCGACGCGCGCAACAGCGTTTGAAGCCCTGGCCGGGCGTCGAGTTTCACCTGTTCGCCGAATGAGAGGATTGCGCCGACCGGGGCATAACCTTCCCCGGATACTGTAAAGACCTCGCCCCTCTGGTACAGCGCCGTCACGGTCATCTCGTTTTTCGTGAGCGTGCCGGTCTTGTCGGAACAGATCACGGTGGTGGAGCCCAGGGTCTCGACCGCGGGGAGGCGCCGGATCAGCGCATGGCGCTTGACCATCCGGGTCACGCCGAGGGCCAGTGTGATCGTCACCACGGCCGGCAGGCCTTCGGGTATCGCGGCGACCGCCAGGCTGACTGCGGTCAGGAACATAGTGACGATCGGGACGCCACGCAGTTCCCCGAGGAGGAACACCACCGCGACGATGCCTAAGCAAAGCCAGAGTAACGTATGCCCCAGTTGTTCCAGCCGGCGTTGCAGCGGCGTTTCTTCCCGCTCGGCCTGCGCCTCCGTCTGGATCATCGCCGCGATTTTCCCCAGTTCCGTGCCCATCCCGGTATTCGCCACCAACGCCCGCGCTTTCCCGGATACCGCGACGGTCCCCATGAACAGCATGTTGCGGCGGTCTCCCAGAGGAACCTCTTCTTCAGGGATCGGGTCGGCGGTTTTTGCGACCGGCGTGGATTCGCCGGTCAGCGAGGCCTCCTGCGTCTGGAAGGCTGTGGCATATACGAGGCGCGCGTCGGCGGGGATCCGGTCGCCGGCCTCGACCTGGACGAGATCGCCGGGCACAAGCTCCCTGGCCGGAATCGAGAGCAGCGCGCCGTTGCGGATGACGCGAGCAGTGACCACTTCCAAATGCTTCAGCGCCGCCAGCGAGCGCTCAGCCCGAAATTCCTGAACAAATCCGAGAATGGCATTGAGGATCACGATGGCGAGGATCGCCGCCGCATCCACCCATTCCTGTAATATCCCGGAGATGATCGCCGCGGCGATCAGAACCCAGACGATCAGGCTCGTGAACTGCTCCAAGAAAAGCTTGAGCGGGGAAACAGGCGGCGCTTCCGGAAGTTCATTCGGACCGTGCTTGAGAAATCTGGCTGCGGCTTCGGCCGCTTCAAGCCCCCGTTCGGGATCGCTCCGAAGCTCATCGCACAGGGCTTCGACTTTGAGGGCATGCCAAAACATGATGACATTCCCCCCTCACCGTCCCCTCTCCCCCGGTGGGGGAGAGGGTCAGGGTGAGGGCAAAGGAGGTCTGTTTCACGTACCGCTGTTATTTGCCGCCTTTGGCCGCTTTGCTATGCAGCTCGGCCAGGGCGTCGTTCTCTTTTGCTTCCGCGAGATATTTGTCCGCCATCTTCTCGCAGTGCTTGGAGTAAGCGCCCTTGGGATACTTCTTGAGATATTCGCTGGCCATCGCTTTCTGGCCTTCGGCCTTATGCCGCGCCTCGTCAGCTTCCTTCTTGTAGTATTCAGCCAGACCGGCGTGATCTCCTTTTTCAAGCATCTCCTTGAGCTTTTCCGCGTGCACGGCCTTCGCCTCGCGGGGAAGAAGCGGCCCGATCAGCATGGCGCCGGCCAGCGCTCCCACTGTCTTCAGCATCGTCCGTTTGGTCATCATCGCTTCGCTTCTCATGGGATTCCTCCTTTGGGTTGTTATTGTTCCCGCTCTCCTAGGCCTGTTGGGGCAACTCTCAATTCCATAAAAATAAAAACCGCCCACAGGCCCCATATGCAAAGACCACAGGCCAGCGGACGGCAGTGTCCGGAAAACAGAAACGGCGCCTTCTCCCTCCCAAGTCCTCTAGTCTCAAACAGAGAGGGGAAAACGCCGTTGTCGCTCTAGCACAACTCTGTGCTATCGGGTGTCCTAGTAACATAGGGTTTCTATCATGTCAAGGTTTTTATGCTCTGCCAACGCCAGATCACATAGATCGCCGGGATGACCACGAGGGTCAGGAGCATTGCCGAGAGCACGCCGCCGACCATTGGCGCCGCGAGGCGCTTCATCACATCGGCGCCGGTCCCGGTCGCCCACATCACCGGGATCAGGCCGAAGATATTCGCAAGCCCGGCCATGGACATCGGACGGATGCGCTCCACCGCGCCATGGTGGACGGTATCGATCAAGTCCTGCAAGGTCCGCAGTTTCCCCGCCGCCTCGCGCCGCTTGCAGGCCTCGTCGAGATAGGCCAGCATCACGGCGCTCGTTTCGGCCGCCACCCCGGCGAGCGCGATGATCCCCACCCACACCGCGATGCTCATGTTGTAGCCGAGCAGGGCCATGTACCAGACCCCGCCCACCAAAGAGAGCGGCACCCCCAGCATGACCATCAGCGTTTCGGCCACCGAGCGGAACGTGAAGTAAAACAGCACGAAGATAATGGCGATGGTGAGCGGGACGAAGATAGTCAGCCGCTCCCGAACGCGCTGCATGAACTCGTACTGCCCTGACCAGGCGATCGTGTAGCCAGCCGGCAGCTCGACCTTTTCCCGAACCGCCCGCTTGAGATCCTCCACATAGCCCCCCACGTCGCGACCCGCCATGTCCACGTACACATAGCCGGACAGCATCCCGTTTTCGTCCCGAATCATCGGGGGGCCCGGCAGAAACCGAAGGGTCGCGAGCTGGGCCAGCGGGACCTGCGCGCCGGTCGGGGTCGCGACGAGGACGCGTCCAAGCTTCTCGGGATCGTCGCGAAGCTCTCGCAAATACCGCACGTTGATCGGATAGCGCTCCCGCCCTTCGATCGTCGTGGCGATGCTCTCACCCCCGATGGCCGTTTCAATGATCCGGCCCACGTCCATCACCGTAACCCCGTAGCGGGCGATCTCATCCCGATTGATGGCAAAGTCCAGGAAATATCCTCCAGCCACCCGCTCGGCATAGACGCTCCGTGTCCCGGGCACTTCCTTCGCGACCATTTCGACGGATTTCCCGATCTGCTCGATCTGCTTCAGGTCGGGCCCGAAGATCTTGATCCCCACCGGCGTGCGCACGCCGGTCGTCAGCATATCAATCCTGGCCTTGATCGGCATCGTCCAGGCATTGGTCACCCCTGGGAACTGAAGCGCCTTGTCCATCTCCTCCACCAGGCTCTCGTAGGTGTAGCCGGGCCGCCACTGGTCCTTGGACTTCAAATCGACCACCACTTCCATCATGCTGAACGGCGCCGGGTCGGTGGAGGTCTCGGCGCGGCCCGCCTTGCCGAAGACCCGCTCCACCTCCGGGAAGGCCTTCAGCTTCCGGTCCATCTGCTGCAGGAGCTTCGCCGCCTCGGTTACCGAAATGCCCGGGAGGGTGGTCGGCATATACAGGATCGTCCCTTCATACAGCGGGGGCATGAATTCGGAGCCCATTCGCTCAAAAGCCGGGATGACGGTCAGACTCAATCCGATTGCCAGGATCACGACAGCCCACCGGAACCGCAGGGCCACCCGCAGGATGGGGGCGTAGAGCTTCTGCATCCCCAGGCTCACCGGATGCCGTTGCTCCGAGATAATCTTCCCTCGGATACAAATATCCAGCAGCGCCGGGATCAACGTGATCGCCAGGACCGCGCTCATGGCGATCGCCAGGTTCTTCGTCCACGCCAGCGGCTTGAACAGGCGGCCTTCTTGCGCCTCCAGCGTGAAGACCGGCATGAAGGCGATCGCGATCACGAGCAGCGAGGCGAAGATCGAAGGCCCGATCTCCTTGGCGGAATCGATGAGCACTTGCGTCCGATCGCCGACGCTTCCGTTTCGCACCCATTCCTCCAGGCGATGGTGCGCGTTGTCCACTATGATGATGGCACCATCCACCATGTCTCCGATCGCGACGATGATGCCCCCGATGGACATGATGTTCATGCCGATCCCCATGAAGTACATCGGAATGAAGGCGAGCAGGACCGCCAGGGGCAGCGTGAGGATCGGCAGGAGCGCGGAGCGGATGTGGAGAAGAAACCCGACGATCAGTACGCTGACGACGATCAGTTCTTCGGTCAGGTTCTCGTTGGCCGTGGCGATAGACTCGCGGATGAGGTCGCTGCGATCATAGGTAGTCACGACCTTGACGCCCTTCGGCATCGAGGGCTCGATTTCCTTGAGCTTGGCCTTGACCCGCTCGATGACCGTCATGGCGTTCTCCCCGAAACGCATAATGACGATCCCGCCGACCACCTCCCCCTGCCCGTCCAACTCCACCAACCCCCGCCGCATGTCCGGGCCCAGCCGCACCGTCGCGACATCTCTTAATAATATCGGCGTCCCGTTCGGGTTTACGCCCACGGCGATCTTCTCGATATCGCCGACCGACTTGATATAGCCGCGCCCGCGGATCATGTACTCGATCCCGGAGAACTCCACGACCCGGCCGCCCACGTCGTTGTTGCTCATGCGGATCTTCTCGATGATCTCGGGGAGTGAGAGCCTGTAGGCCAGGACCTTCGTGGGGTCCAGGTTCACCTGATACTGGCGGACAAATCCGCCGACGCTCGCCACCTCGGCGACGCCCTCGACGCTTCGCAGCCAGTAGCGGAGGTACCAGTCCTGGAACGAGCGCAGCGAGGCGAGATCCTGCTGCCCTGTTTCATCCACAAGGGCATACTGGAACACCCAGCCCACCGCCGTGGCATCCGGTCCGAGTTGAGGCGTGACCCCCTCCGGCAGCCGACCGGAAAGCTGGTTCATGTATTCCAGCACGCGACTTCTGGCCCAGTAGATGTCGGTGCCATCCTTGAACAGGACATAGACGTAGGAGTAGCCGAAGTCCGAGAAGCCCCGAACCGCCGTGACTTTGGGGGCGGACAAGAGCGCGGTCACGATGGGATAGGTGATCTGGTCCTCCACGAGGTCTGGGGAGCGGCCCATCCAGGTCGTGTAGACGATCACCTGGGTGTCGGAGAGGTCCGGCAAGGCATCCACCGGCGTGTGCTTCATCGCCCATAGGCCCGCCGCGGCGAGGCCGAAGACGAACAGGAACACGATGAACCTGTTCCGGGCGCTAAACTCTATGATCCGTCCGACCATTCCACGCTCTGTATGGCGTTAAACGTGAATCGTTATTCGTTCAACGTTTAACGATTCACGTTTAACGATCACTAGTGCTTCATGCCCTGCATGGCTCCGACCGCCGCCTTCAGTTGGCTCTCGGAATCAATCAAAAAGTTCGCCGACGTCACGATGTGATCGCCTTCTTTGAGTCCTTCCAGCACCTCCACCCAATCACCGGCTTTGGCGCCGAGCTTCACGTTCCGCCATTCGAGCTTGCCGCCTCCATGGTGGATGAAGATCACCTGGCGCTCGCCTGATTCCAGGACCGCGTCCCGTGGGATAGCCAGCCGGGTGCCGAGCGGAATGGCCAATTCCACATTGGCATACATATCCGGCTTGAGGGTCTCGCTGGGGTTGTCCAACTCGAACCGGACCTTGGCGGTCCGCGTCTGCGGATCGAGCGTGGGGTAGATGAATCCGACTCTGGCGGTGAGCACGGTCCGCGGGTCGTAGGAGAGCGTGACCGTGGCCTGTTGCCCGACCTTGATGAACGGCAGCTCGTACTCATAGATATCGGCCATGATCCAAATGCGGGAGAGGTCGGCGATCGTGTAGAGTTCATCGCCGGGGTTCACATGGATCCCGGCCAGGGCCACCTTCTTGATGACGGTCCCCGTGATCGGCGAATGGATGGGAAGGGTCTTGAGCACCTTGCCGGTCCGCTCCAGATCACGGATGTGGTCCTCGGTGATGTCCCAGAGCTGGAGGCGTCGGCGCGTGACATCCAGCAAGGATTTCGCCCCTTCGGCCACCTCAGGGAATTCGCTCCCGCCCAACGCTCTCCCGCCCTTCAAGGCCAGGAGATACTCTTCCTGTGTGGCCACCAACTCGGGACTGTAAATGGTGAACAGAATCTGACCCTTCTTGACGTGGTCCCCCGTTGCGCTGACCAGCAGCTTGTCGATCCAGCCCTCCAGCTTGATGTTGACGCGCGCCAGTCGACGCTCGTCTATCTCGACCCGTCCCACCGTCCGTATCGCCTTCGCCAAGGGCTGCTGTTTCACCAGATCGAACTTCACGCCGATCGTCTGGAGTCGCTCGGGGCTGATCGTGATGGTGTTCGGGCCTGAACCCATCGCCGGCGGAGCCGTGGCGGGGGCTTCCTTTAGCTGGTCGGAAGCCGCGTGGGACGGCTGCTGGTGGTCAGGCTTCGGCGCGGTGCCCGGCGGAGCCGTCAGCATCGGCGTGGTCCGATCCGGCGCGATTCGTCCCAGATAGGCGAAGACAGCGGCGGCCACCGCGATCAGCACGGCCCCGCCAAGGAGGACATGGCGCATCCGGGCCGTCATTTGAAACCTCCCACCGTCTCTTCCAGCCTTGCCAGCGCTTTTTCGTGCTCGACCATCTCCCCGTGCAATTCCAGTTCGCTCTCTTGCAAGGTGAGGAGGCTGTTCAGCAAGGTCAGAAAATCAACCTTGCCGACCGCGTAGCCCGCGAGCGCCGATTGGAGCGCCAAGCCGGCCTGCGGGATGATGGCGTTCTTGAGCAGCGCGATCAGCCGCTCCGCCCGCTGCGCCTGGACCACGTTGTCCTTGACGCGGAAGAGGAGAGATTGCCGGGTGGTTTCGAGGTCCTTCCGCGCTCCCTCCAGCGAGGAGAGCGCCCCTTCGACGCCGGCCCGCTGCTTGCGCGCAAAGTAGAGAGGAACCTTGATGCCCAGAAGGGCTTGGTAGCTGTTGCCCATGGGATCGCCCTGGAGCGGCGGCGCGGCCGAGAAGTTGAGGGAAAAGTCCGGGAAATAGTCCCGGCGGGCCAGCGCCACCCCGGTGTCCCCGCGCTCCACACCTTTGATCTGGGCCTTCAGTTCCGGCGACTGTCGCTCGGCCAGCGCGCTCATTTCGGCGATCCCGGCCGGCAGCGCCGTGAGAATAATTTCGGCCGGCCTGCCGAGCGGAGCGGCCGGCGGGCGATTCAGGTGGCGATTGATCTCGGCATGCATGCTTTCACGCCGCTGGTCCAACACCGCCAGCCGATCCAGCACGCGCGAGAGTTCCACCTGGGCGCGGAAGACGTCCTGCTGCGCCACCTTTCCCACCGCATAGCGCGCCTTGGCGGTCTTTTCGAAATCCTGCAGAAGCCCTTTGTTCTTCTCCACGATCTCAAGGGCCTTATGGACGAGATGGAGATCGAAGTACGCCTCCTTCACGCGGGCCACGACCCGCAGGCCAACGGCCGCATAGTCCGCCTCCATCCGCTCCGCCTCCCGGCCGGCCAGCTCCTCCCGAAGCTGCAGCTTGCCGGGGAACGGGACTTCCTGCATCACGCCGAAGATGGTAACCGGCTCGGAGGCCAGAGACCCTCGGCTCATGTAGCCGCCGGAGATCACAGGGTCCGGCAGCGTGCCTACCTGCGGCACGACGGCCTTGGCGGCCTCCCACCGTTGGCGGGCGGCCTTGATTTCGGGATTGTTTTGCGTGGCCTCCTGAACGAGCGCGCCGAGATCAAGGACCGTCTCCGCCGACGCATGCTTCTCGGCAGCTCCGGCAAGCTCAGTCCAGCCACCAAGCACAACGAGGCCCAATACCACACATAGTCCACGTCTGAGCCGTTTCATGAGGTCCTCTCCCCCTTCTTCAGATGGTGCAAGGGACGTTCCCGCTTTGACCTTCCACTCGCAGATGAGGTAAGGTCATCCAACCCACTGATATTGCGCGGCAATCATCTCATTCAAAACTCACGATCCAGGAAACCCTGGAGCGTTTCGCTACAGCGCCGGCACCCGGCGATGTAGCAAGTGTCGTCAGTCTCCGATCGACAGACCAACCGTCCCGAGTACGCATGGTGTCTTTCCTCCTGGAAACACGTGCATGGGGGACGGAGCGAGTACGTCCCCAGGACATGTTCCACACAACAAAATGTTGGGAAAAAGGAGAAGAGACTAGCGGGCGCGAGGAGGGTGGAACTGACCCCGGACCAGTGGACGAGGCGGTGAAACCGGAATCATCAATGACGACCAGCCGAGCAAGGTCAGGAGAAAGACCACCCCGCCGATAGACTCCGGCCCCATACAGGTGGCGCAGGAAGCGGTAGCGCCATGGTGAAGATGGCCTGTGATGCCATGGCCAACCCCCATGAGCGGGACCATGCAGACCACCGAAAGGGCAAGCATGCTGATGAGGATCACTCGAACCATGGCTCATTCTACGAGCGGCGCACGGCGTGGTCAACTGCTCTTCTCGATGATACGACGAAAGGACCGGGACCCGCCCCTGGCGGTCCATTGTTTCTGCCTCGTCGTTGACTAGCGTTTCAATTGTTTCCCAATGACGATGACGAGCAAGACGATGACCAGAATCCCAACGAGCGTCCAGATAAAACCAGAAATTCCCATCCAGCCCATCATGCCGTCCATCATCCCGCCACCCATTTGCATCATCATGTCGAAGTCTCCTTTGATTGAAAGACCGACTTGTCTATCTGCCCTTTTCCATTACCGGCCTCAATGCTGACCCGCTGAAGTTGTTTAACCTCTCTCCACCGCCACAAGGCATAAAGGGCTGGTATCACGAGCAGGGTCAGAATCGTCGAGCTGACCATCCCGCCGATCATGGGGGCCGCAATGCGCTTCATCACGTCGGCGCCCGTGCCCGTGGTCCACATGATCGGCAGCAGGCCGCCCATGATCGCGGCCACCGTCATCATCTTGGGCCGCACCCGTTGGACCGCGCCTTCTAAAATGGATTCGCGCAGGTCCTGCGCCGTGGCCATCCGGCCTTCCCGCACGCGCCGCTCGTAAGCCTCGTCCAGATAGACCAACATGACGACTCCGGTCTCGGCCGCCACGCCGGCCAGCGCGATGATCCCCACCCAGACTGCCACGCTCAGGTTGTAGCCCAGGTATTCCAGGTACCAGATTGCCCCAATCGCGGCAAAGGGGACGGACAGCAGCACGATCAGGGACTTAACCAGCGAGCGGAAGTTGAGATAGAGCAACAGCAAGATCAGACCGAGGGTCACGGGAACCACCAGCTTCAACCGCTCCTCAGCCCGGACGAGATGCTCGTATTGCCCCGTCCAGCGCAGCGTATAGCCTGGCGGAAGCGTGACGCGCTCGCGGACCGCCCGCTGGGCGTCCTCGACGTAGCCGCGCAGGTCGCGCCCGCTGACCGCGATCGACACGAGACCGGATAGGGCCCCGCTCTCATCGGAGATCGACGGCGGCCCTTTGATGATGACGATCTCGGCGATTTGCCCCAGCGGAATCTGCGCGCCGCTCGGCGTGGGGATCAGCACGCGCTTGAGCCGATCCGGGTCGTCCCGCAATTCGCGCTTATAGCGGACATTCACCGGATACCGCTCGCGCCCTTCGACTGTTGTCGTCACGGTCTCCCCGCCGATTGCCGAGGTGATGACCGATTGCACGTCGCCGACCGTCAGACCATAGCGGGCCGCCTCGCGTCGGTTCACGATCAGGTCCAGGTAGTACCCCTCGTTCAACCGCTCCGCAAAGGCGCTCCGCGTGCCGGGCACGCTCGCGAGCGCGCGTTCGATCTCCAAGCCGATGGCTTCAATCGTCTTGAGGTCCGGTCCCAGCACTTTGATTCCGACTGGACTCCGCACGCCGGTCGTGATCATCTCGGTCCGGGTCTGGATCGGCATCCACCAGATGTTCGGAAAGCCCGGAATGCGCAGGCGTGCGTCCATCTCGTCCAGCAGGCGGTCCCAGGTCATCCCTGGTCGCCATTGCGCCTCTGGCTTGAGGGACACCGTGATCTCGGCCATCCCGGTGAAGGCCGGGTCGGTCGCGGTCGGCGCCTTGCCCATTTTCCCGAACACCCGTTCCACTTCTGGGAACGTCGTCAGCAGCCGATCCTGAGTTTGCAAGACTTTGACGGCCTCGGTGATCGAGAGGCCGGGCACGGTAGTCGGCATGTAGAGAATCGTCCCTTCATTGAGGGGTGGCATGAACTCACCGCCGAGCCGCGTGAACACCGGCACCGTGAGTCCCACAGCGACCACCGCGAGCGCGAGCGTGAGCCAGCGGACGCGGAGCGCGCCCGATAGGATGGGCCGATAGAGTGTGAGCAGCAACCAGTTCAGCGGATTCCGCGTCTCCGCCCGGATGCGGCCGCGGATCAGAACGACCATTAAGACCGGCGCCAGCGTCACCGACAGCGCCGTCGCGAAGAGCATGGCGAAGGTTTTGGTGTAGGCGAGCGGCGCGAACAGGCGGCCCTCCTGGGCTTCCAGAGCGAAGATGGGCAGGAACGACACCGCGATCACCAGCAGCGAGAAGAACAATGGCCGCCCGACTTCTTTCGCAGCGACGATGATGGTCTCCGTGCGGTCTGCGGATGGCGATTGCTCCAGCCGCTTGTGGGCGTTCTCGACCATGACGATGGCCGCGTCCACCATGGCACCGATCGCGATGGCGATCCCGCCGAGCGACATGATGTTGGAAGTGACTTTGAGGTACGCCATCGGGATGAAGGCCAGGAGGACCGCCGCCGGCAGGATGAGGATGGCCACCAGCGCGCTGCGCAGGTGAAAGAGGAACAGCAGCGCGACAAGACTCACGATGACGCTCTCCTCCACCAGCTTCTCGCGAAGCACGGCAATCGCCCGATGGATGAGGTCCGAGCGGTCATAGGTCGGGATGATGCGCACGCCCTTCGGCAGCGCCTGCTTGATCTCATCCAGCCGCACCTTCACCCGCTCGATCACGGCCAGCGCGTTCTCGCCGGCCCGCATAATCACGATGCCGCCGACGGTCTGGCCCTTCCCGTCCAGCTCGGCGATGCCCCGCCGCTGGTCCGGGCCGATTTGGACCCGGGCAATGTCCCGGACCAGGATGGGCGTGCCGCGCCGATCCGTGCCGACCGGGACCAGCTCGATGTCCTCGATCGAGCGCAGATAACCCCGTCCGCGGACGACATACTCGGTGCCAGCCATCTCCAGCACGCGGCCGCTCACTTCTGCGTTGCTGTTGCGGACCGCCTCGATGACGGTCTTAATCGGCAACCGATAGGCCGCCAGCGTGTTGGGGTCCACCTCGATCTGATACTGCTTGACGAACCCGCCGATTGCCGCCACCTCGGCCACTCCGGGCACGCTTTCCAACTGGTAGCGCAGGTACCAATCCTGCAGACTCCTGAGTTGCGCCAGGTCATGTGTGCCGGACTCGTCCACCAAGGCGTACTGATAGACCCACCCGACGCCGGTGGCGTCCGGGCCCAGGGTCGGAGAGACCCCCACCGGCAGTTTGCCGGTGAGCTTCTGCATGTACTCCAGCACACGACTCCTGGCCCAGTAGAGATCGGTCCGGTCTTCGAATATGACATACACGTAAGAGACGCCGTACTCCGACACCCCGCGCACGCGCTTGACTCTCGGGCCCGCCAGCATGGACGTGACGATCGGATATGTGACCTGGTCCTCAATGAGCGTGGGGCTTCGGCCCGGCCACTCGGTGTAGATGATCACCTGAACATCGGAGAGGTCCGGAATGGCATCCAGCGGGACCTCAAACACCGCCCACGCCCCCCAGGCGGCCAGCAACACCACAAACAGAATCACCAGGACGGGGTTCCGGGCGCTGTGTTCGATAAGGCGCGCGATCATGAATCACATACCTCCGCCGGTCACCATCACACTGAATTTTTCATGCAGGGACGTGCCCCCGGGCGTGACCACATGGACCGTAACCTCCCAATTCCCAGCCATCCCCAGCAGCGCTTTTCCTTCGTATATCCCGTCCTTCACGTGTGCAGCGGTCGATTTCGACTCGCTCATGCCGGGCATCGGCATGGTGTACATGAACAAGACCTGCCCATTCGTCACCGGTTTTCCCGCCTGGTCCGCTAGTTTCAATCGAAGCACCGTTTCGCCGGCCTTGGGCGTCTCGGGCACCGTCGTCAACGTGAGGGAGAGGCCCCCCACTTGTCTCGTCTCGGCCACAGCCTTGGCTGGAGCCGATGACATTCCTTTCATCCCCTCCATGTCACCTTTCGCACCCTCCCTCCCCGGTGGCGCCGAGACGCCCCCTTTTCCCATGTCCATGCCTTCCATTTTCTTCTCGTACGCGCCGCGCATCTGCCAGTCGGCCATGCCGAGCTGGCCCATCATGGCCTGCATGCTGCCGGCCGAGGCGAGCTTGCTGTCAGCGTCGAGAAGGAAGTTGGCCGAGGTCACAACCCGATCTCCTTCTTTGATGCCCTCCAGCACTTCAACGCGATCCTGGCTCTTCCGGCCCAGCTTGACCGGCGTGGGTTCATAGATGCCTTGCCCCCGATCCAAGTACACGAGTTGGCGGAGGCCGGAGTCGAGCACCGCCTCCTTGGGAACGACCAACGTCTTTACAGCGTCGGTTCGCACCGTGACGGTCCCGAACATGCCCGGCTTCAACTTCAACGCCGGATTCGGCAGTTCCAATCGCACCCGCACCGTGCGGGCTTCCGCATTCAACGAGGGATAGATGTAGGAAACCTTGGCCCGAAAGGTGTCCCCGGGATAGGCCTCGATCGTGACCGTGGCAGGTTGGTTGAGCTTCACCATCGCAATCTCCGACTCATAGATGTCGGCATGGACCCAGACCGTGGACAGGTCCGCCACCTCATACAGCGTGGTTCCAGGTTCCACATATTTCCCCGGCAAGGCCTCACGCTTGAGCACGATCCCGCTGGACGGGGCATAGACGGTCAGGACCGGCTCCGCTTTCCCACGACGCTCCAGGACCGCAATCTGCTCATCGGTCAAATCCCAGAGATGAAGGCGCTCACGCGCGCTTGCCACGAGGGCGGCCGCCCCGTCTTTGGCATCGGCCAGCGGACTGGCGGCTAGTTGGGCTCTCGTCCTCAAGGCCACGAGGTACTCATCCTGCGTGGCCAGGAGGTCCGGCGAATAGAGCGTGAAAAGCGGCTCGCCCTTGCGCACCGGCCTGCCGACCGAGTTGACGAAGACCTCCTGGACCCACCCGGAGACTCTCAGATTGACCTGCGTGAGCCCTCGCTCGTCGTAGTCCACGGTGCCGACCGTTCGGATCTCTTGCTCCAGATCAGCGAAGGCGGCCGGCGCGCTTCTGACGCCGATCAACTGCCGGGTCACGGCTGGAACGGCGACAGCGCCCTTCATGTCCATTTCCCGCATGGGCATCCCCTTCATGCCCTCTTTCTCACCCTCTCGCCCCGAGGGCGCCGAGACACCCTCCTTTCCCATGTGCATTCCTGACATGTCGCCCATCATCAGATTGGCCGCGAAGAATCCCCCGACAACTCCGGCAATTACGCCGGCTGCGGCCACACCCGCCAGCAAGGTTTTCCATCGAATATCGGATTTCATGGTTTGCTCCTCCTTCACGGCCTTCCTCCCAATTCCGTTCCGACCGCCCGTTCGAGCTCGGCCATCCGCTGCTCAAATGCAGTCAGGGCTCGGTAATAATCGAGCGTGAAGTCCTTGATCGCTCGCTCGGCATCAAGCAGAGTCAGGAACTCCACCTTGGCCGCTTTATAGCCCACTCTTGCGGACTCCAACGTCTGTTGTGCCTGGGGAATCACGGTGGTCTTATAGAGCGTGACCATCTTCTCCGCCGCCTCGATCTTCGCCAGGAGATCCTTCACCTCAAACATGATCTGGTTTTGCAGAACCTGGAAGGCCGCTTTCGCCGAGTCCTGGTTGGCCGCCGCCTCCCTAACTCCCGCGTCATATTTGGGCTTGGTCCAGAAGGCAAACGGGAGGCTCATGGTCAGCCCCGCCCCGAAGCCGTCCCGTGCTCCGAAGTTCTGGAACCGTTCCACCATCACGTTGAAATCCGGGTAATACTGTTTTTGCGCCAGCGCGGTGGCCGTTTGACTTCTGGCGATCTCAAGGTCTAAAGCCCGCAGCTCAGGCCGGTTCTGAATCACCATCTGCTGAGGGTCCTCCAGCGCCCGTTTCTCCCGAGGGCCAGCGGGCTCGGCAGGCTCTCCGAGGGGGGCCTGCGGGGGGCGATTCATGAGGATATTGAGTTTCCCCCTGGCGGTCTCCCGCTGCTGCTCCAGCACGGGGAACTGATTAAAGAGCTTCGAGACCTCCACGGTGGCTTTCAGCACGTCTACCTGCGCCCCCTTCCCCGCCCGAAACCGCGCGTTGGCGATGTCAAAGAACTCTTTCAAGAGAGCGATCTGCTGGTGATGCACCTCGATGGCCTTGTGGGCGAGGAACAACTCGTAATAGGCGGCCTTGACCTGCGCGGCCACTTCACGCTCTTTGGCGAGGAGCATAGAGGCGGCCATCTCGGCCTCTTTGATCGCCAAGCCTTCTTTGAGACCCAGCTTGCCGGGATAGGGAAAGCGCTGCGACAAGCCGAAAATCGTATTGGCCGAGGCGTCGGGGTAGAGCCTATTGGGATAGTTGAACAGCTCGATCTTGAACTCGGGATCGTCCAGGGCTCGAGCTTGCGGAGCCCGCTCCTTGGCCGCCTGCCACCGATGGCGGGCCGCCTGGATCTCGGGATTCCGCTCGAGGGCCTCAGCGACGACGGCCTCAAGCCTAAGCGGATCCGACGAGGGCGCCGCTTGAGCGGGCATGAGTCCGCCCCAAAGACCTATTGCAAGAACCGCACTGCTGATGAACGCACGATGACCTCCGCACATGGTGCTGACCTCCAAAAAAAGAAGACACGGGTTCTCGGTGAGAACCTCAGGTACAGTCAGCTTGTGCGGAGGATCAGATGCGGAGGATCGAGGTCAAAGAGAGTGGGTCGCGCTCAAGAAAGGGGGGACTTCCTAAGAGAGCATAATGATGAGATAGAACCGAATCCAGAATCGAACCCGAAACCTGCTCACCCACAACCACCTGCGAGTGGCAATCAAGGAGCGGGTCGGCTGAAGAAAGAGTCTGGACGCCGATGGACTTGAAGGCGTCGCAGTGCTGGCGGGCAGGCTGCTCCTGCGGCATTGTGCAGTCACTCCCCTGCGCCACCTTTACCCCGCCATACAGCGGGACCAGGCAGGCGTACGCATTTAGCGCCAGGAGGAAGTAGATTATCGCCAGAGTAGTGGCTATGAACGGAGGCCGCTTCATAATTTTAAATCATACCACTAAAGCCCTCAATATACTATCTCTGCGGTTCACCGTTCCTTCGTGATCGAATCCTGCCGTGGTTCACACAAATCAGTGGGGGCTTGAGCTTCCCCCTTCGCTCCTCACGCGGCGGGGACCTCCATGACGTACGCTTCCCCCTTCATTTGGGGGTGCAGGTCGCAGCGGAAGGAATACTTTCCGGGCCGCTGGTTGTTGAAGCGGATGACGAGCGTCTTGCCCGGTTCCACGTAGAATCCTTCCACTCCCTTGCCGTACGCGGCGACTCCTTCGCCCTCACCCTGTACCATGATTCCCTGAAGCATGGCTGAGTAGAAGCCGTGCCGGACGATGTCCTGATTGCGCAGGATGATGACCGCCGGCAGCCCAGGCTGGATCATCGTAGGTTTGGCCACCTGGAACTCATAATCCCGCATGAGAATTTCAAGCCGTTGCTCCGGCAAGGCCTGCGCCGCGCTCTGGACGTCCACGCGGAGCGCCGCAAGGCTCCCCCCGACAAGCATCATGACGGCGAGTACCCGTGTCACTCCATATGCTCCGCTTTTCATAGAACCTCCCTTCCAGTCTGAACGGTCCATCAACCTTCTTCCCGTTCCCAGTTCACCCGCACCAGCTTGTCCCGGTGGGCCCAATGGTAACTGGTTTTGCCCTTAAACGCTCGCTCCATCTCCCGCCCCATCCGCTGGGCCAGCTTGGTATTCGTGGTGAACACGCGCAATTCCTTCCCGTCGTCCTCGATCTTCATAATCCGCTCCAGGGGATTGACCTCCTGCGCCCGGGCCGCTTCGTTATGCAACAGGCCGAGGACATCGCGCCGGTGCTCGGGGAGGCCGGGCCACCGCAACGTCAGGACTCCATCAGGATAGCGGTCATGGACCTTGACACACGCCGGGCAGATGACCGCTTTGGTCCGTTTCTGGGAGACCAATTTCACGGACGCCGGCTCGTCGAATCGCCACCGTTTTTTCTCATAGATCGCATGACACTCCTTACAGACGGCGGGACCCGGCTGGGCCCCCCGAACGGCATAAGGATCCGGCTGCTGGCCGGCCAGACGACGCGGGTTGGAGACAAGGCGTCTCCCCTGCTTCCCGGCCGCTTTCCCGGTTCGCTTTCTTGACATATCTGGCCTCCTTCCTAATCTTCGTGCTGATCAACGCAAAGGTAGTACCAGGAGCCCTCCGAGGGCGGGCAAAAAATTTCAGACCTGAATCATACGGTTATTGGTAGAGCACGTCGAGCGGTGAGGCATTGGTGACGCCAATTGCCCCAGACCCGTTGAAAGATTTCGTCCCGAAATTCCTCAGCGGACACCGACGCCGGTTCAGATTAAATCAGGCGTGGGGCATACGGGCGGGATTGTACCAGAATTCAGGTGCCCGTTGTGTTGACACGGCAAGAAGTGAAGTCTAGTCTTAGCTTCCTGGATTGCTGGGTAGAGAAAAGGTGTCTGGAACCGTCTTTCAAATGATCTTTATCATTGTGCTTTGGTTCTCTTTCTTCGGACTTGCGCCTACTCAGGCGGCTGATCGGGGCTCGGCGTTGCAGTCGCCGGAACAACCCCCAGGCCCTTCCCAAACGTACCGCTCAATCACGCTCCGCATGACCAAGGAAGAAGTCCACCGATTGATGGGAAAGCCGTCCCGGTCAACCGATACGCTGTGGCTCTATACGTATGCGGATGGGACGACCGTGGAGGTCATCTTCTCGAAGAAGAGGCGCGTGACCCAGGTTGTCCATTATAAGAAGCAGCAGCAGTTCCCTCCGAAAGGGAAGTAACAGAAACCGCATTGGATCAGAATCCGATCGACAGCCCGACAGTGCCGAACACCGCAGATCGGTCGGAAGGCCCGGCGAACTCGGTTCCTAGGCCCCCATCCAATACGATTCGCGAGCTGAACTGATGGCGAAGTCCCACCTCGATTCCGGTGGGATTGCGGCCCCCGCTGAGGTCCGACTGGCGGGTGAACACGTCCGCGATCAGCGTTTCTCGGAACCGCATGGGATATCCTAGCGGATAACTCACGCCCAAAGCCAGGCGGTACAGTCCATCGCGCTCTCCTCCTCGAGCGGAGCCCACGACCGTGTACTCCACATTAAGATGCGTCCGCCAACGGCCGAATGAGCGCGTCAGAATGCCGGCCAGCGTGCCATCCACGCCCTTTGAGCGAACGCCGGTCGGAAACTCCAGGTCGAGCTTCACGGCCAGCGCCGGCAGACTGAGCGTCTCCGTGTTGAGGTTGTACAGGACGCCGACACGCACGTCTCCGGACTTCTCGGCACCTTCCACCGAAGTCGGCTCCGTAACCAGGTCTCCGCCGATCTCAAGCTGCGTGTTATAGAACGCTCCGTACAGCACTTGCGGCTGGAACACGAACCGGGTTCTCCCCTGCCGCCGGTCCACGAATCGGGCACCACCCTCCAGGCCAAACTCGCCCTTTGCTAAAGGATACGCATCCTCGATCCGGAGCGGGCGGTTCTTGTCGAGGTTGTCGTGATCAAGCGCCCAGGCTGGCGGGAGGCCCAGACAGAGAAGGAAGGTTACAATACTGAGCAGGCAGCCTCGCATCAGGCATGCCAGCCTTTCATTGTTTCTCATGCCGGTCATGCTTCATTTCTTGTTTCTGCCCGATCATCGGATTCGTGGCGTCGGCGCTCTCGAGATAGTAGCTGTCCAGGATCCGGTAAATTTCCGCCCGCTTGGCTTCCCGGGTGGGGAATAGATCACTGACCAAAATGTCGCTGATGTTGTCGTGGAGCATGTGGAGGTTATCGAAGATGTTCGCGATCTCGGGATAGCGGGCCGCGAACTTCGGGCTCAATTCGGCCGTCAGGGGCATGAAGGTCCATTCCACCGGCGGCCGCTGGAGATATCCATGGTACATCATTAAGATAGGCCGCACGACCGTCCGCTTGGCTGCCAGGTCCGGAGCGGCTTGCAGCACGTCATACACGGCGACTTGGAGGTAGTGATAGGCCCAGATGGTGGCGTTGAAGAGCGGGAACTTCCACCGGAAGGCCTTCGAATACGGAAACTGGTCGAGGCGGCGGTGGTCCAGTCGTTGAGCGGTAATCGCGTAGGGGCTCTGCCGGTAGAAGGCCAGGGCCTCCTGGAGCGCGGCGTTTTTGTCGGTGATGATGGCGGAGACGTAGATGTCGTACGTGGCGCGGTGCAGTGCATGCGCTTCATCGAAGGCGTTCTGCGCGCGCCAGGCCAGCTTCATGTAGGTGGGGGCGATCGCCTCTTCGTTCGGCGGAAGGACCGGTCTCGACGCAATGAACCGCAGGGTCTGCCCGCGCGCCTCCTCTTCGACGGCCGGGACGCTCTTGGCGCCGGTGACCAGCAAAGTCTCATAAAGATGCGAATGGCCGAAGTCCACGCCGTTGAACTCGATGTCGAGCTCGGGAAGATCGTCGCGAAGCGCGAAGTTCCAGACGGCCCGGTCATAAAACCGCTTGTCGCGCGGCTCGAATTGGGCTGGCACGATCGAAGCGGAAAGCGCCGCAAGAGCCAGCAGGAATATCAGAATAGCAAGCAAGCGATCAGGCCGCATGGCGCCTCACCTCTTTGGATTCCTGGACTGGATACCCTTACGTCTGTGGCTGACTGAACTGCCTCACTGAGGAAGGGAGTGCCGCCAGACGGACAAAGACCCTACCGCCTGAACACCAGCACCGAACACGGGGCGTATTTGATGACGCCGTCGGAGACGCTGCCCATGAGGAATCGGGTGGTGCCGGAGAGCCCGCGGGAGCCGACGACGGCCAGATCGGCGCGCTCGGCCTCGGCCAGTTTCACGATCTCGTGGCTCGGATGTCCGTGCACAACCGCGGTGCTCACCTGAAAGCCAGCCTTTTCGATGCGCTCGGCAGCCTGCTTCGCGATCGTATGGGCCTCTTCGATGAACGGGGCCCGCACCCGGTCGAGAAGAGCCCCCTCCAGCGGCGGTTCCATCGAGGCCTCGATCGGGAGCGGAGGGACGACCGAAACGACCGTCAGGTGGGCCGCTTCCGGCAAGGGCATCTGAAGGAGAAACTCGAGGCCGGCCCGCGCGTCCTTGGAAGCATCCATGCCCACGACGATCCGTCTGAGCACCGGCACCCGCTTCTTGACCAGCAGCACCGGACAGCCGGCGTGCACCACGACCTTGCGCGACACGCTGCCCAGCAGGAAGGCCCGGACATCCGTCAGCCCCCGCGAGCCCATCACGATCATGTCGGCTTTCAGCTTCGCCGCCGTCCGCACGATGCTCTCGGCCGGGTGCCCGCGCACGAGGCGGCTGTCCACGGTTCCCCAAACAGGAGAGAGCGCGGCCTTCTCGCGCGCCAACACGGTCCGGCCGGTCTCCTCCGCCAGGCCCAGCGCCTGCCTCATGGCGTCCTCGGCCCCCTCCCCCGCTCCCCGGTGGGGCTTGTACTTGGCGGTGTCCACCATGTGCACGAGCACCAGCGCCGACCCCCGAGGAAAGGGCCAGCGCCGCAGCGCCTCCAGCGCCCACTTCGAATGCTTCGATCCGTCCACCGCGCAGAGGACCTTCATGCCGGATGCTCTCCTGCCCTTAGTCACGCTCGTTCATGTAGGCCGCCGTCTCCTCCGGCACCGCGGTATTGATGAAGATGCCGGACCCGATCTCGAACCCCGCGACGGTGGTCAGGCGAGGGATGATGCACAGATGCCAGAGGAAATAGGGCTTGTTCTCGTCCTCGATGGGGGCCGAGTGGACGACAAAGTTGTAGTCCGGGTCGTTGAGATGCCGAGAGATCTTTGAAAGGACAGCCGCGAGGACCCGGGCGAACCGCTTGGCCTCGTCCGTCGAAATCTGCCCGAAGGAGGGGACGTGGTGGGTCGGGGCGATCCAGGTCTCGAACGGCGAGCGCGAGGCGAAGGGATGGAAGGCGACGAACCCCTCCCCTTCAAAGACCACCCGCTCCTTCGCCTTCCGCTCCTCCTTCACCACGTCGCAATAGATGCACCCGCCGGTGTCGTCGTAGTACTGGGTGGCCACCGTGTATTGGGCGCGAAGGTGCTCCGGAACGATCGGCGTGCCGACGATCTGGGCGTGCGGATGCACGAGGGACGTCCCGGCCGCCTCCCCATAGTTCTTGAACAGGATGACGGCCTTCACGGAGGGGGCCTCACCGAGCGCCAGGTACCGGTCCCGGTACATGAGGACGGCTTCCTGCGCCTGGTGATCCGACAGGAGGGCGAACGGCAGGTTGTGCGCCGGGGTTTCGATGATGACCTCGTGCCGGCCGACGCCGGCCATCCGCCGGAAATAATGGTCGCCGCTGCGGTCACCGGAGGCCTCGGGAGCGAGCGCCGGGAACCGATTGGGGACCACCCGCACCCACCACCCGGGCGCGTTCGGGCTGCCGACCCGAAAGGCGGCCACTTCGGGCGGGGTCGATGCCTCGTTGCCGGGACAGAAGGGGCAAGACGGGTCGGAGGCCGGGCGCTCAGGAGGCTCTCTCCGGGACCGGAACTCGTCCGGTCGCCGGGCGCGATCCCGGGCAATGATCACCCACTCCTTCGTGAAGGGATTCTGGCGCAGTTCAGACATGGGCGGGCGGATTGTCTCACAGGGCATTCGGGAATGCCAGGCTCGCGCGAGGCGTCCCTTTCCATCGCAGGCTCAACAAGGGTAGAATACCGGAATTCTCGGAGCCTGGATCATGCACGAACACTACCAGATCAATGTGTTGGCCAAGGAGGAATCGTGGCGTCTGTTTCGGATCATCGGCGAGTTCGTGGAGGGCTTCGACGCGCTGCCCAAAGTCCTTCCCGCCGTGACGATTTACGGAAGCTCCCGGGCCGACCCCGGCACGTGGGCCTATGCGACCGCCGAAAAGACCGCGCGCGCCCTGGCCCAGAAGGGCTTCTCGATCATCACGGGGGGCGGGCCCAGCGTAATGGAGGCGGCCAACAAGGGGGCCTTCGAGGGCGGGGGGAAGTCGGTTGGCCTGAACATCGACATTCCGGTGGAGCAGGTCTCGAACCGCTATACCACGCTCTCCCTGAAGTTCCACTACTTCTTCGTCCGGAAGGTCATGCTGGTCAAGTACGCGACCGCCTTCATCCTGTTCCCGGGGGGATTCGGGACGCTGGACGAGCTCTTCGAGATCGCCACCTTGATCCAGACCGAAAAGCTCCAACCCTTTCCGGTAATTCTAATGGGACGGTCGTACTGGAGTGGGCTCCTGGAATGGCTCCGGACCCAGGTGGTCGGCCACGAGTTTCTGGACCCGTCCAGTCTCGACCTGTTCACGATCACGGACGATGTCCAGGAGGTGGTGACCATCATCGAGAATTGTTGTCGCCCCACCTGAACGCTCTTCGAGGGTTGCGACGGAGAGAAGAGACGAGGGGTTCCAGTTAAATGGATAAGAAGAAGATCACCTTTTCCATCTGGTATGTGGTCCTGGCGGTCTGGGCCGTGATCCTGATTCATGACTTCCTCCAGGCCTTCCGGCAGGTCGAAGAGCTCCCCTACAGCGAGTTCAAGACCCTCGTCGCCTCCGGCAAAGTGGCCGAGGTGGCCATCAGCACGACGAAACTCTCCGGGAAGCTCAGGCCGGAGGGGGAGGCCAAAGAAGGCAAATGGTTCACGACGGTCCGCGTCGAGGATCCGGACCTGGTCAAGGACCTGGACGCCCGCCACGTCAAGTTCACCGGGGTGATCGAGAGCACCTTCTGGCGGGACATCGCCTCGTGGTTCCTGCCCGTCCTGTTGTTTTTCGGAATTTGGATCTTCATCTTTCGCCGCCTGGGCCAGGCGCAAAGCGGCTTCATGACCGTGGGGAAATCCAAGGCCAAGGTGTACATGGAAAAGGAAGTGAAGGTCACCTTCGCCGATGTGGCCGGCGTGGACGAGGCCAAGGAGGAGCTTCAGGACGTGATCGAGTTCCTCAAGACGCCGGAGAAGTTCACCAAGCTGGGCGGCAAGATCCCGAAGGGCGTCCTGCTGGTCGGCCCGCCCGGGACCGGCAAGACCCTCCTGGCCAGGGCCGTGGCGGGAGAAGCGGGGGTTCCGTTCTTCAGCATCAGCGGGTCCGAGTTTGTCGAGATGTTCGTGGGCGTGGGCGCCGCCAGGGTCCGGGATCTGTTCGAGCAGGCTAAGGCCAAGGCGCCCTGCATCATCTTCATCGACGAGTTGGACGCGCTGGGGAAGGCCCGCGGCATCGGCCCCATGGCCCATGAAGAGCGCGAGCAGACGCTCAACCAGTTGCTGGTCGAGATGGACGGGTTCGATCCCCGCATCGGGGTGATCCTGGTGGCCGCCACCAACCGGCCTGAAATCCTGGACTCCGCGCTCCTGCGGGCCGGGCGCTTCGACCGTCACGTCCTGGTGGATCGGCCGGACAAGACCGGGCGACTGGCCATCCTGAAGGTCCACGCGAAGAACGTCGTGCTGGGCCCGGATGCGAACCTCGAGGTGATCGCCTCGATGACCCCGGGATTCTCCGGGGCGGACTTGGCCAACATCATCAACGAGGCGGCGCTGCTGGCAGTGCGGCGGGGCAAGGGCGCGGTCGGCCCGGCGGAATTACAAGAAGCCGTCGAGCGGGTGGTGGCCGGGCTGGAAAAGAAGAACCGGCTGCTGAACAAGATGGAGAAGGAACGAGTCGCACACCACGAGGTGGGCCACGCGCTGGTCTCCCTCTCCATCCCCGGTTCGGACACCGTACAGAAGATCTCGATCATCCCCCGCGGGATCTCGGCGCTGGGCTACACGCTTCAGTTGCCCACGGAGGACCGCTTCCTCATGACGGAAACCGAACTGGAGAACAAGATCGCGGTGCTGCTCGGCGGGCGGATCGCGGAGGAACTGGTGTTCGGCGAAGCCTCCACGGGGGCGCAGAACGACCTGCTCAAAGCCACCGATATCGCCCGGAGCATGGTCAAGGAATACGGCATGAGCAAGAAGCTGGGGACGATCACCCTGGAGCGGGAGCGCCAGCCCTTGTTCCTTCCGGTCCAAGCGCCGGCCGGCAGGGGCGACTATTCCGAGGAGACCGCCCGCGAAATCGACTGCGAGATCCGCCGGGTCATTGATGAGCAGTACGAGCGGGTGAAGCACCTGCTCGCCGAGAAGAAAAACGTCCTCCTGGAGGGAGCCCAACTGCTCCTCCAGAAGGAAGTGATCGCGGGGGCCGACCTCAAGGCGCTCATGGAGAAGGCCGGCTAACGAGAGCCGTCCGCAAGACCGCCCTCAGGAGATCACCGGCAGGGGGTTGACGGTCGTCGCCTGGGGCCCTTTTTCTCCCGGTTCGAGATTGAAGACCACTTCCACGCCGTCCTCCAGGGCCTCAAACGTCAGGCCGTGCAGCGCGTTCTTATGAAAGTACACCTCCCCGCCCCCTTCCCTCAGGATGAACCCGTACCCCTCCTGAGGGAACAGCTTGCAGATCACCCCGCGCAGCGGCGGAACCGGCGGGGTCCGCACCTCGGTCGTAGCGCGCTTCCCGCGGAACTTTTGCAACTCGATGTCCACCGACAGGAAGGCGGCGCGGATGGCCTCCTCGAAGGTCTTTTCCTCTTTCCTGGCCGTGATCGTGTGCCGGCCGGGCAGCGTCACCACCACCAGCGCTTCCGCCACCCGCCGGTCCTTCTTATGGTGCAGATTCTTCGTCAGGGTCACCCGCCCGTGGAGCAGGTCGTCATGGCCCGCCTGCAGGTCGGCCATCCTTTCCTCGACCTCCGTCTTCCATCTCGGCGTCATCGCCACATTCCGGCTCTCAATATGCAGTTCCATCGCTCCTCCTCGGCCTCCCGTTGTTGAACTGGATGATCAGGATAAGTCCCCCAAGAGTCAACCCCCCGTCTCAGACCGCGATCGCCCAGCGGCCCTCGATGAAGCCCGCACAGTTCGGACAGCGTCCGGCGCTGAGCCGATTCTGCACCAATCCCACTCCGCGCCGCCGGATGACCCTGTCGCCGCAGAACGGACAGACCGTGTCCTCACCGCCCTCCTCTTCCGGCGCATTGCCCACGTAAACGTACCTGAGTCCGGCTTCGCGCCCGATCTCGCGAGCGCGCCTCAGCGTGGCGAGCGGGGTCTCCTCGACGTCGGCCATCTTGTACGCCGGATAGAACCGGCTGAGGTGCCACGGCACGGATTCGCCGAGGTCCGTCCGGATGAAGGCCGCCATCTCCCGCAATTCCATTTCATCATCGTTCAGCCCGGGGATGATCAGCGTCGTCAATTCGATCCATACGCCCAGTTGCTTGTACAGCCGGATCGCCTCGAGGATCGGTTGCAGCCGGGCCCCGCAGACCCGCTTGTAAAAGCCGTCGCGAAAGGATTTGAGGTCGATGTTCGCCGCGTTCAGATAGGGAGCGATCTCGCGCAAGGGCGCCGGCGCGATGAATCCGTTGGTCACGAAGATATTGCCGAGGCCAGCCTCCGACGCCGCCCGGGCCGTGGCAAGGGCGAGCTCGAAAAAGATCGTCGGCTCGGTGTAGGTATAGGCGATGGAGGCCGCTCCCGAACGGGCCGCCTCCGCGACCAGCTCCGAGGGCATTACGCGCGTCCCCAACGCCGTCTCGTCTGGCTGGGCGGCCAGATCTGGACACACGACCTCGCCGGGATGATCGGAGGGCGGCTCCGGATGCCGCAGCTTGGGCCATTGGGAGATGAGCCAGTTCTGACAGAACAGGCAGCGCAAGTTACACCCCACCGTCGCGATCGAGTAGGCCCGGCTCCCCGGCAGGAAGTGGAACAGCGGCTTCTTCTCGACCGGGTCCACGTCGCAGGCGACCACCCGGTCGGCCACCAGCGTGTACAGCCGCCCGTCGTGGTTGACCCGCACCCCGCACGCCCCTCGATGGCCCGGCGCGATCTTACAGTCGTGCGGGCACAGCGTGCAGAGCACGCGCCCATTCGGAAGACTCTCGTAATATAGCGCCGCCTGGAGATTCATGTGCCTCCTCCCCAACCTGCCGCACGGATCGATATGAGGATCGCCCCGGCCGTTCGAAGTTCCCTCAAGGTCACTTCCGACAGCGATAAGGGGTGAGCGCGCCGGACTGCGCTTCCCGCTCCAGATCCTCGATGGTCCGGTCCGTGAGCACCGAGGTTTCGCACGTCTCGGTGATCTCGGTGCCCGGACGCGCCTCCTCGTCCTGGTTCTTCACCAGCAGCCACTGCCGGGGGCGGCCCTTCATCCGGATCAGGGAGAACCGGCCCTTGAGCCGCCGCCCGTGTAGGATGACATCCAGCTTGCCGGCATCCGCCATCGCCTCCGCGGCGGCGCCGGCCTTCTCCCCCGCCGCGGGCTCAAACCAGCCGGTGTCCCAAACCAGCACGGGCCCGGCTCCGTATTGGCTCTCTTCGATCACACCCTCGAAGTCGGCATACTCAAGGTCATGGTCCTCCACTGCCACCGCCAACCGTTTCACCGCCGGATCCAGGGACGGGCCCTTGGGAATCGTCCAGGACTTGAGGACGCCGCCGATCTCCAGCCGGAAATCATAATGCAGATGGGAGGCCTTGTGTTTCTGCACGTTGAAGATCGGCCGCCTGGCTCTGGGGGATCCGCCCATACGCCCGCCTCGCTCCCTGATCCTCCGGAGGACTCAACAGACTCCGTACTCGCCCCGCGCCAGCGCCTCGCAGAACGGCCCGATCTCGGCCAGCGCGTCCCGAACATGGCGGCGCACCGCCGGCTCCACCGTCTTCAGGCTGATGCCCCGACGCAAGGCTACCTCCACCGCCGCAAGCCGCGGCGAGGAGACCGGCCGGCCGATCTCGCTCGTGAGCCAGACCGTGACCTCCCGGAGCCCCCCGACCGTACGCAGGATCCGTTCCGCCAGGACCTGGGCCAGCACGGTGTAGATCTTCCCGACGTGCGCGACCGGATTCTTGCCCGCGGCCGCCTCGGCGCTCGCCGGCCGCCCCAGCGAGATGACCCCGCACACCCGATTGCCCCGCCCCACCTCGCCGGAGTCCCCGGCCTCCGCCGACGTGCCGAGGAGCGAGAGATACATCCCCGCCACGCCGGCGCCCGGTCGGTCCAGCGTGTTCATGTGCACCCGCACGGTCAAGCCCGCCACGGCCTCTCCTTGCACAAAGCGCCGGATCGCCTCCTGCACCGCGGCCTTCCGTTCGAAGTAGGCTCTCTCCGACCGGATGGCCGAGGCCAGCAAGGGCATCGCGACGGTCACGGTCAGCGTGGGGCCGCTGCGGACCCCGAGCACCTTGACGTCCTCACCGGTCTCCGGAAACGCGGCCTTGAACGCTGCGCCGTTCAGAAACCGCTCCACGCCCAGCACGAGCCGCTCAGTCCGCGTCAGCGGCGCATAGCCGACCGCGGCGGAGGTATCGTTGGCCACCGGGACCTTCCGCCCGACCACGGACTGCAGCTCCGCCGACGCCGGCCTCAGCTCCACCTGACAGCGCAGGTGCTTCGCCGGGTCCACGTGCCGAAGGTGCGTCCGGAACCAGTCGTGCACCGCGCGCACGGCGACGTCCTTGACCGGCACGCGTTTCCGGCGCCATTCAAACGTCGCCCGGTCGCCGAGGACCAACCGCATCGGTTCAAGCACGCGTCCCCCGCCCATCCGGCAATCCACCGCGCCCGCCACCAGCAGGCCTTTGTCCGCGTTAAAGTGGAGGACGCGGCCACAAATTTCCTGATAGGCCCGCGCCAGCCTGACCGCGACCTGCTCCATGACGGCGTCGCAGATCGTATCGGGGTGACCCAGACCCTTCCGTTCCACCACCTCGAGCGGCTGGGTCGCGATGGGACCGCGGGATGACTCCAGCACCTGGATCGAGGTGGTCATCCGAACCCACCATGACCTTCTTGGTCTGGCTCCCGGTAGTACGCCGCGCACTCGGCTTCCCGGCCGCGGACAATGCGCTTGCCTTTCAGCGGGTCCTGCTGCGCGGTGATGACGGTGCACTGGTGCTCCCCGCGCCCGTCGTCGAAGTACAGGATTACCCAGTCGCGGGTCTTCCCCAATTGATGTGCCCGCGCCGTGTTCGAGAACAGCACCGTATAATGCCGCGACCCTCGCTGAGTGTGCAGGACCGGAAGCCACGCCTCGCCGGTCGGGTTAAACCGCCTCGGCGAGATCGTGCGAAGCGTTCCGGCCGCGGCCCTCTCCCGATATTCACGGTCCACTTCGAGCAGTTCGCCGACCGAGGTCTCCAGGCCCGGCGCACGGGGCGCCGTCTCGCCGAATCGTCCCCGCACGCGCCCGAGCCGGCCCGCCAATGAATCGATGATGCCCGCCAGCCTCTTCTCTCCGATCCCGGCGATCTCAGAGAGCCGCCCATCGTGGGCGGCCGTCTCCAACTCCTCCAGCGTGTCGATGCCGAGATCGTGGTGCAGCCGCTTGGCCATGGCCTCGCCGATTCCCGGCACCGAGGCCAACAGCGTGACCGGGTCGGCCTCCCCCCGCAATCGGTCCAGCATGGGAAGCCGCCCCGTATTCACCAGATCCCGGATCGACCGCGCGAGGCTTTCGCCGATCCCGGGCAATTGCTGGAGCCCTTCCATCCCCTCCGCGTTCAGGATGTCCGTCACCGGACGCTCCAGGCGATGCAAGGTCTCGCCGGCGCGGCGGTACGCCTGGACCCGAAAGGGGTTGGCCCCCTGCTCCTGGAGCAGGCGCGCCACCTCTTTCAGGCGCTGGGCGATTTCGTCATTGAGCATCTCGGCCATGGTGGACCGGAGAATTGCGTCAGCAAGCACCTTCTGGCGATTTCCTCGGAAGATACTGACAAAACCACCGGCGTGCGTGATCCGCGACCTGCTCCAGCGTCCCAGGCTCTTCGAACAAGTGCGTGGCGCCGGGCACGATCACCAACTGTTTGTGACACGCGAGCAGGGCGAGGGCTTCCTCGTTCATCCGGATCACGGGCACATCCAGGCCGCCGACAATTAAAAGCGTCGGGGCCTTGACCCGAGGGAGATAGGGCGCGGCCAGATCGGGCCGGCCGCCGCGGGAGACGACCGCGGCCACGGAGGCAGGCGCGCGCCCCGCCGCCTGCAAGGCCGCGCCGGCTCCCGTGCTCGCTCCGAAATAGCCCAGCGGAAGGCCCTTTGTCGCCGGCTCCTGCGCAAGCCAGCCGGCGGCCGCCATCAAGCGATCCGCCAGCAGATCAATGTCGAAGACCTTGCGCCGGTCCTCGGCTTCGTCCTCCTCCAGGAGATCAAGCAGCAGCGTCGCCAACCCGCCCTCTTGAAGCGTGCGCGCCACGAACGTGTTGCGCGGACTCAGCCGGCCGCTGCCGCTCCCATGGGCGAACAGCACAATCCCCGCCGGTTTCGCCGGCAGACCGAGGATGCCCTGGAGCACGACCGGGCCCGCCGACACCTCGACCGGCCGCTCACTGCTCGTCCCTGGTTTCTCAGGTTTCATTGGGATTACACTTCTGCATCACGCATGCCATCTAATGGTTGCGGCTCATCCGGACCGATCAGGAGAGGGAGCACAAGGGAAATTCCCCCGCTTCCGTCAGCGAAGACAAGAAATCCCACGGGCATCACAACGAGAAAATGCCCTAAAATGCCACAACGGAAAGAATGAAAGTGTGGAGATGGGACACAGTCATGAGAGAATGACTTCCGACCACATGGTACTCTGGCTTGTCCTCTTCCTGTCGCTCCTTCCACTGGGGTGCGCGGCCCCCGTTCGCGATCTGTGGCCGCCCACGCCGGGTGCGCCGTCCCGGACCATTTACGTCTCGCTCGATACGTGGCATGCCATGATCGCCTTTCCTCAAGCGGCGCTGCAAGAACCTCCTGCGTCTCCCCTCGAATCCCTCCCCCACCCCCCGATGAGCCGAGCGCCCCGGTTCGAAGAGTGGGGCTATGCCGAGCGCGACTGGTACCTCGAGGGCCGCCGGGGCATCACCGGCGTGGTCAGGGCGCTCTTCTGGCCGACGCCGGGCACGATCGAGATCGGGCTGCATGACGAGGTCTGGGCGGCCCGTACGCCGCAGCCCCCCTCCGACCTTTTCACCTTTCGGCTGAGCGACGACGGCTATCGGCGCTTGCGCCGGCACCTGCGTGCCACGATCGCGGACCCCGCTCCCATCTTGGTCGCGGGGACCACCGCGTTCTTTGCCTCGCAGCGCTCGTACCATCTGTTCCATAACTGTCACCAATACGTGGCGGGAGCGCTCCGGGAGGCCGGACTGCCGCTCTCCACCTTCTTGGCGTTCAACCGGGCGAGCCTAGCCCTGCAGCTTCGCCGCGCAACACACATGGCGGAAGAAAATGAGGCGGCCGGTTCCGGGGCCCGATGACTCACCGGTCGGCGGGCCGAAAGCCGCTGCCGGTCACCGACAGAACGTGATCTTCGATCCGCACCTCCGCCCCCAGGAATTCCTTGGCGAGCCAGGCGCTGGTCTCCACATGCTCGGTGACGGAGGGAATTCGGAAGGAGCTCGCGCCTTCCGCCAGCGCGGCAAAGGGAATGATCTGGTCGGCGGCGAACCGGTCCAGCGTCGCTCCCGTCCGCAAGTCTTCCAGAAGGTGGTGGGCCACAAAGCGCCCGATGGCTTCAGACCGCCGTCCCCGCGCGCCTGCGCGGTCTGCGCCCAGGCGCGCCTTCCCGCTCAAATCGACGAACGCCGCCAGCGCCGCTCCCGGTTGCGCGGCGGTGGTGTCATATCGGACTTCAAAGTCGGCCCGATACCCGGCTCCCGCCAGCACTTCGTTCGCCGCCTCGGCCATGCGATGACTCACCCTCGCCTCCTCGAGCTGGGAGGCCAGCGCGATCCCCCAGACCCGTTCCACGGTTCCAGGCTCTTCCAGAACCAGGCTTTGCAGCCCCCGAAGGACGGGTTTCACGCTCAAGGAAAGAATGCCGCCGCCCTGCGGGACATAGCCGGGGCGCTTCATCTCCACCTCGGCCTCAAGACCCATTCTGACCAGCAGCGGCAGCATCACGTGTTGCAGGTAAAACACCGACGGCGCAAAGTCCTGAAAGAGCCCTCCCCGGAGTTCGGCTTGAATCGGTGAGGGCGCAAAGGCCAGCACCGGAAGAAGCGCCAAGCCCAGCATCGTGGTGGAGCCGGCGGAGCCGATATCCCAGTGGTAATGCCGGCCCGCCTGCACGGACCCGGGACGGAAGATCAGTTCCTGCGAACCCTTGGCGAGCCCTTCGACCGTCCCGTCCACCAGTTGGCGAATGGCTTCGACGACCAGGACATGTTGCGCACGGAGGCCCGGCTTGGGGCGCCGAACGCGGGCCTTCACGATGTGGACCGCCCGGCCCGTCAGTGCGGAGAACATCACCGCCTGGCGGACAATGGTGCCGCTGCCGGAATACCGCGATCCGTCAATCTCGAGCATCGCTATCGTTACCACTGCTCTGATGGATATTATGGACCCGGCGGGGACGTCGCCGGCGCCCGGCCCACGATCAGCACCCGGGGGCCCTCCTTCACCTCCAGCAGTCTTCTCTCTTCAGGAAGAGATCCAAGGACCCAGAGAAAGAGCGTCTTCGCGTCTTCCAGCACCGGATCCTTCGGATATCCATAGTAGCGTTTCTGCATGGCTTCGTCGGACAGCCCGATGCACCCGTGGGAGACCGGAGCGCCCGGAAGGTCCCGGCCGTGGATCCAGAAGGCGACTCCGCTCGGGCTGATGTGGAACCGAAGGGCGAAGTTCATGGGGTAGGGAATGTCCGTGTCCTTGATAAAATACAACGAGGAGCGGTGCTGTGGGTGAGCGGCGGTGATTCGGAATTCCCCTCTCGGGGTCTCATTTCCCGGCTCCCCCGTGGTGATCGGGAGGGAGAACACCAGGCGACCGAACTCATAGGCGCCGAGGAACTGCTCCGACAGGTCCACCAGGATATATCTGGCCTCCGCGGACGGGATGACCCGGGGCATGGGCGAAAATTCCGAGATCGCGTCCAGGGACTCCGGAATCTTCAGGGAGACCCCGGGAGCGGCATGGCGCCGGTCGATGCGGTTGAACCGGGCCACGTCCCGCCATCGGTCCCCGAAACGGCCTTGCAGGGTTTCGCGTGCCCGGAGCCGCCTGCACTTCCACTCAATCTTCGCATCGCTGGGATAGTGCATCCGGCATGGCGAGGGATGCATCGGGGGATCGGCGCCCCACGAAGACCCCGGCGTGAACAGAACGAGCAGGATGACGAGAACCGGGCATCTCCCGAGAGGCAAGCGTTCCCCCGATGGACCGTGTCGTCAGGAAGCTGATCGGAAACCCTTACGCCGTTCGGCGGGATGGCGAAACCTGGGCAACCGGAGCAGAAAGGCACGCGGGCTGGCTGGCCTGATGCCGGCCATCGGCCCGCGCCCGTATTAGTTCATGTTTTCTTTCTTCTGTTTCTTGTGCGCCTTCTTTCTCTCTCGCTTCTTTTTCTTTTCGGGCTTGGCGTCCCCCTTCTTGCCTTCGTCCGCTTTCATTTCGCCGGCAGGAGGAGGAACTGCCGGAGATGCTGGAGCTGCCGGAGTAGCCGGAGCGGCCGGCGTCGCCGGCGCAGGCTGGGCCAAGGTCACGGTGCCGAAGGACAGGCCGAGTATCACGGCGAACACTGCTGCGAGAACTTTCATTCAGGATTCACCCCCTTTCTATCTCAAAAGCGCCTCTACCATGCCCAAAACTGCCCAGGAAAGCAACACTCGGGAAACAAAAATTGGTGACAAATGCGACAGGCCCGATCCATGTTCGGTTTCGCATTCTCGTAGGGGTGTGTTTTCTGGCCGGAAATCCCGCCGCCGTTCACTGGTCTCGCTGGTATCGACCTTGCAGGATTTCATCGAGCACTTCAATATCAAATGAGGGCCTATGCGCGGCAAAGAAGAAGTCCTCAAGGAGGTTCGAGCGGCGTTTGAGCACGAGCCGCGGATAAAACTGCACCGGTGTCCGGTCCACATGGACTTTACCGACGGCGTCCTGACCTTGGAAGGGGAACTGGAGAATATCGCCGCCAAGAAGCTGGCCATGGAACTGGCGATCGCCGTTCCCGGTGTCAGCGGGATCGTGGACCGCCTTCGGACGGCTCCGGCCGAGCGCATGGGCGATGGGGCCGTTCTCGATGCCGTGTGCGACGCGCTCCTTGAGGAACACGCCCTGCAGAACTGCACGATCAAAAGAAAGGCCAAGGGGAAGATGACCGTTGTCAGCGAGTCCCGCGCGGAGCCTCACGGCGTGATCGAGGTTTCCGTCAAGGACGGGGTCGTGCTCCTGGACGACCATGTCCCCAGCCTGTCCCAGAAGCGCCTGGCCGGAGTCCTAGCCTGGTGGGTCCCCGGAAGCCGCGACGTCATCAACGGCATGGAGGTGGTTCCCCCCGAGGAGGACAACGACGACGAGGTGACCGAGGCGGTACGGATGGTGTTGGAGAAGAACCGCTTCCTCAATGCGGATCAAATCCAGGTGACCACCCGGAACTTCGTGGTCACCTTGGAGGGAGTCGTCCGCACGGAGGCCCAGAAGGAGATGGCCGAATTCGATGCCTGGTACGTCTTTGCCGTGGACAAGGTCGTCAATAACCTCACGGTGCTGGAATAACCGGCGATCTTCGATAGACCCGCATGTTCAGAGACCAGGGTTCCCATCCCGCCGCTCCTTCGGGGAGGGACTCGAGGCTGCCGAGCACGAGCGCCCCTTCCGGAAGCAGCCTGTCAGAGATCTTCTGAAGCGTCGCGCGCTGCAACTCGTCATCGAAATAGGTGAAGGCGAGATTGCGGCACAGGATCAGATGAAAGCGATCCTCCGGCGCGCTCTGCCTCACATCCTGCAGCAGAAAGTTCACCGGCTCCCGGTATTCGGGTTTCACGCAAAACCCGTCCGCCGAAGGGACGCACGCCTTCGCCAGCAGATCCCCCGGCAGCTCCTTGAGGCTGCTCGCCGGGTAGCAGCCTCGCTGGGCGCGCTCGATCGCCCGCGGGTCGGCATCCGTGGCCAGAATCCGAAGACAGAGGGACGGCCACCGCGGCGCAAGGACGAGCTTCCAGAGAATCGTCAGGGTATAGGGCTCCTCCCCGGACGCGCACCCGATGCTCCAGCCCCGCACCGCCTGTTCCCCTTTGGCGGACGCCGCCTGGGCGATCTGAGTCAGGACTTCCCGCTCCAGAAACTGAAAGACCCCTTTGTCCCGATAAAACCGGGAAATGGAAATCCAGCACAGCTCGTCCAGTATCTTCCATTCGGCCGGATGGGTGTCCAGGTAGGCCCGGTACTCGTCGGGGCCCGACAACTCCAGTTCCTTCAACCGACGGTCGATGCGCTTATAGACCTGCCGGCGAACCTTGCGAAACCCCGGCCATCGCAAATGCAGCCTCGGCAAGCACCACTGCAGCAGCTGAATCCCCTCGGAATCTTTCATCAGGGGAACGAAAAACGCCCCTATCCCGGCGGCCCGGCCGACGGGAACCGTTTCAGGCCAAGACGCCCGGCGATCTCGTGAAGCTTTTCATGAACCGATTCGTTGTTGTACTCATGGATATCGGACAAGGCGAAGGAGAAATCGGTCAAGGCGACGAGCCACTCTTTGTGGCTTTCGAGCGTTGAGGGCTTTGTCCGAGCCTGTTCAATCCGAAACGAGGCCTCTTTGAGCCGGGCCACGGCTTCCTCTAAATGCTTTGGCAGCGACATGGTATTCCTCCACTCTCGTCATCGGATGCTCACGGCTCCGCCAGCCGGCCCGTTTCCAGGAGCCTGCGGTAGGCCGCCGGTCTTCGCTCTGCCGCCTGACCCCGTTTCATGGGTTCCTCGCCTTCGCGGCGGCGGACAGCAGTTGCCTGACCCGAAACGCCGGCTCGATGACGCCGATGCCGATAAAGCTCGGCACAAAAATGGTCTCGGGCCGTTTCCTGCCTTTGAGCTGGACCTCCAGCTCTTTCCCGCCGACCGTGAGCGGAAGCTTTTGAATCCGGGCCTGCGACACGATTCCCAAGAAGGGCACCGCCCCGCCTCCCGCAAGGCTCCCGTGCCGATCTGGTCCGGATGGCAACTGAAACACCGGGCCCCCGCTGTTGCCGGGGAACACATTGCTGTCGATTAAAAACACCGTTGACTCCGGTTTCGTCGGGGAGACCCACGACACGATGCCCTGCCGCACAATGGCTCGAGGCCAGAAGCTCGGCCCGACCGCGCCGGGATAGCCCAGCACGGCCACCGGCGCGCCCTCGTAAATCTCCCCGCCTTTGGCGAAGGCGCCCAACGTCACTCTGGGCACCTTGCCCAGGCCCGCCTGCTCCTTGGTGATGAGGAGAGGAAGACACGCCAGGTCAACCACCTCCTCCGGGTGGGAGAGCCAGCATCTCTTGCCCCCCTTTTTAAGGTCGATGCGAATGCCGAAATATTCATCCACCGGTTTCTCGTCAAACCAGGAGAAGCGGATTTGCAGGTCGGCGGGGTCCCATTTTTCGGCAGGATCCCGAAAGACGTGTTTTGCCGTGACCAACCACGGGGTATTGGTCGGGTCGTCCTGCAAGCCGAAGACCACCCCGGTCCCCACGACCACGAAGAGCTTCTTCTTAGCAATCCTCCCGCTCGGCCCCTTCACTCCCGCGCGATACAGATGACCGATCGCCACGGTGGCATCTCGCCAGACATCGAGCCAGGTCCCCCTCTTCATATCGGCACTCGCCGCTTTCGCCCCAGACGGTCTACGGCTCATGACGGCGAGACTGGATCGGCGGCTCGAGCGCCCACCACCGGCCGCATCTCCTGAATCCGCCCCTTGACCGACTCCGGATCTTTGATCCCGCGCAACCGGAGGACTTTTTCCCCGCTGAGGCTGCGGATAACGACGGTGCCGATTCCCAACAGCCCCGCGACTGGGCCTTGCCTGACGGTGATATTTTCAATATCATCGAGGGCGACTGCTTGGATCTCGCGGCCGGTGTACCCGTTGCTCACCACCACGCGGCTCGACGTGAGCGTGTACCCGGCCCACCGGCGAAGGAGAGCGGCGCATACGAGAAGCGCCGCCGCGCCGCCCACCCACCCCTCCCATCCGGCCAGATCGAACAGGAGATAGAGCAGGCCCCGAAAGCCGGTAAGCAGGCTGATGAGATACAGCCATGCGAACTGGCCCCAGGAGGGATAGGCCGTCCATACCACCGTCTCGTTGCTCTTGAAGGGTCCGGTCATGATGGTGGCTCCGTGTGGCGATCTGCAGAACCGTAGCTCTGTCCCATTGCTTCAGCAAGGGCAATACCATCGGGGCCGGGAGATGGAACCGGTGGATTCCGTGGAAATCCAGGATATTGCGGCCGGAGGCCCGAATCTCAGGAAGGGGCAGGGGGAAATCCTGCTACAATCGCACCCTCCTTGATGTAGTGAAAAGCCACAGCGCCGGAGAGCCCGACCCTATCCCATCCCACGAAGCTCCGGACCAATCTCCAGAGGAACCTCCCGCCAGGTAACGTGATCTTTCAGGGACAGCACGCCAGAGGGCGACCGCGAGAGCCATGGCATCGGTTTTGCGGTGATTTATTAATGAATCAATTTTCGGAGCCAGGCAAGGAGGACCGACACGAACAGGATTCAGGATCTAGCCGCGTTTCCTGAGGAGGAGTTATGACTGACAGCTCACGAGAGGCCCCCTTCGAGAAGTCCCAGCGCGACCGTACGGTGCAAGAGGAATACGAGCACGACGCCTATAAGTCCAGCGGCAAACTGCCGGAGCCAACCGTGTGTCCTAAATGCAAGGCCTTGTTCCACAAAGGCCGGTGGACGTGGCAGTCCCACCCAGGCGAAGCGCACCAAGAGATGTGCCCGGCCTGCCATCGGACCCATGACAAATACCCTGCCGGGTATCTTACGTTGAGCGGACCGTTTCTCAAAGAGCACAAGGACGAAGTCCTGAGCCTGGCTCGCAACGAGGAGGCGAGGGCCAAGGCAGAACACCCGCTTCGCCGGATCATGACCATTGAGGAAAACAAGGAGGGCATTCTGATTTGCACGACCGATACGCACTTGCCACGACGGATCGGAGAAGCGATCAAACACGCTTTCCACGGCGAACTCCATTTCCGATATGCTGAAGATGAAAAGTTACTCCGTGTGGCCTGGAAAAGATAAATGCCCGCTATGCGTGAACCACCATGCTGCCGATAGAAGAACTTCGCATGAAACTTCTCAAGCAACGACTGGCCATTTTCCGGGATGTGGCTCAGATCGAAGACGACCTACTGTGGCTGGAAACGGATGTCGAGCCTGAAGCGGAGGAACGCGGGCAGGATGAAAACGTCATTCGCTTGCTGGCTCGGCTCGACGACCGGCAGAAGGCTGAAATCGAAGAGATCGATCGGGCGCTGGGGAAGATTGCCAGGGGAGAATACGGCCGCTGCGAGGCCTGCGGGAAGCCCATATCTTGGTCCCGGCTGGAGGCGCTGCCCACGGCGGTCACCTGCCTCCCCTGTGGAGAAGCGCGCGAACAGACGCCGTCCTGAGCGATTCAGTGGATAGGTCCACAAGTGGCTCTTCGGGTGGAATGCTACGCGGGGTACCGGGGGGAGGAGATGCCCCGCGCGTTCTTTCTCGCAGACCGCCGGATCGAGGTGGCGGAAGTGCTCGACTCCTGGCTTGCCCCGGATCACCGCTATTTCAAGATCCGGGGCGATGACGGCTGCCTCTACATCCTCCGGCACGACGTGATGTCCGGCGAGTGGGAAATGACACTGTTCGAGCAGCGGAGGTAGTGCGCGCGGCGTTGCGATCTTCCTCCTCTTCCTCCGGCTCCTAAGCTGCGGGGACCTTCGGGATGATGCCCTCCCTCATGAGAGCCTGCGTCGCGTCGCGCCCGCTCCCGAATGCGGGAGGCTAGCCAAGCGAGCGCCAGGCACCGTCCTTCCAGACGTAGGTCTGACCTTTCGGATCGTCGACCGGACACTGGGCCAGAACCAATCGGCAGCCGGTTCGCTTATAGAGGTGTTCGGCCTTTTGCCCCATCAAGAGGGCCAGGCTCAGGGAGGGCACCGCCGCCCTCAGACGGACGGGCACGATGATCTGCCCTTCGGGGCCGCGAACGATGTGATCGGAGTCCGCTTGGGGTTCAGCCTCGAACCGCTCCGCTTCCAGCAGACCCAGAAATTCCTTCACGGCCAGACGCTCGCCGGAATCCAGCGTATTCATCGGAAGATCAGCACCGGACGAGTGGCGCGATGCAGCACGGCATGCGCCACGCTGCCCATCAAGAACCTTGAGATTCCCCGGCGGGCGAGGGATCCCATCAGGATGAGATCCGCATCGGTCACCATCGCCTCATGGATGATCTCCACCGCCGGGAATCCGATTCTCGTCACTCCCGCGGCGATATGCTGCATTGGCTTGAGCCGCGAGGCGACCTCCTCCACGAAGTGTCGGGCGCTTTGCAGAGCCTGGTTTTTCAGGGACTCGATTTCAGCGATGCCCGCCGACCACATCGGCTGGCCGAACGGCAGCACGGTCAGGACCGTCACATCAACCGGCTTCTTGAACGGCTTCGTGGCGAGGAACTTCACGGCCGCCTCGGCGTCTTCCGGCCCTTGCACCGCCAGGAGCACCCGGCGCAGGGACTGGAGGGGCGTGTTGACCACCAAGGTGGGACAGGGCGCATGAGTCAGCACCCGGTGAGACACGCTCCCCAGGACCAGCTCATGCACCGGACCTACCCCTCGCCTCCCCACCACAATCAGATCCACCCGTTCTTTCTCGGCGGTATTCAGGATCAGGGCGGCCGGCGAGCCGGTCTCGATCCGCTTGGACACCGAGCCGGCACTCCGCGGCAGGATCGAGGAGAGCCGGCTGAGGACGCGCTCCCCCTCCTCCCGCATCTGCCGCTCGACCTGGCCATAGAGATCGCGGGCGGCCTCCGGGACCATCGTCGGGTAGGCCGCCATCGGGACATCCAGGACATACAGCACGATCAACTCTTCAGCCCGGGCCAGGTGCTCGAGCGCCCGCGCCGCTTCCGATGAGTGGTTTGAGCCGTCAATCGCCAGCAGAATTCGCACCGGACGCTCCCCTTTTCACAACGCCTTCAGCCTCTTTGCCAGGTCGGTAAACCGGTCCCACGGCGTGACGAGCCAGGTCTCCGTGGTCGCATGGCCGAATAAGCGCACGAGCAAGCTCACTCTGGTCGCCGCATCGGCGTCCGGGGCCTCGAAAATGTCCAGGTAGTCGCAAGGGCCCAGGACCGCATAATTGGCCAGCCATTTGACCCCTGGACATTCCTGCTTGATCCGGTCCTCCACTTTTCTGTTCAACTCCATGAACGCCTCCGGTTTGGTGAGCGCCTCCGGAGAAAGTCTCGTCAACATCGCATAGGTCGCCATGACACACCTCCCGTTGGTTTCCGCGCTCCCCAGGCCCTGTCGCGTCTTACTGAGCCGCCCGCTTGCCTGCGCTCAGAGGAGTCGGGTTCGTCCCTTCTCCGGAGGATTCCCCCAGGGCCTCCTCCACCATCCGGAGGAGCGCCGCCTCTTTATCCTGCGTGCAAAGGATCAGACAATGATAGGCCCCCGGACTGATGGCACGGGCGTTTCTCCCGATCGGCCAAGGAAACGGGTTCACGATGACCGGGATCTCCGGATACTTTTCGCGTAGCACAGACGTCAACTGCCTGCTTCCCATCCCGCGCAGGTGCTCTCCGATCACCACCGCATCAAACCGGACCTGCCGCAGGTATTGTAACCCCTGGTGAGACGAGGATACGGCCCGAACCTTGTATGGGCCCTCGGCGAGCGCGCGCTTCGTCCATTGACGCCGGAACTCATAATCGTCCACCACAAGGACATAGAAGGGGCTTTCCCTGCTTGAATGATCGATCGGTGTCGGGACCATCTCGTTCAGTTCCCCGATCATGCAGGGCAAAAGAAATGCCATCCATCCATCACAGTCGGGAGCACCGAAGAGGCCGATCTGCCAACTTGTTCCCGGGCAATTAGCGGGGATGGCCTCCAAGGGAGAGAAATTATGATGCGCTTTTCCCCAGGCAGGCCAGCTAGAATGTACTGAAACGCCACAGAACGATTCGAAGCCGAGATCCCAGAGAATTAGCAAGAGAGGCGGCCCGACGGGATCTTCCTTTGACCACCTGCCTTTCTCGTCAGCCCCGATTCCATGGCATTCCCCTTGCGTCGGCCAGGATACAAGGTAGGAACCATACCCATTCATTTTCGGAAGGAGGCGCAGGATGAAAGTCCCTCAATTGAGTATGAAGGCGCGTGAGGTCATGAACCCGAGAGTCATGGCGGCGACCAGGCGGGCCGTCGGGCGGGATCTGGCGCTCCAGGTGCTTTCCGGCCAGTACAGCGGGCTTCCCGTGGTGGACGAGCGCGACGGGCAGGTGATCGGGATGGTGACCGAGTTTGATTTGCTGAAGGCGGTCCTGGAAGGAAAAGATTTGAACTCGATCAAGGCGGAAGACATCATGAACCCCGTCCCTTTATGTGTTAATGAAGACACCTCGGTTGAGGAGATCCTCAAGACGATGATCGACAACAACGTGATCCGGGTCCCGGTTGTCCGCAAAGGGAAGCTCGTGGGCGTGGTCGCCCGGGCCGACCTGCTGAGCCATCTGATCGACCCGGAATTCGTCCGATTCTACGGAGGATTGGCGTAGTCGCTCAATCTCCGTGTAGCATTGGGGCAAATCGCACCAGATTGGGTTTCTTGATTAAGGTACCCGAACGAATGGAAAAGCGAGTCCGCATGGAACGCGGGATGGCTCCGACCCCGCATTCGTCGTCAAGAGTCTCGGCCACAACGATGACATCCGGGTCTTTAAAATCAACCGAGGGAGTCTGACCCCGCACCATCAGGCGCTCACGAAGGGCTCCGTCCAGTTCTTGCTCCACATGCTGACTGTGAATCTCCCCCGCATGCCCGCGCCGCGAACCCGAAAGTTCGGTCGATCGGCACCAGCTTGGACAACGGATCGAGAAATCCGGGTTCCTCTTCTTCGTGCCGCCGCAGTTCCTCAAAAAAAGCTTCAGGCTCCTTCACCCGCCCGACCAGGACTCCCAGAAACCGGGTCCGTCGAAAATTCCCGAAGCGCCGCAACAGTCCCGCCAGACGGCGTTGTTCCATGTCCTTCGCCGTGGCGAGCACATTCCAGTTTTCAAGGCCCTTTACCATGCCTTCTCCGGATATGCCATTACCGCCCAAATCGGCCCATGACTTGGACTTCCGCCTGGATGTGCCCTTTGCAGGCCTCCAGGACCTTGGCCTTGGTCGCCCGCGGCTTCAGATCCAGCAGGGTGTCCAGGGCGTAGAGCTTGAAGTAATACCGGTGGGGAGCGCCGGGTGGAGGGCATGGGCCTCCATATCCGACCCGCTTGAAATCGTTGAGGCCCTGCCGGGCGCCATTCGCTAACGTCTCCTGCGGCGGGACCCCTTCCTGAAGATCGCGCTGGCTCTCGGGCAGGTTGAAGAGGACCCAATGGACCCAGGTTCCCACAGGCGCGTCGGGGTCATCGGCAATCAAGGCGAAACTGCGTGTTCCGCGGGGCGGGTCCGTCCACCGTAAAGCAGGCGAGAGATCGGCGCCCTCGCAGGTGTATTGTTTCGGAATGAGTCCTCCCTCCTTGAAGGCCTGACTGGTCAATTGGAAAGCCATGCGCATTTCCTCCATTGATAGATGGATCGCAAGACTCATGGGAGTCGTATATGACGCAAAAGAAATGCCACGAAATGTCTACGGCCCCGCGACGGTCTCTCCCCTCCGTCCCCTTACTGGGTTCGCAGCCGCTCAAGCTGCGCGCGCAGATGGGCCCACTGGGTGCCGGGCCAGTAGACGTGCCCGCACCCGGCGCATCCTGCAAACCGGGTGTGCTGCTGAGCGACGAAGAGGGGCACCCGAGGGGCGGCTTCTTCGCGGGGGATTGGGGTGAGGAGCAGATTACACTCAGGGCAACGGCTGGGCGTCTCGGCGTCGAGATTCAAGCTGAGGTTCAGCTCCGTCCGGAGCTGGCGCAGTTGATCGAAGAGATGGTCGCTTTGGATCAGCGTATGACGGTCCCGGACGATCTTGCGCTTCGCCAGGTGCCCGTCTCGCGTGAGGAGCCATCGGTGTTCCTCCAACACGCGCTGAACGAGCACGTCATCCGGGATGATTTTCTCGTAGGCCGTGTCGTATCCCACAATCCGCAGCCAGCGGGCAAGCCTGCCGAGCATGACGTCCGCAAAAAAGGCGCTGGGCGGATTGAGCTGCAGGGAAGGATCCCACGCGGGCCGGAGAGGCCCGCGTTCTAATCGACCCGATGGGGTACGAAATGGAAATTCATTTGTTGACCCATGCCCTGATTCTCCGGACTGGTTGGCTCCCACGTGCCGACCGTGAAATTGCCGCCGACAAGGGCCGCCGCCAGCAGTTTTCCGAACTCGTCAAGGTTCCGGACCGGCTTGCTGTCGATCTCGGCGATGACCGCATGGACTTTGATGCCGGCCAAATCCGCCAGGCTCTCCCCGATGATCTCGAACACGGCCACGCCCTCCGCCGATCGGAGATTCAACTCCTTGCGGATGTCCTCGGTCACCGGGCCCACGATCAACCCGAATTCCTCAGCCATGGCAATGGGATCCTTTGGCTTTTCCGACGGCACGGCTCCGTAAGCCGCCGTTAAGCTGACCACCACGGCCACCATCAAGCTGCCGATGATTCGAACAACCCTCATACGATTCTATCTGCCCCCTTCAATCAAAATCCCAACACATCCAGGAGCCTCATGTGTTTGGGGCTGTCCCTTCGGACAGCCCCAAATCACTCTCTTTTAGGCCGCTTTCTTCTGGGGCTTGCCGGTGAAGTTCTGCACGACCGGAACGGTCATGGGCTCGAAGGCCTTCAGGCTCGCTCCCAGCATCAACACACCCGCCACCAGTCCCGAGATAGCCAGAAACCCATCAATGACGGAATCCATCTTCTATTCACCTCCTCATTCGCGTTGGGTAAGTAGTCTATAGAATTGAGCTGCTTGATAAGATAGCAGCCCCACATTAGGAGCAGATTAACAGCACATTAGAATTGTCTTATTTCCGCGGAACTGAGCCGGAAAATCAGTTGAATTCGAAGAGGGTGGAGGGGGTCGTTCAGAGCTCTTTTGTTTACGGCGGAGATCGCGGAAAGATTTTAGGTTTCCCGGTCAGCCGGGCCTACACACCATCTCTGCACTTGACCCCCCTTTTGCTCCTACTGTGTCTCTTGTGGCCCCTCAACCCTCTATTTATAAAGTAGGTCCTGATCTCAGGTAGTCAAGACGCCTCCAGATCCCCTCCCTTGACCGAGGCCGCTGAGTGGCTAATATATTAATAGGGGGTGAGAGAAGGCCTGATGCAGGACGGCATCCTGATTTTGACTCGCTCTTGTGCCGAAAGGTGTCGGCCGTTGGTCCTGTTTCTGAGGAACAGGGCGCAAAGTGGGTTTCGGCCGGATGCCGCAAGGGTTGAGGTTCTGTGCCGGAAGCGGGATCGCTTCCGATGGTGCGTGCCTCGAACTCGATGCCAGTAGGCATGGCCGTAAATGCGAGCCCGATGAAGCCGAGGCACGGGGTGGCCTGAAAGAGCAGGAGGGTTACCCGGATCGGTTCCGGCTGGTAGACAGGACTGAGGCTCACACAAGAGCGAGCCGTTTTAATGTTTAGGCCCTGTTTTCGTCCCCCCTTATGGCGAGCCCCAAGTGTTATAATGATTTTTAAGCTATGACGACCTCCAAGCTCAATACCGTCGTGCCCACGAAGTACTGGCACGCACTCGAAGACGGGCGCGTCCAGTGCGATCTCTGCCCCCGGTTCTGCAAGCTCCAGGAGGGGCAGCGGGGGATGTGTTTCGTGCGCGCCTGTGAAAACGGCCAGGTCGTTCTGACCACCTACGGGCGGTCCAGCGGCTTCTGCGTCGACCCGATCGAGAAAAAGCCGCTGAACCATTTTTTGCCGGGCACCCCGGTGCTGTCCTTCGGGACGGCCGGCTGCAACCTGGCGTGCAAGTTTTGCCAGAACTGGGACATCAGCAAATCCCGCGAGATTGATACGCTCGCCGATGAAGCCTCCCCCGAAGTGATCGCACGGGCGGCCCGCGATCTGGGGTGCCGGAGCGTGGCGTTTATTTACAATGATCCGGTCATCTTCCACGAGTACGCGATCGACGTCGCCCAGGCCTGCCGTGAAGTCGGGGTGAAATCGGTGGCCGTGACGGCCGGGTACGTGTGCGAGGCACCGCGCGAGGAGTTTTACCGGTACATGGACGCCGCCAATGTGGACCTCAAGGGGTTCACCGAGCGATTTTACAAAGAGATGACCGCCAGCCACCTGCAAAATGTGCTGGATACGCTGGTATACCTCAAGCATCACACGAAGGTCTGGTTCGAGGTGACCACCCTGCTGATTCCCGGGGAAAACGACTCGGAACGGGAACTGGAGGAATTGACCCAGTGGATGGCGGAGCACCTCGGGCCGGATGTACCCCTGCACTTCACCGCCTTCCACCCTGACTGGAAAATGCTGGACAAGCCTCCGACCCCACCCGCCACCCTCACCCTGGCGCGCCGCATCGCGATGAACAACGGGCTCCGCTACGTCTATACCGGCAACGTCCATGACGAGGAAGGGGGCAGCACCTACTGCCCGCACTGCGGGAAGAAGCTCATCGGCCGCGACTGGTACGTGTTGACCGAGTGGAATCTGACAGCGGACGGCGGGTGCACGTTCTGCGGCGCGGAGTGCCCGGGGGTGTTCGAGGCCTCGCCCGGAAGCTGGGGGGCAAAGCGCCTGCCGGTCCGCCTCAGAGACTTCGCAAACTAAGTCGGTACGACTCCGAGCGCGGGGCTTTCGCCTACTCGACGCTCTGCAACGTCACGGTGACCTGCCGGCTCCGGCCCTCCCGCATCAACTCCATCATGACCTGATCGCCCACTTTGTGGCGGTCGAGGACGCGGAGGAGGTCATCCACCACCTGAACCGGCTGCCCGTCGACTTTGGTAATCACATCGCCCAGCTCGATCCGGCCGCCCGTGATTTCTTTGGTGCCGCGTAACCCTGAACGGGCGGCCGCGCTGCCCGATGTGACGCGGCCCACGATGACGCCCTTCACGCCCCACCGTTCGGCGATCTCATCAGGAATCAGAGACACCCCGAGCCCGGGCCGGATGATCTTGCCGAATTTGATCAGTTGAGGAACGATCCGATTCACGGTATCGGCCGGCACCGCAAACCCGATGCCCGCGAAGGCCCCGCTGGGGCTCACGATCTGCGTGTTGACGCCGATGAGCCGCCCGAAGCTGTCCAGCAGCGGCCCCCCGGAATTCCCCGGATTGATGGCCGCGTCGGTCTGGATCACGCCGTCAATCGTCCGGTCCGTCATGGACTTGATCGTCCGCCCGAGGGCGCTGACCACCCCGGTGGTCAGCGTGTGATCCAGGCCGAAGGGATTGCCGATGGCCAGGACCTTCTGCCCCACCCGCAAGTCGTGGGAGCTGCCGATCTCCACCGGAACCAGTTTTTCCTTCGGGGCCCGAATCTGAATCACCGCGAGATCATGATCGGGGTCCACCCCCACCACGCGTGCCCGGTAGTCGGACCGGTCGCCGAGGACGACGTTGATCGTGTCGGCCCGGTAGAGGACGTGGAAGTTGGTGACGATATGGCCCTCCCGGTTCCAGATGAATCCGGACCCGGAGCCTTGCGGCACTTCGAAGAGGTTCAGGGAGAATAAGTCCCGCTGGATCGCGGTGTTCGTGATGAAGACCACCGAGCGCGTGGCCTTCTCGAACACCTCGATCGTCCCCCGCTCATCGGGACCCAAGGGCGAGGGCGCGGGCGAGAGAGGTCGTGGTTGCACTTCGGGGCCGGTATAGTCCGGCCCCAGCGGCCGGCCCCACTCCCCGCCGATCAAGGCGAGGGCGCCCACGGCCGTCAGGGTCAACAGCGGGATAAGGATCACCCCTACCGATCGAACGAACTTCATGCCGGTCCAGTCGCGATGGGTCACAGTCGCCACCTCTGTAATTGTGATCGACTATAGCACAGGCGGCAGGCCGCCCCCTACCTCGGTCGGATCCATTCGCCTCTGGTCAGGCATCGGGATAGAGGTGTGTGCCCCCCTGCCCGGAAAAAGAGTCCAACGCCTTCTCCGGCGTGGTGATGATGACTTCGCGTCCGCCTCGCTCGAGAAAGTGGATTGCCGCCTCGATTTTCGGCCCCATGCTTCCCGGCGCGAAGTGGCCCTCGGCGAGATATCGTTTCGCCTCCGAGACCGACAGCGCGGGCAGATTCCGTTCGCTCGGGGACCCGAAGTGGAGTTTGACGTGCTCCACATCCGTGAGATCGAGAATTTTCTCGGCCCCGATGGTCACGGCCAGCAGGCTGGACGCCAGGTCCTTGTCCACCACCGCCTCGACACCGACGAGCGTTCCGTCATCCGCCAAGGAAACCGGCACCCCACCGCCGCCCACCGCGACGACCACGACGCCCTCCTCAAAGAGCCGGTGGACCACCGCTCGCTGACTCCGGCATGGCCGTACGCGTCGTATTCCCGCCGCTTGGCATCATCGGAGAGAACCGCGTACGCCTCGGCGATCTCCCTGAATTTTTCCGCGGCATCGGGGGCCTTGTTCCTATCGGGATGGTATGTGAGGGCCAGACGGCGGTAGGACTGCTTGATCTGGTCGCGCGTGGCAGAGCGCTCCACGCCCAGCACATCGTAGTAGTCACGCTTGCTCTGGGCGGTCGCCACGGGGTCACGTCACCGGAAGACCAGCATGGGACAGGGCGCTCGGTGCAGCACGGCGTGCGAGACGCTGCCGAGCAAGAACCGGGACGTTCCCCGAAGCCCGCGCGTCCCCAACATAATCAGATCAGGATCGGTCTTCGCCGCCTCCTGGAGAATCGCGTGCGCCGGAGCTTCCGTCCGGACCACAGCCGTCGCCCGGTAGCCGAGCGCAGTCAGGCGCGCGGCGACGTCGTCCACGAACCGCTGCGTGATCGTGACGAGTTCCTCCGCCAGCGACGCGGAGGCCGAGAATCCGGCAGGCCACGCGGGGTGCGCGTAAGGCTCCGCGCTCAGGACCGTTACCTCGGGCGGCTCCTTGAAGGGCTTGGACGCGAGAAATCGAACAGCCGCTTCGGCGTCTTCCGGCCCTTGCAGGGGAAGCAATATATGGCGCAACGATCCCACCGCCCTATTCACGATCAACGTCGCGCAGGGAGCGTGCGAAATGACACGGTGAGACACGCTTCCCAGCAGGAGCTCCCGCACCGGGCCAAGGCCGCGTGCCCCCAGCACGATCAAGTCCGCCGTCACCTCCTCGGCGACGCTCAGAATCATCTCGGCCGGCTTGCCGAGGTCGAGGCGCTTGGAGACCCGACCCGTATGCGGCGGAAGGATCGCGGCGGTGAAATTGAGCACCCGCTCGCCCTCCTCCCGCAACCGCCGCTCGGTCGCTGCGGTGATCTCCAACGAGAGCTCCGGCATGACCCCCGGATAGGCCGGTCTGGGAACATCGACGGCGTGCAGGACAACCACGCGGTCGGGCGGCGCCAGGTGCTCAAGCGCCCGCGCCGCGAAGTACGCCTGATCGGACCCGTCAACTGCCAGGACGATTTTCATGGGCCCCTCCTCCGATTGCTCCTAGATGTGCATCATGCATGCCAGCAAGAAGCGCCCGCAACTCGCGCTGCGACCGCACCTCTCAACCGCTGCCTGTGGCATCTCGCGCCAGTGCCGAAAGGCTGTGGCGTGGTCTTTCTCCCCATCCCCTGGTGGATTCTTACGGTCGCGCAGGCATCGCCGGCGGAATGATCAGACACGCACGCGGTAGTGGTCCCCGCCTCCGCTCTTCAAGTCCCCGCGTCAGTCCAGGCACATGCCTTCCAACTGGCGGAGCACTCGGTGGAACTCTTCGTTGCGCAGCATCAATTTGGCCGCTTCGTGGTCGTCTCTCAATGGCTCCATCGCTTTCATGGTCAGCGCCTCCTTACTTCTGCAATGCCCGCACGTAAGCAAGCACGTGACGGCTCTCCTCTTCCGTGAGCGCAACCTTTCAGGCGCCCATGGCGGTACCGGGATGCCCGTGACGGATCGTCACAAGCAGCTCCGCGTCCGTTCTGCTCCGGGTTGCGAAGGCGCTCAAATCGGCCGGAGGCGGCTTGAGGAAGGGATAGCCGTCTCCCTTCCCTTTCGCGCCGTGGCACGCGAGGCAATGCTGCTCGTACACCGCTTTCCCCTTGGCCGTGACCTCATCGCCCGGCTGCGCTGCCGTCAGCGCAGAACAGCCTGCGCCGAGACCCAACAGCATGACTTGAGCGAGCCGCAAAACGTTGCCGTTCCTGTCTCTCATGGGTGCGGGTCCTCCGAAACCCGACGATTCATTTCCCGTCCTGCGGCTGATTCATACGCTCCCTCTCGCCCTGGGGTCACGCGTCATGCTGCTCCCCGAAGGTTGCGCCTATCCAGTCCCCGACGAAATGCGTGATGGTGATCACCAGGAAGGCGATGAGCACGTGCTCGAGGATGACCGGCCACGGCTTCACGCGCTGCTCCCTGGCGATGTAAAAGCTGAGCGCGGCCAAGAGGAGCAACCCCCACACGACGCTCACGCCGATGGCGAGCGTCAGCGGAAGCGCCAGGACCGGCACCACAAAGGTGAGGGCGAACACGAACTTAGCCAGGAACGTCGCACCCGTTGACTCCCACACCGCCAGGTTCGTATGCCGGTTCTGGGATTCCTGGGAAATATGCATCCCGAGGGCGTCCGAGAAGGCGTCCGCCACCGCGATGGTCAGAACGCCGCCGATCACGGCCACCCTCGAATGCGTGCCGGAGTGCAACCCGACGATCAGCCCCAGGGTCGTGATGATCCCGGAGGTGATCCCGAACGCCAGCCCGGTCTTAAATGAGCCTTTGATCATCCGCGGCCTCTTATTTGCGCGCCAGCTTCGCCGCGTCCGCCGCATCCACGACGGCGCCCACGTCCTTGGTCGAGTCCCTCCTCACTCATAGCGCAGCGCGTCGATTGGGTTGAGCCGCGACGCCTTGTTGGCCGGGTAGATGCCAAACACAATGCCGACCGCCACCGAAAAGCCGAAGGCAATCGCAGCAGCCTCTAGAGAGATGAAAATCGGCCACCCCGCGAACTTGGTCATCAGATACGCACCCGCAATGCCGGCCGCCACCCCAATGATCCCTCCGGTCAGGCCGAGAATGATCGCCTCGCTAAGGAACTGCAGGAGGATATGCCAGCGCTTGGCCCCCACGGCCATCCGGATGCCGATCTCGCGCGTTCGCTCCACGACCGATACGAACATGATGTTCATGATGCCGATGCCGCCGACCAGCAGCGAGATGGAGGCGATGCTGAGCAGCATCAGCATCATCGTGCGACTGGCACTGGCCGAGGCCTTCGCGACGTCCTCCATCGTCCGGATCGTGAAGTCGTCGTCCTGTTTCGGTTGGATACGATGGCGTGCCCTCAGCAACTCTTTGATGTCCTCCACCACCAGGGGGACTTGTTCCCGCCGCTCGGTCGCGATCAAGACCGCGCCAACCGTCCCGAGGAACTTCGTGCCTAAAACCTTACGCTCGGCGGTCGAAAACGGGATGTAGACGACATCGTCCTGATCCTGGCCCTGCATGGTCTGCCCTTTCCGTGCGAGGATGCCAAGAACACGAAGCGGTACGCTCTTGATCCTAATCTGCGCTCCTACCACCTCTTCGCCTTGGTCGAACAGATTGTCGACAGCAGTTTTGCCGAGGACGGCCACCTTTGCCCCATGGTCTTCATCGGACTGCGTATAGAATGTCCCCAGGGCCATCGGCCAGTCGCGAATTGTCGGGAAAACGGGAGTCGTACCAATGACCACGGTGCTCCAATTCTTATTCTCGTGCACGACCTGAAGGACCGAGCGGGTCGCATAGGTGACAGCGGAGACGCCGGCGATCTTCCGCTCAATCTCTTTCGCGTCATCGACGGTCAGCGTCGAGACCCCGCCGGTCCCGGTCCGCACTCCGCCAACCGTCGTGGCCCCGGGGATCACGACCATCACGTTCGTTCCGAGACTGGCGATCTGGGCCTGGACGAGCGCGCCGGCGCCCTGTCCAAGACTGACCATCGCAACCACCGCCCCCACGCCAATGATCATGCCGAGCATGGTGAGTCCCGTCCGCAAGGGATTGCGCACCAAAATACGGAGCGCCAATTGAAAGGTCATCAGCAGGAAGTTCACGCGCGCACCTGTGGCTGCCCTACGAAAAAAGGACTCATCGCATTGGCGGGCCTCCTCCGAATCCTGGAGGCAACGCTTTTTGTTCTTGCTCGCCCACCGTTTCGACGCCGACGATCACCGCATCACCCTCGTGGATGTCCCCTCCCACGACCTCTGTAAACGCCGAGTCGACGATCCCGGCTTGGAACGTAATCGGACGCGGCATGCCTTTGTTGTCCAATTTCCACACGACCGCTTTCTGCCGTTCGATCGGAGCGCCGGGCAGCTTAAAGCGAGGGGCCGCGTTCGGGACACGGAGTACCTGATCCTTCCTCAGCGTGACGATTGAGACATTGGCTGTCATGCCGGGCTTGAGCTTGAGGGCACGGTTGTCCGCGCCGATCACGACGTCGTAGGTCACCACGTTCTGGATGCTGATTGGCGCATTCCGCACTTGCACGACCGTCCCCTTGAACGGCTGATTCGGATAGGCGTCCACCGTGAACTCCGCGTCCTTGCCCTCGGCCACGCCGCCGATGTCCGACTCGCTCACGTTGGCGTCCACTTGCATATGAGTTAAGTCTTGAGCGATCAGAAAGAGCGTCGGGGCCTGGAGACTGGCTGCGACAGTTTGACCGACATCGACGTTCCTCGAGACGACGATTCCATCAACCGGGGAGTTGATCGTACAGTGCTTCAGGTCGAGTTTAGCAGAGTCCAGAACCGCCGCGGCCTGGTCCACTCCCGCAATGCTGAGATCGACCTGCGCGATGGCATCCCGGTAATTGGTCACCGCCAGATCGAGATCTGACTGCGCCACGAAATCCTGGCCGCGCAGCTCCACCATCCGGTCCATCTCAAGCTTCCGCTGCGCCAAATCCGTCCGGGCTTTGACGAGGTTGCTCTGGGCGGTTTTCAGGTTGGCGCGTGCCTGATCGACTTTCGCCTCGAACGGCTCTGGGTCAACCTGGGCAACCACCTGCCCCGCTTTTACGATCGAGTTGAAATCGGCGTAGAGTGCCTTGATGATGCCTGACACTTGACTCCCAACTTGCACCGTGATCACTGGATTGACCGTCCCCGTGGCTGTGACCACCGCACTGATGGGACCACGGTCCACGCGAACCGTCTTATAGCGTTCCACGGGAGCGGCAGGCGTCAGCCAGTACCAGTAGGCGGCCCCGGCCAGCGCGGTCCCCACCACGAGGGCGGCCAGCGCCAGCCCGCGCCGGAAACGCCGGTGGGGACCCGGCTCAGGCACGGGCATCATCGCCGGAAGGTGGACCGGTCCCTCGATGACGACGGGCTCGGCAGGCCGAGCCGGGTCGGCAATGTCGGCCCTACGCGCCTGAACCTCCGGAACCAGCTTGTCTTCCGTTTTGTGGCCGTTGCCGTCCGGCTTCATGGATCGGTTCCTCGTGAACCCAGGGTCGTCCCCACTCTAATGACACTCGGTGGGGCAGAATACGATGTACAGGAAGATCGCGATCCCGAGGAGGACCGCTCCGAGCAGAATCCATTGTGTTCGCGTCATGGCGCCCTCCAGTCAAACCGGCTCAAGTCTTCTCAATCTCCAGGATCATCACCGCATCGTTCCGCTGGTCAGGAACGGCCGCGTGACAAGAACCTGGCCGTCACCAGCTTTCGAATCTCCTCGGCGAGCAGCAAGGCGGCCGCCCCGACTAGAAGCGGCCCCCACGCCCACCAAGGCAGCGGGCCGGTGCCGAGGACCAGATTGCCGAAGGGGGTGTACACGATCAGCGCCAGCAAGGTCAGTTCCACGGCGATTCCCCACAGGATGAACGGATTGGTCAGGAACCCGAGCCGGAAGGCCGACACCCGCTCGGATCGGCAGGCAAACACGTTGGCAACCTGGGCCACGACGATCGCGGCGAACGTGATGGTAGTGGCCTGCCGATACAGCGGATCGGTCCAGTCGAGGGGCGCCCCCCAGGTCCAACCCTGCGCGCGTAGGAACCAGAAGAAGGCCGCCATCGCGATCCCCGCCTCGATCAGCCCAAGGAAGGCGTAGGCCCGCAGGAGGAGCGAGAGGCTCAGGAGCCGTTCGGTCCGCGGGCGCGGGGGCAGGTCCATGATTCCCGCATGAGGCGCTTCCGCGCCCAAGGCCAGGGCCGGGACCATATCGGTCCCCAGATCCACCGCAAGGATCTGCGGCACCGTCAGCGGCAAGGGGATCGCGAAGAGCCCGTAGCCCAGGTACGGAACAATTTCGGGAACATTGCTGGACAGCACGTAGGTCACGAACTTGCGGATGTTGGCGTACACCGCACGCCCTTCTTCGATCGCGTTGACGATGGTGGCGAAATTGTCGTCCAGCAGGATCATGTCGGCGGTCTCCTTCGCCACATCGGTACCGGCCACCCCCATGGCGATCCCGATGTCGGCCTTCTGGAGCGCGGGGGCGTCGTTGACTCCATCCCCGGTGACCGCCACGACCTCGCCCATATCCTTCAACACCGAGACGACCCGCATCTTGTGGCGCGGAGCCATCCGGGCGAAGACGGGCTCGGTGTTATTAGAACGCTGCTCATGACCCGTTGCATTTGAGGCAACGGGTACCCCGACCTCGCAGCTACGGAAGCCGCAGGCGCTAGCGGACGGCGCAAGCAATCGGCGCAACTCCTCGTCGCTCATGCCGTCCAGTTGGGACCCTTCGAGCACTGCCCTGGAGTCGTCCGGCGACCCCTTCGCTTCCGGCGGCACCAGCCCGATCTTGCGCGCGAGCGCCAGGGCAGTCAGCGGGTGATCCCCCGTGATCATGATGACCCGGACTCCGGCCTTTCGGCAGCGGGCCACCGCCTCGGGGACTTCCCGGTGCGGCGGGTCCATCATGGCCACGAGGCCGAGGAAGGTCAGATCCCGTTCCACCGCGTCGGGCCCCAGGTCCTGGGCGGCGCCGGTCTCGATCTCCCGCATGGCCACGGCGAGCACCCGGTAGGCCTGCTGGGCGAACGCGCGGCTCTGAGCGAGGATCGTGGTCCGCTCGCTGGGGGTCATCAGCGAGACATCCGCATGAACCCGGCTCCGGTTGCAGAGCGGGAGAAGAAACTCCGGCGCGCCTTTGACGAAGGCCACCAAGCGCCCTTCCATCCAATGGATCGTGCTCATCCGCTTGCGGTCTGCATCGAAGGGGAGTTCGCCCATCCTGGGAAAGTGGTCCCGGTCCATGGCCCCGTAGGCCTCGGCGAATTCGACGAGGGCAACTTCCGTGGGATCTCCCGTGAACGAGACCTGACCCGTTTGGCGCCGCACGCGCTTGGCATTGTTGCAGAGGGTGAGGCCCTGAAACAGGGGCTCCCACTGCTCCCGGTCGTACGCGCTGGGCTCTTTTCCATGCACGAGCAGGCGGCTCTCCCCCGCCTCAACTTCCACGCCATCCACGTAGAGACGGTCCACCCGCATCCGGTTCTCGGTGAGCGTGCCGGTTTTGTCCGTGCAGATCACGGTCGTGCAGCCCAGCGTCTCGACGGACGTCAACTGTTTGATGATCGCCTTGCGGCGGGCCATCCGCTGGCTGCCGACCGCGAGCGCCAAGGTCACCGTCGGCAGAAGCCCCTCCGGCACGTTGGCGACGATGATCCCCACCCCGAACACAAAACTGACCCAGACCCCCCGCCCCATGGACACGCCAATGAAGAAAAAGATGATTCCCATGACCGCCGCGAGGAGGGCGACGACATGCGTGACCGTCACGATCTCGCGCTGGAGCGGGCTAAGCCCCGACTCGACCGTGGCAGCCAGGTGCGCGATCTTCCCGAACTCGGTCCGCATCCCGGTCGCATAGACGACGGCCCGGCCGCGCCCGGACAGGACCGTCGTGCCGGCAAAGACCAGGTTGGGAGCGTCGAGGGCATTCCCTGCGGTCACCGGCTCGGCCAGCCGGCGCTTCGGCTTGGCCTCCCCCGTCAGCGAGGAGTTGTCCACGCGCATCTGGATGGATTCGATCAGCCGCGCATCGGCCGGAACCTGTTCCCCTTCTTCGAGCAGGAGGAAATCCCCCGGCACCAGTTCCCGCCGCGGGACTTGAGTGGTATGGCCCGACCGGACCACCCACGCCGTGGCCGGCAGGAGCCGTCGCAGGGCCTGCACGGCCCGCTCCGCTTTGTATTCCTGAACGAAGGTGAAGAGGGCGTTGATCAGAATGACGCCCATGATCGCCCACCCCAGCGTGGCCATGCCCTCGCCGGGCTTCAGGGCTTCGGCGAGAAAGGACAGGCCGGCGGCGATCCAGAGGAGGAGGGCCAGGAAGTGCGTGAACTGCCGTAGAAACCGCTTGGTGAGGGGAGGTCCCTTGACCTCCTGGAGGCTGTTGGGTCCATGCAGGAGGAGGCGCCGGCGCGCCTCCTCCTGCAAAAGGCCGTCCGGCGAGGTGCCGAGTTCCTTCAGGACCTCGCTGTCACGAAGGCGAAAGATCTCCATCAGCGTAGACCCTCACCTGTCGTGCGCGCGACCGAGGGCGGACCGGCACTCACACCCAAGAGACCTGTCACCGGCTGCGAAATTTATCTTCCAGGCGTCGTCCCTTTGCAGCCTGCCGGAGGCCGTTCTTCTTGCGGCGTTCCTCCACGAGGATCCGTTCCGCCATGAACCAATCCTCCTGATCCCGCCCATGCCCGCCGCCACGTTGCAGATATAACTCGTACGCCAGCCGCGCCACTTGTTCCGGAGCAACCGCCGGTTTGGGGGGCTTCGGCTTGGGGGGCTTCACCGCTTTCGCCTTAGGTTTTTTGCCCGGCATCTCGCGCCTCACCTCCGGACCGGGATTGATATTTGGGGCTCTTTACCGTGAACACCGGGCAGGCGGCATGCCTCACGACGTATTCGGCCACGCTGCCGAGCGCCAGCCTCTTCAGACCGCCGCGCCCGTGGGTCCCCATCACAATGGCATCGGCCGCTCTCCCCGCCTCGCCCCTGGCCTGGGTCAGGATCACCCCGGCCGGCGCACCCATTTCGACGACACTCTCGGCTGCGACGCCGTCGGCCTTCAACACCGACACCAGCTCCTGCAGCCGCTCGCGAACCCGCGCCTGCAGGGCCTTCTCATCGCTTACATGCATCAGGCTGAAGTCCAGGGGATACGCCGCCGGCTCCATGGCGTGCACCAGTCGGATGCCCGCGCCGAGCCGTTTGGCGAGCAAGGCGGCATACTCGAAGGCCTCCTGCGCGAACTCCGAGAAGTCCATGGGCACCAGCAAGCGGTCCACCCGCACCCCGCCCGGACTCTCCATGCGCTCCTCCGCCTTCGTGACCCGCACCGTCAGGACCGGACAGGGGGCCTCCCGCACCACCTGTTCCGCCGTGCTGCCCAGGAGCAGGCGATCCCAGCCGGTCCGCCCATGCGTCCCCAGCACCACCAGGATGGCCCCCGTCTTCCCCGCGACTTCCGAGATACGGACCGCGGAGACTCCGTATTCTTGCATGGGCTCAGGCCGGAGTCCGGCCTCCTCCGCCACACGGACCAGGCGTCCCAGTTCAAGCTTGGACTCGTTCTGAAGGCGCTCCAGATAGAGGGTGTTGACCGGGAACTCCCGGTCCAGCCCCGGCGGCCCTTCCAGCACATTCAGAATGACCACACGGGCATCGAGCGCCGACGCGAACCTGGCCGCATAGGCATACGCCCGTTGCGCGGGTGTCGAGAAATCGGTCGCGAGCAGAATCCGTGTGTCTCCCCGTGTCGTCATCGCCCTCGCCGGGCTTATTAACCCAGCCCTCCCTTTTCGATCTTTCGCTTCTCGGCCAGGGCCTCCGCCTGCACCGTGATCTTGCAGTGTTCGCAGATGGTCTCCGGGCCCGGCTTGCCGCAGATCAGGCAATTATGCCGCTCTTCAAACGGCCGGTCCTCCTTGTCCGTCTGCTCCTTCTTCACCTTATTCTTATTCGGCTTCTTAATTGGCGCGGCCATGGTGTCTCCTCCTCCCTTACCATCCGGTCTGCTTTGTGCGCCCCCGTATGTCCACCGGCTGATTCATGCGCGAGCCCCCCCGCGTGCGGTCGACCTCCTCTCCGCTCCCAGTCCCTTGAGCGGCACACAGAGGACGGGACAGGGAGAGGCCCGCACCACCTTCTCCGCGGTGCTGCCGAAGAAGATCTTCTCCACCTCGCCCGTCCGGCCCCCATAAGTCCCAATCACGATGAGGTCCACCTTCTCGGTCCGGGCCTGGCGCATAATCTCCGTGAAGGGGGCACCCTCGGCGATGGTCCGCCGCGTCCTCACCCCTTTCTCGGACTCCATGAGCCCCCTGAAGGAGAGCCGGACCCGGTGGCGGATTTTCTTGATCTGGCCCGCGGGAAGCGGAACCCCGAGCTGCTCCACCGCCGCGAGCATCCGCGTGTCCACCACGTAGAGCAGACGGAGTTCGGCGTCGTATCGACGGGCGACCGACAGGGCCATACGGTAGGCCTCCAGCGAGCAGGGCGAGAAGTCGATGGGAACCAGGATGGTCGCGATCTCCGCGGAGGACTTCGCAATCGCCGGGTTCAGGGTCGGCTTGGCCATTCCGGCTCCTCATTAATCATTCAGGCCTCTCACTTTTACGACCAGCACCGCGCTCGGCGCTTTGTGGACCACCGCATGCGACACGCTCCCGAGGAAGAGGCGCTTGAGCCCGGCCAGGCCCCGCGACCCCACGACCACCAGATCCATCTTGCGTTCCTCGGCCAACCGCGCAAGCGTTTTGCCGGGATCCCCCACCAGGACCTCCGCGGTGGAAGTGAACCGGTCCGACGGAAGCTGGCGCCGGACCTTCTCGACCAGTTCCGCGGCCGCTGTTTTCACCATCGTCATGAATCGCTCGGCCCCGGACCCCGGCTCCTGCATGGCGGCCGGCTGCTCCGGCCAGACCGTCACAATGGTCAGCTCCACCTTGTCCCGGAACAATCCTCTCCCCAGGAAATCGGCCGCGCGATCCGCTTCGTCCGACCCATCATACGCCAGCAGGACCTTGCGCAGCTTGTCGAGCGGCCGCTTGACCAGGAGCACCGGGCACGAAGCCTGGCTCGCGACTTTGTAGGAGACCCCGCCCACAAACCATTCCTGCAAGGTGTCCAGCCCGCGCGATCCCAGCACCAGGAGATCGGGATGATGTCTCGCGGTCGCCTCGAGGATTGTTTCGGCGGGACGACCGACCTCGACCTCCGTCTCGACCCGGCGAGGCTCGAACGGCAAGGCCGCCTTGACTTCATTCAACAACAGATGGCCGGCTTTCGTCAGGAGATCCTGCATCCGCACATAATAGTCCGGCGGGATGAGCGGGGGCATCGAGGGATGTTGGTAGCGCGCCACGTCCACCACATGGAGCAGGCGCAGGTGGTCCGGGGGCGCGAACTGGGACAGGGCGGAGGCCGCCACCCGGGCGGACGTCGAATCGTCAACGGCAAACAGGACGCGCACGGCCACTCCTCTCCTTCCGCCCGACGCTCACGCGACTTTGATCTCGACGCTCTTGGGCTTCGCCTTCTCGGACTTCGGCAGACGCACCCTCAGCACCCCGTCCTTGAACTCCGCGGTCACCTTGGAGGGATCGGCGTCATCCGGCAGGGTGAAGCTGCGCGCGTAGCGCCCGTAGGCGCGCTCGATGCGGTGGTACTTCTTGCCCTTCTCCTCTTTCTCGAACTTCCGCTCCCCGGAGACCGTCAGGACGTCCTCCTCGACCGACACCTTGACGTCCTCTCTCCTGACTTCGGGCAGTTCGGCCTTGATGAGGTACTCCTTCTCGTCCTCCACGATATCCACCAGCGGCGCCCATTCGGCCACAGTCATGGCCTCTTCCTTCTCGCTGTCCTTGCGGAGCGGGGCGCGGCCGTACATCATGGACAGCCGCTTGTTCAGTTCATCCAGCTCCTTGAACGGATCCCACCTCGTGATGGCATTCATAGCGTATCCTCCTTTGTGATGATAGCTTTTTTGAGTCCGTTGGCCAAATTCCCTCTCCCTACTGGACCACGCAAGAGAAATGCCACCACGTTCCCCCGCCGCCGGCGCCGGAACCATCAAGAAATGAGGCGGTTAGAGGAAGGTCTATGGGGATAGCCGGAAGGGGGCGATCACGTTGGCGCACCCTGCCCCAGACCCGCTTCCTGGACCGTCCTGAAATGCCACAGCCCTCCGCCCTCACCATTTCACCAGGCGGTAAAACGCCTGCTTGGCTCCCTCCGCCGCCAGCGCATACAGCACGATGATGCCAGCCAGGACCGCCAGGAAGAGAACCGGAAGGGGCGCAAATCCCAGGACGCCCTTCAGAGGAGTGAAGGGCAGAACGAGCGTCACGACCCCGACCAGGAGGGTGGACAGCCACAGCCACGTTCCCGGCCTGCTCCGGTAGAAGGGCCTTCGGCTCCGGATCACCAGCACGATCACCGAGGCGGAAATCACCGATTCCAGAAACCAGCCGGTCCGGAATTGCTCCGGGGACGCCTTGAGAAGAAACAACAGCACGCCGAACGTCAGGTAGTCAAACACCGAGCTCACGAACCCGAACGTGAGCATGAACTTGCGGATGAAGGCGATATCCCACCGCCGGGGCTGATCGACCATCTCGCGGTCCACGCTGTCGGTGGCGATCGTCATCTCCGGGATATCGGTCAGCAAATTGGTCAATAGGATTTGCTTGGGCAGCAGCGGCAGAAACGGCAGGAAGAGGGACGCGCCGGCCATGCTGAACATGTTGCCAAAGTTGGCGCTGGTCGCCATGAAGACGTACTTCAAGGTATTGGCGAACGTCGTTCTCCCTTCCTGGACCCCTTGTACCAGGACGCCGAGGTCTTTTTCCAGCAGGACGATGTCCGCAGCCTCTTTGGCCACATCCACGGCGCTGTCGACGGAAATCCCGACGTCGGCGGCATGCAGGGCGGAGGCGTCGTTGATACCGTCCCCGCCGTACCCGACCACATTGCCGGCCTTCCTCAGCGCGAGAATGATCCGCTCTTTCTGGTTGGGCTCGACCTCTGCGAAGACATTGACCTCATTCACCCGATTGAGCAGGGCCTCGTCGCTCATCAGGCGCAGATCCGACCCGGTAAGCACCGCCGGAGTCGCCAGTCCCACCTGCTCGCTCACGTGGGCCGCGACCAGGCGGTTATCGCCGGTGATGATCTTGAGCGACACGCCGAGGCGCTTGAGATCGCCGATGGTCTCCGCGATGCCCGGCTTGGGCGGATCGGCGAACACCAGGAAACCCAGAAATGTCATGCCCGTCTCATCATGCTTGGAGATGCGGGCGGCGGTCTCGATGTCCCGATACGCGATGCCCAGAGTGCGGAAGCCCCGGCTGCTCAAGTCCTGTACTCGTTGCTGGATCTGGTCGCGCACGGCGGCGATCTCCACGCGGCCGTCCCCCGGCATCTCCGCGGCGGTGCAGACTTCGAGCACATTCGGCAACGCCCCCTTGGTCACCATCAGGCGCGCCTCGCCGTTAGAGACCAGGACGGACAGGCGCTTTCGGACGAAATCGTACGGCTCCTCATCCAGCTTTCGCCAGGCGGAGACCTCGAACGCGCGATGCGTGCGGATCGCTTCGTCGATCGGGTTCAGGAACCCCGTCTCAAAGCGCGCGTTGAGATACGCGTAGAACAACACCTTGTCGCTGGCGGCCCCCGTCACGTCGAGCGCGGCGTGCACGTGCACGACCCCCTCGGTCAAGGTGCCCGTCTTATCGGAGCAGAACACGTTCATGCTGCCGAAGTTTTCAATGGACGCCAGGCGCTTGACGATCACGCCACGGGCCGCCATGCGCTTGGCGCCGTGGGCCAGGTTGATGCTGATGATCGCCGGGAGCAGCTGCGGCGTGAGGCCGACCGCGAGCGCGAGAGAGAAGAGGAAGGCCTCCAGCACCGGGCGGGCCAACGCGACGTTGATCACGAAGACGGCGATGACCAGGACGAGCGTGACCTCCATAAGGAGGTACCCGAACTGCCGGACGCCTCGTTCGAACTCCGTTTCCGGAGGCCTGAATTTCAGCCGTTCGGCGACTTTCCCAAATTCGGTCTCCCTGCCCGTGCGAACGACCAGAGCCGTTGCCGCCCCGCTGATCACATGCGTGCCCATAAACAGGCTGTTCGTGCGCAGGCCGAGCGGGGTCTCGGCATTCAGCATCCCGGTGGTCTTCTCGACAGGATAGGTTTCGCCGGTCATGGCCGCTTCATCCACGAAGAGGTCCTTGGATTCCAGGACCAGGCAATCGCCTGGAACCTTGTCGCCCGCTTTGAGGCAGACCACGTCGCCGGGCACGAGGTCTTCGACAGGAATCTCCATCTGACTGCCGTCGCGCCACACGTCCGCTTTGATCTTGACGATCGCGAGCAACCGGGCGACCGCATCGGCGGCGCCCCGTTCCTGCCAGAATCCCAGTAACGCGCTGGCGAAGATGATCGTCAGGATGATGAGAGCGTCGGTGGGATCGCGCAGAAAGAACGACAACCCCGCGGCGGCGAGGAGGACGAGAATGATCGGACTTTTGAATTGTGCCAGCAGGAGCACCAGGACGTGGTGTTCCTTCTCCGGCTTCAGCCGATTGGGGCCGTACAGGCTCAGACGCTGACGGGCTTCGTCGGAGGTCAGCCCCTGCGGGGTCGCGTGTAGGCAGCCGAGCAAGTCGGCGGCAGGGAGGCTCCAAAAGGCCGGCGGCTGGGTCATCCTCGCGCAGCCAGATACTCGACGCAGCCGTTCAGGGTGGCCATCTTCGGATAGTCGGCCTCGGGGATCTCCACGTGCAGCGCCTCGTGCACGGCGATCACGAAGTTCAGAAAGTCCATCGAGTCGATGTCCAGTTGGTCGCGGAAACTCACGTCCGGCTTAATCCGGGTGAGGTTCGCCTCCGGCGCGATCTCGCCGAGGATGCGGAGCACGGTGCTCCTGATCTCGTCGGTCGTGAGCTTCGGCGTCACAGCCGACCCGGCTCCTGCAGCAGGCGGTCCACGGCCGCGAGAAACAGCCCGCCGCGATGGCCGTCGGTGACCCGATGGTCGGCCGACAAGGTGGCGGTCAGCACGGACCGCGGGACGATCTGCTTGTCCACGACCCAGGGACGCTCGACCATCTTGCCGAAGCCGACGATCGCGACCTGCGGCGGATAGATGACGGCATAGACCGACTCGACGCCCTGCTCGCCGAGACTGGTCACGGTGATGGTCGGGTCGGACAACTCGGAGCTCCGCAAGCCGCCGGCGCGAGCGCGCGTCACGAGATCCCGGAAGTTTCGCATGAGGTCGTCCAGTCTTTGGCCGTCGGTGTCGTGCAGGGCAGGCGCCACGAGACCTCCGGACCGCAAGGAAATCGCCACGCCGACGTGAATGGCGTCGCTTCGCACCACGTCGTTCCCTTTCCACCGCGCGTTCAGCTCGGGCACCTCCCGCAGGGCCAGGGCCACCGCCTTGAGAAGCAGGACACCGTAGAGCAGGCGATCCTTCGTGGGACGCTTGAGGTTTTCTTCTGTAAGCCAAGCCAATGCCTTGCTCATATCGATAGTGGTGCTCACATAGTAATGGGGGATCTCCCGCTTGGAGCGGGCCATGGCGGCCGCGATGGCCTGCCGCATGCGAAGCAGGCGATCGTCCGCTTCGCCGGCTCGTGGCACGGGGCTAGGGGCTATAGGTGGTTCTCGTTCTCCACCTCTCGCCTCTTGCCTCGTGCCTCGTGCCTCCGCGACGCGCAAGACATCGTCGCGGCTGATCCCGCCGCCGGGACCAGTGCCCTTCACGAGGATGAGATCAACCCCCAGCTCGGCCGCCAGTTGCTTCGCCGAAGGTGAGACGCGGAGACGCCCAGGTTCGGTGACAGGAGCCTGTGGTGTCGGTGACACGGGTGCAACGGCAGGTTGAGGCGGCGCCCCTGCGACCGGCGGCGCCGGCTTTGGTTCCGCGCTCGGCTTGCCTTCCTCGCGGATAATGGCCAGCGCGGTGCCGACCGGCACCTTCGTCATCGGCTCGACGAGCGTCTTCTCCAAGAGACCGGTCATGAAACTTTCAATCTCGATGATACCCTTGTCGGTCTCCACCTCCGCGATGATGTCACCCTTCTTCACGGCCTCGCCTGGCTTCTTCAGCCAGGCGACCAGGGTGCCGGCCTCCATGTCCGCCCCGAGGGAGGGCATGACGAATTCAGCCATGCAGCATCTCTTGCACGGTCTTCACGATGGCGGCTGCCTGGGGCAACGCCGCGTCCTCCAGATGCTTCGGGTAGGGCATCGGCACTTCGGCGCTGCACACGCGCGCCACGGGGGCATCGAGGTCGTAGAAGGCGCCTTCCATGATCCGCGCGCTGATCTCCGCCGCAAAGCTGCCCGTGCGCCAGGCCTCGTCCACGATCACGGCCCGATGGGTCTTCCCCACGGAGGCCAGGATCGTCGGCGTATCCAACGGCCGGAGCACGCGGAGATCGATGACCTCGGCCTCGATCCCGGAGGAGGCAAGCTGGTCGGCGGCTTCCAGCGTCTTCCACAGCGACCCCCCGAACGTGATCAGGGTGACATCGGTGCCCGGCCGGCGCACCGCCGCCGTTTTGATGTCCACGGGGCCGGCATTGTCATCCAGTTCCCCTTCCATGGGATAGAGCATGGCGTGCTCAAAGATGAAGACCGGGTCCGGCTCGCGGAGCGCGGTCAGCAGCATCCCCTTCGCGTCGGCCAGCGTCGCGGGGGTGACCACCTTGATTCCGGGAATGTGCGCATACCAGCCCTCCAGGCTGTGGGAATGCTGCGCCGCGACCTGGCGCCCCGCGCCCGTGGCCATGCGGACGATGAGCGGCACGCTGAACTGGCCGCCGGACATGTGCCGGATGGCGGCCGCATTGTTGACGATTTGGTCCAGGGCCAGCAGGCTGAAGTTCACCGTCATCACCTCGACGATCGGCCGCATCCCGCCGAGCGCCGCGCCGATGCCGGCCCCGACGAAGGTGGACTCCGACAGCGGCGTGTCGCGCACCCGCTCGGGCCCGAACTCTTCCAGGAGCCCGTGGCTGCACGCGTAGCTGCCGCCGTAGCGGCCGACGTCCTCCCCCATGAGGAAGACGCGCGGGTCGCTCGTGAGCGCCTCCCGAAGCCCGGCCCGCACCGCCTCGCGGTACTTCATCTTGATCATGGCGTGTACACGTCCCTGGTCAGCTCCTCGACGGGCTCCCAGGGGCCGGCTTCCGCGAAGGCGACCGCGTCCGCGATCTCCGCGTCCACGGCCGCTTCGATCGTGGCCCGATCCGCATCCTTGAGGAGGCCGTCCTCGCGAAGCCGCTCTTCAAACGTCACGATCGGATCGCGCTTCTTCCACTGCTCGACCTCCTCCTTGTTCCGGTAGAGTTCCGGGTCGTACATCGAATGGGCGCGGAACCGGTAGGTCCGGAATTCAATCAGGTACGGCCGCATCTCCCCTCGGACGATCTCTACGGCCCGTCGCGTGGCGTCCTCGACCGCGAGCACATCCATGCCGTCCACCGCCTCGCCCGGCACGCCGTCGCCTTTCGCCTTGAGCGTGATGTCGGTCTGGGCCTGGTGCCGGGCCAGGGCCGTCCCCATCGCGTACAGGTTGTTCTCGCAGAGAAAGAGCACGGGCAGCTTCCAGAGTGCGGCGAGATTGAGCGATTCGTGAAACTCCCCCTCCGCCACCGCGCCGTCGCCGAAGAAGCAGGCGGTCACGCGCGCCCGCCCCTGGAGCTTGTCGGCGAGGGCCAGGCCGACCGCGACCGGCAGGCCCCCGCCCACGATCGCCAGGCCGCCGTAAAAGCGCCGCGCGGCGTCGAAGAAATGCATGGACCCCCCGCGCCCGCGGCTGCAGCCGTTGGCCTTCCCGTACAGTTCCGCCATCAGCGGCCCTGCCGGCGTCCCCCGCACGAGCGAGTGCCCGTGCTCGCGATAGGTAGCGACGATGGCGTCATCCGGCGTGAGCGCCTGGATCGCGCCGACCGCCACGGCTTCTTCGCCTATGTATAAATGTAGGAACCCGCGGATCTTCCCGGCGCTGTACAACTCCACCGACTTCTCCTCGAAGCGGCGGATGCGCAACATCTCATGAAACAGCTTGATCCCATGCGCGCGATCCAGAGGCGGCTGGCCCGCTTCCACGAAGCAGTCCATTCAACTTCCCTCCAACGTCGACGTGTCCCCCTCGGGCAGCCCAAGTTCACGGGCCTTGAGCAACCGCCGCATGATCTTCCCGCTCCGGGTCCTGGGCAGGGTCGCCAGGAACTCGATCTCCTTCGGCGCGACCACCGCGCCGAGCCTGGTCCGGGCAAATCCCAACAACTCGCGCCGCAGCTCGGGGGTCGCCTCGTACCCGTCCTTGAGCGAGACGAACGCCTTGACCACCTCCAGCGCCACCGGGTCGGGCTTTCCGATCACGCCAGCCTCGGCCACCGCCTTGTGCTCCATCAACACGCTCTCGACCTCAAACGGCCCGATCAGATGCCCGGAGGTCTTGATCACGTCGTCCGTGCGCCCGACGAACCAGAAGTACCCGTCCTTGTCCCGCTTGGCGAGATCGCCGGTGAGATACCAGCCGCCGAGGAAGCATTTCTGGTAGCGCTCCGGCTCGTTCCAGTAGCCCCGGAACATGGACGGCCATCCGGGCTTGAGCGCCAGCTCGCCCTGGACGTCGGCCTCCACGATTTCTTCGACCCCGCCGTCGGCGGTCTTCCGCACGACCGCCGCCTCAATTCCCGGCAGGGGCCGGCCCATCGACCCGGGCCGGATATCCATGGCGGCGTAGTTGGCGATCATGATCCCCCCCGTCTCGGTCTGCCACCAATTATCGTGGAACGGGAGCCCGAATGCCCGCTGGCCCCAAACGACGGCTTCGGGGTTGAGGGGCTCGCCGACGCTGGCAAGGAAGCGGAGCGTGCGGAGGTCGTATTTATGGATGGGGTCGAGGCCTGTCTTCATCATCATGCGGATGGCGGTCGGCGCGGTGTACCAGACGGAGACGCGTTGGTCCTGGAGGATGCGGTACCAGCGCTCGGCGTCGAAGTCGGCTTCATCCACAATGCTGGTGATCCCGTTCGTCAAGGGGGCGATGACGCCGTACGAGGTGCCGGTCACCCAGCCCGGATCGGCCGTGCACCAGAAGACATCGTCCTTGTGCAGGTCCAGAGCGAGCTTGCCCGTGATGTGGTGGGCAACGACTGCCTGGTGGACGTGGACTGCGCCTTTGGGCGTGCCGGTGGTCCCGCTGGTGAAGTGCAGCAGCGCCCTGTCTTCCGGAGCGGTCGGCCCGATCGTGAACCGGTCGGACGCTTGCTCCATCAGCCGAAGATAGTCGCGCGTGCCGGCCACATCGGTCGGCTGGTGATCGTCCCCGACGAGGAGGACATGCTCAAGGTCGGGCAAGGAGGCGCGCAGCCCCTCCACCTTGCGATGGTAGAGCGACTCCGTCGTAACGAGGACCTTGGCCTGGCCGATCGTCATCCGTGCGCGGATGGGCTCGGGCCCGAAGGCCGAGAACAGGGGGCAGAAGACGCTCCGGTGTTTCAGCGTCCCGAGGGCGGCGATATAGAGCTCGGGAATCCGGCCCGCCAGGGCATACACCCGATCCCCGGGGGCCACGCCCAGCCCGTGCAGCACGTTGGCAAAGCGGTTCGTGAGGTCCCGAAGCGAGGCATAGGTGTAGTCCCGGACCTCGCCGGTCTTGCCAAGCCACCGCAGCGCGAGGTGGTCCCGGCGGGCGTGCGCCGCGTGACGATCAACCGCCTCATGGGCGATATTGAGCCCCTTTTCGCCCGGAAGGCCGTCCAGTTCGCGGCGGGCGCGGTCCCAGGAAAAGGCCGCGCGGACCTGGCCGTAGTCGTGGAGATTCGGGATGACCGCCCCCCAGTCCCGCCGTGATTTTATGATCGTCTCCCAGCCCATCGTGTGAGCTGTCTCCGGATGAATCATCCGCGTGCGGGCTTGTCCCGCCCGCGCAAGGCCGCAGCGGCCTCCTTCAGGTATCGGACGACGGTCGCATCATCCACCTGCCTGAAATCCGCATAGTGATTGCCGACGGCGAAGAACGGGTCCGGCGTCTCGAGGACGACCACCTCATCCACGGTCTTTCCGACCAGGCGAATCGTATCAGGGGGGGCCACCGGGATCCCCGCCACCAGGCGTTTCACGTGAAGCTGCCGGAGCGCCTCGGCCGACGCCAGGAACGTGGCCCCCGTGGCGATCCCGTCATCGACCAGCAACACCGTTCGTGCAGTCAGGTCCGGCAAGGGTCGCCCGCCCCGGTACAGGACTTGCCGCCTGACGATCTCTTCCTGTAAGGCCCGCCGGGCTTGTTCCACATACTCGGCGGGAATCATGTACGCCTCGATCGCGTCCCGATTGAGATGGATCGACCCGGTCTCGGCCACCGCGCCGAGGGCGAATTCCGGATTGTCCGGAGCCCCCAGTTTGCGCGTGATGAATACATCCAGAGGGAGGCCCAGGGCCAGGCTCAGCGTATAGCCTACCGCCACCCCGCCCCGGGGCAAGGCCAGGATGAGGGCCGTCGGATCATTCCGATAAGCGCTCAACCGCTTTGCCAGCAGCCGGCCTGCTTCTTCGCGATCTTGAAACATCGGCGCTCCGCGTTCAGGTTCCTGTTTGAGCAAGGCCAGTGCCAGAGGGCCCTTCCAATTCGGTCCCCAATCCTATATTGTTTCAACCGGTTAACGAGGAGCCATTCAAGAGGAAGACTAACGTGAACGGCAGCCTGTTGCCAATTGCCCCAAGAGGGTTATAGCATAGCGCCCCGAAAATCCCCATTGGGTGCGGCGGCCAAACCGGCGCCGATGAGCAATGCGCACTTAAATAAAGGGTATTTGCCGCGCGTATAGGTTTTGCATAATCCCATCCATCCAGAAGGGAACGTGATGCCACCTCCTGAGAAATTCAAACTTCCCGTCGACATGCTGGCGCCCGTCGTCGAACCGGCCCGCCTGGGTTTTTCGACCACCGGCGAACTGGCACCGCTGGACGAAACGATCGGGCAGGCCCGCGCCGTGGAGGCGTTGGAGTTCGGCCTGCGCATGGAAAGCGTGGGCTTCAACATCTACGTATCGGGACCGGTCGGGGCCGGCAAGACGACCCTCGTGCGGGAGATGGTGAAGCGGCTGGCCCTCTCGGCCCCCCCGCCTCCCGACTGGTGCTACGTCAACAACTTTCTGGATCAGGCCCGGCCCTGTTGCCTCTCGTTCCCGGCGGGCCAGGGCCGGCAGTTCCAACAGGCGATGGCCACGCTGATTCAGGGCCTGCGCCGCGACATCCCGAAGACCTTCGAGGGCACCAAGTACCTCGAGGCAAAGGCGGGGATCGTCGAGGACATCGAGGGAAAAAAGAAGGCGCTCTTCAAGGAGCTGACCGAGCTGGGCCGCCTCCAGGGGTTCGGCTTTGAGGAGACCCCGTTCGGGTTCACCATGTTTGCCCTGCGCGGCGGCCGGCCCTTGAAGGGGTCCGACCTGGAGCGGCTCTCCGAGAGGGAGAAGGCGGAGATCCTGGAGCGGAAGAAAGCCCTGGGGGGGGAGATCCTGGACTTCAAGGTTCGCCTCCATGCCCTGGACCACGAAGGCGAGAACCGCCTCCGCGACATGGATCGTCAATGGGTGGAGAACGTGCTGGAGGGCCGGATCGAGACGCTGCGGCGGTCCTATCAGGGCCAGCCCGAGGCTCTGGCCTATCTGGATCGGGTCCATGAAGATATCGTCTCCACGTACAAGGACTTCCTTCCGCGCGAAGCGCCGGCCCTGCCGATCCCGGGCCTGGAATCGCTGAGCCGCCCGCCCGAGCTGACGCGGTATCAAGTAAACCTGATCGTCGAACACGCGGAGGGCGCCGGGGCCCCGGTGGTGGAAGAGTCGCATCCCACCTACGCGAACCTGATCGGGAAGATCGAGCGCAAGGCCCACCTGGGGGTGGTGTTCACGGACTTCACCGAAATCAAGGCCGGCGCCATCCTCCAAGCCAGCGGCGGCTATCTAATCCTGAACGCCCTGGATTTGCTCCGCCAGCCTTTCGCGTGGGACGCCCTCAAGCGCGCGATCAAGACGCGGGCGGTCAAGATCGAAGATCCGGGCGAGTTCTTCGGCTTTTCGACGACCGGCCTCAAGCCGCAGCCGGTTCCCGTGAACGTCAAGGTGATCATGGTCGGCTCGCCGATTTTGTATAACCTGCTCCAGGCCTACGAGGAGGACTTTCAGAAGATCTTCAAAGTGAAGGCCGACTTCGACCAGGAGGTGAACCGCGACGAGAACCAGGACAGACTCTACGCCCGGTTCGTGGCCCGGATCTGCCGGGACGAGGGGCTGCCGCACTTCGATGCCGAGGCCGTCGCGGACTTGATCGCCTACGGCACCCGCCTGGCTGAACGACACGATCGGCTGTCGCTGCGGTTCAGCCTGGTGAGCGACGTGGTCCGGGAAGCGGCGTTCTGGGCGCACGGGGCTGGGCGCACGCTGGTGTCGCGGGCCGATGTGGAGACGGCGATCGCGAAGAAACGGTACCGGTCCAATCTCCCCGAGGAGTGGGTCCAGGACGCGATCAAGGAAGGCACCCTGATCGTGGACCTGGCGGGTGAGGTCGTCGGGCAGGTGAACGGGCTGTCGGTCTATCTCCTGGGAGATTACGCGTTCGGGCGCCCCTCCCGGATCACCGCCCGCACGTTCGGGGGCATGGAGGGGGTCATCGACGTCCAGCGCGAGGCCGACCTGTCCGGTCACGTGCACAGCAAAGGGGTCATGACCCTGGCCGGCTATCTGGCCGGCAAGTTCGCCGGGGCGCAGCCCTTTGCGCTCAGTGCCTCGCTGACCTTCGAGCAGACCTACTCGGAGGTCGAGGGAGACAGCGCCGCCGTCGCGGAACTGGCCGCGATTCTCTCCAGCCTCGGGGACGTGCCGGTGCGGCAGTCCCTGGCCGTTACGGGATCGGTCAACCAGCTCGGAGAGGTCCAGCCGATCGGCGGGGTGAACGAAAAGATCGAGGGGTTCTTCGAGTCCTGCAAGAACCACGGCCTCACGGGAAACCAGGGCGTGATCATCCCGATGCGGAACGCCAAGCACCTGGCCTTGCGCAGGGAGGTCGTGCAGGCCGTGGAGTCCGAAAAGTTCGCCGTCTACGCCGTCAACACGGTGGAGGAGGCGATGGAGCTGTTGACCGGGATTCCGACGGGAGAACGAGGCCCCGACGGGCAGTACCCGGAGGGCACGCTGTACGGTCGGGTCGCGCAACGCTTGGCGGAGATCGCGCGGATCGCCTCCGCCTGGGGTGAGGCCGAAAAGAAAGGATGAACGCGGAATTCGGGACGATGAATTAAAAACCTTATTCCTCGTTCAACCTTCATCGTTCCTACTTTGGAGGGAAGAGTCATGCCCATGTACGAGTACAAATGCCTGGACTGCCGCAAGGAATTCCTTGTGGCCCTGTCGTTGAAGGAACACGAAAGCGGGGTGGCTAAGTGTCCGTCCTGCGGCAGCAAGAAGGTGGAACAGGAGTTCACCAGTTTCGTGGCGAAGACGGTCTCAAAAGCCTGAGCGGATCTCAGCGGGCGGAGGCCCGTTCGGCCACAAGGTAGCCGCGGGACTGCAAGGTCTCCAGGACCCGCGTCGCCGCTTCCTTCGGGGTCTGTTGCGTCGTGTCGATCACCAGTTCCGGATGGAGCGGAGGTTCGTAGGGCTCCTGGAGCCCGGGCACGGTCTGCGACTGGCCAGCCCCAGCCCTCCGATAGGTCCCCTTGCCATCCCGTTGTTGACATACCTCCAGCGGGCACACCACCGCCACTTCGAGGAAATGCGGGATCAGTGTGCGCGCCAGGTCCCGGTATTCGCGGCGGTTGGCGGTCGCGTCGAAGATCACCGGCACTCCATGCGCCACCAGCCGGCTGCCGACGAAAGCCAGGGCGCGGTAGAAGAGGTCCCGTTCCTCCGGTTGATACGTGGGCCGGGGCGTGAGCAGACGGCGCACCGCGTCCGACTCCAGCACCTCGGCCGTGATTCCGGCCGCCGCCAATCGGGCGGTCACCACGCGGGCGATGGCGCTCTTTCCGGAGGCCGGGAGGCCCGTCAGCCACACCGCAAAGGCCCGGCTCATGCGGGCGATCCCTTCAGATACTCATTGACTCGCGCGGGATCGAACCGTGGCTGGTCCAGGACGTTCTCAATGAAGTTGAACAGCGAGCGGCGGACGCGAAGGGTCAGCGTCGGGTACCAGACCGGGCTGGCGATGACGAGGCCCCGGAATGTATAGTACGGCGGCGCCGCTTCCAGCACGCCCACGTCGCCGGTGCGGTCGAGGTACCGGTCCCAGAACAGGCGGAACAACCGTTCAAAGGGGCCGCGCAGATCGCCCCAGCGCCGGACGGAAAAGAACACGTAATTGATGGTCATCGCCGTCACGTCGTCCGCCGGCTCGCCCCATTCCGCCCGGGACCGGTCCAGGACCGAGAAGTCCGCGCCCTTGCGGAAGAGGACATTCCAAGGATGGAAGTCCCCGTGCACCTGCGAGAGCCGGCCCGTGTTGCCGCGCAGACGCCAGCGCCACGCGTTGCAGCGGGCCTCGATGGACTCCAGCAACGCGGGCGTGATGAACCTGACCGGGAAGGGCCGCGTCCCATGGGAAAGGAGCCTGTCTTGGCAGGCGAGGGGCGGGGGGGTGCCACGGCGCCTGGGGTGGGCGGGTGAGAAGATGGGATAGGTGTCCACCACGCCCATAAGGCACTCACCGTGTCCGATGAGATCCCGAAGAGCCCTGACATACAAGCCGGGCGCGCGCTTTTTGACGCGATGAATCTGCGCCAGATAGTCGGCCAGCGCCCGCGCGCGCGAAAGATCTTGCCGATCCAGCCGGCCCGTTCGGGCTATGCGCGCAAGGTCATGCTGATACTCTTTGCCCGCCACGAACTCGGTCAGCACGAAGAACTCCCGGGCGTCTCCGACCGACCGGACTCCCCCGCCCGCCGCGAACGCCCCCACATCCAGCGCCCGCGCGTGCCGGGGCAACCGGTTGTAGGTCGCGTAATCCCACAGCATGGCGTGCGCGCGGTCCGCCATGTGCTCGTGGCCGTTCGGGCCCGGCCGCATCGTTTCCAGCACCATGCGCTGCGCGCGCCCGCCGACGAGGGCCTCGATCATGATCGGGGAACCGTACCCGAATCCCTTCAAGACCGGCCCCGCGGACGCCTCCCCGAGGGTCCCGAATGAGCGGATCGAGACATCCGGCCCCCACCGCTCCCGAAGGTATTCCTCGAGGATTTGTTTGGTGATGTGCATGGACATGATGGCCGGCTGTCCCTATTTTCCCGCCTCCGACTTCGCGGCGTGCCAGGCCTGCAACATCGCCAACGTCCGGCGGAGGATTTCTTCCGCCTCAGCCAGCGGCAGGTCCTCCTCCTGAAGGACGGCCAGGATCTTCAAGGCCAGGTGCAGCTTCTTGGCATTGTCGAGCATGTCGATTCTCCTCTAAGCGGTCCTCTGACCGTGACGGGAAGGTGTGCAACAGTGATCCTATGGCTGTAGGTTACACCGACGAGGCTGTGGTATAATTCCAACCGATCATAAACCTTGACGAGGAGAATTGCATGACCCCCGAAGAGCAAATCGCGAAAATGACGAAGGCCATCAATCAAGCGATCAAGGTCCTGGGCGACCCGTTCGGCTCCACCACCGGAGACAGCGCGAAGGCGATTCAGGCGCTGCGCGAATCCATGCAGAAAGACGGCCCCGCGCCTCCTGCCCCGAAGCCCCAGCCTACCCAGCCCGCCGAGGCCTAAAGGCGGGAACTATCCTGAGCGGGAAAAGGCCTCCTGGGCCACAGCCTCCGCTTCCATCAAGGCTTTGATCGAGGAAAGCCGCCGGTGCCGCTTGCGGAGATGCGTGAGAAGCGTGCTGAAGGTCGGTGGCTTATCAAACTCCATCATGTTGAACACAACGGAAATATACCCGTCCGGGGACACCTTGAAGAGCCTCACCTCCTCGGGAGCAATCGGCCCCGAGACATTCCGGTGATAGGCGCCGGACCCGCCGGATTTCACCGACCGTTCCCGTCCGGTTTCACTCAGGCAATAGGTGATGGTTGCAGTGAGCGAGGAATTCATCAGTTTGGCGTGCATGATTTACATAATACGTAATGCGACACTGCCGGATCAAGCCGGCCTTGGGATGGCCGGTCGGCCTACCGAAGAATCCCGAGATTCCACGACGGGAAGGCGCGAAGGAGATCCACGGTCAGAGTCGCTCCCGCGGTCGGGCCCTTGTCCTTGTTATTGAACGTGTCGTTCCAGGTCTCAAATCTGACAGGTCCTATGGTGATCGACCCGGACCCGAAGAACTCCTTCCGGCTCTGCCCAACCCCATTCACGAACAGCCCCGAATCCCAGGTGAAGGCCACCTCCACCTCCCACGCAGGCTGTTCTCCAGGCCTGTAGGATCCAAAACTTCCGGACACCTGCCCGATCGTCGAGGAGGGCTTCACCGCGTGCAGCACCGCTCCGTCAGCCAATCTGCCGTATCGGCCCATCCCGGAGAAACGGACCCCGAGCGGTCCGATGAAATTCACTAACGGATGGGTGTCCCAATCCGGAAAGGCCTGCACCCGCCGAAGGCCGGCCCGGCCGTAGAATTCCTGGTAGATGGTGCCGGCCGAGACGCCCACTCCTCCGAACGCATCGGGAGGCTCGCCCGCTCCGTTCAGCCATCGCTGCCACCCGGTCACCGAGGCGTCCACCATGGCGTCGGTATCGTCCCGGACCGAGTTCTCGTGGACAGGCCGGAACCCCAGGCTCTTATGGAGCTCGTTCTGCACCCACTTGCTGGGCTGATCGGCGGTCGGGCCGATGCCCAGCGAAAGATGGCTGCTCAGTCCATCAAGAGGCTCCCAGACGCGCCCCCACTGTTTGGACCAGCTCAGGGAGAGGAAGTTTAATCCGAACGTATTGTTGATGGTGGAGTCGTACCGCGTGGGCAGGATCTCTTTGTCGAATTCGGTAAAGCGGTTGACCGTCAGTCCGGCCGTGAGCGTCGTGTACTGGTCGGGATACCCGATGCCGCCCCAGTGGACGGTGGGAGCCGGCGACTCACCCCAGGCCATCGTCGCCGACCACAACGGGGCCACCAGGACCAGGCACACCAGCCGGAGGCTTTTCCGTGATCCCAAAGGTCGCTCCCCGTAGGAAGGAATCATTTAATGACAAAATCGACGCGGCTGTCCTTCAGGGTGTCCTTCTTGTCCTGGGGAAGCGTTTGGGGCTCCACCAGAAAAATCCTTTCCGGTTCGATCTGCCCGGATTTCAGGAGATAATCCTTCACCCTCTGGGCGCGCTGCATGGCCAGTTGCCGCAGGTCGTCGTCGGTGACCTGGATGTGCGTGAGGATCAATTTTTCCATCTCGGGCGCCGGGAGGTCCTTGGCCATCCCCAGGAAATTCCGTGGCTTCGGGAACGTTTCCTTTTTATACGCCAGGGCCAGATACGTGGGATACTCGTTCTGTTCGACCGTGATGTCGTCCAGGGAGGCGGCCGCCGCGCCCTTCTTCACCATCTCGTTCAGCTTCTGGGCTTTCAGCTTCCGCTCAAACTGGGATTGCCGTAACCCGTCCAGGTCCTTCTCCGCATCCACGCGGCCGCCCACCTCCAGCTTCAGCGCGGGTCGCTCGTAGAGCGCCTTTGCCAGCGCGTTCAATTTTTCATCGGCCGGGCCGTCCAGGTCGGACTTCCCGTAGGCAAACTCCACATGGCTCAACTCTTCACCTCCGCCGACAAGCGCCCCGATCAGGGCGAACGGCGAGGTGGCGGCCTTGGCCAGGAGGTTCGTGATGATCTTCACGACGATCCCCCAAATGCTGAATTGGGGGTCATCGAGGGAGCCGGTCACGGGGAGGTCGAGATTAATCTCCCCTTTCCTGTCCTTGAGCAGCGACACCGCCAGTCGCACCGGCAGCTTCGTCGCGTCGGGGCTGTCCACCTGATCCCCGAAGGTGAACTGGTCGATGATGACCTTATTGGTCGCGTCGAGTTTCCGGTTCGCGATGAGATACGTGAGGCGCAGCGACAACTTCCCCTTCTGGATGGTGTACCCGGCGTACTTGCCGGAGTACGGCGTCATCGGACTGAGATCGATGTCCTTGAACTCCACCTTGAGATCCACGAACAGGTCCTTGCTCAGCGGGTTGATCTTCCCGGTGATGTCAAGCGGCGCTGAGTTGTCCAGGTTGCCGCGTAATTCGACGTCCGCCGGCTTGCCTTCCTCGGACGACAGGCCGGAAATCCTCCCCCCCACCTGGACGAGGTTCGCAGAGTAGTTCGGCTTGATGAACCGATCGGAGAAGCTGATGCTTCCCCCCTGCAGGGTCACCTCGTCAATCCTGACGGGTGTTGCCGCCGCCGGTGTTTGGGAAACCGCCGCGCTGGTTGATATCTCCTTGACCTCAACCGTCTCGGCGGGCTTCGGTGCCCCTTCCACGATTCCCTGGACATTGAACGTCCCATCCGGGTTGAGGATCAGCCGCGAGTAAAAATCCGTCAGGGCGACTTGCTGAATCGAGACGTGAAGCGGGTTGGTCCCCGCATCAATCCCGCTCAGCGACAGGGAGTCCCACTTCACGAAGTCTTCCGCGTTCGCCTTGTCCACCGTGGACAGGTTCGACACCGACGCCTGGCCGGCAAACGCCGTCGTGAACTCGTTCTCCTTCGTTGCCGCCAGCGCCAGATTGCCTTTCGCGGACACCGCACCCCCCGTCACGACGATTTTTATCTTGTCGGTGAAATACGGTTGCAGCGGGATGAGGTCGATCCCCTTGGCGTCCACCTTGAGGTTCGCAGACACCGGGCTCACGCCGACCGCCCCGTTCAGGGAGAACGAGCCGGTCTTGTTCAGCGTGAGGCGAACCGAGGCCTTCCCCTTGGTGTTTTTCCCAGTGGAAATATTTTCGGCAGTGATGCTCACCGGGTCCGCCACCAGGGTTGCGGGCTGCAAGGGGGCCCGGTCCTCCACCTTCACCGCATACCGCTCCACCGCAAGCTTTTTCAGCACGACCAGCCAGGGGGTTTCTTTCCCGGTGTCGGGGCCTGCGCTGGGGGAGGTTTTCTGTTTCCCCGCCGCCGGAGCCGAGGCCACCAACCCCAATAGGTTTACCGTGCCGTCGCTTTCCCGTTTCACCACCACCGTCCCCTGACGGGTGACGACCTCTCCGACGACCAGCGTCCGCTTTCCAAGATCCAGGTCGGTCTCCTTGAGCGAGAGCGCCGGGACCTTGAGAAACTCCTCCTTCTCCCCCTTCTTTTTCAGCCGCACCGAGCTCAGCGTGGCCGCCAGCCCCGACAGCGTCGTCTGCCCACCTATTGTATCGCCCGTGAACTTGTAGCGGGTCGAAAGATCGAGGACGCCATCCTCCACCTCGATCAGGAGGGTCTTCCCGTAGTACGGAGCATACCTTTTCACAGGGAGCCGATTGAGTTCTACTGTCCCTTCGGCGGCCAGCGGCTGGAGCGTGAACTCCCCGGTATGTTTCAGGGTCTCCCCTGCGTCCGTCGTCAGGGAGGCTTCGATCGCCGACGGTTTCGACGGCGTGTTGCTGAAATGGCGGACCACCACGTTGACCGCTTCCAAGGTGGTCCGGAACGGCTTCTCCATGGATTCATCCAGGAAGGTGACTTTTCCGTCGGCCAGCCGGACCTCGGCTGCCTCGATGCTGACAGGCTTGGCCCCGGTTTGGTCCCCTTTCTGGTCACTCTTCGGACTGTCCCCGCCCTTCTCCGCCGGCGCCAACGCCATTACGTTCAGGGCCCCTGTTTTGTCTCTCCACAGATGCGCCTCCGGCGACTGAAGCAGCAGGCTTGCCAGGGTGACTTTTTTGGAGAAGACGTCGGCCGACTCGACGGTGACGTCCAGCAACGGAAGGGTCAAGAGCGGGCGATCCTCCACGTCCGTCACCGCCAGCGTCTTCAGGGCCACCCTGCCCGCCAGGACCAACACAGGCGCTTTGTCCCGATACTGGGTGTACGACAGAGAGACCTTCGTATCGAGGCTGCCGGACACGACCTTGAATTTCAGTTCAACGGGCACGTATTCCAGGTACTTCGGAATCGCGAAGTCGGTGACATTCACTTCAAGCACCGTTTCGAGCGAGTCGTGGAACGGCTTGGTCTTCCCGGCAAGCACGATCGGCGTCCCGTTGACCTTGGCCTGGAACGCGGGTTGGACGTACACATCCACGTCGGAGGGCATGTTCGACACAAACGGGACCGCGAGGTTAAGGTCCTTCACGGCGTGGCGCGCGCGCTTCGGCCGGTCCTCGAACTCGATGCTTCCTCCCTCGACCTGAATATTATTGAGGGAAAACCGGAGGGGCTTCGCATCGGAGGGCGGGGTGGGCCCGGGTGCGGGTTTCGCCGCAAACGCCTCCAGGAGGTCCGAAAAGTTGTACGTCAGGTCCTCATTCCGGATGATCGTCACCTGCGGCGCCTTGAGCAGAACCTCACGTAAGACCGGCCCCCCCTTGAACAGCGAAACGGCCTGAAGATTCAGGTACAGCTCTTCGAACGATATGAACGGCGAGGTGCTGCCTCGATCCTTGATGGAGAATCCATTGACCTGTGCGGAGAGCACGAAGGGGTTGATCCGGATTTCCCTGATCGAGACCTCCCGGTGAAGCTTCTCGGACAGTTGGTGAGTGAGGACGGATTTTAGGATTGGAGGGGCCACCAGGAACCCGACGAGCGCGAACACCGCCAGTCCGGCCACAGCCCACAGGAACGGCTTTCTCAGGGCGGAACCCGTCCTCCGCTGCCAAATGTGTACTATGCCGCTTCTCACTTCATAGGACACGCGACCTGCCTCCAGGAACCTGGGTCCAGCATTATGGGCGTCGACGAGGTCTTGTCAAGACGGATCGACAAATCCATCCGCTATAGGGATAGTAGGGAAAATTTGTCGGCCACCATGCGTTCGAGGGAGGCGTCCATGCGGAATATCCGTGGTGGGATTTCCTTGGCAGGTTTGATTCTGGTCGTCGCTCTCGGGACGACCGGATGTACGCAGGTCCTCACCGAAACGGCCAAGAAAGCCCTTGAGGACCGCTCCACCGAAGACCAGGTGACCGAGGCCGGGCCCGGAGTCAGGAAGAACTGAACACGGTGCTGGACATCATTCGCGCCACCGAGGGGGTCAAGCAAGTCAAGCCCTTCGTTGACATCAAACCACTCCCCAAAACCGGTTAAGAGCCGGTCCCCTCAGAACAGATACTCATAGACGAGGTCGAAGAGCGGGCGGTAGTCGAAGTCCTTCAGGTGTGAGACGGGAAGCTGGACGCCGGCTCCCAGACTCCACCGGAGCCATTGCAGACGCACCTCCGGCAGCACGTTGCTCCTCGTTTCCCCTTTCGAGGAGCCGGCGATACGCGACTCGGTGTTGAACTCGATCATGGGGGTGATATACAGGCGCGGATCGGGCTGAAAATAGCGGCCCAGGGCGATATCGTTTTGGACCTTGGCGTTATTCTGCATGGAGTCCTGGGGAAGGACCAGTCGCGTGGCGGCCTGGATCACCACCTGGTTCCAGTCCCACCCGGCGCGCAGGTTCGGTTCCCAGACGTACTCGCCGGAGGACAGGCCGCGGCTCTTGGCCCCGGTCGGCAGCCCGAGTTCAAGGCCGAGGCTGGCGAGGGCCCGATGCTCGAGGCTGTAGGCCACCACCCGCTTCACAGACAGCGCAATGTCTCCCAGGCCGGACTGCGTGAAACCGGAGTCGGGATTGATCGACAGCCAGGGCACCTTGACTTCGAGGTTGGTCAATCCGTCCAACCGATACTCCACCGTCCCGAAGATCTCGGTCACTTTCTGGCTGTTCCGGCCGAACCGGCCGCCCACGATCAGCTCCTGGTCGGGAAAGGCCTTGCCGGTGATGAGCGCGCGCGGGAAGTTCAGGTCGCCGGGCAGCCAGTTTGGGTCGGCGCACAGCGATTTGACGTACGCCGCCACGTCGGCGATCTCGGATTCCGAAAGCGTGCCCTGCCAGGCCGGCATCACGGACGACAGCCCCACGTAAGGCCCGCCATGGCGGATGACGCCTTGGACGACCTCGACGGGATCCTCGGCCGTGAGCCGGCAATCGGTCAGATTGGCGGGCTTGCGTGGCAGCGTCGCCGCCAAGGCTCCTGTTCCTTTCGCATCCGCGCCGTGGCAGAGCGCGCAGTGCTTTTGGAAAATCTCGCGCCCGTGCTGCAACGGCTCCAGCAATCCATGGACGTCGGCCGCATACACGACCGCGCCAAGGCAGGCGACGGTGAGAAATGTGCAGAGCCTCTTCACGGCGTGGTCGAGAAGCGATAGAGCTCGTGGCAGGCGGTGCAACGGCTCGTCAGTTCGGTGAGCCGCTTGAGGACCTGCTCGCTTCGCTCGCCGGATTGGATGCCGTCCGCCAGCCCATCGAAGTCCCGGTGGACCGACATGCCCATGCCCTTGAAAGTCAGCGGCAGCTTGGCCATCAACAGAGGATTCACATCAGCGGCCATTGCCATGCCGGCGGCTCGCGCGGACTTCCCGGCTCCGCTCAAGTCCTGAGTGGAGACCCCCTGCAGGACGCCGTGGACCGATTTCAGCAGTTGCCGCATTTCGGTAAGAATCTGATCCCGCTCGACCTCGGACAGCGCGACGGTGGTCCGCGAATCCAGGCTTGGAATGGTCCATCCCTTCACGAAGAAAAAAACCGCCATCCCGATAACGAACAGCCATAGGATCAGGGAGCCGATAAACCACCGTTTGTAGTTCATCGCTTAGAACGCCACGTTCTTGTCCCGCTCGGCCACTGCTTTGATGTAGTCGGGCATTCCCTTAATCGTCGCGCCTGCCACCAAGTCCGCCTCGCTGATTTGTCGGGCCACGGCGCAGGCGCCGCAGACCCAGATGGGAATACCGGCCCCCTGCACGGAGGCAAGCAAGTCCTTGACCGGCGTGAGGTTGACACCCGTGACATGGTCTGCCGTGCCCTTGCGTCCCAGCGTGACCGCTTCGTTCCACAGCCAGAGCACCACGTCGTGTCCTTGCTCCTTCGCCGTCTTAGCGGCCATGAACGGAAGCGTCGCCATCGTGGGATCATCGGTGCCTCGACTCCCGGAAATAATAAATTTCGCCATACCAATCCTCCCTTCAACAAATCACTTGAATGTCATCATGTAGGCGGTGATGTCGAACACGTCCTGCTGGGTGACGTTTTGAATCGGAGAGGGCACGAACGCACCGCTGTCGGGAACGAAGTCGAGCGGGTTCTGGTTGAAGCGATAGAGCCAGTCCGCCTGGTATCGTTTGCCGGATTCCCGAAGATCGGTGCTGGTATCCCCGCCCATCCAGCCTTGTGGAGTGTTCGCCGGGGTCCGATGCAGGCGTAACACTGCAGCACCTCGTAACGTGCCTTACCGCGCACACCTCACAATTTGGAGACAACCAGATTGATGTCCACCTTGGGCGGCACGGCGAGCGATTGGTGGACCGTGCAGCCGTGGGCGACCTTCAGCAACTTGTCCCGTTGCTCAGGGGTCAGATCGGAAGGGAGATTGACTCGGAGTTCCACTGCCCCTACGCGATGAGGTTGTTCGGCGTAGGACCAGTCGACGTCCACCGTGAACCCTTCGCACGGTATCTGATGCCGCGCGCAGTACCGGCCCACGAAGTATCCGACGCAGCTCGCCAGCGAGCCGACGAAGAGCTCCACCGGGCTCATCCCGGCATCGTTGCCGCCGTCTTTGACCGGCTGATCGGTCACGATCACGTGGTTGCCGCTCGTGACATCGAACCGGGAGCCTCCTCGATAGGTCACAGTCATGGTCCTGACCTCCGTCCCTTCCATATGTCGACCTCTTAGCGCCCCTTGCTCTTCAGAAACTCCGTAATCGCCTCCTTCTCCGCATCCGTGATCATCCGGCGGCCGACAAAGTAGGCGTAGTCCTGCATCCGGTCCACCACCGTCGGCCACTCGGACACCAGGTGCTGGCGCGGATGCGGCAGATCATGGCACTGGGAACAGAAGGTAAGGAAGGCCAATCCTCCCTTGCCCTCCAGCGGAACCGAAGGGCCGGCGTTCAACGGCTCGAAGGCGTGCCGCTTGAGGTAGTCCAGCATCGTCTTGTGCTCTTCCGCCGTCGGGACCGTCAGTTTCAACAGTTGGCAGCGCCGGCTTCCGATGGCCGTGGCCCGGAGCGCCATGCGATCCAGGACGCGCGGCCACTCGCTCCCGCTGTAGGTTTTCGGGTCGGGCAGACCATGACATTGCGCGCAGTGTGTGCTGAGCAGTTTGGCACCCCGGCTCGCCGGCTCCGGAAGGGCGCTCGGTTCGCTTCGCGGGGGGACCCAGGCGCGCATCAGGTCGGCGAGGAGACCTCGCAGTTCCGCCTGATCCGGCGTGGGCCCGCAATCCTGGGCGACCGCCGGTTCAGGTGTCGGGAACCGATCCCCGCCTCCCGGCATGACCAACGCGACGGCCGCGATCGCGCCGAGCGCAAGCGCGACGATGAGACGCTCCCGGTTGAACCGATACGGCCGATCCGCTTTCATGTGGTCCCCCTTAAAACTTGAAAACCCGATGGCAGGCCACGCAGACCTTTATCGTCTGATCCAAGCGGGTATCGCACGGCCTTCTCCTCTCAATGCGAGAAAGGATTCGATCGCCAGTCTCCTCCTAAGAGCCATAGACATTCACGAGCGACGGCTCAATCATATGGTTCAGCACATCCGCCCGGGAGATCATCCCGACCAGCCGGTCATTCCGAACCACGGGCAGGCGAATGATGTTGTTCTCAAGCATGATCCTGACCACGTCCTCCACCGTCATTTCTTCTTCCACGCAGAGGGGAATCGCGCTCATGATTTCCTCCGCCCTCACCGCATGGAGATCCTTTTTCTCCCGCACGGCCTTCAGCACATCGAACTCCGACACCATCCCCACCAGTTTTCCTCCATGATCAATGACCGGCAGTCCGCTCAAGGTTCCGGTCAGAAACAGCACCGCCAGATCGCGGGCGCTGACCTGCCGCGTCACCGCCATGATCCGCTTGTTCATGATCTCTTTCGCCCTGAGCGTCATCGCGGCCTCCCAGGGCCACCCGCATCCAGCCCTGACACCCTGATCGGTCCCAGGGTCCTGATGTATTGCAACACATCCCACATCTCCTGATCGGTCAAGATGTCCCGCTTGCCGTGCATGGGGCTGTACACAACGCCGTGGGCGATGACGATCAGGAGTTCCAAGTCCGACTTCAGTTGCGACTTGGGCGACTGAAAATTGGCCGGCGGCACAATGAGAAAGGCCGCGTCGGGACCGTCCCCCGCACCTTGGGGCCCATGGCAACGCAGACAGTGCTGTTCATAGATCGCTTGGCCTCGATTGGGGTCGCCGGGCACATATTGCGCCGTCGCCCAAGTGCCGCCACACAAGAGGGCAAGCCACGCAGCCAAAAACGCTCGTTTCCTCATGGCGAAGGCTCCTTTCGTTGCTCGCCTGGCCCATCGCAGCACGAGCCCGGGCTCATCCCCATTCCCCTCGGCCCCGAGGGCCCATTCCCCTACCGGGACCATGTTCACCGGCGAAACTGCGTTCGTACTGGATGACGGTCCACATCTCCTCGTCCGTCAGCAGGCCGCCGAATGGGAGCATGCCGGTCCCCGGCGAGCCGTTCTTGATGACCCAGAAGACTTCACCTTCCGTGCGGTGGCGCCAGAACCCATGGTGGTGGAAATTGCGCGGGGAAGGTTCGAGTGGGTCCATGACAATTCACGCACGTCCCCTTGCCCTCGTACAGGGCTTTCCCTCTTGCGAGAGCTTCCGGCGAAGACGGCAGCGGATTTTGCAACGCACGGGCGGCCGACAACTGATCAGCCGGCACGCGCGGCATCATGATGTTGCGTTCGGCCGCGGAGGACGGGACCGCCGAGGCCATCATCAGAAAACTCAGAGCGGCCAGCACCCTCGCCACCGCCACGAACGACCGGTTGTCCATCACGCCCAACCAACAGGGACATCGCCGTCGCATCGCGCGCCGTCACCCCCAGCACATAGACCAGCAGGGGAATCGCCAGCAACGAGCCCCCCCGCCGGTCGCGCCGAGTATCAGGCCGATACCCCCCCCCGAGACAATTGCAGAGTCACCTGCCCGATCACCGGGGATTCACGCCGTGGGATGGCCGACGTGCCCGGCCTGATCTCTATTCCCGGGCCTCGTGCAATTCGTCCATGACGATTTTCTCCGCCTCAAGCCAATCGTCGAGGGCGAAGCCCTCCCGGTCGCCCCGCTCCTCATAGAGCTCGTAAGCCTTCTTCGAGATCAATTGCCACATCCCTTCATCGTCCATTGTCACCGGCACTCCTGCTTTGGCTCTCGGCTTGGCTGCGATCACACTCATGGCACACCCCCTTAGTCTCCAGACCAGTTTCCTCCTCATTTCCGCTCCACAACCCGCGCCACCGTCCGTTTCAGTGCCTGGGCTCTTCCTTCTTGGGCTCCGCCTTCGGAGGGCCGCCGTGGCCGCCGCCGCCCATCATGCCGGGTCCCATCATGCCCTCACCCATCATGCCTCCGCCCCCCATCCCTCCCATCATGCCGCCGCCCATGCCGCCCATCTGCTTCATCATCGTCTCATGCTCGGCCTTTTCCTTTTCACGCTGCTCCGGCGTAAGCAGAGCCAGCGCGTCCCGCTTGGCCTTGATGGCCGCCATCCGAAGCCCGATCTCTGACGTCTCGCTCTGCTTCACCTTGGACTCGATCGCCGACAGATCGGCCTTTTCGTCCGCGACCAGCGCCGCCAGTTCGAGCTCCGCCACCTGGATGTCCGCCTCGGTGCGGATGCGGGTGCGGCCGAGGTCGAGCTGGATCGCTTTCAGCTTGGCCACCTGATCGGCGGAGAGCCCGATTTCCTTGGAATGCTTCAGGAGATGGCGGAGAAAATGGCCGGTGGACTCTTGATGGGTTCCCATTTCATGGCCACGGTCCCCCATGGGCCGCCCATGGTCCTCATCGGCCCGCGCCGGCGAAAGGCCGGCTCCCAGCATAAAGAGCATTGCAATCGCTCCAATCAGAATTTTCGCGTTCATGGTTTCCCCCCTTTATAAAAGGCAGAATGCAGAACGCTGAATGGAGAATTCATCGTTCATCATTCAGCATTCCGCCCTGTCAATCATCACTTCCCCGAGACATTCAGCGGACAGGTGTTGATCCCGAACAGCTTCCAGGCCGGACAAAACCCCACGGCGCCGGTGACCAGGGCCACGGCTCCGACCACATAGGCGGCCGCCGTCCCCCAGGGCGGGAGGCCCGCCAAGACCCCCACGGCGAGCAGGATGATACCCAGCACGATCCGAATCGACCGTTCGACTACTCCCACATTGCAAGTCATTTCGCCACCCCCTTCGCTCAAGCACTCGTCCTCACATCCCTCCCTGGACCCGAGGCAAGGGACCACTCATGTCGACAGGCGGACACCTCTAAGGTTGAGCAAGATTCGTGCACCGCACGGACCCCTTCCTATAACATGAAACTATCCAGGAACGTTAGAATTTTCCAGTGAAGTCGCTCTAGAGGGTTTACAGAAAGGCCAGGTTCGCAACAGTCCCGCCGTCTTCTGGTGGCGCAAAGTTCCACAATCCGGCAAGCCGGGAACCTAAGTCCTCGGGTCCATGAGGAGAAATTGACACCCTTTCAGTCCTTGTGTTACCGTCCTTCAACTAATCCTGTAGGTCTTGACCGTATGGCGACCCAAGCAGAGCTCAAAGACATTCTGAGCCGGCTGAAATATTCCGACGACGCCAAGGTCGTCCAGCAGATCACCGAGCAGATGAAGGCCGTCAAAGGCCGGATGGCGGCGGTCCGCCACAAGCTGGTGGTCATGAGCGGCAAGGGCGGGGTCGGCAAGAGCATGACCACGGTGAACCTCGCGCTGGCCTTCGCAAGGCAAGGGCACCGGGTCGGCGTGCTGGACGTGGACCTGAACGGCCCCTGCGTGCCGAAGATGCTGGGGATGCGGGGCCAGCACTTCACCCTCACCGCGGACGGCGCGGTCCCCCCGGTCGGCCCGCTCGGCCTGAAGGTCGGCTCCATGGACTTCTTTCTCGATGAGCTGTCGCCGGTCCGATGGAAAGGACCGATGGACCTCAGCCCTGTCTGGCTGGGGGTCTGGGAAATGAACGTCATCCGGGAGTTCATTGCCGACATCGTCTGGGGGGAGATCGATTACTTGCTCGCCGACCTTCCACCCGGAGCCGCGGCCGACAAGCCGCCGGTCATCGCCGGTTTCATCCCCGACCTGGACGGCGCCATCGTCGTCACCACCCCGTCCGAGGTCGCCTCGGACGTCGTGCAGAAGTCCATCGCCTATGCCCGCGACCTCGGCATCAAGGTCCTGGGCATCGTGGAGAATATGAGCGTGTACCGATGCCCTCACTGCGGGACCGAGAGCGAATTGTTCGACGGCGATACGGAAGCGATGTGCCGGGCGTTGGATCTTCCCCTCCTGGGCCGCATCCCCTTCGACCGAATCCTGGCGCGGTCCTTCGACAAGGGAACCCCCCTGCTGGAAGGGGACTACCCCACCCTCCGGAAGTTCGACGAGATCGCGGGCCGGATCAAGGCGCTCGTGGATTACAAGAAAATCATGGCTCAGCAATTATAAGGAGTGCCCCATGAAGTTCGTCTGTATGAAGTGCGAGACCTACATGAACTTCGAGAAAGTGGAGAAGCCGGCCGAAGGCTCCCTCGGGGTGTTCTTCGGGTGCCCGTCCTGTGGGGCGCGCTTCACGATGGTGACCAATCCCGGCGAGACTCAGATGGTCAGCTCGCTGGGCGTGCAGCTCGGCGGGCGGACGGTCGCCGCGCAGCCGTTCGAGATGACCCGCGGCGGGCTGCGGGGGGAAGGCGCCGGCCAGGCCGAGATGGCCAATTACCTGGAAGAGCACTACGGCGAGAAGCCGGCTGAGGCCGCGACCGGCGCCGAGTCGGCCGAAACAAAATCCGGCGGTTGCCCCTTCTCGGCCGTGGTCGCGCAGATGGGCCTCGGGTCAACCGGCGAGGCCAAGGGCGGTACCGCGAGCGGGTTCGAATGGACCGCGGATGCCCTGGAACGCCTGGAGAAAACCCCGTCGTTTGTCCGCCCGATGGTCAAGGCCGGCATTGAGGCCTATGCCCGCAAGCACGGCTACGGGAAAATCACATTACAAGTCATGGACGACTCGAAGAACGCCCCGGCCGGGGTCCCGTGGGCGCCTGCCGCGGAGAAGCGCCTGGAGAACATCCCGGACTTCATCCGGCCGATGGCCCGCCGGGAGATCGAACGGATCGCCCAGGAGCGGGGCGCCGCGCTCGTCACCGAGTCCATCATGGACGAGGCCAAGACCAAGTTCATGAACTTCATGTAGGAAGCGGTTCGTAAACTCCCTTTCCACTTCACCGCCCCGGCACGATCTCCCCCATCACCACGGCCCGCTTCGCCCCGGTCACCCGAGGGAGAGTACAGGCCACACCCTTGACGTGCTGATAGGCGAAGACCGCGAACGCCACGGCCTCCAGCGCCCGCCCATCCCAACCTAATTCCTCGACGGTCCGGACCCTGACCCCCCTCCCACTATGATGGTTCCAGGCGGCTTGCAGCATGCGCATCAAGGTCGGATTCCGACTCCCCCCACCGCAGATCACGACTTCATCCACCCGACCCGGCAGGAACCTGGCCGCCCTCGCGATCGTGCGGGCCGTGTACGCCGTGACCGTGGCGACCAGGTCGGCATCCGACAGCGCCAGAAGCTTGCCGTTCCGGAGCACGAGCTCCACGAATCGCTCCCCGAACTCTTCGCGGCCGGTTGATTTCGGCGGCTTCCGTCGCAGAAACGGATGATCGAGGAGCGTGCGGAGCAGGTCTTCATTCGGGGTTCCGGCGCGGGCCAGACGGCCGGCGCGATCATAGGTCAGCCGGCCGCGCGTGACGTAACGGACCACGCCGTCAATCACCATGTTGCCGGGCCCCGTATCGAAGGCGCGCACCGTTTGAAGGGACCCGCCGCCGGGCAGATAGGTCAGGTTGCTGATCCCGCCGATGTTGACCACCGCGCGGGCGCGGGAGGGATGGCGGAACAGGAGATGATGCACGTAAGACGTCAAGGGAGCGCCCTCCCCTCCCGCCGCCAGATCGCGCGAGCGAAAATCGGCTACGGTCGTGATGCCGGTCCGCTCGGCGATGACGGAAGGTGCGCCGAGCTGGAGGGTGGATCGGACCGGTCCGATGACCGGCTCACGGCGCGCCTTCGGCAGATGATGGAGCGTTTGGCCGTGGGAGCCGATCAGGCTGACACGGCGGGGTGACATGCCGGCGGACTTTAGCAGTCGTTGAGCGGCCCTGGCGAACCACTCGCCGAGCGCGGCGTTGAGGTGGCACACGTCGGCCACCGTGCCCTCGCTCATCGCGTGGAGGAGCCGCGCGCGAAAGGGCGCAGGGAACGGGAAGGTGTGAAACGCGAGCAGACGAACCGTGAGGTCGTGTCCTGTCCCCCGAATGTCCACCAGCGCGGCGTCCACGCCATCCGCAGAGGTTCCCGACATCAGGCCGATGACCTTCATCGCCGGGCCACGCTACCTGATTGGCCCTAACCCGTCAAGCAGGGGACGCGAGGGGCGAAGGATTTTCTGGTGTGCGAGGAAACCGATGCTATAATGGAATCACTTGGGTGCGCGGACCGGACGGAGCACGAAAGGATTCCCCATGGAACTCGGATTCATCGGCCTCGGGAAGATGGGCATGAACATGGTGACGCGCCTTCAGCAGGGCCAGCACCGCGTGGTGGCCTACGACCGAACGGCGGACCTGGTCAAGCAGGCGGAGGGCGTGGGCTGTGTCGGAGCCACTTCGCCGGAGGATATGGTCGCCAAGCTGAAGACGCCGCGCGTCGTCTGGATCATGGTCCCCTCCGGTCCGCCGACCGAGGAAACGGTCAAGAAAGTGGCTTCCTTGCTGACGGCCGGCGACACCATCATCGACGGCGGCAACACCAACTTCCACGACGACGTCCGCCGGGCCGTCGAGCTGGCGAAGAAGGGCATTCACTATGCCGATGCCGGAACGAGCGGGGGCATCTGGGGGCTCAAGCTCGGCTACTGCCTTATGGTAGGGGGCGAGAAGGCGGTCGTGGACCGGCTGGCCCCGATCTTCAAGACCCTCGCGCCGGAGGACGGCTGGGCCTACATGGGCGGCCACGGAGCGGGCCACTACGTCAAGATGGTCCACAACGGCATCGAGTACAGCATGATGCAGGGCTACGCCGAGGGCTTCGAATTGATGTCCAAGAGCGAGTACAAGCTGGACCTGGCCAGGATCGCCAACCTCTGGATGCAGGGCAGCGTGGTCCGCTCCTGGCTCCTCGAATTGACGGCCGGGGCGCTCAAGGAAAACCCGACGCTGGACGGGCTGAAGGGATACGTCCAGGACTCCGGCGAAGGGCGCTGGACCATCCTCGACGCCATCGATAAGGATGTCCCCGTGCCGACCCTGACGGCCGCGCTCTTCACCCGATTCCGGTCCCGGCAGGAAGAATCCTTTGCCGAGAAATTGCTGGCGGCCATGCGCAACGCCTTCGGCGGGCATGCCGTCAGGAAGCGCACCTAACGAGAGGACGACGCTCCATGCCCGAGACCACACAGTCGCTCACTCCCCAACCCTGCACCCTGGTCATCTTCGGGGGATCGGGGGACCTCGCCCGGCGCAAGCTCGTGCCGGCCCTTTACAACCTGCTCCTCGACGGGGCCCTGTCCGGCAACTATGCTGTCCTGGGAACCGGACGCAAGCCGCTCACGGACACGGAATTCCGGGAGAGTTCCCGGGAGGGCGTCGTCAAGTACTCCCGCCAGGAGATCAAGGACGAGGTCTGGGCGAACTTCGAGCAACGGTTGTTCTACGTCTCCGGCCTCATCGACGACCCCAAGGCCTACACCGATCTCCGCGCGCGCCTCGAGCAGATCGAAGCCGACTTGAAGCTGTCGGGCAACCGCATCTTCTACCTGGCCATTCCCCCCACCTCGATCGCCGCCGCCGTGGAGGGGCTCCAGAAGGCCGGTCTGGTGCAGCCGCCGGACGGCAAAGGGCCGTTCTCCCGGGTCATCGTCGAGAAGCCCATTGGGCACGACCTCGAATCCGCCCGGGCGATCAACGCTGCGGTCGCGCGGGTCTTCGACGAATCCCAGGTCTTCCGGATCGACCATTACCTCGGCAAGGAGACCGTCCAGAACATCCTCGTCCTCCGGTTCGCCAACAGTATCTTTGACCCGATCTGGAACCATAAGTACATCGACCACGTCCAGATCACGGTGAGCGAGGCGGAGGGCGTCGGGACCCGCGCGCCGTATTACGAAGATGCCGGCGCCCTGCGGGACATGGTCCAGAACCACATCCTCCAGCTCCTCTGCCTGGTGGCGATGGAGCCCCCGTATTCCCTGGATCCCGACGTGGTGCGGAACGCCCGCATGGACGTCCTGCGCTGCCTGCGGCCGATCGCGGGCAAGGACGCCGAGAAGTACACCGTGCGGGCTCAGTACAGCTCCGGCAAGGTGCACGGGGTGGACGTGCCCGGCTACCGGCGGGAAGCCGGCGTCAAACCGGACTCCACTACCGAGACCTATGTGGCCCTCAAGTTGTTCGTGGAGAACTGGCGGTGGTCCGGAGTTCCCTTCTATCTCAGAACCGGGAAGGCCCTGACCAAGCGGGCCAGCGAGATCGCCGTCTGCTTCAAAGAGATCCCCCAGATCCTGTTCAACGCCAACCCGGATGCCCCGCTCGCGTCCAACATCCTGACGCTGAAGATCCAGCCCGAAGAGGGCCTCTCCCTCCGCATTATCTCCAAGGTTCCGGGCTCCAAGGCCAAGACCCACCCCGTGGCGATGAACTTCCGGTACGGCGAGGCCTTCGGGGCGCCGTCCCCCGAGGCGTACGAGCGGCTGCTGCTGGACGTGATGGCGGGTGACGCATCGCTCTTCATGCGGCGGGACGCGGTCGAGGCGTCGTGGACCTGGATCACCTCCATCCTGGAAAGCTGGAGGACCCACGGGACCAAGTGGCTTCCGGAGTACGCGGCCGGCACGATGGGACCCGTGGAGGCCGACCGGCTGATCCAGTCCGACGGCCGCAACTGGCACACCCTGTAATTCATCTCGCTAAGCCTGCCCTCACTTTTTCCCTCCTCCTCGGTGCCCCGCGCTCTTGCGGTTCGTTGACATTGCGGGGATGGGATGTTACGTTCCGCCGATGTTGAAGCGACTGACGATTGGCCTTCTGATAGTGGCGCTGCACGCGCAGACGGCCTTGGCGGAGCCCGTCAAAGTCGTGGCCACGCTGCCCATCCTGAAGGAGTTCGCCGAGCAGGTGGGCCGGAATCATGTGGAGGTGGCAACGCTCATCACGGGGCTGGAGAGCGAGCATTCGTATTCGCCCAAGCCCGGCGATCTCAAAGCTCTCGGGCAGGCCCGCCTCTTGCTCGAGGTCGGGCTTGGCTTGGAGGTGTGGGTCGGCGGTCTCGTCAAGAACGCCGGCAACCCCGGGCTCAGAGTCGTCACCACGTCGCGTGACGTCGAGCTGATCCGCGACCAGGACTCGGACCCCGCCTCGCCCGGCAATCCTCATATCTGGCTGGACCCTGAAAACGCCAAGGTCATGATCCGGCACATCTCCGAGGGGCTGATTGCGGTGGACCCCTCGCACGCGCGCGAGTACCAGGCCAACCTCGCTGACTACGTGCAGCGGCTGGACCGAGCACAGGTCCGGCTCCAGGAGCGCGTGGCGTCGCTGCGAGACCGGCGGATCATCACCTACCACCCCGCGTGGCCGTACTTCGCGCGGCGGTTTGGCTTCCGGATCGAGGGGGAGATCGTCCGGCAGATCGGGGCGGAGCCCAGCGCCGCCCATCTCGCCGATCTGGCGCGGCGGATGAAGGCAGACAAGATTATGGTCATCGTCTCGGAGCCACAGCTCAACCAGAAGGTGGCGCAGGCGCTCGCGGAGGAGACCGGCGCGCGGGTCGTCGTGCTCTCGCCGCTCCCCGGCGCGATCAAGGGGACCGACACCTATCTGGCCATGCTCGAACACGACGTGACGACGCTCGTGGCGGCCCTCCAATCGTAGGACCCTCGCGTGAACTCCCGGGCCCATACCCACCCGCATCATCCGGACCACGATCACGGCAAGCCCCTGATCCGCTTCGACCATGCCACCTTCCGATATCCGAGCGGGCCGGCGCTGGAGGACATCACGCTGGAAGTGGCCGACGGCGAGTTCCTCGGGGTCATCGGCCCGAACGGATCGGGCAAGACCACGTTGCTGCGGGCCATCCTCGGGCTGCTGCCGCCGTCGGCAGGGACGCTCCGCATCTTCGACTGCGCCTGCACGGAGCTCCGCTGCCACCATCGCGCCCGCATCGGGTACCTCCCCCAGAAGGGATTCGTGGACCCCTACTTTCCCATCACCGTCCAGGAAGCCGTGCTCATGGGCCGCGCGGGGGCGATCGGCCTGTGGCGCCGCGCCGGCAAGGCCGACCGGGAGATCGTGCACCACGCCCTCGAGGACGTCGGCATGGCGGACGTCGCCGACCGCCCCCTCGGCGCGCTCTCGGGAGGCCAGCAGCAACGCATCTTCATCGCGCGGGCGCTGGCCCAGCACCCCCAGATCCTCCTGCTGGACGAGCCGACCACGGGGATCGACACCACGACCCAGCATAACGTGCTGGAGCTGATCGGACGGCTCCACCTGGATCTGCACCTCACCATCGTCCTCGTCACGCACGAGATCAACCTGATCGCTCCGCTGGCGGAACGCCTGGCCCTGCTGAATACCAGGCTGGTCGCGGTCGGGACGGCCAAGGAGGTCCTCACCAGGGACATCCTGGCCCAGGTGTACGGGCCCCAGATCCAGACGACCGACACCGGACACGTCATCGTCGCGGACCACCACCACGCCTAGGTGAACCCGTGACCGACTTTCTCGAATTCGGCTTTCTTCAGCGCGCCCTGCTGGCCGCCGCCCTTACCGGAGGCCTCTGCTCCGTGATCGGGGTCTTCGTGGTCCTGCGGGGGCTGGCCTTCATCGGCGCCGGCACGGCTCACGCCGCCTTCGCGGGCGTCGCCCTGGCCTACCTCGTCGGCGTGCCGCCCATGCCGCTGGCGATCGCATTTGGATTGAGCACAGTGTGGATCACGGGCTACCTGGAGGAGCAGGGACGGATGAAGCTGGACGTGAGCATCGGCATCTTCTACACCGCCACGATGGCGCTCGCGATCCTCTTCATCGGCCTGATGAAGTCGTACAATGCGGAGGTGTACGGGTACCTGTTCGGGAGCATCCTCTCGGTCACGAGCGGGGAACTCGTGTTCATGGCGTCCCTGGCCGCCTTCGTCATCGGCGTCATCGTGCTGTTCTCGAAGGAGTTCTTCTTCATCGCCTTCGACCAGGACATGGCCGAAGCCTCCGGCGTCCCGGCGCGCCGGCTGTTCTTCCTCCTGCTCACGCTCGTGGCCCTCACCATCGTAGTCTCGCTCAAGACGGTCGGGGCGATCCTCGTCTTCGCGCTCCTCCTGATCCCGGCCTCCACCGCCTATCAGCTCACCTTCAGCCTGCACCGGATGATGGCCTATGCGGTGGCGATCGGCGTGCTCGTCTCCTCAGCGGGGATCTTAATCTCGTTCCGGTTCGACCTGCCCGCCGGGCCCGCCATCGTGCTCCTGGCCACGGGGGTCTTCTTCCTCTCCGTCGCGTTCTCGCCCAAGCGGAGGGTGCAGCCGGCGATGCCCTAGCGGTGAGCGAACAGATAGGCGATCGCAAGGTAGGTGACCGCCCCGAACAGAAGATAGGTGAGCGCCACCAGATAGCCGACGAGGTCCCGCGCCCGGAGGCGGTCGGGCGCGCCCAACAGAAACGCCACCAGGATTCCCGCCACGAGCGCGAAGGCCAGGACGCGCAGCATCGTTAGCATATTCCTTTGACCGGAGCGTCCGACGCCGCGATCCAGTTCGCCGCCAGTTTGGCCATGCCGGGCGACTCGTCCAGGATGATTTCAAAAAGCAGGGCGATCTCCGGCGCGCTGATCGAGTTACCAGGCGCCAGATACAGACGGGGGATCGCCTTGCGCCCTTCCGGCCCTTCCGGATTGACCACCTCGAAATACCCGGCCAGGTCGCCGCTCTGGTAGGCCTCTTCGAGGCGATTCAGGAAATTCTCCAGTGCCTCCCAGTCCCAGCGTCGGGCCCGGCTCATCCGGTCCGTGGTCTCCAATTTGTTCCAGACCGCCCACCCGACGAAGACCCCCCAGGTCTCATTCAGGGCCTCCCATCCCTCGCTCTCCGCGAGCCGCCGCCGCTCGACCCGGGCGCGGAACTGTGGCCCCACTACACGAGGGCCGGCGATGATCTCGACGACGGTATAGCGGCAGGCTAGCAGGCGCCGCGCCTCGGCGTGGAGGCGCGCGCCCTGGGGGCTCATCTTGGGAGTGCCGGAGGCGAAGTCCACGTAGTCGAAGTAGGCGTGGAACAGTTCGTGATAGATCGTGGCGAGGTCGCGGCTGGCAATCTCGCGCAGGGGCCGGAGTCGTTTGCCCTGGCTGCCCTCCGACAGGTTGAGGTGAAAGACCATGCGGTGCCCGTCCGGATGGTACTCCGCGGCGACATTCTTGAGGTCGGTGAATTCCAGCTTCACGAATTCCACCGGCAGCAGACGGAGAAACTTGGAAGGCAGCCCCATCTCGGCCGCCCCGTTCATGAGCCGCGCCCACTCGCCTTGCGGGTCCGGGACCGGAGCGGCGGAGGCAGGAGAGGTAAGGACGAGGAGAAGGAGGAGCAGCCGACTAAACGCGGAAGTCATCGAAGTAACCTGTCCCATTTTTTCCCATGCGGAATGCCGATTCATAGGCACAGTATACGGGGTCTGGCTCCTTTTCTTCTGAGAAAAGGTGCCTGAACCCATGCTTCTCCAAGGTGCCTGACGCCACCCTCTTTTTTTTAATTTTTCCCTTCCGGTTTTACCTTTCGCCGAATCGCCGTGTCTTATTGACATGGAAGGCCGATCATCTTAATCTTTCCCACAGCGGCGGAGGTGGTATGGATCAGGAGCTTGTTCAGTATCTTGATGGGCGGTTTGGCCGGATTGAGCAACGACTGGATGGGCACGACGGGCGATTCGAATCAATCGATCGGCGATTCGATGACGTGAAGGAACGGATACGCCATAACGGCGTGCTCATCGAAGGGCTTCGCGATCAGGTTCACCTGCTGGCCGACGGCCTGGCCACCCACATCGAAGCCGAAAACGTCCGACACCAGGCCATCCAAGAGCAATTCCGTGAAACCCGCGCCCTCATTCACCTCTCCTACGAACAGCTCCACCAGCGCGTGGAGAACCTCGAACGGAACAGGCCAACCTAGGGCCCGCTCCTTCCGTCTTCCCCAATCTTGCAAAAGTCACATCATCCCCTCGCCCCTGGAGGGAGAGGGTGCGGGTGAGGGGGAAACCGTAGGGGCGCCGCGTGCTGCGCCCGTCTGAGCGGATCGGAAGAGCGAGACGGGAGGAAGCGGAGGGGGAAGAAATGGAAGCGGAGCCTATTTTCCTAACCAGCTCTGATTATTGGAAGACGGTCACTCCTCTGGATGTACGATCCATTGACCGATTTGGCGGAAGTCCTCGTCAAAGGCAAATGCGGCAGGGATACCCAGCCGCTTCATGAGCGCGAAGCTTGTGCAATCCACGAAACTGAACCGCTTGCCGCTGTAACGCTGGAAAAGGATCCACGCCTTCAGCTCGTCGCCGGCCGTTATCGGAATGACCGGCGTGAGCCCTTCGCGCAGCAAGCGCCGGCCAAATGCGACGGCTGCTGCGTGTCCCACTCGCATTCTGATTAGGGTCACGGTCTCATGGACAACAAGGTTGCTCGTCACCAATAGGCGTTCGTTGGTTTCGACAAACCTTACCGCTGAGGAATGAAGGCGGTCCGTGCGGTCAACGAGAGCGTAGAAAGCGGAGGTGTCGATGAAAATCGAGGTCCGGAGAAGGGCCGAGGTGAGCTTCAAGGCTTCTCGTGCAGGTACTTGTCGTGCTCCTGGCTCACGTCCGAGAAGCCGCTGGCCCCGATGCCCGCAAGGGCCAGCAGGGCTCGCTTCTGCTTGGCAACGAACTTAGGCGCTTGCCCTGGGCGCTTCGGACGCGGACGGCGCCGCCCGCCATTCCTGGTACCGGATCGCCTTATGGTGCCCATGAACGCCTCCAGGCTGTTTGTCTGTCACTCTGCCATCAAAAGTCGTCCGAGTCAACTGCCCACCTGTAGCCGGTCTGCATTCGGCAGCTGCATACCCTTTTAGACACCGGCCGCGCGGATTCGTCTAGCGCACGAGGGGACTGGCTCCCTTCTATTGGAGCTTGTCCCCGTCTTCAATCTTGATTCCCTCGCCCCCATGAGGGAGAGGGTCAGGGTGAGGGAGTGAGCTAAGGTTTCAGGCCGGGCCGCAGGGGAGAGGGGGGCTCATTCATGTGGCATTGCAAGACCTGACCCTAAAATTCCGTACCATTTTTCCCATGCGACCGGGACTCGAACCTGCCTTACCGATACGACCGGCTGCGGTGATCGGCTGCTGTCATGTACACGATTTTGTCGGCCTCGTCGATTTCGAAAAAGAACCGCCAGGCTCCGATCCGGTATCTCCACGTCGGCGGGCTCCAATGCTTGAGCCGTTTGATGTTGGGTCCATGATGCGGCTCGGTGCGGAGTTGAGGATACACATGCTCCCGCAGCTTCTCCTCAATCCGGCTCAGACCCGACCGCCCGAGGTGCACAAGACCTCCTTGAAACGTCTCCGTCTCAAAGACCCGGTACCTATCCAATCAAGGTCCCCTTTTTCCGCTTCGCGTCCTGGGACCCTTTTCGCAGACGCTCGACCAGCCGCTCATTGGCCAATATCTCGGCCATCTCCGAGTCATCCACAAAGGCAGACTCCTGAATGTGCGCCTTGACCGCCGTTTCGATAAAGTTGGCCAGCGAACGGTTCTCCGCCTTGGCCTTTTTCGCAAACGCGGCGTACGTCTTGTCGTCGATCCGAATGGTCAACGTTTTAGGCATGGTTCCTCCTCCAGCATGCCATCATTCTATTTTATTCAGATTGAATAATCAAGAAGCTCAACAGGAGCAGCCGCCTAATCGCGGAAGTCATCGAAGTAACCTGTCCCATTTTTTTCCATGCGGTGGATTCAAATCCGTGTAGGGGCAACCCCCTGTGGTTGCCCAATTCCTGTAGGGGCGCCGCATGCTGCGCCCGTCCCCCTTCTTACAGTTCAGGGTGAACAGTGCCCCAAACAAAGGAGCCTGGCCCCTTTTTCTGTGTAAGACGGTTGTATATTGCTTGATTAAGCATTTGCGGTCTATGGTCCGAGCCTTACTCCTCCTACCCTACTTGAATTCAGTAGCTCCACGTTTCATGGGCTAGCGGAGCACTATTCAGTTCGTCTCGATGCAGCCGCCAGTTCGGCAGGAATTTATCCATCAGCATGATAAATCGATCATTGTGGTGCCGTTCGAGCAGATGCACCATCTCGTGGACGACTATGTACTCAAGACACTGAACGGGTTTCTTTGCCAACTCTAAGTTCACCCAAATGCGATTGTCCGTGTTGTTGCAACTTCCCCATTTGGTCTTCATCTTTTTCACGCCCCAACTGGCAATCTTCACACCGATCAAGGCCTCCCATTTCCCAATCAGAGGTGGAATTAGGGCCTTGAGTTCCTTGCGATACCAACCGATCAAAACCTGCTGCCGTTTCAGATGGCCGGTCCCTTTCGGCACATAAAGATCGATAATGGTTTTGTGGCGAACCACCACTCGCGAAGGCTCATCACGCTCGATCACGTTCAGCAAATACCGGCGGCCAAGAAAGTAGTGGCTCTCACGCGACACGTATTCTCGGGCTGACTGTCGCTCTTGAGAATGAAAGCGATTCCGCTGTCGCTTGATCCAGGCTAACCTTGAGATTACGGCCAGCCTTACTGCTTCGTCATGGACCCTCACGGGAGCGGCTACACGCACACGACCATTTGGCGGGTAGACACCAAGGTGAAGGTTCTTGATAGCCTTTCGAACAATCTCTATCGGTAAGCCGCTTACCGTAATTCGGCTTCGTTCAGTATTCATCTTGGTTCTGCACCAATTTGAGGACTCGCTCTACTCGATGTTCTACTGATTCTGTAGACTTCGTTTCATACGTTCCTTGCTTTTCTACCGACATGCCGGAAGTGAGATCCGAAGACGTAGCGCTACCTTGCGCCAGCGCTTTCTCCAGGACTGCTCTGATGGCGTTCTTCACCTTCTTGATTTTGAACGGATTGCTCCGCCAGTCATCTTGCCGACTATCTCGCACGGCTGTATCAACCGCCAGGGCCAGCGCTTCATTTCTATCAAGATTGTCATAGAGCGCCCGCTTGCCGGGCGTGTTCATAGTCTTGGGATAAACACCACCCGCTTCCGGGTTCGTCACCTTCTTTGTCAGTTCTACGATCCTGCGTAGATACTCCTGGTAGTCCAGCGCTTGTTCGCGCCGCTGCGCGATCAGGGCATCCAGCAGTTCCGACATCTTCTCGTAATACTTGGGGTTGATGGGCTGCTCGTCGATGATGAGCTTGCGGACGTTGTTCTCGATGGCTTCAGCAACAGCTTTTTCGTTCTTGCGGATTCCCTCGGGAAGGGACTTTACCGCATCGGCCCCGCGCTCGACGATGAGCTGGACCAGCGAAAGGTTGTCGAACGCTGAAACCTTCTCGCTCTCCTCGGCCCGGATGTAGGTATCGATCAAGTGCCGCATCGCCGGCTCATATTGCTTCAGATCGATTGCATCACCACTATGCAGCTTTACCTCATTGCGAAGGTTTTCGTAGAACGTGACATCCTTCTTGATCGCCTCGGCCTGCGCCTCGGTGTAGCCAGCCTCTGTCATCTCGCTTGCAAGATTCGCATAGGCGCGAACCAACGCAGCGGTGAGTTTGTAAAGTGAAAGGCGCTGGGGCTCGTTGGCCTTGAGCTGCTCGGCATTCCCGGGGTCCTTCGACGAGAAGTAGCGGAAGTACGCCTGTTGATCCTTGGGCGGCTCGACCGGCTCGCAGAGAGCGCGCACGGCTTCGAGCGTCTCCTCAAGGCGCTCTTGGGCCTTGCTCACGCGATCTTCCAGTAGACCGGCCACGTCCTGTTTGTCGTAGCCGTCGAGAGCGCCACTGGTGTAGTCCTGCACTGCACCTTCCAAGCTCTTAAAGAGGTCTTTGTAGTCGATGATGTAGCCGTATTCCTTATCCTCGCCGTCCAGTCGGTTCACACGGCAGATAGCCTGGAACAGGCCGTGATCCCGCATCTGTTTATCAATATAGATATGGGTTGCCGAGGGGGCATCGAAACCAGTCAGCAGCTTGTCCACGACGATCAGGAGCTTCATCTGTCCTGGCTCCTCGACGAACTTCTTCTTCACCGCTTTCTCGAACTCTTCAACACGGTTCACCGCCTTTTCCGGCGCTTCATTGAACCAGTCGGCAAGCATCTTCTGGTAGGTGGCATACTGTTCCAGCTTCTCCGTTTCACCTTCGCCGCTTTCTTCACCCTTTATGTCGGTTGTGGACGGCGTGTAGGACGTGACGATGGCGCACTTGCCCTTGAGGTCGGTCTTGGAAAACAGCTCATAGAATTTACAGGCTTCATAGATGCTGCCGGAGACAAGCATCGCGTTGCCGCGTCCGCTCTTCAGGCGATCGCGGGTCGCCATATCCATCATTATGTCTGCGACAATCTGTTCAAGCCGTGACCGACTAGACAGCACCTTCTGCATCGTCCCCCAGCGTTGTTTGAGTTGTGCCTTGGCGAGATCGGTCAGGCCCTTCGTCTTGGCCTCGAACCACTGGTCGATCTTTTTCTGCGAGGTAATGCGCTGGTCGATGTCCCTCGCCTCGTAACGAAGATCGAGCACCACGCCGTCCTTGACGGCTTCGTCGAACTTGTAAGTGTGAATGTAGGGGCCAAAGATCTCGATACTTTTCTGCTTATCGGTCTTTAAAAGCGGGGTACCGGTGAAGCCGATAAACATGGCGCTCGGCAAGATAGCCTTCATTGCGTCGTGCAAGTCACCGGACTGCGTACGGTGGCACTCATCCACAAAGACGAAGAGATTGCCTTTGGCCGCAAACCCGGGTGGAAGTGCCTTCTTCAGTTCCTCGATATAGCCAGGGATATCGCCCCCCTCTTCGCTCTCTTCCTTCCCGCCAAACTTGTGAATCAGTGAACACACAAGCCAAGGTTTAGTAGCGTTGAGCGTGCCAATAAGGTCCGCACCACTCGTCGTACGGTAGATGTCCTCATTGACGCCCATGAAGACTTTTTCGATCTGCTCATCCAGCTCCTTGCGGTCGGTAATGATCAGCACACGGGCATCCGTCACATGCTCTCGAATCCACTTCGCGAGCCACACCATCGTGAGGCTCTTGCCCGATCCTTGTGTGTGCCAGATGATGCCGCCCTCGCGGAGCTTCACACGCTCCTGCGCGGCGCGCACGCCGAAATACTGGTTCGGGCGGCAAAGTTTCTTCACTCCGGCGTCGAAGACGATAAAATCGTGGATCAGTTCGAGGAAGCGCGCTTTGGCACAGAGTTGAATCAGCGCCCGGTCAAGAAGGTTCTCAACGGTGCTCTCTTCCTTCCAGGTGAGGTAATACTTCTCTGGCGTCTCGATGGCACCGTAGCGTAGGCCCTCCGTGTCATTGCCCGCCATCACCCACTGCATCGTGGAAAAGAAGGGTTGGATGAACTCTTTCTTTTGGTTATCGAGGTTCTGACGAATGCCTTCGGCCACAGAGACGGTGGAGCGTTTCAGCTCCAGCACGCTGAGTGCAATACCGTTCACATACAGCACCACATCTGGACGCTTGCCGTGGGCCTTGGCACCGGAGGCTGCAACTGTGACTTCTTCGGCGATGGCGAAGTGGTTCTTCTCCGGGTTCTTCCAGTCAATCAGCCAAACAGTCTGGGTGTTTTCGCCGACCTCGGCCTTCACCTTCACGCCATAGCGCAGCAATTCATAGATCGCCTTGTTGCGGTCGTACAGACTCTTGCTTGTGTCACCCGCCGTCTTGTCAAGGATGTACAGTGCCCGTGAGATCAGCGTCTCGTCATAGCCCTGCCTGTCCCGCAGGAACGTCCGCAGATATTCCTCCTCGATGTTGCGGTTACCCTCACGGTCTGTCCAATCGCCAAGATAGTCGTAGCCGAGCTGCTCGCGGAACAACTTCACAACACGCTTCTGGGTTCTCTTTTCGATCTGGCCAACAGTGCTCATATCAAGCGGGTCTTCCCGGTGAGCAATTCCTGCATCATGCCCTGCTTGAGATCGCGGGTCTTGTCGAGGCGCTGCTCCAGGGCGGTGATCTCGGCATCCATGTCGGAGAGCACGGTGGCGATGGCAGTTTGTTCGGCTTTGGTGGCAGGTAAGAGAACACAGAAAGCGGCAAGTTGAGTCTTGCCAATTTCAAGGAAAGTGCTGCCGCCACAGAGACTGATGAATCCTTGCTTTTGAGTGAGCAGCAGGTAGTAGAGAAACTCCACATCAACGGCTTCGAACGGAATAAAATTCTTGAAGCCTTGATTGGTCGAAATCGGATCCGTGTTGATTGCGCATTCACCAATCGTGGCTCGCGACGTCATTACGATCGACTTGGCGGGAATCATTTCAGCCGAACTGCTCTTCAGGCCGAGCTGCGTAATCTTTCGGCTGGTATCGCCCAAGTATTTGTGGCCGTTCAGTGCAGTAATGTCCGTGGGGGTACACCAGAGAACATCACCATCCCAAAACTGCGGCTGAGCTGTGCTTGGTGTACCACCGCTACGAATCTCAGCCAGCTCGTCCAACCGCTTCACCTCCCACTCCCCACTGAAGCCCGGCAGGCGCTTTTTGCCGGTGAGCAGTTCCTGCATGGCGCCTTGTTTGAGCTGGCGCTTTTTGGCGATAAATTGCTCCAGCGATTCGATGAGGGCATCCGCATCGCTCAATGCCTCGGCGATGGCTTCTTGTTCGGCTTTGGTGGGCGGGAGGGGGACGAGCATTCTTGCGATCATTTCCCTGCGAACGGAATCAACGGATGACTTCGCGGTCATCTGCATGATCCGGTTGTAGAAGCGGCTGCTGAAGTAGAGATAAAAAAAGTAGCCGTTTATGCGCTCGTTGAAGTCCGCGATACGGTAGACGCGCTGGTGGACGTCGAATTTGCCCTTGATGTAGTGGAATACCTTTCCGGTTCCAACGCCATCGCCTGCTGTTAGAATCGCCTCTCCGTCGAAGGAATAGCTGTTGATGCGCTCAACTGTCTGCGAGCGTACGAAGAACGGATACTGGCCGTCATCGACACGATCTTGAGTGTTTCTGCCGCCCGTGGCGATGTGAGCGAGATTCTCGATATAATCGAGGTCCCAATCCTCTGGAATCACCCCCACCTCGGTCTGCTTGTAGCCGGGCTTTAGTTTCATACGGCGCCCATCTTCTTGAGGTGTTCGTCTACGCGGGCGGCGAGAGTTTTCACTTCGTCGGTGAGCTTCGGCAGAGGGGTAGCATAGCGTTCGGTGAGTTGGCGGATGCGTCCGGTGAGGGTCTGCGACACGCGGTCCAGCTCGGACTGCACGGAAGCAGCGAGGGTGGCCAGCCATTTGTCGTCAACCACGAGGGTCTTGATCTCGGCCTCGGTGAGTTTGCCGTATTTCGCGGCAACCCTGGTCTCTAGCGCTTCCTGCGCGGCCTTCAAGCGGCTCTTGGCGTCGGTTTGTTTGTCGAGCAGGGTTGCATAGTCCTCCAGTGCTTTGCGTTCCTCGGCGAAATCGGGATCGCGCCCGATCTCCTTTAGCCTAGCTGTGATAGCCTTGGCCGTGATCTTCCGCTTTTCGCCCTCTCCGTCTACGACCTCTTCCAAGAGACCGCCCTCGCCGCATTGTTCTTCTTTGAGTTCGTCGAGCTGCTGCTCCAGCGTGCCGAGTTTGGACTCCATCGACTCAATGGCTGCTTGTTCCTTGGCGAAGTAGCGGGCGATCAACAGGGTGACAGGGATCAGATCCGACTTGAACCTCTGCTTGCCCACTTTGAAGTCGTGGGTTTCGCCCCAGACTGTTTTTCCTTCTTTGTTCTTTGTGGGAATGAGCTGCCTAACCTTGGCTCCATCCACCCATCCGCTTGCTGAGATGATGTACACATCGTCCTGCATGGTCTCGGCCCAGTAGTCCATGAGGTGCTGATAGATGTCGTAGGGGTCGAGTAGCTTCGCTTTCTGGAAGGTGTCCAGCATGTCTTCCGAGAGGGTCTCAATCAGCGCTTTGGGGCGGTCGCCAGGCTTAATGGTATTGAGGCGCGACCGGTGACTCTGTTTCCACTTCTCAAACAGCTTGGTGATCGATTGATTGAACGCGGTAAATTCCGTGTGGCCGAAGATGGCGACTTTGATGTCGCTGACCGCTATTTTGAGTTGGCTATAGCCGGGGCGATCTGCGTTCTTAAACAGGGTGGCGCGCATGCTGGGGAAGACCTGCCAGTAGCGTTCTAACGCGTCGATGTCTCGGTTCGGAATGCCACCGCGCAGATGACCGTCGATGTCCTGCAAGTCTTCAGGCTCGGTGCTATCGATGTAGCGCGGGAGGTTGAGGTTGAAGTCGTTCTTCGGATCACTGATCTCCGAGAGCGGCACCATTTTCGAATAGCGATCAATTGCGATCTGACGGGTGAAGGTGTCCACAATGCGGTGGATGTCCTGGGCACGCAGGCGGTTCTTGTTGCCGTCCTTGATGAACCCCTTTGACGCGTCGATCATAAAGATGCCTTTGCGGGCATGGGCATTCTCCTTGTCGAGCACAAGGATGCAGGCGTGAATGCCGGTGCCGTAGAAAAGATTCGCGGGCATGCCGATGATGCCCTTGATGTAGCCGCGCTTTACAATCTCCTTCCGAATATCGGCCTCGGCCCCGCCACGGAAGAGCACGCCATGTGGGAGAATGATCGCGCCTTTTCCGCTGCTCTTCAGGCAGGCGAGGATGTGTAACAGAAAGGCGTAGTCGCCGTTCTTCTTCGGCGGAATGCCGAACTCAAATCGATGGAACTCGTCCTCGGCCGGATTGATACCGTTGCTCCATGCCTTGGTGGAGAACGGGGGATTGGCGACGACGAAGTCGAAAGTCTTGAGCGCACCGGTCTTGGCGTCCTTGAAGTGGGGACTGGAGAGGCTGTTGTCCTGCCAGATCTCGGCCGTGGGACAGTCATGGAGGATCATGTTCATCTTCGCGAGCGCCTTGGTGGCGTTGTCCATCTCCTGCCCGTAGAGCGCGAGATCGAGGCCGGTGCTCCCCTTCGCCTCGTCGTGCGCCTTGAGCAGCAGCGAGCCGGAGCCGCAGGTGGGGTCGTGGATGGTCTGGCTGGCTGACTTGGCGTCGCCGACACCGATGACTTTGGCCATGATGCGCGAGACTTCCGCTGGTGTGTAAAACTGGCCCTTACTCTTGCCCGACTCGGTAGCGAAGTGCCGCATGAGATATTCGTAGGCGTCGCCGAGCAGGTCGTCGCCTTCCGCGCGATTGCTGCGGAAGTCGAGCGCCGGTGTGTCAAAGATGGCGACCAGGTTGGAGAGACGGTCCACCATGTCCTTGCCCTTGCCGAGCTTGTCCGCGTCGTTGAAGTCAGCGACGTCAATCACGCCTTTGAGATCGTTGGCCGAGGCGAGCTTCCCAATGATCTTGTTGATCTTGTCCCCGATCTCCTTGTCGCCCTTCAGCGCCACCATGTCGGCAAAGCTGCCGCCCTTGGGTACGTCGAGGAGGTAGCCCTTCTGGCTAGCCGCCTTATCGGAGACGTACTTCATGAACAGCAGGACGAGGACGTAGTCCTTGTACTGCGAAGCGTCCATGCCGCCGCGGAGTTCGTCGCAGCTTTGCCAGATGGAACTGTAGAGTTCGGATTTTTTGATGGCCATAAGGAATTAAGGGGGGCGGTCCCTTTTTTAGTTCAATCTTTCGCCACAGGACCACAAACCGCCCGGAAGTATAGCCCCACCCTTATGAATTGTCACGGATGGGACGTCATTATGGCGTCTGTCACCGTTTCATCGGACTGAAACGGTGACAGACCCCGCGTTATGAGGCCGGAAAGACGAGAGTCTCAAGAAGGGAGACAGGCACGCCTCGGAAGGCGAGCCAGTCCCCGCTGCAGACTTAGCGAAGCCGCTTCAGCAGCTTCTCGGCATCCTTCCTGTCGGTGACCCGCAAAATGACGACCTCGGTCCCGCCAATTCTGTAGTACGCCCGAAAATCTCCGCTGCGAAGGCGATACAGCGGCGGCGTA